>CAIQEU010000081.1 GCA_903870905.1 uncultured Actinomycetes bacterium | reverse complement strand
CAAGGCGTCGCACATCGCCACCGATGGCGACGGCATCACCTGACTGGTCGCCGATGCCGTCGACGTGATCGCAGGCACGGTCGTGAGCAAGGTTGCCGCGAGTGCAACCGCAGGCAGAGCCAGACGTCGTCGGAACATGATCCCCCCTCACCGGCGATGAGTCCCCCCCATGCCGCCAAGCGAACCCTACTCCTTCGGCACTCCTCGTGCAGGACTTCGTCGCCCGTACGCCATGGCGTAGACCCCCGGAGCAGTCCGGATCTGCCCGGTGGGTTTCCACCCCGCAAGAAGAACGGCTTCGTTCAGCGGACTGGAGAGGGCAACGGTGCAGGCACCAGGTGCACAGTGGTAGTCCGACGGCGACGCCACCTCGGTGGTAGTACCGATGACCCAAAGCGTCGTGACTGACGCTGGCAGGCTTGTTAGCGGCGGCGAGACCACGCCAGTTTTGGTCGCGAGGTGCTCGCTCAGCGTTCTCGGCCCCGTGAGATCAACCCAGACACCTTGACGCGCCCCTCTCGGATCATGGTTGGACACGTGGATCACTGACGGGCCAATCCCCTCGTCAACGTAGGTGAAGGTATTGGCGCGAGCAACGGCGACCGCCACCGCTCGATCGCCGTGGAGATGCAGACTGGTGATCACGGCACGGACATCTTGTGCCGGGTACCACGCGCGGTGCACCCACGCCGCGCTCGCGAAGACGAGCACCGCTCAGATCGCGCAGATCGCTGCCGTGCGGTCCGCCATCCGTGCGGCCACTCGCAGTCGCCGAAGGCCATGGACGAGGAGGAGGCCGATGCCTGGGAGCAGGACTAGCTCCGTTCGACCAGTCCCCAGCGGAATGAATCCGCAGCAACAGGCTGCCGCCGTGGTGAGGATTCCGGCCAAGGGTGCGATGAGCTCCGGTGCTCCCTCACGACCACGAAGTTCCCTCAACGCAGGAGTGGAGCACCACCCCACCACGATCAGGGCAACGAGTGCTTCAACCGCGATCCAGCGCATCGACCCCGCTGCGAGAACCGTGGGGAATGGATGTGGGGCCGGCATGGGCAGACCGAAGAAGCCATGCACGGTGCCTCCAATGACGAGGAGGATCGTCGAGGGTGCCCAATTGGCATGGTGCACGAGGTCAACGAGGTGCTTGCCGCTCACCCACTGCTGGCTCAAGCCGGTCGGCGTGTGGCGCAGCGACCACCACCCTTCAGCGAGGAGGATGAAAGAGGTAACGAGCGCTCCGGCCGCCAGAGGTCGCGTGCGACTACTCGAGCCTCGGGAGCGGACGAGGAGGGCCGTCCAGCCACCGAGCACGATCGGTGCGAGGAGGAGCGACACCAGACACGATGCACTGCCGGCAGCTGCGAGGAGGGCCGTTTCACCTGGACGCTCGAAGCGTCGAACACGCTCGACGAGGATCAGGATGACCATGGCGAGGACGAGGTCCGTCGAGTACTCCTTCAAGCGGACGGAGCATTCGATCGCCTCGGGGCTCATCGCGATGAGCGCCACGAGCCCGATTCGAGCCCTCGGGCCGAATCCATAGGTGCGCCCAAGCCACCACGCGACGAAGATCGCAAAGACTCCTGCGGTGAGGGGCAAAAAGAAGCGCACCCATGAACCGGCCGGCGTCACGTGGAGCCACACCCGCTCCACTATGGCGAAGCCTGGATCGGTGGGACTCATGGCCACGGCACTGCGCCATCCCACGTGGGCCACCATTGCTGGCCATGCGTCGTCGTAGAAGAGTCCGTGGTTCGCTATTCCAGGCAGGCGGACGATGAGCCCGAAGACCACCATCGCTGCAATGATGACGCGCTCACGAGCAGCGGAGAACGAGTGCAGTGTCGTCGTGGCGATATCGGTATCGTAGTGGTCGGCCATCGTGAACTGCAGCGCTGGCAAGCCGCAACGGCTGTGCTACTCGCTGATGAGGACTGCCTTGCGGGTGACGCGACGCCACTCCTCAACGATGAAGTCCCGGAGCGCCTCACCTTCGGCGCGTCCACAGGCGATGTGTTCTACGTCGAGGGAGAGATCGGTGAACCGCTGCAGGCGCAGCACGTCGCCATCAGGAGAGAACTCGGGGAGGTACGCCGAGAAGCTGAAGGCCAAGCGCTCGAGCTCAGCAGCAGCCCATGCGCATGCTGGATCGCTCGTGGGGAGATCCACCATGGAGAGCAGCACTCCTGCGAGCACTTGGGTCTCGAGGTCCTCGACGAGACGAGCAATGAGGTCCTCCCCAATGGTCTCGACGCGAATCTCGCCCACCTTGGACACCGCTGATGCGGCGGACGAGAACGAGCTCATCGCAACGGTCGGACGATGGGGGTGGTGCGAGATCTCACGACTGATGGCGAGGCGTTCAACGATGGTTCGGACGACGTCGCCGTGGTGTTCGGGAATCGAGACCGCTCGATGCCCGACCGGACCGGTCACGTTGTAGAGCGACAGCAGGCTCTTGCGGCCTTTGGTGGTCATCGCCAGTCCCGTCATGGAGACGCCGTCGTTCACTTCGCCGAGCAGAAGCCCTACCTCAACCGCTCCGCGTCGGAACGCAGTGACCTGTGAGCCCACGTGATTCGTGACGCAGTTGGCGTAGGTGCCTGGCGAGCCAATCTGCTTGGCAACCTCATTTCGGAATTCTGCCATCCGTTCAGCGAGATGGTGTCCTCGATACCGAGGATCGACGATCATGCGACCAGCCTCGGGCACCCGGTCGCCAGGGCGCTCGAAGACGAGGGCACAGTGGCCCACGACCTCGCCGTCAACGACCGCCACCACAGAGTGCATCCGACCGGTGTCGATCAGGCGACGGACGTGGCGAGCTTCGTACATCGCAGGGTCGAGGTAGGTGTAGCCGTAGCACCGGTAGATGCAGCGAATGAGCCCCACGATGTCCTCGTGACGAATGCTGCGGATATCGATCCGAGCAGCTTCGTCATCTGAAGCGTCGGGAGCGTCGGGGCCGAGAACTTCATCGCCGATGATCTCCCGGTGTGCGCCGAGGGAGACCTCAGCGCTGGCATGGTTCCCCTGGACGCCGTTGAACGCGATGTGCAGTTGGTCCACGAATCCAAGGCCGAGGAGCATCCGCGACGGCAGGTGGCGATTCTCAAAGGGTGACATGGGGAGTCGTCGGTCGATGACGTCGACCCGGACAACGGAGCCGTCGAAGCTGACCTTCACCACCACGGCATCCTCGCCGTTGGCCTCCTCGCGGATCCTCGCCTCTCGGCAGAGTTCCTCAACGACGACCTGGAGGCGAGTGGCGCGTTCTGCGGACAGTCCGTTGCCCATGGCACAACCACGCACCGCAGCACCGACGGCTTCGAGCGGGGCCGTGGCCGCCACATCCATCGTCAATTCCAGGTCCATGCAATCGTCCTCTCCCGCTAACGGCGAAAGGATAGTGAGGAACCGAGGTGGATACCGACACGATTCTCTAGCGAATGAAGAAGAGGACCTCCCAGATGGGAGGTCCTCTTGCGTGGTGGCGGGGAGAGGATTTGAACCTCTGACCTTCGGGTTATGAGCCCGACGAGCTACCAGACTGCTCCACCCCGCGGTGGAACATTGAGTGTACACGACCAAGGAGCGACCCGATCACGAACGGAATCCTGGGTGCGTTGCGAAGCCCTACCGCTTCGCTGCGGTCGCTTCTCGAGCTGCCTGCCCGATGAGTACGCCGACCTTATTCATATCGGCTTGGTAGACCGCGAGGTTTCCCGCTCGAAGTGCCGCTTGCGCCTGGGCGAAGGCAACGTTGGCTTGGGCCAACAGCGAGGCCACCGTGGCATGGGTCGACCCACCACCAGAACCACCGCCACCGGTGTTGATGGGGACCGAGGAGCCAATGGCATCGCTGACGGCAGCACTCAGCGTGCTCTCAAAACCAATGTTGCCGTTCATGTCCGTCAAGATGTCGCGCAACAGCGGGATGTTGTTCGACGACGATGTCACGTAGACCGGTCGAACGTAGAGGACCGACTTTCCAACCGGGACCATGAGCAGGTTCGAGAGCACCACCGACGAGCCACCCTTGTCGAGGAGGGATAGCTGCTCAGACGCCTTCGTGAAGCTCAACATCGCGTTGGACGCTTGCTGAGGGCCAGGCACGCTCTGGTTCCGAGGCGTGGTGTAGCTGTAGATCTGGCCGTAGTTCGGCCCCGGATCAGAATCCACCATCATCAGCGCCGTGAGGTTGTGCGACTGGTCGCCCTGCGAGGACGGCACGAAGGCTTCAGTAGCCAAGAAACGCTGGGTGGCCTGTGAGGGCAGGGCTGCGACTTGGTACAACGGCGCCATGCGGTCCGCCTGACCAGACAGCGCCACGGAGTTCGATTGGGTCACTGCGGAGTAGGCGCCAACCCCGGGGGTTGGCGAGAGGTTCCACGCATCGCTCGCCGAGTAGAAGCCCGACGGCGAGGTGATGTGGTACTTGCCGTACATCGCTGCCTGCAGGGCGAAGAGGTCATTGGGATACCGAACGTGCGCCAAGAGCTCACTCGGCATGTCTGCAGCCGGGGTGAACATCTTCGGGAAGGCAGACTCGTAGACCTTGAGCAGCGGATCAGATGGATCCCAGGCGTAGAAGGTCATCTTGCCCGAGTACGCATCCACCACGATCTTGACTGAGTCACGCACGTAGTTGAACCCTCCCTGCAGGTTCGAACCTGACGGAATGAGCACGTTCTCCTTGGCCGGATCTTGGGCGTACGGGTAGGTCGACGTCGTGGTGTAGCCGTCAAGCATCCAGTCGACGTGTCCATCGACCGCGACGGCGTAGGGCTGGGAGTCAATGGTGAGGAACGGCGCTGCCTTCTGCGCCATCGACACCGGATTGCGGACGAAGAGAACTCGAGACTTCGACGTGATCTGGCCCGAGATGAGGAAGTTCGCATCCCAGAGGCGTATCGCGAACGCTGCTCGGCTGAGCAACCCGCCAACGGGAACACCGCCGGACGAGGCGTAGTGGTTCTCGACGTTTGCGCCATTGCTCAAGGGGTAGTCCTGCTCGAGCTGCTTCGTATTGGCCACGACGAACCCCGATTGGCCAACACCGAAGTAGATCCCGGGCTGGGTAATGGTCGGGTACCCCGGCAAGGAGGTGGACGGCACGTTGGAGACGCCGTAGACGGGATAGCCATCAGGGGTGACTTGGTTCGCGGCTGCGACCACGACGCCTGAGCCGTGGGTGTACTGCAGATGGGCGTTCACCCAGGTTTGGTTGACGAGATCCGTCGAGAGTTCTCGAGCACCGATATCGACGGGGGTCAGCTTGTTCTTCACGAAGTAGCGGTCGAACCCAATTGATTGGAATTGGTAGAAGCTGCGCAGTGCTTGGTTGTTCTGGAAGGTCTGCAGGCTGACGCTGTCGCTCGGGTCCCACAGGCGGATGTTGGCCAGCGACTGTGCCGAGGTCGCCACATCCTTCGATGACGGCGTTCCGGTTCCTGCAATCTGCTGGACCTTGATGCCGTTCAGCCCATAGGCCGCTCGGGTGGCGTCGAGGTTTCGAGCGATGTAGGGAGCCTCTGCCTTTCCTTGATCGGGAGTGACGCGCACTGCCTGGAGGATGGCTGGGTAGATGAGACCGATCACGATGGCCACGACGAACCACATCGACACGGCGATTGCTGGGAGCACCCAACCCCTGCGACGAATGTTCACGAGCAAGATGACCGCTGCCGCCAGCGACACGAGGAAGAGCAGGTGAATGGCGGGGATGCGGGCGTGCGCATCGGTGTAGGCAATGCCCTCGACGTACCCGGTTTGATGCGACAGCAACGTCCCTGGCTGGAGGTAGTACCCAACGGCCTTCGACAGCGCGATCAGGGCGAGGAGGATGGAGAGGTGCACCTTGACCGGGCGCTGAATCCAGCCACCACTGGTGCGCGGGCGAATCCCACCGTTCAGGTAGTAGTGCAAGACGGTGATGAGGGTGACCACGACGAGCGACGTGATCCACCAGCTGAGGACGAACTCGTAGAAGGGCAGGGTGAACAAGTAGTACGAGAGGTCACGGTGGAAGACGGGGTCGACCGTGCCGACCGAAGCCCCGTGGATGTACCCGAGCCAGGTTGCCCACTGGCCCATCGTCGACGCCCCGGCAACAGCAGCGAAGAGGAGGGAGATTGCGGCAAAAATCTGCGTTGCCCGATGGCGGAATCGCTCTTGGATGCTCTGGACGAATTCCGTGAAATCGTCATCGGGCGTCGGAGTCTCCAAGCGGCGCCCGACCGAATCAGACACCATCAGGCTTGAGAACATGAGGACGAAGAAGATCGCCCCGAAAATCAGTATGAGGCCAACCTTCACTCTGAAGAGCTCAGTCCAGACGCCTCCAATTCCCGACGCGCTGAACCACATCTGATCAGTCCAGATCGATGCAAACGTCTTCAGTGACGCCAGCACGATGACGACGGCCACCGCGGCGAGTACGAGCCATCCCCGCCCTCCAAGGCGCGTGCGGGCTGGCGGGGACGCTGCGGTTGAAGTGTCGGTCACGTCTCGAGCCTACGGCGATTCAGCCCTCAGAACTACGACAGCACAATGGAGCAGCGACATCCGGCGTGAACTGGCGGGTGCCGATGGCCGGAGGGGAAGTCGCTCCCGGCGCGAACCGCACCAGCAGCAACATTCGCTGCGCAACTCGAGCACTCTGTGCACGAGGCGCCGAGGGTCCAGCGAACTGCAGTGGCCGAGGTGGCTCCCGCGTACTGCCCAGTGGCGAAAGCGCTGAGAGCAACGTCACCCACGAGGCCATCGATACGCGCACCGCGCCACTCCCGAAATGCCGCTCCGATGTGCTCTGTGGTCAAGTCATCTTCGGCATCACCAAGGCGTCGGCGGAGCAACGTCACCACCGTGTTCGCCATCTGCGCCGCGAGTCGATCCACGCTGGCGTAGTCAACGGGACCCTTGGCACCAGTCACCTGGGAACCCGCTGCTGCAGCGCCGCGGAGTACCTCGCTCGCTGCATCGAGGTATCGCTGGCGCTGCTCGCCATCGTCACCGATCACCTCGGCAACCGAGAGACCGCCGACGCGCAAGCGCTCGAGCATCGCGTTCTGGTCATCTTGGAGCGCACGCTTGACCCGACGGGTGAGCGCTTGGGTTGACGCTGCGAGTGCCACATCGTCTTCTGGGACTGCCCCGACTGCGGGCTGCTCCATCGTCGGTGGTTCATCCACCTGCGTCTCGGCAGCTTCGGGGGCGATCGCAGAGGGAAGGGCCTCGACCGGTGCATCTGCGGCATCGGTCGGCTCCTCGACCGAGCGTGTCTCCTCATCTTCGGTCACCGAGGCGCGAATCTTGGCGAAGAGTTCGTCGACGAGCGGGCTGGCTGGGTCGATCTCTCCTGCGAGCGCTGCAACGTCATCCTCGCTCAATCCCTCGAGTGTGGGTTGCTGGCGCGACACTTCCATCGCAGCGAGTCGAGCGTCTTCATCAGAGTGCGCCAACTCATCGGTGATGCGATCAACCGCAGTCCGCACGCCGAGAATTGCGGCTGCCAGCTCATCTCGAGCGGCGCGGAGTTGCTCAATTTGCACGTGCATGCGGCGACGGCGACGATCCATGTCGTCGAGCACTCGCCGGCGAGCCTCTTGGGCTTGCTCCACCATCGCCCTGCCTTGGTCGCGGGCGTGGGCGATCAGGGTCTCTCCGTCGGTGCGAGCCGATTCGAGGAGCACTGCTGCTTGTTCACGAGACTCAGTTTCAAGGGTGGTGGCTTGAATTTCGACTTCGGCGATTCGATTGCCCACCTGAGTCTCCGCCGCCACTTGCACGTCGGCGGCAGCCTCTTGAGCAGCCCGGAGCACTGCAGCTGCTTGCTGCTCGGCGCGTTCGGTGATCCGCGCTGCCTCTTCGTGGGCGTCACGCAGCACCTGTGCACTGGACTGGCCAAGCGCTGAGAGCAGGGTTGACTCGTCGAGGACGGGGTGTGCAGCGCGGTGTTCTGCCTCGGCAATCTGGCGGCGCAGGTCCAGCTCCCGACCCTCAACGCCCTGCAGTTCTCTGGCCACAAGCTCCAAGAAGGACCGGACTTCCGTCGGGTCAAAGCCACGCTTGACCGTGCCGAACGAGTGACGGATGACGTCAGCCGCACTGATGCGAGAGGAGGAAATCGTTGCCCGTTCGTCAGTCATGGCCACAGCCTAGAAGCAGCACGGTGGAAAAACCGGCGATGGACGAGAGGTCACCGAGCCTCAAGGGCAGAGATGGCGCCGTCGAGGGTCGCGACTCCAATGACCGTCACGGCATGGGGCCTCTGGGCAACCACGGCCCCGAGTTCCGACGTCGGCACGAGGAAGATCGTCGCCCGAGATCGCTCGACCGCGTCCAACTTGGCGCTCAATCCTCCGACCGGGCCCACAGCCCCGGACGCGGCGAGGGTGCCGCTCGCGACGATGATCCTTCCGCCACTGAGCGACCCACCGAGCACGCGGTCGACGATGGCCAGACCTTGAGCCAATCCTGCTGACGGCCCACCGATGTTGCCATGTGCGACCGTGACGTCTCCGCCGAGGTCGCGGTGAAAACGCACACGGAGTTCCTCTCGAGCAGCACGAACGGCCATCTGCACCGACTGCTCCATGAGTCGCCGATCTTCTCGTTGGTAGGTGGCGAGATTCGCTCCGCCCGTGAGGCCGAGATCGGCTGCCGAAACGAGCGATGAGGACCCAGACCAACGCTCGATGAGGGCGCCGAGGTTCGTGAGCTGCTCGAGACGAACGTCGACCATGTCCACTCCTCCGTCCTGCAGAGGAGGGGGCATTCGAATCCCTCGAAGTTGGGGGTCGACGCGGAGCACGAGCCCCGGAGTGATCGCGTAGGTCGACGAAGCCGTTGTGTCGAGCACGATGGTCGCGACACCGAGCACCAACGCGACGACCAGCGCGCCCATGAACCCAGCGCGCGCTCGGTGGCGAACGGCGGCGATACTGGAACTCGTGGCTCCTCGCACCTCGACGACTCCTCCTCCATCGACACCGCCAACGCCAACGCCAACGCGGGCCAAGCCTAGGAGCAGAGCAGCCGTGATTGCCGCCGGCTTCAGCGGTGATGTCGAACGCGCCCGAGCTGCGCTGTCGAGTCCGCAAGCCGAACTCCGCAGCGCTGGCCTCGGCGCACTCGAGCGCTGCGGGGCACTCACCGTTGCCCAACTCTGCGTCGCAATGGAGGACCACGACCCGAGTGTCCGACGCAGGGCGATGGAGCTCGGGGCAACCGTCAGAGGCCGCGGCACCAAGACCACCTTGATCACCGCTGCGATGCAGCGTCTCTCTGATCCGGAGCCATTGGTGGTGGATGCTGTGTGCTGGCTCCTCGGCGAGCACCGTGCCCGAGCAGCAGTCCTTGCGCTCATCGACGTCAGCGCCAACCACGACGATGCCCGCTGTCGAGAAGCAGCCGTGGCTGCGCTCGGCGCAATTGGCGACCCTGGTGGGCTCGATGCCATTTTGGCTCGCCTCGAGGATCGGCCCCAGATCCGCCGACGCGTCGTGGTCGCCCTGTCCAGCTTCAGTGGTCCGCGAGTCGACGCAGCACTTGAGCGATGTGCGGTTGACCACGATTGGCAGGTCCGCCAAGCCGTTGAACTGCTCGGGCGCTGAGTCAGACCTTCTGCAAGATCTCTGCCATCCGGCCCTTCAACGCGAAGCACCGGAGCAGTCCACTCACCACAATCGATGCTGGATCATCGTGCTCATGCACGGGAACATCAGTGGATTGTGAGAGGCGCTCGGGGAACCCTCGGAGTTGCGATCCACCTCCAATGAGGTGGATGCCCTGGAAGATGATGTCCTGACTCATCTCCGGCGGCGCTTCGCTCAAACACTGGACCGTCGCGTCAGTGATCTGCCGAATGAGTTCGTCGATGCACGCTTGGAGTTCGGCGGTTCCGAGCACGACCTCCTCGGGCTCTCCCGTTGCCGCGGAGCGTCCGAGCAGGGCGTAGGAGCGATCGGTGGTCGGCACCGTGGCCGATGCGACCTGCTCTTTCACCTCGTTGACGAGGTGGTGTGGGACGACCACGCCGTAGATCGAGCGAATGTGTGCGGCAATGGCGTCGTCGAGGTTGCGTCCACCGATCCGAAGTCCTCGTATCCCCACGATTCCTCCGAGGCTCAATACCGCCATCTCGCTCTTGCCGCCACCGAAGTCACACACCATGGACCCAACGGGCTGATCGAGGGGGAGCTCTAACTCCAGCGCGGCAGCGAGCGGCTGGGTGACGAGGCGAACCGACGTCGCTCCCGCCTCAACTGCAGCTTTTCCGAGCGCTCGACGCTCAATCGCCGTCGCCGTCCCAGGAACCGACAAGATGACCTTGGGTCGTCCAAATCGGCCTCCTCCGCCGACACGGTAGAGGTACCGAAACATCCGAACCGCAACGTCGTAGTCGGCGAGGGCTCCCTCGACGATTGGTGCCGCAGCCCGCGTTGGCTTGGTGGTTGACCCAATCATCTGCTGCGCATTGGTCCCAATGGCGACGACGGCTCGGGTCCGGCCATCAATGGCGACCACCGTTGGCTGGTCGACCACGAGCCCATGCTCTCGGCTCGCCATTCGACACCGCGTCGTACCGAGATCAATTGCCAACTCTTGGGCCACGGCCCCATCGTAGGGCGAAGCCACCCGACAAGACGGTGGGCAGGTTGAAGAAATACGCTGGTGCTCTTGTCAAACGATGGGTTTCCCGACGACGACCTCCCCGAGGAGGACGACGGAGCAATGGAGCTCGGAGGAGAACACGCCGACGAACAGCATCGTGGTGGCCCTGGGCCTAACCACGAGCGGACGTGGGTCCACCCTTCGGAGTTTCGTCGCTTCGTCGATCTGCGCGCCCCGAATCGAGCCCCGCAACTCACCGCCGCTGACCAAACCCGACGAGCAGTCATCACTGCTGCGGCGATGGCGTTCCTCATCACCGGCTTGATGCTGCTCAACTTGCACCCCGTTGCCGCCACGTCGACGACCACATCGACCACGGCGCCCGTGGTCGCCCAACTCGACGTCACCGTCGTGAGCGTCGAGGTTCCGGCGGGGGCCACGACGACGGCCCAAGGCCAGGCGGTGCTGCAGACCACCGCTCACGATCATCAAGGCGCAATGGTGATTGGAGTGCTCCCCCACTCTCCCGCAACTGCTGTGCTGCACCAAGGCGACGTGATCACCACGTGCAATACGGTGCCCGTCCACAATGCGAGCGACCTCAACTCGTGTGCGAACGCCGCCGGCGCTGCCCGCACGTTGTGCCTCACCCTCGCTCGCCATGGGGCACTGCTGACGACCAACGTGGTGCTGACGAAGAAACCGTAAGGTGAGCGACATGACCGGACCGAGTGATGACGCAGCTTTGCCTGGGATGTTCGGAGATCTCTTCCGAATGCTCGGGAGTCAGAACCCCACGCAGATGTGGAGCGAGTCCGCTCGTGCCCTCGCGGTGAACGTGGCAACTGCTGGGGTGAGCGAAGGGACGGTCGATCCCGTTGAGCGCATTGCCTTGGAGGGACTCTGCGACGTCGCCGTCATGCGCGTCGACGCGGTCACCGATGGCCTCCTCGCTGGCGCATCGCATCGATTGGTCGCACTCAGTCGAAGCGAGTTCGCCTTAGCCACCCTTTCAGCGTGGACGCCTCGCATCGAAGCAATGGTGGCGGCACGACCACCGCAGGTCCTCCCTTCATCCGGCGATGACCAGCCGGTGGAGATGGAGGCCATCATCAATCAAATGCTGACGGCAGTCGGACCGATTCTCCTCGGCATGCAGGCTGGATCTGCAGCTGGACACCTCGCTCGCGAGGCGCTCGGGCTCCACCACCTCGCCCTTCCCTCGACGCCCACCGACGCGATCACGATTGTGCCGACCAACGTGATCGCCTTCGCTGCCGATTGGTCTCTCGACGCCGATGCCGCTCGGCTCTGTGCCCTCGTGCGTGAGCGCATCGCCGCGCAGTTGTTCGCCGTCCCCCACATTGCCGAACGACTCGATAGCTTGTTCGCTGATGCGAGCACAGAGGCCGGAGTTGCGCTGACCAACCTCTTCAGCGAGCTCCAGGGTGGCTCCTTCGATATGACGGCAATGCTGGCCGATCCGGAGCACATGCTCGAATCACTCGCCACGCCCAAGCAGCGCTGGGTGGCCAGTCAACTCTCTGCACTGGTGACCGCAATCGAGGCAGTCGTCGAACGCTTCACGCTCGCAGCACTCGAGGGACTCCTCGGGAGCGGCGCCACAGTTCTCGAGGCGTATCGGCGAGCCGCCACCACCTACGGACAAGGCGGGGAGGGCGCAGCAGCGCTCTTCGGCCTCGACCGATCCGCAGCGCAAATTGACCGTGGGCAGAAGTTCGTTCGAGGCGTGGAAGACCGCGCTGGCGTGGACGGCTTGCTCAACCTCATCCGTCGAACCGACGGGCTGCCGACTCCAGCAGAACTCGACGCTCCTGGCCTGTGGCTCGAACGCTTGGAGCTCTCGGCCCCCTAGGCCTGGTCGCCCTCGTCGAAACCGAGGTCCCACTCGAGCGCCAAGTGCTCTCGCTCGGCGTCGCGAACGACCCGCTCGCGGTTGCGTCGGAACTGCGGGTCGTGCGGAGGCAGGAGCACGAGCCGGGCGTTCACTCGGTCACGGAACGCATCGATGATCGCTGGGTCGCCCGAGTCGGACTGGATATCCCAGTGCGGGGCAACAGGACCGAGGTACACGATGCGGACGTGGCCGAT
>CAIQEU010000080.1 GCA_903870905.1 uncultured Actinomycetes bacterium | reverse complement strand
CGACACTGCTGGAGCAATCGCTCAATTCCAACAGGTCATCAGCGAGAGCCCCAAGGACTTCGAGGTGTACGCCGCCGTGGCCAACTTCGACATTGGTGCGATTCACCAAGCCAACGGTGATCTCCAAAATGCCATCACGAGTTACGAATCTGCGATTCAATTGGCGCCCAAGTACACAGCGGCGATGTTCAACCTCGCCATTGCGCTCACCCCATCGAACCCAACACTCGCGGCGCAGTACTACCAAGAGATCTTGAGTATCAAGCCCGGTGATGCGAACACGCTCTTCAACCTTGGAATCCTCACCTATGACTCAGGCAACCACAGTGGCGGCATCGCCTACCTGAAGGCGGCGATCAAGCTCGACCCAACCTTTGCATCGAAGATCCCTTCGAACATCAAGATCCCTGCTTCGAAGAAGTAGGCGGAACCGCTGATGCCAAGAGTCTCGGTCTTCACGCCGACTCACCGGCCCACCTACCTCAACGAGTGTTTCGATGCGCTCGTGGCGCAGACGTTTACTGACTGGGAATGGGTCGTGGTCCTCAACGGAGGCGCCCTCTGGCGTCCTCCAGTTGCTGACGAACGAGTACGTGTCCTCACGAACCACGACCTCCACGGCGTGGGCGCCGCCAAGCGGTATGCCTGCGATCAGACTCGCGGCGAGATCTTGGTGGAACTCGACCACGACGACCTCTTGGCAACACGTGCGCTCGAAGAGGTGGTGAAGGCATTCGACGCCAATCCAGAGATTGGTTTCGCCTTCAGTCAGTTCGCCCAGATCAACGAGGATGGTTCTCGCAACGATGTGCGGTTCAACGCAGCACACGGTTGGACGTATCGCGAAGTTGACGTCGATGGGGTGACCTACCTGCAGTGCGACGCCATGCTGCCGTATCCGCAGAACGTCTCCTACATCTGGTACGCACCCAATCACCTTCGGGCTTTTCGCAAGGCAACCTACGATGCTGCTGGTGGCTACAACCCCGAACTAACGGTGCTTGATGACCAAGATCTCATGTGTCGCCTTTTCCAGCAGACAGCGTTTCATCTCATCGATGAATGCCTCTACCTCCAGCGGGTCCACTCGAGGAATACCCAGTCCGATCCAATGATCAACCAGGCGATCCAAACCGACACGGTTGCCCTGTATGACTCCTACGTCGAAGGCAATGCGCTGGCGTGGGCAAAGCGGGAGGGACTGTTCGCCCTCGATCTCGGCGCAGCGCACAACAAACACCCGCAGTACGTCGGTGTGGATCAGTACGAGCGGCCAGGCGTCGACATCGTGACTGATGTGACGAAGGGCATCCCGCTGCCCGATAACTCGGTCGGCGTCATTCGAGCTCGTGACTTCCTCGAGCACATTCCCGACAAGGTGACATTATTCAACGAGCTCTACCGGGTGCTCGCGCACGGTGGCATCCTGCTCTCCTTGACTCCCAGCACGGACGGTCGTGGTGCATTCCAAGACCCCACCCATGTGGCGTTCTACAACGAGAACAGCTTCTGGTATTTCACGGACCGCAACTACGCCAACTTCGTGCCACAGATTGCTTGTCGCTTCCAAGCAAGTCGCCTGATCACCTTCTTCCCCAACGACTGGCACCGTGAACACAACATCAGTTACGTCAACGCCAATCTGATTGCCATCAAGGATGGCCCGAGGCAAGGTGGACTCCTCAATATCTGACGAGTCGGCTCGGCTCGGCGACCTGGTCACACCACCCGCCCCCGCTCTGGCTGCGGCGCTTGCTGAAGTGGCGGACCTACCACGGCGTCAGCCCCATCGATTTTGGATTTCTGGAGCCTGCGGCGTGTTCCCCGCGCTCGCTCTCTTCGTTGGTCTCATGACGCAGTGGAGCGGAAACCTCTTTCTTCGAACGTTCTCCTCCAACTTCTACGACGTCCAAGCGCACTCGTTCCTCCATGGTCGCATCACGATGCCCAAGAGCGTGCTTTCGGTCGAAAGCTTCACGGTGCACGGGCGGACGTCGATGTACTTCGGTCCATTTCTCGCGGTTCTCCGAATGCCCCTCATGGCGGTTGCGCCGAGCCTCGCTGGGAGAACAACGCAGGTTTCCATGGTGCTGGCCTTTGTTGTGTTGATGGTGGCGAGCCTCTCGCTGTTTGGCGCCGTCTGGGATCTCGCTGGGGGAGCGACGTGGCCTCGCCGCCCCATGGTTCCCTCGGGTTGGGCGCTCCTCTGCGGCGGAGGCTCTGTTGCGCTCTACCTCGGTGGTTATCCCTCCGTCTACAGCGAAACTGAGCTCTGGGGGGCAGCTCTTGCGCTCGTCACCCTCAGGTGTGGTCTCGCGGTGTTGCGGGCGCCGACACTGATGAAGGTGACCGGATGCGGTCTCGCGACCGCGGCCACCGTGGAGACTCGCTCTGCCATTGGACTCGGCTCACTGGCACTCCTTGGGGCCCTCTCGGTCGTGCTGTGGTGCTCCGCGTCAACGTCGTGGCCTCGGTCGCTATTGCCCGTGTCTACCCCCACGGAGCATGGCGCCGATCGGAGGAGACTCGGTGCGGTCACAGGAATTTGGGTTGTGGGAATTGTTGCCCTTTCGATTCTCGTCAATGAAGCCAAGTTTGGGACCCCGTTCTCAGTGCCCGTTCGCAGTCAAGGCGTGGCCACCGATGGCCTCTCACCGGCGTACACGGCGTTCGTGCAGCACCACTCGAGCTTCACCGAGTTAGCGGCACTGCCATCAACGATTCTTTGGTACTTCCAACCCTTTGCTCTCCACCTCTCGACGCTCTTTCCCTTCGTCAACTTCCCTGCTTCGGTGCACGTTTTGAACCCTGCGGCATTCGAGGGGCTCAATCCCTCCTCCTCGATTCCGTCGTCGATGCCGCTCTTGTTCGTGCTCGCCACCATTGGCTGCGTTCTCGTTCTCAGTCGACGACCCAGAGGAGGACAGGTTGGGGGATTGTTCCGCAGCCGAGCAGCGGTCCTGATGGTGGCGTCGGGGGTGAGCATGGTTGGCATGCTGACCTACCCGGGCATTGCCCATCGTCACTTGGGCGACGCACTGCCATTCCTGATCACCGCCGGAGCACTCGGTGGCGTGATGGTGCATCGAATGCTCCAGACCTCATCGACCGTTCTTCGCGCCGTTCTCGCAGGCAGTGGCGTGTTCGTGCTCGGCGCATCGGTGTGGATCAACGCTGGCCTCGGCGTGCTCAACCAACAAGTGGTGGCGAGCTACCAAGCAGGAACGCGCTCGCCGGTTGCCTTCGAGCAGTTCCGCCATCGCCTCCACCACACCATGGTGGGCGGACCCGAGCCAGAGATGTCCGTTGGCGCCCACCCACCGGCAGGACCGCTCGTCGGGGCCCTCTGGGCTGATGCCGCCTGCGGCCTGCTCGAGGAGTGGACGGGCACTCGATGGACCATCATTGAACGGGGTCGCATCGGTGGAACGGTTGCGTTTCGAGGTTCGCTCGTGGCGATGCCGAAGGACGCGTTCGCCGTCCTGCTCTGGGGTCAGCGTCCCTCTGGTGTTCCATTCCTCGTTGGGGTCCAAGGGTTGAGTAATGGCCGTATGCGACCAGAGATCGTCCTGCTGCGGCGAGGAAAGCCGGTCATCGTGGCGCACGGGCGAACGCTCGAGGCGTCCGGGACCCACCGCTACACGGCCACATTGGCCGGATCGAGCACGCAGGAATCGTTCCCGCTCGCCAGTCTCGCCGTTGATGGACGCGTGGTGGTGCGGAGTTTCGCCATCCCACGACGACTCGACCACGCGAGATCGGGATCTGTCCCACCTTCCGCTCCGGTAGGGATCGTCAGTGCGGCGAGTCTCACGACATTGGCGCAACTGCCCTCTGCAACCACGACGCCACTGTGCGCGGCAATCGTGGGGGAGTGGTCGCACCGCTGAGTGCGGGCGAGAGGACTTGAACCTCCACCCCCGAAAGGACCAGGACCTAAACCTGGCGCGTCTGCCGATTTCGCCACGCCCGCGCAACTCACCGCCACCTTACGCCGACCGACCACCTGTATTCGGCGTGTCGCTCAATTGGGTGGCGAACCGGTAGCGTGGGGGAATGGCTGAACTCGTCCTTCCCTCCGTCGTCGCAGCAGCAAGTGGTGCAGATTCCGGTGCTGATCTCAACCAGCGCCTCTTGAAGGAGCGCATTGTGTTCCTCGGCACCCAAGTCGACCAGTCATCGGCCAACGCCATCTGCGCGCAGCTCCTCCTCCTCGAGGCCGAAGACCCAACGAGGGACATCTCGCTCTACATCAACTCACCTGGTGGTTCCGTCATCGATGGGCTCGCCATCTACGACACCATGCAGTTCGTCTCCTGCGATATCCGCACCATTGCGGTGGGTATGGCGGCATCGATGGGGCAGTTCCTCCTCTGTGCAGGCACCACGGGCAAGCGTTCCGCCCTGCCGCATGCGCAAATCCTGATGCACCAGCCATCGGGTGGCGCCCAAGGCCAGGCCACCGACATCTCGATCCACCTCCGCCACACCATTGAGCTCAAGAAGGGCTTAGCCGAGCGCATCGCCTTCCACACCGGCCAGCCGATCGAGAAGATTGAGGCCGACTCCGAGCGCGACCGGTGGTTCACCGCGCGTGAGGCGCTCGAGTACGGATTCATCGACCACGTCATCGAGCGGTCGTCGAACCAGACGGCAGAGTGACCAACGCCGAAGGCCCGGCTGGGCTGACGTCTTCGGCCGCAGGCGGGACGCCCAAGGTCAAGGTGGTCACCTCAGGGGTGACGCTTCGACGGCGAGTGCTCGACCTCTCAGAGAACCGAGAGCTCCTAGCCTCCCTGATCCGCACCGAGATCAAGGTCAAGTACAAGAACTCGATCCTCGGCATCTTGTGGACGATGGTCGCCCCTGCCATCACCTTGGCGATCTACTGGGTGGTCTTCGGGCTCCTGCTCAAGAACGGCATCCCCGACTTCGTCATCTATCTGGCCTCGGGCCTCCTCGTGTGGACCTTCTTCGCCAACTCCATCGTGATGGCGACCGCGGTCATCGTCGCTCGTGCTGGCATCGTGAAGAAGGTGTCGTTCCCGAGGGAGATCCTCTCGATCGCCACCGTTGGCAGCCAGTCGGTCTACCTGCTCCTCCAGTGGGTGGTCTTGGCGTTGTTCATGGTGGTCCTCGGGCACAGTCCGGACTGGGTGGCCCTCCCCCTCGTGCCGGTGGCGTTCTTCACCGTGCTGCTCTACGCGGTGGCCTTCGGTGTGTTGTTGTCAGCGGTGAACGTCTACTTCCGTGACACCCAGCACCTGATCGAAATCTTCATCCAGGCCTGGTTCTGGCTGACGCCCATCGTCTACTCCTTCTGGCACAACGTGCATGGTCATGGGGCAGCGGTGCTCAGTTGGATCTACCTCGCCAACCCCATGACTCCGGTGGTGCTCGCCTTTCAACGGGCCCTCTACGGCCGCCCCATCATCACCAATACCGAGACCAAGGTGCCCGAGCAGATCCTGCCGCCGTGGCACCTCACATCGTTCTACGGTCTCCTCGGCCTCTCGATCATCGGCGGATTCGTCCTGCTCGGCATCGCCATTCGGGTCTTCAGTCGCCTTGAGGGCAACTTCGCGGAGGAACTATGACCGAGTTGGCCGTCGACGTCCAAGGCGTCACCAAGCGCTTCCGGCTCTTCAAAGAGAAGCACCGCTCGGTGAAGGAGCGAATTCTCCACCCTGGCCGGGTTGAGTTCCACGAAGTCTGGGCACTGCGCGACGTCGCCTTCTCGGTGCCCAAGGGGTCGACGTTCGGCATCTTGGGTCACAACGGCTCGGGGAAGTCCACCCTGCTCAAGACCATCTGTGGCGTCTTGCAGCCAACGCACGGCCAAGTGGTGGTGCGGGGAAAGTTGGCTGCGCTCTTAGAGCTCGGTGCCGGATTCGAACCAGAACTCTCCGGTCGTGACAACGTCTACTTGAATGGCGCGATGCTCGGGCTCAAGAAGTCCGAAATCGACGCGGTGTTCGACGACATCGTGGCCTTCAGTGAACTCGAGGAGTTCATCGACACTCAGGTGAAGTTCTACTCGTCAGGGATGTACATCCGGCTGGGGTTCGCGGTGGCGGTCAACGTGGATCCAGAGATCTTGGTGATCGACGAAGTCCTAGCCGTTGGTGATGAGCGGTTCCAGCGCAAGTGTCTCGATCGGGTCCGGGAGTTCCAAGAGCAGGGCCGAACCATCATCTTCGTGAGCCAGTCTCCAGAACAGGTTCGCATGCTGTGTGAATCGGTGGTGGTGCTCCACCACGGCGAGATGATCTTCCACGGTGAGCCGAGCGAAGGCATTCGGATCTTCCGTGAGCGGCTGAATGAGATGGGGGAGCACCACGTCGGCGCCGCCACCGACGAGACCCTCGATGCATCCCCTGCCCCGCCAGTGCAGGCACCAGCGTCGATTCTCAGTGTCCGCGCTGGGGATCCAGCAACCTTCGGTGCCGTGGCGACCGGTGGGCCGGCGGCGATTTCAGTGACGCTCCAGTCGAGCCTGGCCTACGACGAGGCATCAGTGCTCGTGGAGATCATCTCGCCGCTTGGCATTTCCTTGGCCCGCCTCGACAGCGCCGAACTCGGACATCCCGTCGTCATTCAGCCCGGAACGACGGTCCTCACGATGACCATTCCCCACCTTCCCCTCCTTGATGGACACCACCAGGTGAACGTCGGGGTGTCGGCGCGGGGCGAGCACCCGCTCTACCTCTGGCAAGAGCAAGCCGCAGCCTTCGAGATCACCTACGCCGGCAAAGCCGAGGGACTCGTCGCCCTCGAGGCCACCGTCACCGCGACGGCGAACTGAGCAGGCTACGTACCTGAGCCAAGGTGGGATACGCCTTGAGGGCCGACAGCGGCCCGAGCTTGCCGCAATCGACGCCCACGTCAGCGGCTGCGAGCATCTTGGCGTCGCCTCGGGAGTTGCCGTAGGCGACGAGGGTGGCAGGCTCGCTGCCGATGAAGGCGCGCAGGCGAGCGATCTTCTCGTCGCCTCGGCAGTTCTTGCCCTCGTAGCTGCCGGTCATCGTGCCGTCGGTCGCCACGGCCAGCTTGGTGGCGAGGGCGGAGTCGGCACCGAGGAGCATGGCGATCTTCGCCACGTAGATCTCTGGTGACGCGGAGACGAGCACGATGCGATGCCCATGAGCTCGGTGCCACTCCACCTGTGCTTTGGCTGCTGGTCGGAGTTCTCGCCGGTAGTGGTGCGCAGCGAAGCGGCGACTCGTCTCGTCGAGGTCACTCGTCGCGATGCCACGAATGACCCTCTGGAAGACGGCTTGTTTCACCGCGTCAGCTCGAGTGCCGCCGGTAATGGCGGCAATCGCAACGGGGACGAGGTTGGAGAGTGTGGCGACGATGGTGCGCCTGCGCCCGCCGACCGCGGCCAGCCAGGCGTAGACGGAGCCACCTTCGGTCAGGGTTCCGTCGACGTCGAACGCTGCGACGACGGAGGGACCAGTCGGGAGGGCGCCGAAGCGCTGGGCGAGGTCTTCGGACATGGTCCGCCGGAGGGGAGTGCTGCGCATCATCCCACTGTAGAGAACGACGAGCAGTGCGGGTTCCCCATCTTCCATAAAGTTGACTGAGTAAGTCGACAATTAGCGCGAAGGCAGGTATCGTGGAGGGAGCAAGGACAACGGGGTCACGTGGCCCCATGGATAAAGGAGCCACCACATGGCAGTTCGACTTGGCGACGTCGCCCCCGACTTCACCGCCCCGACCACCGATGGCGAGATCAACTTCCACGAATGGCTGGGCGACAGCTGGGGCATCTTGTTCTCCCACCCGAAGGACTTCACGCCGGTCTGCACGACTGAGCTCGGTGCCTTCAGCGCCCGCAAGGCAGAGTTCGACGCTCGCAACACCAAGCTGATCGCCGTCTCGGTTGACGACGTCGACAGCCACAAGCAGTGGGCCGGCGACATCGCCGACACCCAAGGCGCTGCGCTGGCCTTCCCGATCATTGGTGACGAGAGCCGCACGGTTGCTGACCTCTACGACATGATCCACCCGAACGCCAACGACACCTTGACGGTGCGCTCGGTCTTCATCATCGGGCCAGACAAGAAGGTCAAGCTCACGCTCACCTACCCCGCCTCGACCGGTCGCAACGTGGACGAGATCATCCGAGTCCTCGACTCGCTCCAGCTCTCGGCGTCGTACCCCGTCGCCACCCCGGCCAACTGGACCGATGGCGACGACGTCATCATTGCGATGTCGGTTTCGGACGAGGACGCAGCGACCAAGTTCCCGAAGGGCTTCAAGGCGCTCAAGAGCTACCTCCGCGTCACCCCGCAGCCCAACAAGTAGTCCGGCTCGACTTCGGTCGCCCACACGCTCCATGGGGGTCGGCACTCGCCGGCCCCCATGGTCGCGTCAGGAGGTCGGGAAGGTGATGCCGATCTCAAAGCCACCATCGGCGCGGTTGCGGGCGAAGGTTGCCCCACCGTGGGCGTCGGCGACACCAGCCACGATGGAGAGTCCGAGCCCGGAACCTGGGAGGGACTTCGACGTATCGGGGCGGTAGAAGCGGTCGAAGATCCGGCTGAGCTCCGGCTCGGGAACTCCCGGCCCAGAATCGCTCACGGTGATCGACCCTTGAGCAACGGTGATCGTGATCGCAGCGTCAGTGCCGGCGAACTTCACGGCGTTCTCGCAGAGGTTGGAGACGGCGCGCTCGAGTGCCTTCGGCAGGCCGAGCAGTATCCAGTGATCGCCACTGACCGTGAGGTCGGCCCCATGGCGGCGGTTCACCTGAGCGGCGACCCGCTCGGCGAGGTCGAAGAGATCGAGTTCCTCGTGGTGCTCCTCGCTGGCGCTGTCGGTGGCGACGTCGACGATCTCGTTGACGAGACTGGTGAGCTCTTCGAGTTCGGTCTCTAAGTTGCCGAGGAGTTCGGCTCGTTGTTCGGTGCTGAGTGCGGCATCGTGGCGTTCTAAGAGCTCGATGTTGGTCCGCAGCGACGTGATTGGGGTGCGCAGTTCGTGGCCAGCATCACGGATGAGCTGGTGCTGCTGGCGGCGGGAGGCTTCCAAGGCGTCGAGCATTCGAGCGAAGCTCTTGGAGAGGCGTCCAACCTCGTCGGTGCCGATGCGTTCGAGGGGGAGCGAGGTGCTTCCCGTTCGGGCGATGTCCTCAGTGGCTCGGGTCAGGCGCTCGAGCGGCCGGGTGAGGCGAAGGGCAATCAGCCATCCGAGCAGGGCACCGATCAGAGCGACGAGGAAGCCCAAGATGCTGAACTGGAGTCTGAGGCCGCGCAGCACCAACGTGCGTTGGTTGAGCGATTGCGCCACTTGGACCGCACCGCCGCCACGCAACCCAACGGTGATCACCCGAAAGTCCACCCCACTCACCGAGATGGTCTGGAAGGCCGAGTGGAGCATCCCGCTGGCGACCGCTCGGTCAATGGCGTCAATGGGGAGGACGGGTCCTGCGTGCAACGTCAAGATCAAGCCGGTGACGTCTAAGTGCTGGACGGCGACCTGGTCCAAGATGCCGCCCGGCCCACCGGGGCCAGGATCGATCCACGGTGGCTTTCCATCGGAGTTCTCCGTCTGCTCCGGGTCGTAGTTGGCGGCGGTTCCGGTGAGGTAGAAGGCGGCGGAGCGCAAACTGGCATCAACTTGAGCCGTCATGCGTTCTGAGGTGGAGTGGTAGCTCACGAACCCGAACGCAGCAGCGGTGCACACCGCCAAGCTGGCGCACAAGATGGCGAGGCGGACGCGGAGGCTCATGCGACTCTGGCGACATAGCCGACGCCACGGCTGGTGTGGATGAGCCGCTGCTCGCCGTTGGCTTCGAGCTTGCGGCGGAGGTAGCCGATGTAGACGGCGAGGTTCTTCGAGTTCGGTCCGAAGTCGTACCCCCAGATGAGGTCGTAGATCTGGGACTGCGAGAGCACTCGACCCTGCTGTTCGACGAGGAGTTCTAAGAGGTCGAACTCGGTCTTCGAGAGCTCGATCTCACGTCCCGCTCGGGTGCAGGTCCGTGCGTCGAGGTCGAGGACGAGGTCGTCGAGTTCGAGCACGTTGACCGACGGCGGGGCGTGTCGGCGAAGCAGCGCTCGCACTCGAGCGAGGAGTTCGTCGAGCGCGAAGGGCTTGGTGAGGTAGTCGTCAGCCCCGGCATCGAGCCCAGCGACCCGGTCAGCGACTTCGGTGCGAGCGGTGAGGAGCAGCAAGGGAGTGCGGTAGCCCTTGGAGCGAACGTGGCGAGTGGCGGTGAGCCCGTCGATGTTGGGCATGGAGATGTCGAAGATGCAGAGGTCAGGGCCGGGGCCGACCATCTTGTCGAGCGCGGCAGCGCCGTCGTTGACGGCGTCGACCTCGTAGCCCTCGAGTTGGAGTGCCATGGTCACCGATTGGCGGACCGCTCGGTCGTCTTCGGCGAAGAGAATGCGTTGCGTCACGGTGTCGGTCACACTTCCGTTCTACTCCCCTTCGGTATGGCATTGGTAAGACGACGCACCCGTAGTGTTGAACCATGACCGTCACCGCTTCTGGATCATTCACCGTTGCCAACCACTCCGTGTACCGACTCGGCTTCGGTGCCATGCGGATCACCGGCCCCGGCGTGTGGGGTTGGCCGAAGGATCGGGCCGCTGCTGTGGCCGTGCTCCGCCGTGCGGTGGAGCTCGGCGTGAACTTCATCGACACTGCGGACAGCTACGGACCCGAGGTCTCAGAGGCCCTCATCGCCGAAGCGCTCCACCCCTACGAGAATGACCTCGTCATCGCCACCAAGGCCGGCCTCACCCGACAAGGTCCTGACCAGTGGCTCCCAGTTGGTCGCCCGGAGTACCTCCGGCAGCAGTGCGAGCTCTCGATCCGCCGCCTCGGCGTCGAGGCCATTGACCTCTTCCAGCTCCATCGGATCGACCCAGGGGTTCCCGCCGAAGAGCAGTTCGGCTGCTTGGCTGAGCTCCTCGCCGAGGGCAAGGTGAAGGCGGTTGGCCTCTCAGAAGTCAGCGTGGAGCAGCTCCGGGCTGCGCAGGCCATCGTGCCCATCGCCACGGTCCAGAACCTCTACAACGTGACCAACCGCCAAAGCGAAGCGCTCCTCGACGTCTGCACCGCCGAGGGCATTGGTTTCATCCCATGGTTCCCCATCGCTGCCGGTGCCCTCGCTGGTCCGGTATCGGCCGTCGCTGATGTCGCCGCTGCATGCGGGGCGACGACAGCACAGGTCTCGCTCGCCTGGTTGCTGCAGCGCTCACCCGTGGTGCTTCCGATCCCCGGGACGGGGTCGATTCCTCACCTCGAGGAGAACTGCGGCGCAGGCTCAGTGACCTTGAGCACTGATCAGATGGAGCGTCTGAGCGCCATCGCCGCCTGAGCTGGCTAGGGGAGTGGCAGGAAGAACTTGTCGCGATAGGTGGCGAGTTCGGCCACCGATGCCCGGATGTCGTCCAAGGCTCGGTGGTTCGAGGTCTCCTTGGTGATCGTGGCGAACTCGGCTGGGTACCACCGCCGGGCCAGTTCTTTGATGGTCGAGACGTCCACCGATCGGTAGTGGAAGAACGCTTCGAGTTCGGGGAGGTAGGCGGCGAGGAAGCGCCGGTCGGTCCCGATGGAGTTCCCGCACAACGGAACCGTTCCCGGTTCTTCGATGTGGGTTCGCAGGAAAGCCATGGTCTCGGCTGCGGCCTGAGCCAACGTCGTCGTTGAGGCCTGGATCTGCTCCAAGAGCCCTGAACTGCTGTGCATCTCAGTCACGAAGTCGCCCATCTGGGCGAGGTCTTCTGCGCTCGTCTGGATGACGAGATCAGGCCCTTCGGCGATGACGGTCAAGAAGTCATCGGTGATCAGCGTGGCGATCTCCACGATGACGTGACGATCCGGCTCGAGGCCGGTCATTTCGAGATCCATCCACGCGAGCACGGGCGAATGCTAACGCCCATTGAGTTACTCCCTGAAGTGCCGTACCCTGTGAGGGTGATCGAGATCCCGGTGGTGCAGCTCGATGATGACCTCCCCCTCCCGTCACCTGCCCGTCCAGGCGATGCCGGAGTGGACCTGTACGCCCGGGAATCAGTGACTCTCGCCCCCTTTGAGCGAGCGGCAGTTGCCACGGGGCTCACCATGGCGATCCCCAATGGGTACGCCGGTTTCGTGCTACCCCGGAGCGGTCTCGCGAAGAACGCCGGTGTCACCTGCCTGAACGCGCCCGGGCTCATCGATTCGGGATATCGCGGTGAACTCGCTGTGCTCCTCATCAACCTGGACCCGACGGCAACCTACGCCGTTGCTCGCGGCGACCGCATTGCGCAACTCGTCATCCAGCCGGTTCCTGCAGTGCAGTGGGTGCCCGTCGCCGAAGGCGACCTCGACGCCACGGACCGGGGTGCTGGTGGGTTCGGCCACACCGGGGTGGCCTGATGCAGCGCCTCAGTCCCCTCGACGCTGCCTTCGTGGCCTATGAGACCGAGGGTGCGCCCCTGCACGTCGCTGCGGTGTTGACGCTGGCGCCACCAGAGGGTGCATCGCCGTCTGGCGAAGCGGTGTTCGCCGCCGTTTCTGGCCTCGTCAGGGATCGTCTCCACTTGGTGCCGGTCATGCGGCAACGCATCCTCCAAGGGCCGCTCGGCACCGCACCGCCGGTTCGGGTCGATGATCCAGACTTCGCCCTCGACAACCACCTGACCCGAGCTGCCCTGCCCGCTCCGGGAGGCCCAGCAGAGCTCCAACGTTTCGTTGGCCGCATTATGAGCCGACCGATGTTCCTCGATCGACCGCTCTGGGAGATGATCGTGATCGAGGGGCTCGAGGATGGCCGGTTCGCCCTCATGGCGCGGTTCCACCACGCCACGATTGATGGGGTCTCCGGCGCTCACCTCTTGGCGGAGTTCTTCGATTTCGGGGCAGTCCCTCGTGAGGTTGACCCTCCAGCGCCGTGGACGCCAGCGCCACTTCCCACCGAACATGAGCTCGTCGCCGACGCTGGAGCGGCGTGGCTCAAGCAACCAGTGGTGGCCATCGAGGCCATCACCCGAACGCTCGGCTCAGTCGTGCGAGCGGTCGAGCACAGCCGGACGCTCGAACGCGGACGGATGCGACCAACGTCGTTGCTCGCCGCGCCGAAGACCTCCATCAACGGCACGATCTCGCCGCAGCGGGTGTACGACGCAGCCACCCTTCCCTTCGCTCGGGTGAAGGCGCTCGGTCACGCAACCGGTTCAACGGTCACCGACGTGGTGCTCGCGGTGACTGCCGGCGCACTCCGTCGCCTCTTCGACGCTCGAGGAGAGGCGGTGGCGAGTGACCTCGTGGCCATGGTCCCGGTGTCCACCCGGCCCGATGACCAGCTCGGAACCCTCGGTAACCAAATCTCGACGATGCTCGTGAACTTAGCCAGCACGATTGACGATCCCCTCGAGCGACTCGCGGCGGTATCTGGGAGTGCCGGAGCGGCGAGGGAGCAAGATCGGATCCTCGGCAGCCAAGTAGTGACTGACCTCACGCGCCTCGTCCCACCGTTCCTCGCCAATCTCTTGACCCGGGGAGCGCACAACATCCGGCTCTTCGATCACCTCCCACCGGTTGGCAACGTCTTGGTCTCGAGTGTTCCTGGGCCGGATTTTCCCCTGTGGTGCGCGGGTCTCCAGATCGAAAGGATTCTCCCGGTCGGCCCGATCGCTGCAACCATTGGGCTCAACGTGACCGCCATGCGCTACCTCGACGACCTCGCCATTGGACTCCTCGCCTGCCATCGCCTCGTGCCAGACCTCGAGGTGTTCTCGGCGGGGATTCTCGATGCGTTTGAGGAACTGCTCAGCGCAGCAGACATCTGACGCGTCCACGCCGGGGCGTACCTCGGCTAGGATGACGAGGCAGTCATGCGGACGTGGCTCAGTGGTAGAGCATCACCTTGCCAAGGTGAGGGTCGCGGGTTCGAATCCCGTCGTCCGCTCCAGTTGGGCTGATCCTGAAGAAGGGTCCGATGAGGAGAGACCCCACCAGAATCGGATGATCCGATGCTTGTGCATCGTCGTATCATGGGTTGATGCACAGCCCAGTCTCCTCGCCGCAGCGTTCCCCGCACATTTTGGTGATTGGAGCAGGCTTTGGTGGCATTGCTGCCGCTCGAGCACTGCCCAGAGACGCCAACGTCACCATTGTCGACCAACACAACTACCAGACCTTCCTTCCGCTGCTCTACCAAGTTGCCTCCTCGGGACTGGCAGCGG
>CAIQEU010000079.1 GCA_903870905.1 uncultured Actinomycetes bacterium | reverse complement strand
TCGCGGCGACGCCAGCCTCATCCGTGAGGCCTTTCACCCCACGGCCTACTGGCACGGGGTCATGCACGGCACCGACTACGCCATGAACTTCGACGACTTTATCGCCTACGTCGATGGTCAACCCTGCGACGATGGATCCTTTGTGGCCACCATTGAATCCATTACGCAAGACGCGACCACTGCTCGCGTGGTGGTGACGGAGACCGGCGACGTCAACGGCATGGAATTCCGTGACTACTTCTCGCTGGTGAACTACGCCGGCACTTGGAAGATTGTCAACAAGACTTTCGTCCTCACGAATTAATTCTCGTCGCGAGCGAGTTTTCGGAGTAAATCCGCGCCCAATACGCCGCTCCCTCGGGGTGCGCTCGATACAGGCCCGGAGAGACGTCAGCGCCGACCAGCCACGTGCCGTCGGGGATGCTCCCCCGGGGTTCCGTCACCACTCGGCCGGTTCGATCGATCGGAACGAACAACGGGGAAGGTCGACAGGGAGACGTGACCTTCGTACGTTCGGTGACTCGACCAAATTCGCCCACAGCCATCATCACGAGGCTCACGTCCGCCAGGTGCTTGATGAAAGTGCCGCCACGCTTGATGGGCGCACGTTGTGCGCTACGGCCCGATCTTTGACCGAAGTTGGTCGTCTCGTTAGTCCCCAGGCGCGTCACTCGTCGTCCACCGACCTACGGATGTGGTCCGTGAGGTGCGCGTCCGCTTCGCCCTGCGCGAATTCGAGGCCCTCCTCCGCGCCTTCAGCTTCCTCATCAACGAGACGCCAGGCCAATGCCTCGGCCGCGAGCCGATACACCCTCGCCATCAGGAGATTGCCATCGTCTGCCGCTTGCCGACCCGCGTCCCAGAGTCCCACCATCTCCGCCATGCCCGCCTTCGCGGTAGTGAGGTACAGGCTGCGCTGGGTAACGCGACGAGCGTCCGCTGGACGCTCGAGCGCCTGGTAGACCCACCGTTGCAACGAGAGAGTGTCGGCCTCGCAGATTTCGTCACCGAGGCCTTCAAAGATGGCTTCGGCGCTCTTGAGGTGAATCAGCGCCGTGGCCGCATCCCCCTCGTCAAGCTCGTGCTGGCCGAGGGTCAATAGTGCTGTGGCTAGGTCGTGATCATCTTCATGTTCCTGAATCATTAGCAACTCCTTCCTGTTTCGTGGTGTAATCCCTCGCTGCGACAGCCAGGGAGGTCGCAGTCACATCCGGAGCCGGCAAGCCACGCACGCCGACCTCGAATTGCGATCCACGCGCAGGGCTCCAACAAGCCGAAGATCGGATCGATCACGAAGCGATCATTGGCCACCTCATGACCTTCGATCACGGCGGTCGGTACGAGGCCCCGGCGCCTCCAGAAATCGTCGAGACGGTCAACATCCGACAGGTCCATGGTGCCGACCGCGTACAGGTTTTCATCGTGCCACCCCGAGAAGCCGAACTCCTGCTTGAGCTTCATCGCGGCGAACCCCAGACCGCCTGGGACCTTCGCCCTCACGGCGTCCTTCCTGATCCCGTACGTAACCCAATTCAGCTCGATCATGTTCCCCCGCATCTTTCGACCAGCGCTTCTGGCGTGCGAGCACGCTACCAGAAATTTCCCAACTTTACAACTTTACAACTTCTGCGGAGCGTTACGCCAACGAAGCGTCACTTTCGCTCACCGAGAGTCCGGACTGGCGCTGAGCAAGCGCCCAGCAAGATGTCGATCGGAATCCTGAGTCTCAGGGAGTTACTGGAATTACGGCTTGGAAGCCACGATCAGAGCGACAGAACGCGCGGCTTTACCACCAGAGGCCCCGAAGCGTGGCCAACCCGACGAGATACTGATCCATGACAAAGTCGCGGAGGTCGGCTTCGTTCATCGAGTCCGCGTCCACGGGCACGGACGAATCCCAGATGCTCCAGTACTTGCTGTGGCGTTGCCAGTCGTATCGCTTGGTCCGTGTGAGTCTTTCGATCGACTCGTTGAACACCCAGTCGTGAAGTACGACCGGGACGGTGCCGTCAGGACTGGTCCGCTGGACCCGAATCCCCATGTAGAGCCCAAACTTGGGAGCAAACTCACCCAGTCTAAAGTCACCACCGTCCTTGGCCGTGAGCGTCAGTCCGAGCCCCCAGGAAACACGCTGCACCTGCCGGTCGGCGTCCAACTGATCGTTAAGTGCGTCTCTAAGAAGAGGTAGTGGATAACCAATTGAGAGGTACCGCGTCCCCCTCTGCTCTTCTCGCACAAGTGGTGGCACTTCGAACTTAGACAGCCGTGCATTCAACTCTCTCGGAGCTTCGCCCAAGAGGAATTTGGACGCCCAACCTCCACGGTTGCTGCTTGCTTCCGTAGGGCCTGTAAGCCCCGAATCCAAGAACGGGTTACCTCGAGTGTTTTTCATCGACCGACAGCGATCAAACGTCGTTTCATACGAATCTCACAGTTTCACTCTACCCACTTCTTCACTCTAACACGACGCGATGTGCAGATATGATAACTTGATCCAGGCGACGACGCTGCGTTGCGGTCGGCGCCGCCTCCAACGAATGATTCGAAGAGCAATGACCCTCAGTCGACAGAGGCTATTGGCAAGGTCAAGCAACAAAGTGGTTGAACGTCGAGACATTTTTCGTAGGAATTACACCGCTCAAAGGACCTTGATCCCCTGTGACTTGCACCGAGGGCGGCTCGGCTGACCTCTTTCAGATCCCAATTCGCGCACGTCCACATTCGCTGTTCGAGTTCGCCGAGCCGCAAGAAAGTGGACGCCCCAGACCCGATGGAAGATCCGCGCCTGGGGCTTAAGATTCCCCGACACTGTCGGGGCACGTAGTAACGCTCATGATACAGAACTCGTACTGCCGTGCACACATCGCGCCCGCATCAGTTGCAGCGAAATCCCTCTAGAGAGGTTTCCCTGTAGCTGACATGACTCGGTCGGTAGGTCCTCGTGAGCAGCAACAAGGGTCAACAGATCAGTGCTTCGCGCCGCAAGTTGAGTTCATGAAGCCAAGTAAGCGCTGCCTGACGTGAGTCAATTCTCGTCCCATCATTCAAAACCGTGACGTCATCGTGGCTAGGGCGTCCCGCGCCATCGAGTGCCGAGGCGAGATCGTTCACCGTGGTGTACCGCAGTTTTGCCATACACAAATCGTACTCATTCGATGAGACATATGTACGGGGATAATCCACTCAATTCAAATGAATGGGCTCGGTCCTGACAAGCGAGCGAAGTGCGGAGATCTACTTCAGCAGGTGCTTGCTGATCACCACGCGCTGCACTTGGTTGGTGCCTTCGTAGATTTGGGTGATCTTGGCGTCACGCATGAAACGCTCGACCGGAAAATCCTTGGTGAATCCGTTTCCACCGAGTAGCTGCACCGCGTCGGTGGCCACGCTCATGGCCGTGTCCGACGCGAACGACTTCGCCGCCGCCCCCAAGTAGGTCAAGGTCCCGTCAGGGTCACCGGCATCGATGGTGCTGCAGGCGCGGTAGACGAGTGCGCGAGCCGCTTCGGTACGAATGGCCATATCGGCCAACATGAAAC
>CAIQEU010000078.1 GCA_903870905.1 uncultured Actinomycetes bacterium | reverse complement strand
GGCCTCCCGAACCCCTTCACCGCAACCCGCTACCACTCCCTCGTGGTCGATCCCGCAACCGTGCCCGAGTGCCTCGAGGTGACGGCCACCACGGTGGATGGCATCATCATGGGACTGCGCCATCGGGAGTTCCTCATCGAAGGGGTGCAGTTCCACCCCGAGTCGATCCTCTCCCCAATGGGGCCACGCCTGCTCGAGAACTTCCTCGAGCTAGCCCGCGCTTGAGGGGCAGATCTCCAAGTTGATCGTCGATCCGTAGTTCACCGACGAGCCAGCCGTTGTGTCCATGAGCGCGATCGTGTTGGCCACACAGGTGGTCGGGTCGCCACCGAAGGCACTCGTCGTCGCGGCGAGTCCGAGGGACTGCAGGCTGGCGATGGCGGTGGCGGTGTCTTGGCCGGTGACGTCTGGGACGACCACTTGGCAGACTCCAGTGGAGATCGTGAGGGCAACGGCCGATCCGGTCGGCACCGTGGTGCCCGGCGTGGGCAGCGCCGCGGTCACGAGGCCGTTCGCCACGGTGTTCGAACAGGCTGACGTCGTCGTGCCAACGGTGAGCCCGGCACTGGCGAGGGCTGCTCCAGCGTTCACCGGGGTCATGCCGACCACGGCCGGGACCGTTGGCGAGATAATGACGGGCACGTTGAGGGTGACCTTGGTGGTCGTCCACACCTTGGTGCCAGCAGCGGGATCGGTACCGATGACCGTGTTCTGGGGCAGTGGGCTCGGGATGTAGGCGATCACCGGGTTGAGGCCGAGGCTGCTGAGCTTGGCTTGGGCTGCGGTGGCGGTGTAGCCGGTGAGGTCAGGGATGGTGACCTGCTGCTCGTTGCCGACGCTGATCTCCAAGGTGACGAGGGTTCCCGGTGCCCGCTCGGAACCAACCGCTGGGTCGGTGCCGGCCACGAGACCTGCGGTGACCGTGGGCGAGGACACCTTCTTCTCACCCTTAACGGTGAAGCCAGCTTGGAGGAGTTCGGTGGTGGCTTGGTCGACCGAGAGTCCGCTCACCTGCGGGATGGGCTTCGTCGAGGAGCCACCACCAGATCCGGCGAGGAACGCTGCAATAGCCACGATGGCCACGACGGCGAGCACGACGGGAACGAGCCAGGCTGGACGCTTCTTCTTGGCTGGTGGAACGGCGTAGGGGCGACCACCGACGGGAATCGACGCAGTGGCTGGATCCCCGGCGGCAACACCAGCGACGATGCCGGTCAGCGCTCCGGTCGCCGCCACTTCTCCGGTGTCGGCCATGGCGGCCAACTTGGCTTCAGCCATGACCGGCTGGCCTTCAGTGAAGCGGAGGAGGTCGGCGCGGAAGTCCTCGGCCGATTGGTAGCGCTCCGAGGGAGCCTTGGCCATGGCCATGGAGACAATGGCCTCGAGCGGCACCGGCACACTGGGGTTGATTGAGCGAGCGAGTGGGGCCTGCTCACGCACGTGCTTGGACGCCACGACCACCGGCGAGTCCCCCATGAAGGGGGTCCGCCCGGTGAGCATCTCGAAGAGCACGACGCCCAAGGAGTAGAGGTCGCTGCGGGCGTCGACGGTCAGGCCCTCGGCTTGCTCGGGGCTGAAGTAGGCAGCGGTCCCCATGACCGAGCCCACCTGGGTGAGCGAATCTTCGGTGTTGACCGCTCGGGCGATGCCGAAGTCGGTGACCTTCACCTCGCCTGCAGGAGTGAGCAGGATATTGCCGGGCTTCACGTCACGGTGCACCACGCCGCGGCGGTGGGCGTAGGCGAGACCGGCGGCAACCTTTGCGGCGATCTCGGCGGCTTCTGTTGGGTGCAGGCGAGGGCTCTGGCGCAGCATGGCCGAGAGCGAGCGACCCTCGACGTACTCCATCACGATGAAGTAGGAACCGTTGTCCTCGCCCCAGTCGAAGACCTGGACGATGTTCGGGTGCGCGAGGTTGGCCGCTGCCTGGGCTTCACGCCGGAACCGCTCCACGAAGGCCAAGTCCACCGACAGTTCAGGGAACAGCACCTTGAGCGCAACGGGTCGATCGAGCAGGCGATCGTGAGCCAGGTAGACCTGCGCCATGCCGCCGCGCGCGATGAGGTGCGCCAGTTCGTAGCGGTTGGAGAAGGTCCGGGGGCTGACGACAGGTTCCACGGTGCTTCAGCCTAGGACACGGTTTTCACGCGGCGACGACCACTCGCTCACGGGCAGGTGGTCGAGGTGCCAGAAACCGGTTGGTGGGCCTCGAAGGCAATGGCCCCTTCCATCATGCAGCGCATGACTGGACCAGCCACCACGGCTCCAGTGCCCGAGATTGGTTGCCATGGGATGACGACGGCCACCGAGACCTGGGGGTTGGGGTTGGGGCCGAACGCGATCATCCAGTCATGCGTGTTGGTCACGACGGGGTAGCCCGCTTGGGCAGTACCGGTCTTGGCCGCAACGTGGAGGTTGTAGGGAAAGACCCCGGCGGCGGTGCCGTAGGCGGCGACGTTCTCCATGATGGGCGTGAGGAGGGCGGCGGCTCCAGCCGACATCGCCTGTTTCCAGATGTGGGGATGCCAGGTGTAGACCGCGTTGCCGTTCTGGTCGCGCACTTGCTCGACGAGGTGTGGGGCCATGACCGCACCCTTGTTGGCCACGCCGGCAGCGATGAGCGCGTTCTGGAGCGCCGTCGTGCCAACGTTCTGCTGACCAATGGCTGAGTAGGCGAGCTCGGGCTGGTTGGCGTTCATCTCCGAAGCGGTTGGGAATGAGGAGGCGGCGACGCCGGGGAGGTCGAGTGGGGGAACCTGGTTGTAGCCGAAGCGATTCGCCTGGGTGGAGAGCCGCGACCCACCGAGGTCGAGGCCCATGGCGGCGAAGCCGGTGTCGCACGACGGCGGGAGCATGATGGCCAAGGTGCCACCACAGCTGCCGAAGGCGAAGTTATGCAGCGGCTTGTCGGACTGGGGGAGATTCAGCGCCGAGATCACGGGGTAGTCCTTGTATTGCAACGCTGGATCGAGGTCGAACGTCGCAGCAGAGGTGACCACCTTGGAGGTCGAACCTGGGGCGAAGGTGAACTGGTACGCCAGTGAGGTCAGCGCCGCGAAGCCGTGGTCGTTGCAAGCCCGACACGTCGCCTGCTTCCACGCCGTCGCTTCAACTGCCGGTGACGGGTTCACCAGCGGGCCGGGCTTGTAGGTCGGGTTGGAGTACATCGCGAGCACTGCACCGGTTCGCGTGTCCAAGACCACGACGGCGCCGTCGCGGCCCGCCAGCTCCTTGGCGGCGAGCGCTTGGAGGCCGACGGACACTGTTGTCGTAATCGTGTCGGTGCCACTCTTTGGGACGAGGAGTTGGCCGATGGTCTCTGGGTCCAAGGTGTGGGACTTCAGGTAGCCGTCGTAGGAGGCCTCAAGCCCATACTTGCCGTAGATGGGTGAGTCGATGCCGACGACTTGGGAGAACAGCGGTCCGAAGGGGTAGGAGCGTTGGTAGAGGTAGCTCCCTGACGTCGCCTTGTTGGAGATCGCGAGCGGCGCACCGTTGGCGGCCAAGATCTCACCACGGGGGTGGTCCTGGTCGATCTGGGCTGCTCGAGCGTTGTAGGGGGAGTTGTTGAGCGATGGTGCTCGGACGACTTGGATGTTGACGAGCTGGATCAGAATCAGCGAGAACAGCAGCGCCATGACGACGGCGAGGCCTTGGATCCTCCGGCCCATGTCAGCCTGCAGCCGTGGTGGTGGTGGGTGCGGTCGTCGTCGTGGAGAGCGTGGTGGTGCTCGGTGACGTGGTCGACGTCGTCGACGTCGTCGACGTGGTCGCTTGGCTCGTTGACGTTGCCGACGTGGTCGTTGGCTGCGGGGTCCACACCGGTGCCGTCGTTGTGGTGACGACCGTTCCGGGGTTCTTGGCTGCGGAGTACTCGAGGACCAGATTGGAGATGTAGGTCGTCGCTGCCGCAATGGACGGCTCGGGCACGCCGACTGCGAGGTCAGCGAGGCGGCTCGGCAAGATCTCTGCGGTGGTGGTGGCGCTCGTGCGGACCAGCTTCGGCTGCACCCAGAGCGTGCCACCGGGTTGGCCCTGGTAGATCACGATGGCGCTCCCTGACGTCGTGACGTAGTACTGGCTCGAGGCGAACCACTCGACGAACCGGAACCCGGTGTAGATGATGGCGAAGGCAGCTGCCACGAAGAGCACGGTGCGCACCGTGATGAGGCGTGGGTGCTTGATGGCGGGGGCACCATCGGGAATCGACCGAGTGCTCGAGGGTGCGCTCACTATGACGCTCGCAGCAGCCACCGTGGTCGTGGCATCGGTGAGGGGTGCGAGCTCGGTGATCGCTGGAACCGAACCCGTCAAGTCGTTCGCAGCCGGTGGGGTCGATAGGGCACCGGCGAGTGGGGCAATGGCGTCCAAGTTGCGCGTCGACGCGGTGGCGTCACCGACGAGGACGTCGATGACGAGGGCGGTCACGTTGTCGTGCCCTCCAGCGAGGAGGGCGAGCTCGATGAGCGCTCCGGCAGCAGCGACGGGGTCGGTGAGATCACCGAGCACCGAGGCAATCGCCACGCTCTCGACTTCGTTGCTGAGGCCATCACTGCACAACAGGAGTCGATCCCCAGCGGCGAGGGGGAGTTCGAAGATATCGACCGCAACCTCGGCTTCAACACCGAGCGCTCGGGTGAGCATGTGCCGCTGCGGATGCACGGCTGCCTGGGCCGGCGTGAGCTCGCCGTTGCGCACCATCTCAGCAGCGACCGAGTGGTCGTTGGTGATGAGCCGGAGTTCGCCGTTCGTGTAGAGGTAGCACCGTGAGTCGCCGACATTGGCAATCACGACGTGGTCGCCGAGGTCAGGGTCGCCAACTGGGGCGAAGGCGGTGATGGTCGTTCCCATTCCGGCGTATTCCAAGGTGTTGAGGCTGGCCTCGTAGACCACGGCGTTGGCGGCGTCGATGCCAGCGTGCATCGCTCCTGCGGTGGCGGATCGTTGGGCGAAGGTGGCAGCCAGCGTCTCGACGGCGAGGCGGGACGCGACGTCACCAGCAGCAGCACCGCCCATGCCGTCAGCGACGATGCAGAGCTCCATGGACTCGTAGTGGAAGTCCTGATTGACGGAGCGGACCCTCCCGACGTGGCTCGCGGAACCGGTACGGAAGATGATCACTTCGTGACCTCGAAGATCGTCTCACCGATCTGGACGCGGTCCCCCTTCTTCACTCGGGTCGGACCGTCGATCCGTTCGCCATCGATCCACACCCCGTTGGTCGAACCGTGATCCTCAACGGTGACGGTGTCGCCGTTGCGGGAGAACGTGGCGTGCTTCGTCGAGGCGAATTGGTCGTAGGCGAGGTTGACATCGCAGGTCGAAGACCGGCCAACGGTCAAGGCGCCACTGAGCGGGAACCGCTCACCTGCAGCGTCTTCGGGTTCCAAGACCGTCAAGTAGAGCCAGGTCTTCTTCGCCGCTGCCGATGCCGTTGAGCGCTCTTGGCGCTTGTCGCGAATTGGGGGACGAGACTCCACCATGATCGCCCGGATGACGCGGAAGAAGAAGAGGAACACGAACGCCAAGATGAAGACTTGGATTGGTCGAATCCACCCCTGGTAGTTCGCAGCGACAACCAGGTCCATCGGGGTCACCTAGGCCGTCTCAAAGGTCAGCTTCGTGGTTCCGACGGTGAGGACGTCCCCGGCCTGGAGTACGGATTGCTGAATGCGTCGCCCGTTGAGGAGCGTGCCGTTGGTGGAGCCCAAATCGGTGACGATGAACTGATCGCCACTGCGAGCCACGCTGGCGTGGCGACGAGACACGTTGGTGTCGTTCACGACCACATCGCATCCTGCGATCCGGCCAATGGTGATCTCTCGATCCTCGATGACCGTCCGCCGACCATCGGGAGTCGTGACGACGCCCTTGGACGCCGTTTCATCGAACGATCCCTCAATGTCGCAGTCACCGGACTTCAAGTCAGGATCTTCGAAGATCTCGACGCTTACTGGGCCGATGAAGCTGTAGCCCTCGGTCTGGGCGTGCTCTTTGGCGGACACCACGAGTTCACGACTCAGAGCGTCGGCGAAGGTCAAGAACCGCTCGGCATCGGTGGTGGCCACGTGCACGGCGAAACGGTTGGGGGAGATGAGGGTTCGTGACGAGACGCGGCGACTGAGATCCATTTCTCTCGCCAACTTCCGAGCGATCTCCACCGGTTGCAGGGTCTTCTTGAATGGCCGCGTGAGCGCGCCGTCCATGAGGCGTCCGAGACGCTCTTCGAACTGCTGCAGGCCCATCTCCTCAGCCTATCGGGCGCTCGGGCCCCTCTGGAGGCGAGCACCGCGACATTGGGGTGGAATGGTGATTCTGGACTAGCATCAGAAGTCCACTCGGGCGAGTGGCGGAATAGGCAGACGCGCTGGATTCAGGTTCCAGTGTCCGAAAGGACGTGGGGGTTCAAGTCCCCCCTCGCCCACCACGAGCTTTTGGTGCCGGTGAAGGTGATTCATGGGCGGACGAGGCCCATCTGCCCCTCTCATGGAGTTCCGTCGGGTACATTGCGCTATGGCGATGTGGTCCATTCGAGAGATGAAGTCGGCTGACTTTGATGTCGCGATCCGGGTGTGGGATGAAGCCGGGGTCCATGGGCGTGAGCCCGTGTTCTCGGTCGCCGAAGTCATCGGCAGCGTCTCTCGCGGTGACCCAGCTCTGGTCGCCGAAGCCAATGGGCAGATTGTGGGAACGGCCTGCAGTGTGGTGGAGGGTGATCGGGCGTGGATCTGTCGACTCGCCATCGCCCAAGCCTGGCGCCATCAAGGAATTGGTTCGGCGCTCCTCATGGCCCTCGAGCAAGCCCTGACTGAAGCGGGTCTGACCCGACTGAGTGCCTTGCTCCACGAGGGCGAGATTGGTGACGAGGCCTTCGTCAACCAGGGCTACGCCGGCCCCGCCACGGTGCGGTACTTCAATCGCCGCGAATCCTATGGATCGAACCAAGCCCAGGTGGTGCTCGAGCTCGGCGGACGAGTAGTTCCGCCCACGACCTGGTCGGAGTTTGGTGGTGGCTCCACCACGAAGGAGCTCATCGAACGGACCCTGATTGCGCCGCTCGCCCACCCCGCGATCGCGGAGCGACACGGGCTCCGTCCGCCGGGGGCCGCCGTTCTCTTCGGCCCCCCGGGAACGGGAAAAACCTCGCTCGCGCGCGGTGTCGCCGGGCGACTGGGATGGCCCTTCATTGAAGTCTTCCCCGCGCAGTTGGGGTCCAGCGCGACCGAAATCGCCTCGGGGGTTCGAGAGACCTTCGACCGGCTCCGAGTGGTGGAACACGCGGTGGTCTTCATTGACGAGGTCGACGAGATTGCCAGTCGACGCCAAGAGCACAGCGCCGGTCAGGCCATCACCAATGAGTTGCTCAAAGCAATTCCGGGCTTCCGAGCGCTACCGGGGCGCCTTCTCATCTGCGCCACCAACAACATCAGTCGCCTCGACCCAGCGTTTGTGCGAACCGGTCGTTTCGACTACCTGTTGCCCATTGGCCCGCCGGACATTCAGGCCCGGACCGAAGCGCTGCACCGCATTTTCGATCACGTCAATACCGAGCACGTCGACGTCGCGCACATTGTGGAGCAGACCGAGGGCTACACCTTGGCCGATTTGGACTACGTCATGCGCCAGGCCGCCCAGGCCGCCTTTGAACGAGCGCTGGCATCCGAGGGTGACACGGCGATCAGTCCCGACGACATCGCCCAGGCGTTGGAACGAACGAAGCCATCGATTAGCGCCGAAGACCGAATCGCCTTCGCCGAAGAAATCGCCACCTACGCCCGTTGGTAGGTGGCAGGTTGCCCCCCAGAAGCGAGGCTCGTCATGGCTTGCCCGGACATGGAGCGCAGTGCCGTTGATCGATGATCAACGTGTTCCTCGGCGACATCACCGAACTCCACGGCACCCCGTACGCCGCACAAGCCATCGTGAATGCAGCGAATGAACGGCTGGTCGCCGGAAGCGGCGTCTGCGGAGCGATCTTCCGCGCCGCTGGACTCCGGCACCTGCAACAGGCATGCCACAGCGTCGCTCCCTGCCCGACGGGGAGTGCCCGAATCACGCCAGCATTCGACCTCGCCTCGCAGTGCGTTGAGGCCATCATCCACGCTGTAGGTCCGAGATTCTCCGATGCATCATCCGACGCCGCCGATCGACTCCTCGCCGACGCCTACCGAGCCTCCATTTCCTGCCTCCGAAGCGCTGGGCTGACGTCGATCGCCTACCCATCGATTTCGACTGGCGTCTTCGGGTTCCCCTTGGAGCGAGCTGCTGCGGTGAGTGTGCGCACCCTGCGAGAGGTTGATGGGCCAGACCTCGCGGTCACCCTCGTCGCGTTCAACGAGCAGACCAAGTTGGCGTGGGAGGAAGCACTCGCAGCGCAGTGACCCTCGGCAGGTTCTCGGTCTGTCCACGATGTCGCGCGACATGAGCCGTCGAGGGCCATGGAGGACGTCGCCGCGACCGCCCGGTCCCCCAGGGAGCATCGATGCCAAGGGTCCTCGAGTGAGGACCGCTCGCACGCAGGATTCTCCCAGTTGTTCCAGAGCGGGTATGGGGGACGTTGCGTGCTCGACCGTAGGATGACCCCTATGAGCGAGACCTACCCGGCAGAGCGGCGTCACTACCGAGGCCCCTTCGGCTTCCTCGGCAACATGAGTGACCGTTCTGCGGTTGCGACCATCTTCGTCGTGGCGATGTTCATGGACATCATGGACGGGACCATCATCAACACGGCACTTCCAGCAATTGGGAAGGAATTCGGATCTACGAGTCCGACGAAGCTCGCGTGGGTTGTCCTCGGCTACCTCCTCTCGTTGGCGATTTGGATCCCTGCGTCGGGATGGCTCGGTGATCGGTTCGGAACGAAGCGGATCTTCCTCTTCGCTCTGTTCACCTTCACCGCAGCCTCGGTGCTCTGTGGCCAAGCGCACTCGCTCGCCGAACTCTCGGTGTTCCGCTTCGTTCAGGGCATCGGCGGCGGCATGATGACCCCGGTCGGCACCGCGATGTTGTTCAGAGAATTCCCACCAGCGGAACGGGCCAAGGCATCGGCGATCCTGGTGGTGCCGACCCTCATGGCCCCTGCCCTCGGCCCTGTCCTCGGTGGCTACTTGACCGATGGGCTCGGATGGCGCTGGATCTTCTACGTCAACGTCCCCTTCGGCATCTTGGCCTTTGCCTTTGGGGTCTGGCGCCTGAAGGAGTACGCGCACCACGCCACGTCGAAGTTTGACCCCGCTGGATTCATCCTCTCTGGTGCCGCCCTCGGGTCGATCCTCTACGCGCTCAACCAGGCAGAGCTCGTTGGCTGGACGAGCCCGAGAGTCCTCGGATTCTTGATTGCTGGTGCGGTCCTCGGGATCGTGCTGGTGATCGTTGAAGAACGTCGCCACGATCCTCTGCTCGCACTCCGACTCTTCAAGGAGTCGGTCTTTCGAGCCACCAACATCACCTCGATCTTCGCTACCGCGAGCTTCTTTGGACTCGTGCTCCTCATGCCGCTGATGCTCCAGACCGTGCGCGGGCTCTCGGCAGCGCAGTCCGGCCTCACGACCTTCCCTCAGGCCCTCGGCGTGATCCTGATGAGCCAGATCGTCCGACACCTCTACCCGAAGATCGGTCCTCGGCGACTCCTCATGGTGGGTCTCACCATTGCCGGACTCGTCATGTTGAGCTTGTTGTGGACGTCTGCGAGCACCAACCTCTGGGACTACCGCATCGTGCTCTTCGCTCGAGGCATGTGCTGGGCGTTCGTGTTCATTCCCCTCCAAGCAGCAGCGTTCGCGACGATCCCCTTCGCCGATACCGGTCGAGCCTCTGCGCTCTTCTCCACCCAGCGCCAGGTGGCGAGTTCGCTCGGCATCGCGGTCTTGATCTCGATCCTGGCCGCACAGGTGACCACCGCCAAGGCGACGGTCGGCCCGATCATCGCAGGTTCTGGCCCGAAGTCCCTCGCCGTGCAGAACCACTTCTACGACGCCTACAAGGCCCCGTTCTTCTGGTGCGCAGCCTTCGCCTTCATGGCCGCCATTGCGGCGTGGTGGATTGACGACCACAAGGTGCTGGCCGTCTTGAAGCCCGCTGGTGGGCCCCCGGCTACCGACTGAGGTCTTCTCCTCTTCTTACCTCGTCGCAGTACGGTGCCCGCTCTGGACACCTCCCCCGCTGACGCTTCGGAGATCGTCTCGGGCGTGCCTCACCCCGCATTGGAAGTGCTCGCATCTGCGAAGAGTTCTGGGAGCGTATTCATCCCGCTCTTCTTCTTCGCCGTCTTCGCGGTCGTCGTCATTGGGATTCGGACCGCGATCGATCAGCGTCGACCGAAGAACCACGGCGCCTCCTTCTCTCCACGAGAGATCCGGAGTCCACTTGACGGTATTTCGAAGGGTGCATTTCCCGCTCTCGGCCGTGTGAAGTTTGGCGCCGTTTGGAATGGCACCGTGGGAGTCCTCGTCCTCAGCGTCGTTGCACTCGTCATCGCAGGCGGTGCCGGATCACTCGTCACGCTCGTCGTCTTGGAGAGCGCACTCATCGCCCGAGCAAGACGGATTGCTCTCGTCATCGATCCCGATGCGTAACTCGTGACCGTGATCAACTTCTTCGCGACGCACAAGATTCGGTTTCAGGGCATCGCCGGATGTGAACTGAAAGTCTCAATGGAGGGGAGCCGGCTCGCAACGGCACCTTCGCTTCCTGGGATCAACGTCCGAAATGACCGGTTGATCCTGGTGGCAACCGGTAAGGCGGCGAGTCGGGACTCAGGCCTCTGGTCATCGCTGAGCGCGCTTGCAACCGCTCTCGGCGTACCGAGCGATTTCTAGCGCGTTCGGACCCATCGGCCTGATTGCTGGACGTCCGAGACGGTGAGCCAGGCTGGACGCCGATCGCACAACGTCGACGCCTTCGATCGCGAATGTGGTCGGCGTCCAGCTCTCGATCCTGACGCCTTGGACGTTCCGCCGACACGAACCGCTCCGAGTCGGTAGCGGTCAGTCGGCGGCTACCAGATCGTGAGTGACCGCTTCGACAGGCCGAACTGGAAGCCGTCAATCGCCGTCTCGGTGCGGTCCTCGGTCGACAGGCCGAGACTCAAGAACAGCGGGGTGAAGTGCTCCACTGTTGGATGGGCGAACCGGAGGCCAGGGGCGGTGCTCGTGTAGTTGAACAGCGTGTCGAGATCCTTGGCGGCAATGGCCTCCTCGGCCCACCGGTCGAACTCTGCGGACCAGGTGGGAACGGTGTTGTGCTGGAAATTCTCCCCGGTCAAGTAGGGCAGACCGTGGGTCATGAACCCTGAGCCGATCACGAGGACCCCGTGGTCTCGGAGCGCCTGCAGGCGTTGCCCGAGGTCGAACAGTGCACGGGGATCCTGCGACGGGAGGCTGAGCTGGACGACGGGAACGTCGCCGTTTGGGTACATGACCTTGAGCGGCACCCACGCTCCATGGTCGAGGCCCCGGTTCGGCATCTGGGCGAAGGGCATCTCGTCGGGGATGAGGCTGGCAATCTGCTGGCCGAGCGCGCTGGCATCGGGGGTGTCGTAGGTCATTTCGTAGTAGCGAGGGTGGAACCCGCCGAAGTCGTAGATGAGCGGTGTGTGGGCAGCCGTTGCCGAGAGCAGGAGGGGAGCTTGTTCCCAGTGGGCGCTCACCACCACGATGCCGGTGGGCTTGGGGATCGACCGGGCCCACCGGGACAGCTGCGCGATCCAGAAACCGTCGTCGAAGACTGGCGGAGCCCCGTGGGAGAGGAAGAGCGCAGGGAGCGCAACATCAGTAGGGGTCCAGGACTGGTGTGCGTCTCGGGTGGCGATCTCGGCGAGGAACTCGTCGAAGGCCTGGCCGGCCACTGCTGGATTCATGATGCTCATGACGGGACTCCTATTTCTTGAATATTCAAGTAATTGTGCTCCCTATTGCTTGAAATGTCAAGTGATACCATCGGCCATGGCCGAAGCGAACGGATCCGCGCCGGAGTGGCTGAGCGAAGAGGAGCGTTCGCTGTGGCTGGCGATGAATGGCGTGCTGACCCGACTTCCCCAGGCGCTCGACGCTCAGTTGGAACGTGACGGAGGTCTGTCCTACTTCGAGTATCTCTTCATGGCCATGCTGTCCGAGCAGGAACATCGCACCTTGCAGATGAGTGAACTCGCTGCCTGCACCAACGCCTCGCTCTCTCGGCTCAGCCACGTGGCCCGACGCCTCGAAGCACGCGGCTACGTGCGCAGAGAAGCCGATGCCACCGATCGGCGGTGTACGAATGCGGTGCTCACTGAGGATGGTTTCGCAGCAGTCGTCGCCCTCGCGCCGCTGCACGTGGCCGAAGTTCGGCGTCTGGTCTTCGAGGCCATCTCGCCCGACGCCGTTCTCCCGCTGACGAGGGTGCTCGAAGGGATCATGGACATCGTCGATCCGTCGGGTCACGTCGAACCGGGGCGCTGAAGAGAACCCTCGCACCTAGGCTTCGCTCGAACCCGAGGAGGAACCGTGGAGCTCTTGATCGCTGGAGGAACCGCGTTCGTTGGACGGGCAATCGCGCACGCTGCAGTGGCCCGTGGCCACCAGGTCACCGTGCTCAACCGAGGAAGGACGCAGAGCGATCTCCCCTCGACCGTGGAGCACCTCGTCGGAGACCGCATGGCGGACCTCTCCGCCCTTGAGGGTCGGCACTTCGACGCCACCATCGACACCATTGCCTACCGACCAGTGGAGGTCGACGCCTTGGCCGATGCCCTCGGCGGCCGAGGGGGCCGCCACCTGCAGATCTCGTCGATCTCCGCCTACGGCGACGGTGGCCCGATGCTCGGCACCGAGGAGACCCTCTCGCTCTCAACCGTGCAAGTCGCCGATGACGCCGCCGTCACCGGGGAAACCTACGGACCGCTCAAGGCAGCGTGCGAACGTCGAGCCATCGAGCGGTTCGGAGCTGACGCCACCGTCGTCCGTCCGACCTACGTGGTTGGGAGCCACGACGCCACCTACCGCTTCCCCTACTGGGTCGCCCGGCTCCAGCGTGGCGGTCGAGTGCTGGTGCCCGGACCGCAGGCCTCGCTCCTGCAGTGGATCGATGCCCGAGATCTCGCCGAGTTCACTGTTGGTCTGCTCGAACAGCAACTGACTGGGGCATTCCACGTGGCTGGGCCAACGCCAGCAGTGCCGTTCCCAGCGGTGATCGCGCAGATGGCATCGATCATCGCTCCGGAGGACACCGAACTCGTCGTGGCTGACGGCCAACGGCTCCTCGACCATGGCCTCACGCCTGGAGCACTGCCGCTGTGGGCTGGACCAGATGCCGAGTCGGTGATGAACGTGGACCCAGCGAAGGCGCTGGCTGCTGGCCTCAGCTTCCGCTCCCTGGATGACACCGTGGACGACGTCGCCAAGTGGCTCGAGGGGCAACCGTGGCGCGACCAGTGGATGTCGCCGACCGATGAAGCAGCGCTGATCGCTGCGTGTGCCTGAACGGCTCGGGCTCTTTCCTGGGCGACGTGGTGCTCGGGCGGTAGGGTCGAGCCATGCCGCTTGAGGGAATCTACGAACCGAGTCCATCTGCGTGGGTGCGTGACCAAGTCGCCCTCTACGAAGGTTCCGGTGGCACCAAGGGCACCACGCTGCTCGACACCGGGATGCCGGTCGTCATCGTGACCAACGTCGGTGCGACCAGCGGGAAGCTCCGCAAGACGCCGGTGATGCGCGTCGAGCACGACGGGGTCTACGCCATCGTGGCCTCCAAGGGTGGAGCTCCCGAGCACCCGGCCTGGTACCAGAATCTCCTCGCCAACCCGGTGGTGGAGCTCCAAGATGGACCGGTCAAGGCCGACTTCACCGTGCGCGAGATCGACGGCGAGGAACGGGCGACCTGGTGGGAGCGGGCGGTGGCTGCCTATCCCCCCTACGCCGACTACCAACTGGCGACGACTCGGGTCATCCCGGTGCTCCTCGCCGAACCCCTCACGCACTGACGGTCCCTCGTTTGGGGGTCACACCTCTCTATCGTGGTGCGAAACCGCAACAGAGGGGGAACACCGTGGCATCAGCGAACGTGAAGGTAATGGGTCTGCCGGGCAAGACCGTGTGGCAACTGCAGTTGCTCGTGGGCGTGATCACGACTGCCTTCGGCATCATCTTGACGGCCCACCCCTCTGGCGCCTTGAGCGTGGTCGCGATCTTCATCGGGATCGCCCTCATCTTGGGTGGCGTGGCCAACTTCGTCCGTGCCCTCGACCACGAGGAGCAGCACCGGGCGTGGACCGTGACCGCAGGGATCGTGGAAGTGGTCGTCGGCATCGTCATGATCCGCCACCTGAGCTTGAGCTTCGCCGTCATTGGCCTGTTGATCGGTATCTCCTGGATCGTCCAGGGCATTGCAGCGCTGCTCCTCGGCATGCTCGGTGGCAGCCGTGGTCACCGGGCCTGGCCAATCACATTCGGTTTCATCTCGCTCGCTGCTGGCATTGTGACGGTGGCCGTCCCCGAGAAGTCGGTGACCGCTATTGCCACCTTGATCGGCATCTGGTTCATCGTGCTCGGCCTCATCGAGGTCATCGGAGGCTTCATCCTCCGCAAGCAGCTCGCCAGTAGCTGAGCCTCAGCGCTCCTCGGAGCCGAGGACGGCGTGGGCCTTGCCGAAGAGGGCCTTGGCGAGGACGCCAATGAGGGCCAAGTCGAAGAGCATCTGCCCCGTCACGACCAGACGAGCGGTGTCGGTCTTGGCGGTGATGTCGCCGAAGCCCACCGTGGCGAAGGTCGTCACCGTGAAGTAGAAGGCCTTGATGTGGTCGAGCGGTCGGTCGAAGCTGCCGGGGTAGCCGTGGCTCATCGACAAGTAGATGGTGGAGAACAGCACCAAGAACACGATGAAGACGACGCCGAAGGCTTCGGCTGCTCGAAGTTCTGGGAGGTCGGATGCGCCGATGCGGCGCAGTTGCCACCCCAAGACGACGGCCACGATGAGGCCGCCGAAGATGAGATCCCGCAAGGTGGCGAAGTGACCGGCCACGTTGGTGGGCGAGAGGCCGTAGGCGGTGAGGGTGATCGCCCAAGCCGCACCGATGATGGCTCCAGAGCGTCCAATGGCACGTCGACGATCCCTTGGGGAGAGGTCATTCAGGCGTTGGGTCACGCCGCGACGCTACCAGCGGACCTTCTGAGCGGCCGGGAGTGAGGGCGATGGCTGGCAGGACGATCGGGTGAAGATCGCGGTCATTGGTTCAGGCATCTCGGGGTTGACCGCTGCGCACCTGTTGCAGCGTGACCACGAGGTTCACCTCTACGAGGCAGCGTCCAGGCTCGGTGGCCACACCAACACCATCGACGTCACCGTCGACGGTGCGACGTTCCCGATCGACACCGGTTTCCTCGTCTACGCGCCGTCGACCTACCCGAACTTCATCCGTCTCCTCGATGAACTCGGGGTTGCGACCACGACGAGCGACATGAGCTTCTCGGTGCGTGACGACGCCCGATCCCTCGAGTGGAAGGGGGCGACGCTCCGCGGCGTCTTCGCCCAACCACGGAACCTGCTTCGACCTCGGTTCCTCAGGATGCTGGTGGAGATCGTTCAACTCAACCGTTCACTCAACGCGCTGGTGCGAGATCCCTTGGCTCCTGCGGAGTCGCTCGGGGCCTTCGTCGAGCGCAAGGGCTTCTCCCGGGAACTCCTCGAGTGGTACCTCGTCCCGCTCGGGGCGTCGATCTGGTCGTCCACGCCGGAGTCGTTCCTCGAGATGCCGGTCACGATGTTGGCGAGATTCTTGGAGCGTCACGGGCTCCTCCAGGTCGCTGACCACCCTGAGTGGCGCACGATTGTGGGCGGGGCACGTACCTACGTCGAGGCCATCACCGCCCCCTTGGCTGCAGCCGAGCGCATCCACCTGAACAGCCCCGTGTCGGGAATCAGCCGGGGCCCAGATGGCGTGACGTTCAGCGTTGCCGGCAACCCCATCCCCCATCACGCCGACCACGTCATCGTGGCCACCCACGCCGACCAAGCACTCGCCACACTGGCCGCTCCGACTGCAGCAGAGCGCGAGGTGCTCGGTGCTATTCGCTCGTCTCGCAACGTCATCACCGTGCACCGAGATGCCTCGGTGATGCCACGCGCTCGCCATGCCTGGGCGAGTTGGAACTACCACCACGGGGTCGGTGCTGCCGGTGGGGTCACGATGACCTACTACCTGAACACTCTGCAGCCGCTCCCGACGAACGCGCCGGTCTTCGAGTCCCTCAACCGCTCCGGTGCCATCGATCCCGCGCTCGTCCTCAGCGAATTCGTCTTCCACCACCCGATCCTCGATGGCCCCGCCGTCGCTGCACAGCAGCGTCACGGCGAGATCAGCGGGGTGGATGGCATCTCCTTCTGCGGCGCCTACTGGACCCACGGGTTCCACGAAGATGGGGCCACGAGCGGCGTGCGGGTGGCACGGGCCCTCGGCGCAACGTGGTGACCGCAGTCGCCGACCTGTCGTTGGGTGCCCTCGGTCGAGGCACCGTCCGCCACCAGCGCTTCCGTGCGCCGCGCCATCTCCTCACTCGGAGGATCACGATGGTGGTGGCCGATGTCGCCCAGCTGGACGCCATCGCCGACCGCTCGCCCTGGTGGTCGACCAGCAAGCGTGCCCCCGTGTCACTCACCCGGCAGGATTTCCTCCCCGACACCGTTGGTCCGCTCGACGACGCAGCTCGAGATCTCGTCGAGGCCCACCTCGGATTTCGACCGCTCGGGCGAGTGGTGCTCTGTGCGCAGGTGCGGACGTGGGGGGTCGGGTTCAACCCGATCCGCCTCTACTACTGCCACGATGCGGATAATGCCATCGTCGCCCTCATCGCAGAGGTGACCAACACGCCCTGGGGCGAACGGCACTGCTACGTGGTCGGGGCTCCCGGGAGCCACCACTTCACGAAGACCTTCCACGTGAGCCCCTTCCTCGACATGGACCTCGACTACGACCTCACCTACGGCGCCCCAGGTCGCCACCTCACCCTGTCGATTGCCGTCGCTCACGGTGATGCACCGGTGTTGTCGACAGGTCTGGCCTTGACGCTCGAGCCACTCACCCCACGCGCCATGACGATGGTGGCCCGCCAGCCTCTCCGGGGCCCGCTTGGCTCCCTCCTCGCCATCTACGCCCACGCCGCGGTCATGGTCGCCAAACGCGCTCGCTACCACCCCCACCCAAAGGAGACGCAGCACCGTGACTGAACCCCAGCCACATGGCCCCGCCCGGGCCACCGCCCCCATTTCCGAGGCTGAGACCTCACCACGAGCCGCAGCGTTTGGTCGAGCCCTCGCTCGACTCCTCGGTCGTTCGAGTTCGGGTCCTGCAATTGCCGTTACCGACGCCTCGTGAACCTTCGTCGTTGGGAAGGGAGTGCCAACCCTCTCGGTCACCGTGCACGACGAGCGCGCCTACCTCGCCACGCTTCGGCGAGGATCCCAAGGCTTCGCCGAGAGCTACATCGACGAGTGGTGGGACACCGACGACCTGACCGGTGTGGTGCGCTCGGTCATGCGGGGCGTCGACCCCATGTTGTCGAAACTCGATTGGTGGACGGCGAAACTCCTCGGTCCGCTCACCCTCTGGCACCGCCGCCAGCGTCCAACGAAGGACCACGACCTGCGCAACGTGCGGGCCCACTACGACCTGCCGGGCGAGCTCTACGAGGTCATGCTCGACCCCACGATGCTCTACTCCTGTGCGCTCTTCGGTGAGGATCCCTTCGATCTCGAAGGGGCGCAGATCGCCAAGATGGAGCGCATCTGCTCGGCACTCGAGCTCAACGAATCCGACCACCTCTTAGAGATCGGCACCGGGTGGGGCGGCTTCGCCATCTACGCCGCGACCACGCGTGGCTGTCGGGTGACGACCACCACGATCTCGGAGAACCAGTGCGCAACCGCCCGAGCGCGGGTCGCTGCTGCAGGCCTGTCCGACCGGATCACCGTGCTCGACTGCGATTATCGAGACTTGACCGGCACCTACGACAAGTTGGTGTCGATTGAGATGATCGAGGCGGTCGACTGGAGACTCCACGACACCTTCTTCGCCGCCTGCGCCGAGCGGCTGAAGCCCGACGGGCTGATGCTCCTCCAGGCCATCACCATTGAGGACCGGAGTTTCGACCGGGCCAAGTTCGCCGACGACTTCATCAAGACCCTGGTGTTCCCCGGTGGCTGCCTGCCTTCCGTCGGTTCCATTCGGAGGAGCGTGGCGTCGGTGACGGACCTCGTGGTGCTCGACACCTTCGAGTTCGGCGAGCACTACGCCACCACCTTGCGCCGGTGGTGGGAACGCTTCGACGCCGGGTGGGATGCCGTTGCCCCCGAGGGCTTCGGCGAGGGGTTCCGCCGGCTCTGGAAGCTCTACCTCTGTTACTGCGAAGCCGCGTTCTTGGAGCGCCACATCGGCGACGTGCAGATGCTGCTCGCTGGTCCGAAGCGTCGGTTGGCGCCGGAGGAGTAGGTCGGGGTCGCGCATGCTCGGCTGGGGGTTCCCGCGAGACTGTGGAGCGACGAAAGGATGCCCATGGCAACGACCCAACTGACCGCAGCGAACTTCGAGAGCGTTGTCACCGGCAACGACGTCGTCCTCATCGACTTCTGGGCTGAGTGGTGCGGTCCGTGCAAGATGTTCGGTCCCATCTTCGAGAAGGTCTCCGAACAGTTCCCGGACCTCGTCTTCGCCAAGGTGGACACCGAAGCAGAGCAGCAGCTGGCCGGGACCTTCAACATCATGTCGATCCCCACGCTCATGATTGTTCGCGAGCAGGTCGTCGTCTACTCCCAGCCGGGAGCGATCGGCGAAGCCACCCTGGTTGACATCGTCAACCAAGCCATGGCCCTCGACATGGAGGAAGTCCACAAGGAAGTCGCTGCCCAGCAGGCCGGACAACCAGGCGCCTAAGCAGTCTCCAGTTCGGCGCAGTCGCGGAGAAATCCGCGGAGGCGATCGATCGTGACCGCAGCATCGAGTGCACCTTCGGCATCTCTCGAGAGCGCGAGCGTCGGACAGAAGAGGTTGCGCTCCTCGCAGAAGAAGTGCGGAGACCCCAGCACTCCTCTGGCGGTGCCGTCGGCGAAGTCCCGGGCGACGAGCGCCGCGCCGAGTGCGGGGTCGTGCGCGTCGAGGTCGAGGTCGCGTTCGAGTCCGGCGATGACGGCACCGTCGCCGATGTCGCGACCCTCTTCGAAGAGCGCGCGACGGAGTGCCATGTGGAGCGCCATGCCGAGCGACGGGTCGTGTTCGGTGGCACACGCCACCGCCGAGAGCGCCGGCAGGGTGGTGGAAGGGAAGGTCCAGTGGTCGACGCCTGCGAAGAGGTGGGGTGCCACCTGGGCCCTGAGCGCATGGGCATTCGCGGCTGCGTGCTCAGCATCCATCCCTCGGCCGTTCACCACTTCGAGCGGCCACGCCCGAGCGGTCATCGTCGGTGCGGGGTTGCCATTAGCGAGGAGGTCGAGTGCGGTGACGAGGCCGACGTAGGCGAAGGGGCACCACAGATCGGAGTAGACCTCGAGCGTTCGCTCCACGTGGGACCTCCAGAACCGTTACCCTCAAGGGGGTGTGCACCAGAGTAACTTGCGAGCAATGCGGCCGCCCGACCTACGTGGGATGCGGGCAACACGTTGAGCAGGTCCTCGGCGACGTGGCTCCGGCCGATCGGTGCCAGGGGCACCCGGCAGCACCGAAGCCTGCTCGCAAGGGCCTCTTCCGCCGACGCTGAGCGGCACGGAATGGTGCGGTTGAACTCGGCGATGCGGAGCGTGCGGTGGTAACCCTGTTCGGGGTGGTGGCCGTGACCTTCATGGTGACGATGTACGCACTCGAATCTCGAGGGAAGCGCTACGTCTTCGGCTTCGCCCTCGGGTGCGTACTCTCCTCGATCTACGGACTGCTCTCTGGGGCATGGCCCTTCGGAGTCGTTGAACTCCTGTGGGCAGGCATTGCCGTCCGTAAGGCGCAGGGGCTCGCGAGCGCAGCCACCCACTGAAGAATCAGCGGTCGAGCTGGAACCTCAGGCGTTCAGGAGCTTGCCGTCTTCCAACTCGAACGTGACGTCGGTCTTCGCCGCCAAGCTCCGATCGTGGGTGACCACGATGACCGTGGTGCCGTCCGCGGTAAGGCTCTTCAGGAGGTCGACGATGACCTTGCCGGTCTTCGAGTCGAGGTTGCCGGTTGGCTCATCGGCCAAGATGACCGACGGGTCGTTGGCGAGCGCTCGAGCGATGGCCACGCGCTGCTGCTCTCCTCCAGAGAGCTTGGCTGGACGCCGGTCCTGCTTCTCGCCGGTCAGACCCACCTGGTTGAGCAGGTCGGCAGCTCTCGTTCGGCGCTCGGCCTTCGGCACGTTGGCGAACTCCATCGGGAGCATGACGTTCTCAATCGCCGACATGTTCGGAATCAGGTTGAAGCCCTGGAAGACGAACCCCACGATGCTGCGTCGGTAGTCGATCAGCGCTCGATCCGATTCGGTCGAGATCACCTGATCGCCGACGGTGATGGTGCCCGACGTCGGTTGGTCGAGGCCACCGAGGAGGGAGAGCAGCGTGGACTTGCCGCTCCCGCTCATGCCGACGATGGAGGCGAAGGTTCCATCGGCAACGGAGAAGCTGACGTCGTTCACAGCGGTGACGGGCTCTGCCGAACTCGTGAAGGTCTTGGTCAAGTGGGAAATGGTGATCATGACTACTCTCCTCGGAGCACTTCTGCGGGACGGACCTTGGCGATGACGTAGGACGGGACGGCGCTGCCGAGGATTGCGATCACGATGATTCCGAGGACTGCCAGAGCAATCGTTCCGCCCCCAATGGCGGCGTGGAGATCGTGGAGCGTGCTGCCCGGGTGGAAGCCGAAGCCACCGAATCCACCACCTCCTCCAGACGGTGGACCACCACCGAAGCCCCCTCGGCCACCTCCGCCACCGAAGTGGCCACCAAATCCACCTCCGAAGCCATTGCCACCGGAAGAGGACTGGGTGTTGACGAGGACGGAGAGCACGGGGTTGGCCATGGCAATCCCCAAGATGATGCCGACCACGCCACCCATGGCGGTCAAGGTGAGCGACTCGGTGATGAAGGTGGCCACCACGCCGCCGTTGGAGGAGCCGAAGGCCTTGACGATGCCGATTTCCCGGCGCCGCTCACGGACGATCATGAGCATCGACAGCAACAAGATCACCGCTGCTGCAACGAGCGCCCCGATGAGGGAGTAGAGGGCGATGGTGTGAATGGAGTGGAGGTCGGCGACCTCGGTCGCTGCTCGTGACACCGAACTCGTGACGTCGGCGACGTTGGAACCGAGGGCTGCGGTGATGGCGTTCGACGTCGTGGTGACGTTCCCTACGGTGTCGACGCGCACGGTCACCGAGGTGGGGCCGGTGACCCCAGAGAGGGCCTCTTCGGTGGCGAGGGGGATGATGAACGTCGCATCAGCTCTCGTGGTACCAGCCGAGAAGATGCCGACCACGGTGAAGGACTTGTCGTAGGCGGTGAAGGTGGAGCCAACGACGAGGTGGTTCTTCGTGGCGAGGTCCGTGCCCACGTCAGCCACGTCGGTCGATGCCAGGCCGTCGATGGCCTTGCCCGAGGTGAAGGTCAAGCTCGTGGCGTTCACGGCGATGGGGTTCTCAGGAGCGTTGGTCCCCACAACTTCCACCGGGAGCGAGAAGCCAGCCGGCAAGCTGCCACCGAAGCGTTGGGCGAGTCCACTGGGGTCGATAGGGGACTCGAGCGAGGTGGTCCCACCCGTGCCACCGAATCGTCCCCCGCCACCGAATCCACTCGAGGTGCTAGCGCTGTTCTGCAAGCGGTCGGTGACCGTGGCCGCGATGCCGACCACGTGCTTCGTCTGGGCGATGGTCTCCACCTGGGCCGCGGTGAAGGGATTCCCACCACCACCGAAACCGCCGAAGGACCCAGCTGGGGCGATGGTGATGGTGTTGCCCCCACTCGACTGGACGCTCGAGATCTTCGCGTTGACCGCCTGGAGTGACAGCAGCATGACGAGGGCCAAGCTCATCGAGATCGCCAAGATGACCACGATGGAGATCGTTCGGGTGGCATTGCGGAAGGCATTCTTCGTTCCGCGACGGAAGGTGCTCATGGAGTCCTCAATTGCTCGGTGGTCCTCCCACTTTGGTGCACGGAGGTATGGAGCGGGTGAGAGTCACGGATTGGCCGCGGCGATTCTCAGGGTGCTCTCAGGTGGCGCTCTTCCACGTCTCCATCGTCGAGGTGAAGGCGTCGAGGCCCATCGGCCCGAGGCTGAGGGCATAGGCGTGGAATTCCTTCAGGTCGAAGGAGGCGCCGAGGCGAGCTTCGGCAGCACGGCGCACCTCGAGCCAGCGTCGTTCGCCCACCTTGTAGGAGATCGCTTGGCCGGGGTTGCCGAGGTAGCGATCGACTTCAGAGACCGCCGAGTGGTGCGGCTCGAGCGCCCAGTCTTCGAGGAGGCCAACCGCGATCTCCGGTGTCCACGGCACGCCGCTGCACTCGCCGAGACCGGAGAGTTCGCCGAGGTTCGGCGTATCGAGGCCGAGGTGGAGGCCGAGGTCGATGATGATCCGGGCCGCCCTCAGGGCTTGGGCGCAGAGGTAGCCGAACTCGAAGGCAGGTTCGGTGAACGCCCCAAGTTCATCCATGAGTCGTTCGGCGTACAGCGCCCAGCCCTCGCCGTAGCCACTCGTCCACCCAGCGAGACGCTGGAAGCGAGTTTGGCGTTCGGCGTTGATGAGCGAGGTGGCGCACTGGAGGTGGTGGCCGGGCACGCCCTCGTGGTACCACGTCGACATTGACCGCCACCACGGAAATTCCGTGGCGCCGAGCGTCGGGAACCAGGTCGTCCCTGGCCGGTGGAGATCTTCGCTCGGACCGATGTAGTACGGCGCAGCAGCCGATCCCTCGGGAGCCAGCCGGGCATCGCAGAAGCGAATCCTCGGGTCGATGGCGAAGTGCACCCGGTCGAGGCTGGCGACGGTGCTCGCAGTGAAGGACCGCAGGTGGTGCAGCAGGGCATCGGTGCCAATGATGCGGTGTCGTGGATCGGCGTCGAAGGCAGCAGCAGCTTCGGCGAAGGTGGCACCGGGAACGGCGGTCGCAACCACCGCCTCCATTCGGCGTCGGATTCGGAGGAGTTCCTCGAACCCCCATTCGTAGAGCTCATTGAGGTCGAGCTCGGCGCCAGTGAAGGCTCGCGCCCACGGCTCGTAGCGCGCCCGCCCACATCCGTCTGGAGCTGTGGCACGCGGAGCGAGTTCGTTCCGTAGCCAGGTGGCGAGTTCGCCACAGGCTGCATCTGCCTGTGCTGCAGCGGCCATCAGCGCCTCGCTGGTCCCACTGGCGAACGCTGCTCGAGCTGCCTGTGCCGCTGCGGTTGAAAATGCTCCGGCAGAGTAGGCGTCGGCTTGGTCGGCGACGCCGAGCACCTGCCGGAGCGCCGGCCGGTCTCCGGCGACGGCAGCGTCGCGTAGCCCGCTCCGCCAACTCTTGAGGCTAGCGGGAACAAGGCTGAGGCGCGCCGTGAGCGCCTCGAGGGCATCGGGGCTCGAGAGGTCGGTCACCTCGATGACCTGACGGATCTCGCTGAGCGGGGAGGACAAGACGGAGAAGGTTCGGCGGATCTCACCAGAGGTGAGGAGCGCGTAGGTTGAGCTCAGCCGCTCGAGCATGACCGCTTTGGCTACCTCGTCGACGTCGTCGCTCGCCTCCAATCCGTCGACGGCGATCATGGCCGAGAAGGCGTGCTCGCTCCGCTGGCGGAGGCCATCGGTGGAGAAGTCGGGGAGTTCGTGGTCGTGGCCGGGGACGCCTGCGGTGGTGGCGAAGATGGGGTCGAGTGCTGCGAGTTCGGCGACCAACCGATCGGCGTAGGCGAAGACCTCCGAGGAAGCGTCGCTCACGGGGAGACCTCCAGGGTGTAGCAGTGCTCAATGCCGTCAACCTCGTCGATGACCGCAGCGCTGAATGTGAACCCGAGGTGGCCAACGACTGCCAGCGACGCGGCGTTGTCGGGGGCGATGCAGGCCTGAATGGTCCGCACCGCATTGGTCGTCCGTGCTGCGTCGATGAGGCCACGGAGGGCCTCGGTGGCGTATCTGTGGCCCCGCCACGTGGGGAGGATCGTGTACCCCACTTCGACCATTCCCTCCTCGTCGGGTGCGAGGTGGAAGCCCGCATGCCCGATGATGGTCGCCTCCTCGCGGTGGATGATCCCTCGAAGCGTCCAGCCCTCGTGGCGAGGTTCAGCGATCAGGCGATCGCCGAAGATCGTGGCGATCCAGGCGTCATCGCCGCCGAGGATGTGCTCGGGATTGGAGAAGAACCGGAGCTCCGGAACGGTTGCCTCCGCCCTCGACAGGCTCCAGAGTTCCTCGGCGCTGAAGCTGATGAGGTCGAGCCGCTCGGTGGCGATGATGTGGGGGAGGCGAGGGGCGTCGGTCACGCCACGCAGCCTAGAGACCCGTGCTAGACAAAAGACGTTGTTCAACGTGGTGCTGAGGGGAAGCCGGTCAAAGTCCGGCGCTGGTCCGCAACCGTAGGTGGAGAAGTCCACGAGTCGGGTTACCTCAGCTCCATCTGCCACACCCGTCGAGACACAGGGCGGTGGTTCGAACCGCGATGGACCGTGGTGCGGGCTTCCGCTGAAGAGAGGCAACCACCATGTCCACCCCATCCACCCTTCGTCGTCTGCTCGTGAGCGTCGCTGCCATTCAGACCCTCGGCCTGAGCACACTCGCTGGCGCTTCGGTCAGCCAAGCGAGTGCCACTGCCAAGTCGACGACCTGGCTCGCCGGCCAGGCATCGGCTGGCTACATCTCCACCAACGGCATTTCGGTCTCCGTTGGCCAGAGCGCGCAGAGCGCGTTGGCGTTGTCGCACACCAGTGCCGGGGCGACAACGGGAGTGAAGATCCTCCACTACCTCTGGCTCCACGCACCGGCTCTCGCAACCAGTCTGTCGACCACCAACCCTGGTGATGTGGCGGTCTGGATCCTCGCCGCCAACGCCTACGGCGTCTCGCCGAAGAACTTCGGCGGCGTGAACCTCGTCAGCCACTTGATGGCGTCGCTCCAAGGGCCGAGCGGGAAAACGCCTGGTCTTTTCGGCACCGAGGACCCGACCTACGACGGCACCTACCGCCAAGGGCTGGCCCTCGCCGCGCTCCGTGCAAGCGGAACCACCATCCCTGCCGCTGCGGTGGCATGGCTGAAAGCGCAGCAGTGCCCCAACGGCGCCTTCAGCTCCGATGTTACGAACAACCCGTGCTCGGGTCTTCCGGCGAACTATGCCGGTCCTGACACCAACTCCACGGCTGCCGCAATCATTGGCCTGGGGGCTGCCAAGGCTACGGTTCCCGCGACGGCATTGGCCTTCGTCAAGCGAGACGCCTCGCGCGCCGGCGGCTGGGGCTTCTACCCCACCAACCCCACCGATCCCAACTCCACCGCCCTCGTACTCTGGGCTGCGGCCACGGTTCAGGGAAGTACAACCTCCTTCGGCAGCCTCACCAAGGCCACCGCAGCGCTCCTCGCAGCGGCTGCTCCAACGGGTGGCTTCGTCTACCCCGGCAACAGCGCTCCCGATGTGACCTCTACCGAGCAAGCGCTCCAAGCCCTGTCGATGAAGCCCCTGTGGTCGATCATCGCCCCGAGCGCGAAGAAGGCGGTGACGGGCTGATGCCGACGACCCCAGGAGATCTCAACCAGACACCGGCCACCACCGAAGTGGCAGCGACCACGACGGCTACCGCTGCTGCACTGTGGGACCTGATCAGCGTTCCAGCGAACCTCGTGCCATTCTCCGAAGAGCTCCAGGCCATCGGCCCTCTCGGGCCGGTTGGCCTCGGTGCAACTTTCGAAGGGGACAACAGCGGGAGGTCGACGACCTGGACCACGACGGCCACGGTGACGTCGTTCGACCCGCTTGAGCGGTTCTCGTGGACCGTTGGCGACCTCAATGCACCGGTGTCGATCTGGACCTTCACCATCACCGATCTCGGGGCCACGCGCGTGCTCACCCAGTCCTGCGCCCTCTACGGCAACCCCTCGGGGCTGACCGCGGCCATTGAGCGCGATCCCGATCGAGCCGACGCCATCATCGAGTTCCGATTGGGGGCACTCCGATCGAACATGGAGCGCACGGTGGTTGGACTCTGCCAGCTGGCCGAATCAGGACAGGCGTGAATCTGCGCACAGCGTGAGACTCCTCTCGCTCGTGTCGACACGACCTGTGGATCGTTCGGGAGCAGACTACGCCTCGGCTGAACCGGTGAGGGCGTAGCGCTCGAGGCGTTCCAAGGTCTTCGCCATGTTCTGCTGGTTTCGCTTCGGGGTTGGTGTGAACGCAATGCCGAGGCCGAGCAGGTTCGAGTAGTCGAACCGCTCCACCACCTTGGTGCCGCCTTCGACGTCACTGAATGCATAGCTCCAGACGAAACCTGCGAAGTGGTGCCATGCGATGCATTCGTCCTCAACGAATGCCGAGACGGTGTTCGTCACCTTGTAGCCAACGCCAATGCGCATTGAAGCGCCGAACTGCACGCCGAGTGCGAGGCGGTCCGGTCCGGTCACGATCGCTTGCACTGATCCTGAGCCGTCGATCACGCTGTGGAGCGCCGGGGTGGCCACGATCTCGAAGAGTTGGTGCCGAGGTGCGGGGATGATGCGTTCAGCGGACACGATGCGGGAAGAGGCCATGGGTCAATGCTAGGTCGCTAACCTCAGAGCCTGTCCGCGGAAGGAACGCCCATGTCCAAGCAGCATGCATTCTTGCTCGACCTCGACGGCAATCGACGGCTCGAGGTCCGTCGCGAGGGAATCGCCACCAACGGCACCCTCCTCTACTGCCACGGCACCCCATCGGCAGCGGTGGCGTTCCCGGCGCTCCTCGAGGCTGCCGATGCTGCAGGCCTCGAGGTCATCTCCTGGTCACGCCCTGGATACGGCAAGTCGAGTCGGCAGAGAAACCGCACGATTCGGTCGGTTGCCAGCGACGCCCAAGCGATCCTCGACTACTTCGCCATCGAGCGGTTCGTCGTTGCTGGCTGGTCGGGCGGTGGCCCGCACGCCTTGGCGATTGCGGCGCTGACGCCGGGGTGCACGGGTGCGCTCGTGTTGGCTGGCGTCGGACCAGCCACCGTTGCCGACCTCGATTTCCTCGCCGGTATGGCTGAGGAGAACATTGAGGAGTTCAGCCTGGCCTTCGACGGCGACGACGATTTCGAAGCAGCAATTGGCGAGATGGCTGCGGAGATGGGAACCGTGACGCTCGAGGACCTCGTCGAGCAACTCGGTGGACTGGCTCCAGAGCCTGATGCTCGAGCCATCGATGGCCCCATGGGTCCCTACCTCGTCGAGTCCTTCCACCACGCCGTTGAGAACGGTGCCGGAGGGTGGGTCGACGATGACCTGGCCTTCGTGAAGGACTGGGGCTTCGACCTCAACCGCATTGCGGTTCCCGTGACGGTCGTCCAAGGGGCCCACGACACCATGGTTCCCCTTGCGCACGGCGAGTGGTTGGCCAGCCACGTCCCGGCTGCAGTTGCCCGCATGGAGCCAACCCATGGACACATCTCGCTGTGGTCGCTCGCGAGCGACCTGCTCACCGACCTCGCTGCCACCCTCGGCGGCTGACGCCATCCATGGTGAGGAGTGGTCGGTAGAGCTCGGGGCGACGGTCACGGAAGAACCCGAACGCTCGGCGCTGCTCTTCAATGGCGTCGAGGTCCACGGTGCTGATCGCAACCGCGGTGCTCGTGCGGTCGGCATCGGCGAGGATCTCGCCAGTCTGGCCAGCGATGAACGACGTGCCGTAGAAGGTGATCGAACTCGACCCGAAAACCTCGGTGCCGACGCGGTTGGAGGCCATGACGGGAACCATGTTGGCCGCGGCGTGGCCCTGCATGGTCCGGCGCCAGTGACCTGATGATTCGAGCGTCGGGTCCTGGGGCTCAGAACCAATGGCGGTTGGGTAGCAGAGGATTTCGGCGCCGAGCAGGGTCATCGCTCTGGCAGCTTCGGGGAACCACTGATCCCAGCAGATCCCGACGCCGAGTGTGCCGAACGCAGTTTCGGTGGCGACGAATCCGGTGTCGCCGGGGCTGAAGTAGTACTTCTCCTCATACCCCGGTCCATCGGGGATGTGGGACTTGCGGTAGTTCGAGCGAATGGTGCCGTCGGCATCGGCAACGGCCACCGAGTTGAAGAACGCCCGACCCGCTCGCTCGAAGTAGGAGATGGGGAGCACCACGCCGAGTTCTCGTGCCAACGCTGCGAAGCGAGCGACCACCGTGGATGCCGACGCCTCCTCAGCCTCGTTGAAGTGTGCAGGATTCTCCTCTTGGCAGAAGTAGTGCCCGGCGAAGAGCTCTTGGAGGAGGATCACCTGTCCGCCAGCGGCTGCGGCTTCGCGAACGATGGCCTCGGCGTCGTCGAGGTCTTGGGCGCGGTTCCCCGAGCAGGATTTCTGGGTCACGGCCAGGGTCACGGTGCGCATGGTGCCTCCACGAGGGGTTCTTGTTGGGTGATGCAGTGCACCCCTCCGCCCAAGGCGAAGAGGGTTCGAGCATCGACCGGGGTCACGGTTCGACCGGGAAACGCGTCGGCCAAGGTGGCCAGTGCTGCGTCGTCGGCGGGGTCGTCGTAGGTGCCGACGATGAGGCCGCCGTTGACGGGGTAGCAGTTGACGTAGCTCCAGTCGCAGATCCGGCCATCGACCTCGAGTCGGCTCGGGCCGACGAGTGGAATTGCCGTGATCCCGGCGGCCTCGAGGAGCGGGGCGACGGTGGCGAAGATCGAGGCGTCGGGGTGCTCGGGGTTGCGCTGGTCGTGCACGAGGGCGGTCGCAGAATCGATGAACTTGACCACCAGATCCACGTGCCCACGCGTCGAGTAGTCGCCGTAGTCACCAGCGAGTCCAGTGGGCAGCCACACCGCTCGGGTGGTGCCGAGGGCATCGTGAATCGTCGCTTCGACCTGGGCGCGATCCCAGCCGGGGTTTCGACCTGGGTCGAGCTGGACGGTCTCGGTGAGCACAATGAGCCCGTCGCCGTTGGTCTCGATGCCACCGCCCTCGTTCACGAGGTCGATGGGCACGACGTGGGCGTTGGCCGATCGACCAATGGCGGCGCCGACGGCACGGTCGTGGTTGTAGGCGGCCCACCATTGGGCCCCCCATCCATTGAAGGTCCAGTCGACCGCGACCAGTGCGCCATCGTCGATCACGAAAGTCGGCCCGATGTCTCGTGCCCAGGCATCGTCGAGTGGCTGTTCGAGCAGGGTCACCGAGCTCCCGAACAGCGACTGGGCGTCGGCCACATCTCGGGGATCGACGACCATGGTCACGGGTTCAAACAGAGCAGTGGCGAGGGCAACTGCCCCCCAGGCCGATCGAGCTTGGTCGAGCGGGATCGGGGCGTCGTAGGTGGAGCGGGGGAAGCACATCCACGTGCGGGCGTGCGGTCCCCACTCTGGTGGCATCTGCCTCATGCCATGGTCGCCAAGATCTCGGCCACGATGGCTTCGCTCGTGTGGGGGTTGAGGAACGCGAAGCGGGCACAGGTCTCGCCCTCCCAACCCGTTGGGGTGACGAAGGCAATCTGATCGCGCACCAGTTGCTCAGACCATCGGGCGTAGTCATCAGGTCCCCACCCGAGGCGCCGGAAGAGCACCACGGACAGGCCCGGCTCCCGGACCAGTTCGACGTGGGGTGCGGCCTCGATCATCTGCGCTGCTCGGTGGGCGATCTCGAGTGCGGCGTCGACGGCCGCGCCGTAAGCGGCGGTTCCGTGGACCGCGAGGGAGAACCAGATGGGCAATCCCTTCGGTCGCCGCGAGAGTTGGATGGCGTAGTCCGACGGGTTCCACTCGACGTTGCGGTCGTCGTGGAGGATGTCCAAGTAGCTGGCGTGCTGGGTATGCACCGATCGAGCGAGGTGGGGCTGGCGATAGAGAAGGGCGCAGCTGTCGAAGGGGGCGAAGAGCCACTTGTGGGGGTCGACAATGAAGGAGTCGGCGAGTTCAATCCCGTCGTAGGCGGAGCGAATGGTGGGGGAGAACAGCCCGGCGAGCCCATAGGCGCCATCAACGTGGAACCACAAGTCGTTCGCTGTGGCATACGCCCCGATGCCGGCCAAGTCGTCGATAATGCCGGCGTTAGTCGTCCCGGCGGTTGCGGCCACACCGATGACCCGGTCTGGGTGTGGGTCATTGGCAATCGCTGCGGCGAGTGCCTCGGCCGTCAAGCGATGGTCAACAGCGGGCACGTACAGCGGTTCGACGCCGATGATCCTGAGCGCGCTGGCAATGGAGGAGTGTGCGTCGCCGGAGAGGGCGATCTTGAGCGATCCGTCGCCCCCGACGCGGTGCGCCCCGACATCTCGAGCGACGACGAGGGCCGAGAGATTCCCAATGGAACCTCCACCAACGAAGGTGCCACCTGCACCGTCGGGGAGGCCGGCCAACCGCGCGAGGAGTTCCAAAACCTGGTTCTCGGCGGCGACTGCGCCGGCAGACTCGAGCCAACTCGCTGCATGGAGTGACGACGCCGAGACCACCATGTCCATGAGGAGCGCGGCCTTGGTGGGGGCTGCGGGGATGAAGGCCAAGAAGCGTTCAGAATCTGCCGAGATCACCCGAGGGGCGAGGACGTTGGTGAAGAGTTCCATGACCGCAGTTGGGTCGTTGCCGTGAGCAGTCAACAGTCCCTCGAGGGCCTGGGCGAAGTCCACGCTCGTGCCACCGAAGTCGAGTTCGACCGGCTGGAGTTGGAGTCGGTTGCGGCAGTACTCAAGGATCGGTGCGGCGAGGTTGTCATCGAAGCTGAACATGTCGCGAGTCACGTCGCTCGTCCTCTCTCGTCGGCAGCCTTCCACTCACTACGCTACGGCCATGCACGAGCCCTCTCCACACGGCCAAGCCTTCGAGCCAACCTGGCTCACGACCTCGTCCTTCTCGGTGGAGGTCGAGGATCGATCGGTGCCGACGGTCCTGTGGACGCCGACCGACGGTCCAGCCCGAGGCCTCATCCTCATTGGACACGGCGCATCAGGGACGAAGACTGAAGGGTACGTCGTCGCCCTCGCCCGAGGCCTTGTCCGCCGAGCCCAGGTGGCAGTGTGCGCCATTGACGGCCCCGTGCACGGTGATCGCCGAGAAGATGGCGCCGTCACGGGCGTCGTCCCGTTCTTGGAGTTCAGTCAACGTTGGGCCAATGACCACCACCTGACCGATGAAGCAGTGGCTGATTGGCGAGGAGTCCTCGACCACATCCTCGGTGTCCTCGGTGACCCAGAACTTCCCGTTGGCTACTGGGGAGTCTCCATGGGAACAATCCTTGGACTCCCCTTCGTAGCCGCTGAGCCACGGATTGGAGCGGCGGTCCTTGGACTCATGGGGCTCACGGGGCCAACCAAGCATCGCTTGGAACGAGATGCCGCAGCACTCACCTGTCCGATTGAGTTCCTCGTCCAGTGGGATGATCAGCTCTTCGATCGCCATTTGGCCTTCAAGCTCTTCGAGGCAATTGGCAGTGACGACAAGCACCTCGTCGCGAACCTTGGAGCCCATGGTGACGTGCCGACGCGCACGTTCCGGGCATCGGCGGACTTCCTCATCTCGGCGCTCGGCTTAGCTGCAGCGCCCTGAGGTTCTCAGGGTGGTCCACCTCTGTGACCCAACCCAACCTCACTACGATGGGGAAATGACGACGCTGCGCACCATCTGCTACTTCGGTCCCGCGTCAACCTTCACCGAAGAAGCGCTGCGCACCCAAGAGGACCTGGCCGCCTTCACGCACACGCCGGTGGGCTCGATCTCTGATGTCCTCGCCACTGTTGCGAGTGGTGCCTGCGACTTCGGGTTCGTTCCCCTCGAGAACGCCATTGAGGGCACGGTCAACGTGACGCTCGATGGCTTGCTCTTCGACCACGACCTCCGAATCGTCCGAGAGGTCATCTTGGACATCCACCTCCACCTCTTGGCGGCCCCTGGTCAGACCTTGGAGAGCATCGATACGGTGATGTCGTTCCCTCATGCGCTCGCGCAGTGTCGGGCATTCCTCGCCGCCAACCTGCCCGGCGTGATGACGGTGCCGGCCGAATCAACCGCCGATGCCGCTCGTTTCGTGAGTGAAGAAGCAGAGTACGTCTCGTCCACTGCGGTCATCGCATCGAAGTTGGCCGGGGAGACCTACGGTCTCATCACCGTGGCCGAGGCCATTGAGGACCACCCCGACAACCAGACGCGCTTCGTCCTCGTGGCCCGAAACGGTGTGCCCGCACCGACTGGACACGACCGGACCGCGATCGTCTGTTTCCAAGACGCCGATCGCCCCGGTTCGCTCTATGGCATCTTGGGGCAGTTCGCCGCTCGGGGGATTAACTTGACCAAACTCGAGTCTCGCCCGACCAAGCAAGGCTTGGGCGAGTACTGCTTCATCGTGGAGTTCGACGGCCACCTCGCCGACCCGGTGATCGCTGACTGCCTTGCCGATCTGGCGGCCACCGTTGCCCGGGTGAAGTTTCTCGGGTCCTACCCCGTCGCTGGTCTCGCTGCCGCGTCGTCACGGGCAGAAGCGTCCGCAGCCCGCAGCGACGCCCGCCAGTGGGTCGACGGCCTGCTCGCAGAACGCCTGGAGATCTGACCGTGGCCGGGGCTGGTCGAGGAGGGAAGAAGGATCCCGTCACCTGGGCGATCCCGCTGTTCTTCCTCTCCATGGCGATCGAGTACCGCCACAACAAGAAGAAGGCAGCCACGAACGGCACGTCGGGGGGAACCTACGAACGCCGAGACACCGCGGCGAGTCTGACGATGGGCACGTTGTCGACCATCGCCCCACTGGTGCTGCCACGACTGCTGCGGCCCATCACCCCGGGACGCGGCCGCTACGCCACCCACGTCATCGGCGCCACCGCTGTAGCTGCCGCAGCGGCCACACTCGCCGATCGGGTGAGCGCCACGAAGCGTCGTCGTGGGGACGACCCCTCGCCGGCAGCCGAGCGCATTGCTTCGGTTGCGGGAACTGCGGCGACGAGCGCAGGGCTCGTATCGGTGGCAACGGGATGGGCGGCACTCACCTCCATCGACCGGCTGTGGCGACGTCGGCTGTTCACCTTGGGTTCTGGCCCCTTGGCGTGGGCCGTTGCGCTGCTCGGGTGGGACTTCATCTACTACTGGAACCACCGGTCGATGCACCAGCGCCGGTTCTTGTGGTCAGTGCACGTCGTGCACCACTCGAGTGAGCACTACAACCTCTCGACCGCGCTCCGCCAGACCGTCTCGGACACCTTCGGGGTCTTCATCCCCTACTCCGCACTCTGCCTCCTCGGCGTCTCACCCGAGCTGGTGTTGGCCTCTCGAGGGATCAACCTCATCTACCAGTACTGGATCCACACCGAAGCCATTGACCGCCTCGGGCGAGCTGAAACAGTGCTCAACTCACCTGCTGCGCACCGGGTGCACCACGGCGTGAACCCGCAGTACATCGACCGCAACCACGGCGGAATCTTGATCACCTGGGACCGAATCTTCGGGACGTTCACCGAAGAGGAGGAGCCGCCCACCTACGGCCTCACCGAGAACATCTCCTCGTTCTCCCCGTGGGTGATCGCCACTCACGAGTACCGCACCATGCTCGGTGACCTCTCCATGGCGCGGTCGTGGTCGGATCGACTGGGCTTCTTGCTGAAGGGCCCAGGATGGGCGAAGCATCGACGGCGTGAACTCGACGCCCGAGCGTTGGCATCTGCTGGTTGAGGAACAGGCGAGGGGTGCCCTCAAGGAGCCACTCGAGGAATTTCCTCGTTCAATGACCTCTGGGCGTAACCGCGCCAGTGAGGAATGCAACGATCCCATACAGCGGGATATTGGTCAGCGCTGATTGCTCGCGGTAGTCGGCGAGGGAGAACCGCCAGGCTGCTTCGGGCTGGAACTGGTTGACGTAGCTCTGGAGGCTCTTGGACTTGAGGTTCGCCGCTGCCTTAACTTCAATGGGGATGAGCGCGCCGTGCGCTTCGATCGCGAAGTCGACCTCCGCTGACCCCGAGGCTGGCTTCCAGTACATCGGGAGTGTGGTGCGAGTGGCGAGGATCTGCTGGAGCACGTACTGCTCGGTGAGCGCCCCTTTGAATTCTTCGAAGATTCCCGTGCCGTGGACGACGACCGAGGCATCGAGATCGGCCATGGCACCGAGGAGTCCGACGTCGAGGAGGTAGAGCTTGAAGATCGATGGGTCTTCGTAGGAGCGGACGGGATGTCCTGGTTTCGTGAAGCGACTCACCTTGTGGATGAGGCCTGCGTCGCTGAGCCACTGGATTGCCGAATCGAATTCCCGAGCACGTGCCCCCTGGCGGACGTTGCCCAAGATGAAGCGGGCATTCTCTTTGGCCAGTTGCCCGGGAATGCTGGCCCACACCTCGGCAATGCGGCGGCTGGTGGTCGCGTTGGCGTACTTGGCGAAGTCCTGGACGTATCCAGTGATGATGGATCGCTGGATGGACCGAACCTCGGAGAGCGAAGCACCGACGCTGAAGCGGTGGACGGCTTCGGGCATTCCACCGATGAAGAGGTACTGGCGGAGGAGTTCGGTGAGCCGCTCCGCGAATGGCGCGATCAGGCTCCAGTCCAATGAGGACAGCGCAGCATCGAGGTGCTCTTCACCAATGCCACGGAGGAACTCGCTGAAGTCGAGCGGCTGGAGATCGAGGAAGTCGACCTTGCCGACGGGGAAGGATTGGTCAGACCGGAGCGCCACGCCGAGGAGCGACCCCGCAACGGCGATGTGGAGATCTGGCTGCTCTTCGGCGAAGTACTTGAGCGCCGTGAGGGCTCGAGGAGCATCTTGGACTTCGTCGATGACGATCAGCGTCGATGCTTGGGTGATGGTGGTCCGAGTGGCAATCGACAGGGCCCGGAGGATCCGAGAGGGATCGAGGTCTCCGTCGAAGATTGAGCGGACCGAGGCTTCCCGTTCGCAGTTGACGTAGACCGTCGTGTCGAATGCGCGGTGTCCGAACTCCTTGAGGAGCCACGTCTTGCCAACCTGGCGCGCACCGCGCACGACGAGTGGTTTGCGATTCGGGTCGGATTTCCATTCGAGCAGTGTGGTGAGCGCCCTGCGATCCATACCTGAACTCTAGCAGGATACACACTTTTCCCACGAATAATGTGTAAATTTACACACTTTTCCAATGAATAGCGTGTATGTGAGGAGAATCTCGGACGTTGGTCGCATGGGCTCCATGGTTCATGGCCACCTGCAAAGCAGCGACGCATGACGCAAGCTCCGCCTCCACCGCCTCCCCCCTCGGCGAGTGGTCAAGCACCGAGGACTGCAGCCCCAACGTCACCGCGATTCTTCGTGATAGTCGGCCTCGTCGTCCCCGTCATCGGGGGAGCACTGCTGGCGTGGGGACTCTCCATTGACGGTGAACGGAGTGATCTCGCTGCTCACGGTGTTGCGGTCACCTACCACCTCGCCACCTGTGACGCGGGGTTGAAGGGCGGCCTCACCTGCCGTGGCTCCTTCACGTTCAACGGCGTGATCTACCGTGAATCGCTCTCTGGAGTCCTCGACCCGTCGCCAGATGGGTCGATGATCGCCGCGCTCGTCGATCCCGCCCACCCAGGGACGTCGGTGTGGACAGTCGCCGCCGTCAGAGGTCCAAATGCCACGGTTTCGGGAGAGACGGTCGGGGGCGTCGCAGCGCTCGTCGTGGGCATCGCCATCGTGGTCTTCGGCCTGCGCCGCAAGCGGAGCAGTCAACGACCCTCTGCGTAGGCAGCACACGGCAGGTTTCGTCACGCCGAGGCGTGGAAGAACCCCGCGACGACGAGGCAACTTGGCGGAACGGGAGGGATTCGAACCCTCGGGAGGCGTGAACCCCCAACAGTTTTCAAGACTGTCGCATTCGTCCGCTCTGCCACCGTTCCGAGTACAACCCTACTCGGCGAGCGATCTGCGCTCTGCTAGCTGTTCTTCATGTTCTTGCGCAGCCGTCCACGAGTGTTCTGGTCGAGCACGATCTTGCGGAGGCGCACGACCTTCGGTGTGGCTTCCACGCACTCATCATCGGCGATGAACTCGAGCGCCTGTTCGAGCGACATGAGCGTCGCTGGGGTCAGGCGTTCGAAGTTGTCCGCGGCAGCAGAACGCATGTTGGTGAGCTGCTTCTCCTTGGTCGGGTTGACGTCCATCTCTTCCGAGCGGGCGTTCTCACCGACGACCATGCCTTCGTAGACCTCGGTCTGGGGTCCGACGAAGAGGGTGCCACGGTCTTGGAGGCCGGTGAGGGCGAAGTTGGTGGTCACCCCACGGCGGTCGGCCACGAGCGATCCGTTGCGACGCAGGCGAATCTCACCCATCCACGGGGCGAACCCATCGAAGACGTGGTGCAAGATGCCGGTGCCACGGGTCTCGGTCATGAACTCGGTGCGGAATCCGACGAGGCCACGGGCGGGAACCTTGTAGTCGAGGCGAACCCATCCGGTGCCGTGGTTGACCATCTCCAGCATCGTGCCCTTGCGCAGCGCCAGCAACTGGGTGACGACCCCCATGTACTCCTCGGGCACGTCGACCGAGACGCGCTCGATGGGCTCGTGCTTGACGCCATCGATGTCTCGGGTGACGACCTGTGGCTTGCCCACGGTGAGCTCGAACCCTTCACGACGCATGGTCTCGACGAGAACGGCGAGCTGGAGCTCTCCACGACCCTGGACTTCCCAGGTGTCGGGACGCTCAGTCGGCAGCACCCGAATGGACACGTTGCCGATGAGCTCCTGGTCGAGCCGACCCCTCAAGAAACGTGCGGTGAGCTTGGTACCGTCTTGGCCGGCGAGCGGGGAGGTATTGATACCAATCGTCATGCCGAGCGAGGGCTCGTCCACGGTGATGGGGGGCAGGGGAACTGGGTTCTCGAGGTCTGCCAAGGTCTCCCCAATGGTGATCTCGGGGAAACCGGCAATCGCCACAATCTCACCGGGTCCAACCTCGGTGACGTCCACGCGCTCTAAGGCATCGGTGACGAAGAGCTCGGTGACCTTGGCCCGCTCGATGGTGCCATCGAGACGACACCACGCCACGGTCTCACCCTTGCGCAGCGTTCCGTTGTGGACGCGGCAGATGGCGAGACGGCCAACGTAGGCCGAAGCGTCCAAGTTGCACACGAGCGCCTGGAGGCCGTGACCCGGCTCATACTCCGGAGCGGGGATGTGCTCCAAGATGGCGTCGAAGAGTGGGGTGAGGTCAGTGCCGACCACGCCTTCTTCGGTGGCGGCCCAGCCGTCACGGGCACAGGCGTAGAGGATGGGGAAGTCGATCTGGTGCTCGTCGGCGTCTAAGTCCAAGAAGAGTTCTTCAACTTCGCTCACCACTTCAGCGATCCGAGCGTCGGGACGGTCGACCTTGTTGATCACGAGGACGACGGGCAGGCGGGCCTGGAGGGCCTTGCGCAGCACGAACCGGGTCTGGGGCAGCGGACCTTCAGAGGCGTCCACGAGCAAGAGCACGCCGTCGACCATGGTGAGGCCGCGCTCCACTTCGCCACCGAAGTCGGCGTGGCCGGGGGTGTCGATGACGTTGATCTTGGTGCCGTGGTAGGTGATCGCGGTGTTCTTGGCGAGAATGGTGATGCCCTTCTCCCGCTCCAAGTCCCCCGAGTCCATGACGCGGTCGGCGATATCGGCGTTGGCGCGGAACGCCCCCGATTCCCACAGCATCTTGTCGACGAGCGTGGTCTTGCCGTGGTCGACGTGGGCAACGATGGCGATATTTCTGATTTCTTGGCGGCGTTCCATGACCCGGTAGAGGCTAGTGGCAGGAACAGACGTGGGCGGACCGGGCCACTAGGCGGCGACGGGGACGGGCCCTTCGGACAGGGAACTGCGCCAAGTCGCGACCCGACGAGCGATGCCTGCTGCAGCCCGACGCAGGACGATGTGGTCCACGGGCAAGACGACGGCTTGGCCTGCAGCAGGGTGCCATCCCACCATGACCGAGGGCGCGTGGCCGTCTCGGTCGGCCAGCGCAGCGGTGAGTGCGGCGGCGCCGAGGGTGAGGAGGTCTTCTGGTTGTGGGGTGCCCCCGAGCACGAGGAGTCGAGGGGAGAACGCACGCTGGTTGCCGTGGTGGATCATGACCTCGGCACGGCCCTTGAGCAGCAGCCCAGCTGGGCGGTGGACCACGGTGTCGTCGCGTGCCCCAATGGTCGGCAGTTCTGCCATGGCGCTCCACTCGAGCGCGCTCCACAGCTCGGTGGCATACGCCGAGGCGTAGGCAATCGCCATCGTTCGGACCGGCGTTTGAGCGCTGGCCAGCCAGGATCCGAGTGATCCGGACCGCTCTGCACCACTGCTCGCTCGAGCGATGGCGTGGTCGACGACTGCCTCGCAGGCCTCGAGAGGATTCTTGGCCTCCCCGTGGACGCAAGCCCGAAGCGCAGCGAGGCCGAGGGTTCGCTTGGCGAGCCGCGGATTCCACGAGAACGGCGTCGCCGCTGCGTCGAAGCCGCTCCTCAAGGTGAACCCGTCGACCCGCAGCAGGTCAGGTCCCGTTGCCCCCGTCTGGGCCAAGATGCCGAGGAGCCCTTGGCGATCGGGTGCACTGAGGGTGATGCCTGCTCGCTCGGCGTGCAGGGTTTGGGTGAGCTGTGCGGTAGCGACTCGTGTGGTGGTCATGGGGCGGGTACTCCTGCAGGTGCGGTGACAGCGGCGAGGGTGTGCTCCATGGCGTCTTTGAGGAGGGCCTCGGTGACGTACTCGGCGTGGAGTTCGCCGGTCGCCGTGGAGTAGGTCGCGATGCGAAACGGCGGGACGCCGCAGCGGGCGGTCTCGACCAGCGCGAGGTACCGAGCTTCGTCTCGGTGGAACGAGGTGAGCGGCGTCGTCTTGAGCGACACCATGCATACCGATGCCGAGGATCGGTTGGGAATGCCGACCATGAGGTCGCACGTGCCCCGGAGACGCACTCGGCCACCATCGAGGTCGACCGCCATCGACACGCCGGTTCTCGGCAGCCACATGGGGTTGAGCGAGGGCCAGCGCTCAGCGAGGTGGCGTGCGTCGCTCGAGATGGCGTCACGGAGTTCCCGCCGAACTGCTGGGGCCAAGGTGGCGAGGTACTCGAGGAGGGGCCGCCGGCTCGGATCGGCCTCGAGGACGGCTTTGGCATCCTCGATGGCGTCGGCCGAGGGTCCTGCGTGGACCTGGAGCTGGAAGATCGTCGAGGTGAAGATGTGGCGGAGGAGCTCCACGGAGAGATCGCCACGCTCGCTCAGGCGGTAGCCACGGGCGACGGTTCCTCGGTCGAGGGTCAGCGGCGCAACGTCGCTCGTGCCGAGGAGCTCGCCGCAACGGTCGGAGAGTTCCCCACGAACCCGCAGAGCGAAGGCACCTTCAACGCTCGGCCGACTGCTCCGCCCGCCACGGAGGGCGTCGAGGAGCGCAGCACCGGCGAGCGGCTGCCAGGGAGCACAGGTCTTCGGAGTTGGCGTTTCGTGGAGGAGCACCATGGACTGATCATGACGGCAGGGTGTTGCACGCTCGTGGCCGGTAGCCTTCGGAGCGTGACCACTGCTGCACTCTCTGCGGGATTCCTCATTGGGTTCTCGATCTTCCTCATCGCCACCATCGTGCTGCTGGTGTTGACGATTCGGTTCATCGTGGCTCGAGCCCGGGTCGACAAGGCGGCGTGGTTGGCCGAACGAGAGGCTGAGCAGGGTGAACGTCACACCTGAGGGTGACACTGGTGCGGTGACCAAGGCCGTCGGACACCAGTCGCTGTTCAGCGCCCCCTACGCGGCGTCACACCCCGCCGTCGAAACGTTCCACCCGATCGTCGCCCAGTGGTTCGACCAGCGGTTCCCAACTGGACCCACACCACCCCAAGAAGCCGCGTGGCCAGCGATTCGCACCGGTGCCGACGTCCTCGTCGCCTCCCCGACCGGTTCGGGAAAGACCTTGACCGGCTTCATGGTGGCCATCGACGCGCTGTGGCAGTCCTTCGACCGGGGCACCTTCACCCCCTCGGTCCCAAAAGTCCTCTACGTCTCGCCGCTCAAGGCCCTCACCGCTGACGTCCGGGAGAATCTCCTCACGCCGCTCGCCGAGATCGAGGCGATCGCCGCCGCTGCTGGGATTGCCGGGCCCGCGCTCACGGTTGGGATCCGAACCGGCGACTCCTCGCCAGCTGAGCGCGCAGCGCTGGTGCGCAAACCCCCCGAGCTCCTCGTCACGACGCCCGAGTCGCTCTACCTCCTCCTCACCTCGGCCAAGGGTCGAGCGGCCCTCAGCGCGGTGGAGACCGTGATCATCGACGAGATCCACACCTTGGCCAGGGATAAGCGCGGCGTCCACTTGGCGCTCACCGTGGAACGCCTGAGCGCCCTGGTCGCAGAACGTGGGATTCGCCTGCAGCGCATTGGGCTCTCTGCCACTCAGCGACCACTCGACCTCGTCGGTCGAATCTTGAGCGGCGTGGGACCTGATCGTGACGACCCGGTCATCATCGACTGTGGCCATGCCCGGGCGGTTGCCGTCGAGGTAGTGCTCCCCGCCCTCGACCTCGAAGCGGTGAGTTCTGCGGCGCAGTTCGCCGATGTGCTCGACGACATGGCGGACGCGGTCCGAGCGCACCACACGACCCTGATCTTCGTGAACACTCGCCGCATGGCTGAGCGGGTGGCTCACCAACTCGCCGAACGCCTCGGCGAAGACGTGGACGCTGACGACGGCCTGGTGGTGGCCGCCCACCACGGAAGCCTCTCGACGGCGCGCCGTCGGCTCGTCGAAGCACGCCTTCGCGCTGGAGATCTGAAGGCCCTTGTGGCCACTGCTTCGCTTGAACTCGGGATCGACGTTGGTCCGGTGGATCTCGTGTGCCAGCTCGGATCGCCGCGAGGCATCGCCACCTTCCTCCAGCGGATCGGCCGAGCCAACCACCGAGTCGGCGGCACGCCAGCGGGCCGCATCTACCCTCTCACTCGAGACGAGCTCGTCGAGTGCACCGCCCTTATGGCCGCGGTGCGCCACGGGGACCTCGACATCTTGGCGCCACCGCCCAAGGCTATGGACCTCGTCGTGCAGCAGATCGTGGCGGAGGTCGCGGCTCGAGAAGAGATCGCCATTGCCGATCTTCGCTCCATCATCTGCCACGCGGCACCCTTCGCCGACTTGGGTGAGGACGAGTTCGACGAGGCGCTCGAGCTCGCGGCCCGAGGGATCCTGACCGGTCGAGGACGTCGAGGAGCGCACCTCCACCTCGACCGGGTCAACGGCGTTGTCCGACCGGCCAAGGGGGCACGCCTCACCGCGCTCTTGAACGGCGGCGCCATTCCAGAGACCGGCGACTACCGCGTGGTTCTCGAGCCCGACGGGGTCACCGTGGGCCAGCTCAACGAAGACTTCGCCATTGAGAGTGCACCGGGCGACGTCTTCTTGCTCGGCACCCACGCCTGGAGGGTCCACAAGGTAGAAACCTCAACCGTTCGGGTCACCGATGCTGGGGACGCCCCGCCAACGGTGCCGTTCTGGATTGGAGAGGCACCGGCCCGCACCGCGGAGCTCTCCACCTGGGTGGGTGATCTCCGATCGATGGCGGAGACGCACTGCCATGACGGTCGAGTCGCCGGGCTCCCACAGGCAATCGCCGAGTGGTCCGGAGTCGGGAGTGGGGCAGCCAACCAGGTGGCGCAGTACCTGTCGACGGCGTGGCAGGAACTCGGCCCACTGCCGACCGCTACCCACCTCGTCGTGGAGCGGTTCTTCGACGAGGTCGAAGGCAGCCAACTCGTCGTCCACTCGCCCTTCGGTGGACGGGTGAACCGAGCCCTCGGCCTCGCGCTGCGGAAGCGCTTCTGCGTGACCTTCGACTTCGAACTGCAAGCGGCTGCCGATGACGACACCGTCGTGATCTCCCTTGGCCCGCACCACAGCTTCCCGCTCACCCAGGTCCCCCACATGGTCCGCAGCGACTCGGCCCGAGCGGTGCTCAGTCAAGCTGTCCTCACCCATCCGCTCCTGCTCGCCCGATGGCGCTGGAACCTGAACCGTTCCTTGGTGGTGGCCCGGACGCTCTCCGGTGGCCGGCGCCCCATCCACCTCCAGCGCATGGAGGCCGAAGACCTCCTTGCTGCCACCTGGCCCTCGCTCGCAGCGTGTCAAGAGAACGCTCCGCCCGGCCCCATTGAAATTCCCGACCACCTCCTCGTCCGCCAGACGCTCGAGGACACGCTGCACGAACCTATGGACATCGACGGCCTCATCGCCCTGCTCCAACGGATCGAATCCGGAGCGGTCACGGTCTCCTTCGTGGAATCAGCGACCCCATCGGTGCTCGCCCATGGGATCTTGACCGGTCGGCCCTACACCTTCTTGGACGACGCTCCCTTGGAAGAGCGCCGCACCCGTGCCGTGCCGCTCACGAGGGGACTCCCCGAACTCGCCGATGGCGTCCCCGGTGGCTCCGCCATCATGGAGCCCGCCGTCATCGCCCAGCTCGAGTCATTCGTGGCCGTGACCGTGCGGAGCCCTGACGAACTGGCCGATCTCTTGGACGACCTCGTCTGCATTCGTCCCGTGCCCGAGTGGCAGGGATCGATGGACACGCTCATCCGAACTGGTCGGGCGATCGTCGATGAGGACCGCTGGGTGGCGGTGCAGCACGCAGATGGCGTGGCTGCCCTTGCCCTCAACGACGAGGTGGCGGCCGAATGCCTCCGCGGTCACCTCGAGCACTGCGGACCCGTTGATCTCGCAGATCTCATTGCGCCGGACGCGCTCGGTGCTGGACCGCTGCGTGGTGCACCGCTCACTGGTCCACGGGCTGCCACTGCCATTCGACGGCTCGAAGGCCTCGGTCTCGCCATTGAACTCCCCGATGGTCGCTGGTGCGCCCGACACCTCTTGGCCCGAATCCACCGGACGAGTCGTGGCGAGCGCCGCCGACGCGTCGACGCCGTGCCTGTGGCCACCTACGTCGAGGCCCTCCGCCAACTCCACCACGTCGGTGGTCGACGTCGGTTGCACGGCCAAGCTGGCATCGTGGCCGTGGTCGAGCAGCTCCAAGGCTTGGAGCTCCCGGCCGGCGATTGGGAGCGGCAGATCTTGAGCGCTCGGATCGCCGATTACCGACCCGAGGACTTAGATGCCCTCTGTCTCGCCGGGGTCATCACCTGGGCGCGCCTCACCCCACGCGCGACGCCCCCCGATGAGCGCCGCCGTGCGGTGCAGCACCCCTCGGCGGCCACCCCGCTCACGCTCTGTCGCCGAGAGGACCTCCCCTGGCTCCTCGAGGCGGTGCGCGGCGCGAACCATCCCACCCCGCCGGTGGCTGGTGCAGCGGCGGACTGCTTCGAGGCCCTCATGGCGTCAGGGCCGACCTTCCGAGCTGATCTGGCTGGACTGACCGGCCGGCTCCCTGCCGAGGTCGATGAGGGTCTGTGGGAACTCGTGGCCCGTGGCCTCGTCCATGCCGATGCCTACGGCGCGGTGCGGAACTTGCTCGGTGGGTCACGCCGAGCTCCCGGGAGCGCTCGTCACGGCGCCCGGAGTCGCCTCGGCCTCCACCGATCCGGTCCGCTCGGCCCCATTGGCGAAGGCCGTTGGTCGATTATTCCCAACCGTGCCGAGGTCGATCGTGGCACCGTCGCCACCGAGCAGCTCGCCGAAGAAGTCGCGGCACAGCTGCTGCTGCGCTGGGGCGTCGTCGCCTTCGAGCACCGCGCCCGAGAGTCGATCACCCTGCCCTGGCGAGAGATCATGCGGGCACTGCGTCGCATGGAAGCCCGAGGGGTGGTCGCCGGGGGACGTTTCGTGGCCGGACTCTCGGGTGAGCAGTACGCGCTCGCCGACTTCGCAGCGTCGCTCGCCACCGTGGACGGCACCGGTGGAGAAGCGGTGACCGTGGCAGCATCGGACCCCCTCAACATCACCGGACACCTCTTGCCGGGACTTCGGATCCCTGGAATCGTCAACCGCACCGTGACCGTTTCGAACGGTGAGGTCAACGACGCCGCTCGGGCCTAGTTCGGCGCGCAGTAGTCGTTCGGTCCGATGAACTGCACCGTGTTGTAGATCCCGTTCCACGGCGCCTTGTTGAACATCGAGATCTGGCGGAGGTAGGCGGCGTGGTCCGGCCACTCGCTCGGGCAGAAGTCGTTGAAGGAGATGTAGCCGTCGATGTTCGGACCACTGGCGGTCTGCGTCGGAGGCGTCGGGGCGCTCGAGAGCACGACCTGGCCGCCGACGACCTTGGTGCTGACCGTCCAGGCCACCGCCAGGAACGCCGGGAGGGCGAGGCGGCTGATGCCGTAGGTCTGGTACTCGTACTGATCGGCGTAGACGCCGGGGTGGGTGCCCGGGTTCAAGAGGTGGAGTCCATCAGCCCAGCCCTGCAGGATCGCTGCCCATTTGGCCGTCGACACCACACCGGGCGGTCCGTCGAGGCCGGAGTGGTTGTCGGGGTAGCCCTCAGGGTCGAGGATCACGAAGTTGGGTTGGAGGTTGAGGCCGTGCTTCGGGTAGGTGGCGAGCACGGTGCCCACGTACTGCCCGGCGTCGAGACCGGCTTGGTAGAAGGCGCCAGCGGGATTGGCTGCGGCTGCATCACCGGGGAGTGCAGCGAAGCTCGCCACCGGGATCGTCGATCCAATCCAGGTTGCAACCGCTCCTTGGGCATCACCGCCGGCGTCCACCGCTTCGCCGACGGCACGGCAGGTGAGCAGTGCGGTGCACGACAACCCAGCCAAGGTGAACCCCGCGTTGACGGCGGTACCAGACGGCGCTGCCACGGTGGTCGCCGTCGCGGGGGTGCCGTTCAAGATCTGGACGGACATCGCGACCTGGTGGCCGAGGTGGTCGGTGTAACCGCCAACGGCCTGGCAGGTGGTCGTCGGGCAGGACACCGCGTTGAGGGAGGCTAGGGCGTTGGTGGCTGAACTGCTCGGAGCGGGAATGGCGGTGGACGCACCAACACCGGTGGCGCCGAGGGTGGTGCTCATCGCTGCGGTGACGTTGCTCGCACGGTTGAAGTGGCCAACTGCGGTGCACGAGAGGCTGCTGCAGGCCACGGCGTTGAGCATGGCCATGGGGTTGGCGGCACTGCCTGGGGGGTTCGTGCCGTAGACGACGCTCGTGACCGAAGCTCCGGAGAAGTACGCAACGATGCTCCGGGTCCGACTCGATTGGTCGACGCCAGATCCAACGCTCACGCACGTGGTGGTCGACGAACAGGCTAGGCCGAGGAGGGTGGTGCGCGGGTTGGTCGACGAGCCGGCCGGGGCGGGAACCGTTGCCGAGGTCGATGGGACCGCGGCGGTGGCCGACGCCACCATGGCTTTGGTGCGACCAACGGCATCGGTGTAGGAACCAACGCCAATGCACTGGTCGGTGATGGCGCACGAGATGGCGTTCAACTGTGCGCTCGGACTCGCTCCCGCAGCACTCGGGACGGTGCCGAATCGAGCGGAGGCGCTCGTGGCGTCGATGGCAATCCAGATCGGCAGCCGTCGTCCAGCGCCGTCGAGCGCAGACCCCACTGCGGTGCACAGCGTGCTCGTCGGGCAGCTGAGCGCGGTCACCACCATGGACGGGTCCGACGCAGCACCCGCTGGCGGCGTGATCCACGCAGCGGTTGCCACCTTGCCGAGAGGGCCTCGGATGACCACACCGCTCGTGGTCCCGGTGATGGTCGTTGCTTGACCCACGCTCGTGCAACTGAGTGCACAAGACGTCGCGGCGAGGTTCACCGTCAGCGGCGGACCCGATACCGTCCAGAAGCTCAGCCAGGTGGCGGACTTCGTCGCGGTGGCGATGGCCTTGCCGGTGAGGAGGTCTTGGCCGGAGTTGGCCACCCCGGTGTAGGGAGCGGTTGGGGCACCGAGCGCCCCGGTGATGCCAATGACGGGCCATCCATCGGCGATGGCCTTGGCCGTCTTGGCCAGCGGGATGGCGTAGACGCCGGTGCCAACCGAGGCCACGTGCATCACCCCGGCGCTCAGCAGCACCACGGTCGTGCCGACGCTGCCCACGCTGAAGGTCCGCGACGCTGGGGAGAACGATGCCGTCGCCCGAACCTCTTGCGCTCGCCAGGTTGGCAACGGTGCGGTGAGTTGAGCGTCGAAGGCGACGAAGTTGGCGAAGGCGCTCTCGGCAATCACGTCGACGTGACCGTTGGCCACAGCCACGAGTGGGGTGCCGGTGACGCCGAGCCCACCTGTTGCGGTGATGGTGAGGTCGCTCATCGTCCACTGCGCGGCGGGAAGGTTCACCTTGCCGGCAATGGCGAGGAGGTCGTGGTTGGCGGTTGCTGCGAAGATCCACGTCGTGCCCGCGACGTCGACCACCGAGGGCGGAGCAATCAGCGGCGTCGGGGTGGTGAAGATCCGAGCCGACCAGAACCGTTCGGTGGCGTTGTCATCGGCGTACTCGACAACCGAGCCGTTGGCGCCGGTGGCTGCGACGTGGTGCTGACTCGAGGCGGGATCCCAGGTGGCGACCGGGTCCGAGGTGATGGTGACCGCACCAGCGAGCGCGGTGAGGTCGATGGCCTTGTAGCCCCCCGATGACGTGGCCACATCAGTGAACTCAATGAGGTGACCCTGTGCGGTGCGCGTGAAGATCTCGGTGCCTGAGGCATCCTCGATCACGGAGGGGATGCCAATCGTGGCCGGTGCCCCACTCGATGCGGTGACGTCGACCATCTGCCACGGCACACGGCCCACCACGGCGTTGGTCGTGACGGTGAGGTGGCCTGCGCTCGTCCTCGTGAGCAGGACTGGCTCGCCTGCTTGGTCGAGGGTCAGCACGGGGGCGGTCGACGAGGTCAGGCCGAGGAGTTCGGTGAGGTCGGTGACCTGCCATCCGGCTTGCGCTGGCGACCCTCCAGCGATGAGGAGCACGTGACCTGCCGTCGTCATCCCTGCGACGAGGAGTTGCCCACCGTTGTCGACGATGTCGGGTGGGGTGGCGAAGGTGGGGAGGGTGTTGGCGCTCGTCACGTCTGCTGCACCCCATGCGCTCGTCGCCCCAATTGTGGAGGTGAACCCCCAGAGATCGGGCGTCGCCGTGCGCGGCGCAACCGGTGGGGTTGCCGCCAGTGCGGTTCGCACGCCGCTCGACGCCACCAGCGCCGCAACAGCGAGGAGTGCGCTCAGTACGACCCGGCGCGCCGCGTGTACTGGAGGGCGCCGGTGCGCACGGGTCGTCACCTCGACCACGATACCGACCATGGGGTCGTCACGGCGGGCGTCAGAAGGTCGACGAACTGCTGGCGAGTTGCAGGTGTCCGTTGGCTGCGGCCCACGTGACTGCGGCCGTCGCACCCACTGCGCTAGCGCTGAAGGTGGAGATCCCGGCGCCGAGACCGAAGGCCGCGGAGAGGTCGTAGCCGTTCCAGAGCCCGTTCTGGCCGTTGTTCACGATCAGTTCGAGTCCCCCCGTCACCGTCCTGGCCACGATCTCTGTGCGGGTCGTGGTGTTGAGGATTACAGGGTTCCTCAAGTCCTGCGGGAGGCTCGACGAAGCGGTCAAGTTCACCGAAGGCCACTGCTTGTAGGTGCCGATCGCAGCAATGGAGAGCACCAATTGGTTCTTCGACCCTGGTCCAGATCCCGAAACCACCGACACGATGGAGATCAACTGGTTGGCCACCGTGATGCCGGTGGGGTCTGCAGCGAGGTGGGGGAGGTGGTTGAGGGAGGTGATGTCGTCGACACTGAAGGCCAGCACGCTGGGGGTTGCCCCGAGGCGGAGGTTGAGTTCCTTCAGATCGCCGTCGGTTCCGCGCACGGCTACCACCATGCTGAGCGGTGCCGCGGCGCACACCGGTGGCCCGGCGGGGGCGACGCCGGTGATGGCCGTCAAGTTCTCGACGACGTCCTTGGTGCCGGTAGCGACCACCAACTGGAGTTTCGAGCTCGTCGTTCTGGTGAGGACCGCAGTGGTCGTGAGCGGTCCTGCGGTGAGCGGCGCGATGCAGGGTGTGCCCACGCTCGTTGGGGTCTTGTCGAGCGCGGTGAGGTCTTTGATGGTCCATTTCCCCTTGGTCAACGTGGCGAGGATGACGTGGCCGGTCGTCGTCACATCGGCCACGGTTGTGCTCGTCCCGATCACGGCGACGTTCAGCGCCACCGTCAACTTCCCCGAACCCACGGGAAGTGCCGGGAGGGGTGGTGCACCGAGGGTGAGCGCCGACGGTGCCCCAGACAGCACGGCGAGCTGGTTGGCCTTGGTCGTGGTGACCAAGGTCGCGGTCGTCCCGCTCGGTGCAGCGAGGAGGGCACCGGGCCCGGTGGCGGTCCCCGCCGCTGCCGCTCGTGATGCGAGGTCGCTGACCTTCCAGAGGGGCCTCGAGGAGGTCAATGCTGGGAGTGCAGCGACAGCCGATGGCCACGACGCCGCGCTGGACGACACCATGATCTGTGCCGGAGCGAGCGCCAGACGGTTGAGGACGTTGGCGATGGTGAAGGTGAGCGTCGACCCGGTGGCGATGGTGGCGTAGCAGGTGAAGGTGACCACGTTGGCGGTGGCAGAACCGGTCGATGCGCTCACGCCGGTGACCGACATCGCCACAGGTGCACCGTCATCGGTGGCGGTCACCGAACCGTAGGACGAGGGAACGGTGTCACCCGGTGGCAGCGCCAGGCTCAAGGTGTCGCCGTTGTTGAGGGGAGCAGTGGTCGTCGCCGTCACGGTCACTGACGTGGGGTTGCCCGCTTTCAGTGACGTCAGCGACGCCACAGGAGCGCTGGCGCAGATCCCAGAGAAGAATCCGGCGTTCGGCGAACCGAGTCCGCTGGCGAGGTCGTAGCCAGGGGTTGCTCGATACGACGGGATGCTGTTGTCGCTCGAGACCGAGTTGGCGCCGTAGGTGACGTCGCTGAAGTCACCGGGCTGGTTCTGCGCGAGCTGGTAGAGGGTGGGGTTCACGAGGCCGAGACCAGTCCTCGTGATGCCGCAGTTGGACTCGGCCAAGGCGAGCATGCTGGCGAAGAGTGGGGTTGCAGCTGAGGTGCCTCCGGCGGTTTGCCACCCACCGCTATCGGCGAGGTAGACGAGGACGCCCCCACCGGGGTCCCCGCTCATCGCCACGTCGGGAACCATGCGATTTCCCGCACCGTTCAGGGAATTCGTGTCCGGGAGGGTCTGCCACGCTGGACGTGGCCACACCGTCGAGTAGCCCCCACCACTCGCCCCGCCGCTCAGCGAACTCGACGACCAGACCGTCTGCTTGAGGGGCGCAACCGACAGCAGCGACGTGGCGCCAACTCCGGTGACGTAGGGCTGGGATGCTGGGTCGTCGACCTGTGGCGTCGGTCCGACCGTCGAACCGTCGTAGCAGTCCGCTGCTCCATTGTCGCCGGACGCGGCAGCGATGGACTGACCCTGGGCTGCCATTTGCTGGAGATCTTGGGTCTCGCTGGCCAGTGCGGCGGGGTCTTGGCCGTTGATGGACTCGCAGATCCCCCAGGACGTCGAGATGACCATGGCCTTGTCGTCGCTGGCGATCTTGGCCAGGAGGTCGTTGGGGCCATTCCCGTTATTCGGTCCGTTGTAGATGAGGAAGTTGGCCTGAGGGGCGAGGCTCAGCATCTCTTCGACGTCCAAGGTTGGCTCGAACGCCGTCGAGGCGTCGTAGGGACCAGCCCCACCGTCGACGTTCACGATCTTGACCGATGGGGTGATGCCGTAGCACTTCTCGTAGGCCGAAAGGTCGCTCTGTTGGTAGGCGGAGAGCTCGTAGAGCCCAACGGTGACCCCTGCACCGAAGGCACCGCGGCTGTAGGCGGTGCTGAACCCATAGGCCTGTGCGAGTTGGGCGGTCGTCCACCCGCCCACGCTCGACTGCGCACTCGACGCAGCAGCACAGGTCGGGACCGATCCAATGGCCGGCACCACGTGCGGTGATCGAATGCTGCGCGACCGACTGCCGTGGTTGAGGCCGACGTCGGTCCATCGGGCCAAGGTGTTCAGACCACTGACGCCCGTCATCAACGGGCGCAGCGAGGCGGGCACGCGCGGTGCACCGAGGGCAATGGTGCCGACGTGCCCAGATCGGTCTCGGTAGCGGTTGATCGCCACGGAGAAGAATCGTTCGACCGTGGATCGGGGGGCCGACACGGTGAGGAGTTGGAGACGGGGGTTGAACGGCTGGACGGTGAATCCACCTGCTCGCAGCGTGGCGATGAGCGGTGCCGCAGAGGTGGGAGTTGCGCCGAACCGAGTGGCGTACTCGCCCGGTGCCAAGAACTGGTGGTAGATCGATGAGCCCGGTTCGTTCACCGCAGCGGTGAAGGCGGCGAACTGAGCAGGGTCCCTCGGGGCGAGCCCAATAGAGAGCGTCATTGGTGCAGTGGCGGCCATCGGCGTGAGGGGCGTTGCGCCCAGCGGAGGATGGGCGCTTCTCGCCACAATCGCCATGGTGGGTTGCAGTTGGGCTGCAGTTGCCGAATCGGCTGCGACCGGCAGCCCGAGCAGCGTTGAGCTCACCGCCACGAGTGCTCTTGAGCGCCACCGTCGATTGGGCATGGGCCACCTCCGACCGTGACCCTATGCCGAGACCGATGGTCGCTGCGAGCTCGGGCAACGATCCATCCTCAGCAAGGTTTCAGCACATTGCCCCTGCTAGCGTGCGTTGTGGGCGGAGCACCGACCACCAGGGTGTGGTGGACCTCAGGAGAAGAGGAACGTGCTCATCAGCAAACGACACCGGCGCACGAACCTCGTGGTGCTCGCCGCGCTGTTCGCGGTGGCAGCCGTTGTGCCCGCTCGAGCCGGTGGCGCGGCGACCCCACGCGCGACGAGCGTCGACAGCGTGGCGTTCACGATTACTCCCTCGGGAACGGCAGTGGAGGCCGACCTGACGGCTGCACAGGTGGTGCCACTGCTCACCGTCGCACCGACGCTCACGAACCTCGGGGGCCAGCTCGAAGCGGTGGCGATCACGCCGACGGGGGCGGTGGTGGCGTCGAGCAGCGCCACGTCATCCCTCGCTCCGATGGTGCCGATCACCACCTCGACGCCGCTCCCCGCGATCGCAGCGGCCTCATCGCTCATCGCTCCTGCGCCTGGTCAGTTGCTCTTGGCGTTGCGCACGACCACCGGCGACGTGATGGTCGTGACGTCGTCTGGTGGTGTCGCTGGATCTTGGCAGGTCACGGATCTCTCCACGGTGCTCGGGACCCATGTCGTCGCCGCGGGTCCTGTCGCCACGGTGAATTCGAGCGGTGCCGTGGAACTCCTTCTCACGACGACGACTGGACAACTCCTCCAGGTGCTCGCCGATGGATTCGGTGGCCACCACTGGAACGCCTACAACCTGAGCGCCATTGCCTCGGTGCCCACCATCGTGGGCTCGCCATCGGTCGGTGCGGTGGCCACCGATGACGGCGTTGAGGCCATCGTGGCCCGAACCACCGCTGGCCGACTCGTCGCGGTGATCAACGACAACCAAGGGTTCACCCTGTGGCGGTCGTTCACGATTCCGCTGCCTGCTGGAACACTGCTCGGTGCCGACCCCTCCCTCGCGGTGACGGCTACGGGCGTCGTCGTGGCCGCTCCCACGACGTCGTCAGGCCTCGTCATCGTGTCGGCGGCAACGGCATCAGGCCCGTGGACTTCTCTCGATTGGACACCGCAACTCGCCGCTCGGAAGCAGAGTGCGTCGGCTGGCTTCCCCGTTGCTCTCGTGGCGACGCCAACGGGAATCACGGTTGGGCTGCGGGCAACCTCAGGGGCATTGGCCGTCCTGACTGCTCCTAGTCCAGCGGCGATGCCCACGGTGGTCGACGCCACGAACCAGCCCTACTCCGGCGAGCTCATCGCAAGTGCTCCCTCGCTCGTCACGATGGCATCGGGTCTGGTCGCTGTTGCGCTCGATGGTGGACCCATCCCGCTCATCCAGCGCATCGTGGCATTGGCCAAGAGCCAAGATCAGCTGGGAGCCTCGGTGGTTGAGACACCGCTCAACTCGAACTGCAACCCCTACACCGCCGCCTTCAAGCGCGGCTGGACGACCGGGTGCGCGAAGGGAACTGCCGCTGAGGAGTGGTGCTCGGATTTCGCGAACTGGGTCTGGATGAAGGCGGGCGCTGATACCTCAGGGATCACGGGGTACAGCTACACCTTCGTCGACCACGGGTCACGACTTGGGACCTTCAAAGCTGGCGCCACCAATTCCCCCCATCCCGGCGACGCGGTGGTGTGGGGGTACGCCAGCAGTCACGTTGGGGACCACGTCGGCATTGTGGTCGGCGTGAAGGGCAACCTGATCGACGTCGTGAGCGGCAACTCCGGTCCCGCCACCCCGCAGGGCTACAACGTGGCGGTGTGGGACTCGGGGTACTTCAACCCGGCGGCATCGCACGATGCTGGTAGTGACGCCATCGTGGGGTACATCACGCCCACGCTTCCCGGCGCCAGCGCCCCACATGCAACCGTCGTCATCCGCAAGGGAACCGCCGCCCAGATTGCCCACCAAGACGGTGGGCGCTAACGCGGTCTAGCGGTAGCGCCGAGAGATGTCGGCGCACTCTTCACAGATGGACTCGGGGATCACGCCGAGGGCCATGAGTTTGGAGAAGATGGCGCAGCCCAAGCAGTAGCCGACGACCGACTCCAAGGTTGCCGCGATGATCAGCGGCACGAGGATCCACCGTGCCACGCTCCATGAGGCCAGCCACCACGTGAGGACGGTGGCCACGGAGAAGGTCAGGCCAATCGCCTGTGCGAAGCGCTTCGGCGGACCGGCGGTCAGCGCTGGACGGTCGAACCTCGGTGCGATGACTCGAGTGGCGAATTGCCCGAGTGGTGACAGGGTAGGTCCGGTGAGCACCCGAGCGAGGAAGCCGTAGGCGAGCAGGAGTGCCCCGAGCGGTGCGTTGACGACCAGGGTGAACAGGGCAATGATGACCACGCCTCCGGCCACGGTGCGCGCTGCGTGCTCGTCGACCGGATTGGGGAAGGAGAAGACCGTTGCCACGAGGTCAGCCTATCCCGCACCTCACGAGGTACCCCCCTCGCGTCAGTGCAGGGCGAGGACCACGGTGGTGGCCACGCCGATGAGGACGACGACGGCGCGGAGCCACCGAACCGGGAGCGAGAGTGCGAGGCGCGCCCCGAGGATGCCCCCGAGGAAACTTCCTGGAACGAGGCAGGCAACGATTGCCCAATTCACAGCTCCGTGGAGCACGAAGATCACCGCAGCGAGGAAATTGACGAGCAGTGCGAGGACGGAGCGCACCCCGGAGGATTGGGCGAGGTCCAAGTCCAAGGTCAACCCGAAGAGTGCGAGGAGCACGATGCCCACCCCTGCGCCGAAGTAGCCGCCGTAGAGCGAAGCGCCGAGGACGCCGATCCAGGCAGCGATCTCGTGTCGAGCTGCTGCGTGGTTCCGCTGCATGCGTCGAGCGAGGACGGGCTGCGCGGCGAAGAGCAGCGTGGCGAGCGCAATGAGGACGACGACGAGGCTGTTGAAGACCGCGGTCGGGGTGATGAGGAGTGCGACAGCTCCGCCCACTCCACCGAGGAACGCCGGGAGCGCGAGACGGGTGATGACCGACCGATTCGCCACGACGTGGCGTCGGTAGCCGACGATTGCGGCGAGGTACCCCGGGAGAATGCCGACGGTGGAACTGACATTGGCGGTGATGGGGGGAACGCCGAGGGCCAGCAAGGTGGGGAACGAGAGCATGGTGCCGCCACCAGCCACTCCGTTGAAGAGCCCGGCGCCCACACCGGCAGCGAAGACCACGAGGCCAGAGACGGCGGTGAGGGGATGACTGCCGGCGAGGAGAGGGCTCGTCACGGTGCCATGGTACGGCGATCGGCGCGGTGCAGCCGCACTAGGTTGTGCGAGAACGGAGTGAGGAGAGAGACCCGATGGTTCGACTGACCTGCATGCTGCGCCGCAAGCCCGGAATGACCACAGAAGCTTTCTACGACCACTGGTTCAACGTGCACGGTCCGCTGATTCGTGCTTCGGAATCTGGGAGGTACGTGCTCCGCTACGAGCAGCACCCCCGAACCGGCGCTCCCGAGGTTGACGACGGCGGATTCGATGGCGTCACCATGCAGTGGTTCGCCTCGATGGCTGACTACGAGGCCTCGCTGATGGCGTCTGATTTCGGTGCCATCTGGACCGACATCGAGTCCTTCCTCGACACCACCAAGCTCCACTTCATTCTGACCGAAGAGCCCACCGTCGTCATTGCGAAGGAAGGCAACTGATCTTGCCGTTTCACTCCTCGAAGGAGCGCGTCACCCACAACGGTCCGCCGGGAGAGTTGTGGCACATGACGTCGACTCGTGACGTCACCTTCGATCCCGCACTCGCCGAGGGGATCTCGGTGTGGTCTGCCGGTGGCCTCATCTGGCGCCGCAACGACGACGGGGTCATCGAAGTCGTCGTCTGCTACCGGCCCTATCGCGTGGACTGGTCCTTCCCCAAGGGGAAGTTGGAATCAGGGGAGTCGTTCGAGGACGCAGCCGTTCGAGAGGTGCATGAAGAAACGGGACTCGTGTGCTCCCGCGGTGCCTACGTCGGATTCGTCACCTACATCGACCGCAAGGATCGCCCGAAAGTCGTCGTCTACTGGCTTATGCAGGCCATCGGTGGCGAGTTCCTCCCCAACGATGAGGTGTCCGAACTTCGGTGGGTCGACGTGGAGACGGCCAAGGGACTCGTCACCTACGACCGAGACCGCGACGTCCTCGCCATGTTCGCCGAGATGGACGAAGTCCGGCCCCTCAGGTAGGAGCGTCGCCCAAGTAGCGACTGAGGAAGCGGCGGGTGGCCGCTTCTCGAGGTTCTACGAGGACCTGCTCTGGTGGTCCGCTTTCGACGATGCGGCCGCCTTCTAAGAACACCACGAGGTCGGCGACGTCGCGAGCGAACGCAATTTCGTGGGTGGCGAGGATCATGGTCATCCCGGACCTTGCGAGGTCCCGCACCGCGTCGAGGACTTCGCCGACGAGTTCGGGGTCGAGTGCAGAGGTGATCTCGTCGAGGAGGAGCAGCTCCGGGTCCATGGCGAGGGCACGGATGATCGCCACCCGCTGCTGCTGTCCTCCCGAGAGCCGGTCGGGGTAGTCCTTCGCCTTCTCGGCGAGGCCGAACTGGGTGAGCAGATCGAGTGCGGTCGCCTCAGCCGTGGCCTTCACCATCTTGAGTGCCCGACGAGGACCCATGGTGATGTTGTCGAGCACCGTGCGGTGGGGGAACAGGTTGAAGGACTGGAACACGATGCCGATATGGCGCCGGACGAGTTCGCCCCGGACGTCATCCCCACTGAGGTCGGTGCCGAACACCGAGATGGTGCCACCGTCGATGTCCTCGAGCTTGTTGCAGCACCGGAGCAACGTGGACTTTCCCGAACCCGACGCCCCAATCAGGCAGACCACCTGTCCTCGGGTCACCGAGAGGGTGACTCCAGACAGCACCTCTCGATCACCGAAGCGCTTCACGACCTCGTCGAGGGTCACAATGGTGTCGGCCATCACCGGGCTCCGGCCAAGCGAGCCCGCTGATCGCGGGCTTGGAGTGCGTCGGCCAAGCGGGTGAGCGGCACGCAGATGATGAGGAACAGCACACCGGCCGCGACGTAGCAGGTGTCGTTGAAGAAGACGCCTTGACTGATCTGGGCAGCCTTTAAGACCTCGATGATGCCGGCGCCGATACCGATGATGGCGGTGTCCTTCTGGAGCGACACGAAGTCGTTGATGAGCGGCGCGACGACGATGCGGAGTGCTTGGGGAATGGTGACGTAGCGATTGAGCTGGAACGGCGTGAGGCCAATGGCTTGGCCGGCGAGGGTTTGGGAGTACGGCACCGACTGCACGCCGGCGCGGTAGACCTCTGAGACGTAGGCCCCGTAGCAGAAGACCAGGCAGAACAGCCCGTACTGGAACCACGTCCGGTCAGAGATGAACGGCAGGTTGAGGCTCGGGAGTCCGAAGTAGACGGCGTAGACCACGAGCACGAGGGGAACCCCACGAGCGAGGTCCACGTAGGCGGTGGCCACGAGGCGTGGTCCAGCGAGGAGAGGGCTCGGGGAGTTCCTGAGTAAGGCGACCGGGAGGGCCCAGATGAGCACGAGTGGCTCGGCGGCGAGGCACATCTCGATGTTCTTGATGAACGCCTGCCACATGGGGTCGAGGTTCTTGGCGGAGTTGCCGAAGAAGGTATCGGCGAAGATCGTTGGGTTGAGAAAGTAGTGCCCGAAGGTCTTCGCTCCGGGAGAGAGGATGAAGATCGCCACCGCGCCGAGGACCAGCAGCGTGACCGAGGTCACCGAAGCGAGCCTCGGTGACCTCGTCGTCGCTCTCCAGATCCACGATCGTCGCTTGGTCAGGACGAGCGCGGTCGACCCTGATGGTGCGCTGTGCTCCACGACGAAATCGGCGGTCGGGGGTGCTTAGGGCTGAATCTGGGGGACCTTGTTGTAGATCCCGAGGTACTGCTTGGAGATCTTGGCCAAGGTGCCGTTGGCTCGAAGGGTAGCAATGGCATCGTTCACGCAGCCGACGAGCGGGTTGTCTTTGGTGAAGAGCGCGCCGAAGTGCTCACCAACAGAAGGGAACTGGCCAACCTGGACGCTCGAGTTGTCCGGCAGCTCGCCACTGCCCTTGGACACTGCGTACTGGCCGTCAGGGGTGTCGACCACGATGGCATCCACTTGCTTGGCCACGAGGGCGTTGAACGCATCGGTGAGGCTCTGGTACACCTTGACCTGCTTGGTGGGCTGGATCTGGTTGTTGATGTAGTCAAGACCAGTGGTGCCCACCATGTCGCCGTACTGGTAGTTCTTCAGCTGGGCCGGGCTGTGCTTGGTGACGATCGGGTTCTTCCTGAGGGCGATGATCGACTGGGTCACGTCGTAGTAGCTGCTCGAGAAGCTGACTGCGGCGGAGCGGTCCGGGGTCACCGAGATCTCGTTGAGGTCGAAGTCGAAGGCCTTCGAGCCCGGCTGGTAGGAGTTGGAGAAGGGCTCGTAGGCCCACTTCACCTTGGAGGCTGAGAAGCCCATCTGGCTGGCGATGGCGTAGGCCACTGCCGACTCGTACCCCTTACCGTTGCTGGGCTTGTTGTTGACGAACCACGGTGTGTAGGCCGGGCTGTCGGTGGCCACCGTCAGGTGTCCAGCGCTGTGCAGCGACGCAGCATTCGCCTTCGTGCAGGTCGCGGCAGCACTCGCCGTGTGGGCAACGGCGGCGGTGGCCACGCCAGAGACGGCGGTGAGGGAAGCGACGAGGGCTGAGCTCGCGGCGATGAGGTGCAACTTGCGCATGATGGTCTCCCAGAGTTCCTGCGGCGAGCCGCTGGCTGATGTCCTCAGTTTAGCGGTCACATACGAGAAGGGGTTCTCGCGGGCTGAGGGCTGGCACACTTGGGGCATGCACTCGATTGCCGTGGTGGGACTCTCGCTCTGGCAGGGCGTCGCGGGTCGAATCTTGCGCGAGTCGTTCTGGATGTTCTACGAGACGTTCTGGCCCCTCGTGCTCGGGTTCGGACTCTCTGGGGTCGTCCAGGCTTTCGTGTCGCGTGGGGCCATGGAGCGATCCTTCGGCACGTTGACGCCGAAATCGGTCAGCTTGGCCACGGTGATCGGTGCGATCTCCTCATCGTGTTCCTACGCAGCGAGTTCCATGGCCCATGCCCTCTGGAAGCGGGGGGCCAACTTCGTCACGGCGTTGATCTTCATGGTGGCCTCGACGAACCTCGTGATCGAACTCGGGATTGTCTTGGTGGTGCTCATGGGGTGGCAGTTCGCCCTCGGTGAGTTCGTCGGTGGCGTCATCATGATTCTCCTATTGGCGCTCCTTGGGAGCGTGGTGCTCTTGGCCAAATCCACCCGCCCACCAGAGGCTCAGGATGCTCGGGCTCAAGAAATGTCGCCCACGAGTCGGCCCTCGACGCTCAAGGGCTGGTCGGATGCCGCGAGCTACACCGTCGCCGACCTCACGATGCTCCGGCGTGAACTCGTGGCGGGATTCCTCATCGCTGGCGTGATGGCTGCTGCCGTGCCGAACTCGGTGTGGAACGTGGTCTTCGTGAAGGGCCACGGCGTCTGGACCACCCTCGAGAACGCCGTTGTCGGCCCACTCGTCGCAGTGGCGAGTTTCGTGTGCTCCATCGGCAACGTCCCACTGGCGGCTGCGCTGTGGCACGGCGGCATCTCCTTCGGCGGCGTACTCGCCTTCGTGTTCGCTGACCTCATCACCTTCCCGCTGCTCCTCATTTACCGTCGCTACTACGGCGGTCGGCAGGCACTGCGGATCTTCTTCACTTTCTGGGCGACGATGACCGTGGCTGGGCTCATCACCGAGGGCATCATTGGCGCCGCTGGTTGGACGCCGACCAATCGGTCCATCGGGGCCATGACGACCTCGCACCACTTCGCTGCGGACGCCACGGGGATCTTGAACGCGATTGCCCTGGTCATGCTCGTCGGCATTCTCGTGCTCGCTCGCCAGCGCACTCGACTTGGTGGCGGCGCTGGCTACGCCATCGACCCGGTGTGTGGAATGCAGGTGCAGGTGGCGCACGCGTCAGCGACCGTGCACCACGACGGTGTCGCCTATTTCTTCTGCGCCGAGCGATGCCGGGATCGCTTCGTGGCTGATCCGGGGAGGTTCACCACCCGTGAATCTGGCGCACCTCAGGGGATGAACGACGACGATGCTCCTCAGTTCGTCGATCCGGTCTGCGGTATGTCGGTCCACCTCGCAACGGCCACCGAGACTGCGGCGTGGCGGGGCACGACGTACGCGTTCTGCAACCCGGGCTGCAAGGAACGTTTCCTCGCCGACCCAGGTGCCTTCCTCGGCGATGGTCCTGCCGAACCAACAACTGCGAACGTGGCGTCGTCGATCGACCCGGTCTGTGGCATGTCGGTCGACCTCGCCACCGCAGCAGCAACCGTGGCGCACGACGGCACCACCTACGCCTTCTGCGCGCAGAGCTGCTGCGATCGTTTCGTCGCTGACCCCGAGCGCTTCTTGCTCGGTGGACCAGTCGGTATGGCGCAGCCACCAACGACGATTTCGCTGTCGAGGAAGCCCCGGTCGGCGGATTAGCCGAGGTCGGCGATCCCCTTCGCCACCCGAGCAACGACCTCATCCACGACGCCGCTCATGGTGGCGTCGCCACCGAGGTCGAAGGTGCGGATGCCATCTGCGGCGGTCTTCAAGGTCGCGGTGCGGATGATCTTGGCGACCTCGGCGTACGCCGCGTTGCCGGTGCGGACGACGGCGTGCTCGAGCACGGCGGCGCAGGCGAGCAGCATGGCCATGGGGTTCGCCACGTTCTTACCCTCGAGCGAGGGTGCCGTGCCGTGGGGTGCCTCGGCCATTGCCACCACGGGGTTGAGCTGGTCGTCCAAGGCCATGAGGACCGACTCAGCGCCGGCAATGGAGCCGAAGAGTGCGAGCACGAGGTCAGAGAGGCAGTCGCCATCGCGGTTGAGTGAAGGGACGACGATGGCCTCTTTGAAGTCCTCGGTGACGAGACCGGCGTAGGCGGCGTCGATGAGGACGGGGCGGTAGAGCACGTCGGGGTGACGAGCTGCTGCGTCGTCCATCTCTTCCTTCAGCATGCCTTCGTAGGTCGGCGACACGGTCCACTTGGGTCCGCCATAGACCGAGCCCTTGATCATGGCGGCAGCCTGGAAGCTGTACTCAGCGACGGACCGACACACGTCGCGGGTGATGCGCTCGGTGCGCCACGCAGTCTCGGACCCAGTTCCAGCGTCGCCGTCTCGACCTTCAAGGGCGCCGTAGGCATCGCCGACCGCCATGCGAACAACGACGATGGGGTGACTCGTGGTGATCACCGGCTTCACGCCAGGGATGCGACGGCCGGTGCGGACAATGACTGAACCATCGATGCCCTCGCGCAGAATGCGGTTCGGCGAGCCAACGCTTCCTCGCTCAGGCGGGGTGATGGTGGCAGCCTTGAGACCAAGGCCTGTTTCCTTCATTGCGGTAGCAGCGTCGTGGACGACACCGTTGTTCGAAGCCACGCGGGCTTGGAGGGAGAGGTCGTAGTGCTCAAAGGCAATGGGGAGGCCGAGGAGTCCAGGATCGAGGACCCGGAGTGCTTGGATGAGGAGTTCTTGGCCGGTCTGGTCGCCGTCGCAGACGACGATGGTCGCAGGTGAAGTCATACTTCCATTGTGCCGTGACGAACATGCACCCAGGACGCGAAGAACCCCCCGGCCAATGCCAGGGGGTTCTTCAGCGGTTCTCCAGCGAGATGCTTAGGCGAGCCAGCTCGGGATTGGCGAGACCTTGTAGGCCTTGGAAATGAGCGGGGTGCCGTTGACGTCGTCGGTCACGTAGACCGTGCTGCCTGCCACCGGAGCGGTTCCCGTCACCGACTTCACGGTGACCATCAAGCCACCCATGAGGCCTTGGTGGTTCGAGGACGAGTAGGCAAGCGAGGTCACGGCCGGGGTGGCGAAGGTCTTCCCTTGGCTCTCCAGCGTGCTCACAGCGTTGGACTGGGTCACGTTGGAGCCCATGGACTTGACCAGCTGCAAGAAGGTGACGGCCCAGCCGGCGCCGTACTGCATGTTGCCGGTGAGGGTGCTCGTCGACTTGAACTTCGGGAAGTCGGTCTTGTCGGCGAGGATGCACTTCGCAATCCACTTGTTCCAGGCGTTGGTCTTGTCGTCGGTGGCCGGGAGGAAGGTCAGCGACAGGGCGCCAACTTCCTTGGCGTTGTTCACCGTCTGCGGGTCAGAACCAACACCGGAGATGAGGAACTGGGGCTTGTAGTTGATCTTGCCAGCGTCGGTCAGGACCTTCTTGGTGGCCTGGGGGATGGTGTCGAGGACGACAACCTTCACGTTGTCGGCCTTGAGGGTGGCCAGCATCGAGACGAAGGGGTCACCGAAGAGGATGTCGCCCACGTTGTAGCCGTAGGAGTCAGTGCCACCCATGTTCGGGATGGGGAGGCCACCACGCTGGATGCCGAGGAGGCCGTTTTGACCGAAGTCATCGTTCTGGCCGATGTAGCCGACCTTCTGACCCGACAACTTGGACTTGATGTAGTGGGCGAAGATCTTGCCCTCAACGATGTAGTCCGTCTGCCAGCCGAAGAGGCTCGGGTAGGTGCCGGGGTTGTCCCAGTCCTTGGAGCCGGAGTTCACGAAGAGCTGCGGAACGCCGCTGGACTTGAGCAGGTTGCGGACCGAGTCCTGGGTGGCGGTGCCGAGCGAGCCCACCGTGGCGAAGAGGCCACCGGGGGTGTTGAGGAGCGCGTTGGTCTGGTCGACCGTGCTCAGCCCACCGTTCGAGCAGTTGAAACCTTGGACGTCGTAGCAGTCGTCCTTGATGATGAAGTTGATCTTGCGACCGTTCACGCCACCCTTGGAGTTGATGTACTTGAACACGGCGTTGGCGGTCTTGGCCACGTCGGAGTACCCGAGCGAGGCGATACCGGTCAGCGGCACGGTTGCGCCGATGGTGATCTGGTTGCTGGTCACACCATCGGAACTTGAGGCCCCGGCTGAAGTGAGGACTGGCCCAGCAACGAGGCCGAGTGAGACCGCGACGGCAGCGCCGGCGGTGAGGCCCCTACGGAGGGTGGAACGCATGGTGATCCTTTCATTGGAACTGATGTTCCGATGGTAGCGGTGAAACGGCGGATTCCTTCACGCGCCTCAGCCTTGGCTGAGAGATCCCGCGGAGTGCCCTTTGACCACTGCTCGAAGGCGAGCCATCACCCTCTTGGCGAGTCCAACGAGACCAGTTGGGGCAGCCAGCATCATCACGATCAAGATGACACCGAAGATGATGCCCTTGGTGTTCGCCCCGACGTTGGAGTAGGGATCGACGCCGAAGAGCGAGTTGATCCTGCCCACGAGCTGCCCTGAATAGGCGGAGAGTAGACCGGCGATGATGGCGCCAGTGATCGACCCCATCCCACCGAGGACGAGCAGCGACAGGAGTTCGATAGAGAGTGCGAGGCCGTAGGTCGATGGTGAGGCTGATGCAGCGATGAGGGTGAGGAGCGAACCCGCGAGGCCAGCGAAGGCGGCAGAGATGACGAAGGCGAGCACTCGGGTCTTGGCCAGGTTCACGCCGACCAGTTCTGCGGCAACCTCATCATCACGCACGAGGCGCATCGCTCGACCCAGGCGACTCGACATCACGTTCGATGCGAAGAACAGCGCAATGCCCGCAACCAGCACGGCGAGGGCCGACTGGTATCGCGCATTCGCAGCGATCAAGTTGTCCGAGTCGCCGACGAGGCGTGCGAACCAGTGGGGGGTGGTGAGCTCGTTCAGGTACAGGCCGCCTGATCCGCCGGTGAAGGAACCGAACGACTGAATGAACGGCTGCATTACGTAGGCGAAGGCCAGCGTCATCCCCGCGAGGTACGGCCCACGCAGTCGGGTGGCCGGGAGCCCAATGATCACACCGGAGATTGCCCCAGCTGCGGTGCCGGCGAGCAAGGAGCCCACGATGAAGAAGTGGGCGTTGTGGGTGCCGATTATCGCGGTGGTGAAGGCGCCAATCGCCATGAAGCCAGCGTTGCCAATAGAGACCTGGCCTGAGCCACCGGTGAGGATCGAGAGCCCCATGATGGCAATGGTCGCTCCAGCGGCGAGGACGAGGTAGTTGTCGGTTGACGGTGACAAGACCCACGAGGCAGCCACGAGGGCGACGAGGGTACCGACGACCGCGGACGATGCACGAAATGCCGTCGGCGTCTGCGCCTTGAAGGTAGCGATCGGGTTCATACGCGTCGAGCCTTCGTGGTGGTGAACAGTCCTTGGGGGCGAATCATGAGGGCAACGACCAAAATCACGACCGGGGCGAAGGAGCTGAGTCCGCTCGGCGCGTAGTCGAGGAGGAACTGCTGGGCCAAGCCAATGAGGAGGCCAGAGACGACGGCCCCAACGGGGCTCTCCAGACCGCCAACTGCGGCAGCGATGAACCCGAAGACGAAGAACCCATCCATCACCGATGGCGTGAGGAAGATCGAACTACTCGAGGTGATGATCACCGCAGCGACCACCCCAGCGCCACTCGAGAGCATCCATCCGAAGGTGAGGAGGCGGTTCACGCGCACGCCGAGCAGTCGAGCGACTTCTGGAGCGAGCGCCGAGGCCCGGAGCTGGAGTCCGAGCTTCGTGTACTGGAAGATCGCACCGACACCGAGCATGACCGCCAGCGCCGCCCCGATTTGGAAGAGGGCGAAGGGGGAGAGGTCGATGGTGGTGTTGCCATGTTGGAAGTAGTTCTGAGAGAACGGGCTCTCGAGGACTCGAGGAGATGACGACCAAATTGCCGAAGCCGTGCTCTCGAGGACTCCGAGGAATCCAACCATCACCACGATGGAGTTGATCTCGGGGCGCTTGTAGAGCGGACGCACGAGCACCCGCTCGGTGACCCCACCCATGGCGAAGCCAGCGATGATGGCCAACAAGAAGGCCAACCAGAAGTTGAGGCCATGCTCGGTCATCGTCATGCCGAGGTAGGTGGCGAACATCGCCATCGCCCCTTGGGCGAAGTTGAGGATGGAGGTCGCTCGCCAAACAATGACGAGACTCAGGGCGATGAGTCCGTAGAGGACTCCGTTCGTGACGCCTAAGAAGATGTCGGACATGACGTGCGACGTGAGGAAGTTCATTACTCAACCAGCCCCAAGTAGTACTGACGCAACCGCTCATCGGCTGCGACTTCTGCGGCCGTTGCTGACGCCGCAACGGTTCCGAGGTGGAGGACGACAGCGTCATGGGCGATTCTGAGGGCACTCTTGGCGTTCTGCTCCACGAGCAGCACCGTGAGATTCTGTGACGCACAGAGGTCTCGAATGGTGCCCATGAGTTCTTGAGTGACGAGTGGTGCCAGACCGAGGGATGGCTCGTCGAGGAGGAGCACCTTGGGCTGAGCAATGAGCGCTCGGGCCATCGCCAGCATTTGGCGCTCGCCTCCAGAGAGGGTGGCAGCGTGTTGGCTCCGGCGCTCGCCGAGCACGGGGAACTGCTCGTACTGG
>CAIQEU010000077.1 GCA_903870905.1 uncultured Actinomycetes bacterium | reverse complement strand
GTGGCGCCGCTCGACCTCCAACCACCCCTCAGCGTGGACGGATGCATTCTGGCCGGCGACTACCGTGCAACGGCCTCCATTCAGGGTGCTCTGGCATCAGGCAGGCGAGCAGGTCGGGCTGTCGTGCGCCGGTTGGAACGCGAGCGATCGGCCTAGAGCGACGACGTGGTGGGGCAGTCGTAGAATTTGAGAGCCCTTGGGGTTATTGGCTTTTGATACACGTGATTTCTTTGCTCACCACGAAACTTGGTAGTGGTCACCAACACCAACAACGACTCCTATTGGCAATGGCTCACTAAGAGGGGTCCCCGCAACGTCGTGACAGCATCAGCCCAGCGTTGGGATCGAAGACCGGATTGTGGCGGACTGGGGATTGGCACTTTGGTGGATCCACAGCCTGCGAACTGGTCCGCTCGGGAGAGACCGATCGCCCGAGGTCGAGAGGGTCGGCTCGGTCGCAACCTGCCGGACCGATTTCTACGAATGGTCGGTCCAATATTTTACGAATGGTCTGCCGCGAATTTTCCGAACGGTCTTGAGGGATTTGTACGAATCCCTCGTGGTCGGGCTGACTGGATTCGAACCAGCGACCTCCTCGTCCCGAACGAGGCGCGCTACCAAGCTGCGCTACAGCCCGAAGTCAGGAGTACCTGACGACAGGGTGTAATCCTATCGCCACCGGTGAGGGGCGCTGCCTCGCTCAGTCGTCGGTCGGTGCAACGGCGGGTTGGTCGGGGACTGGACCTCGCAGCAGCACCTTGGCAATCCGGCGGCGGTCCATCTCGGCCACCTTGATCCACAGTCCATCGAATTCGACCGTCTCACCTTCGTCGGGAATCCGGCCGAGGCGATCGAGCACGAATCCTCCAAAGGTCACGTACTCACCGTCAGGAATGGTGACCCCAAGGGCTCGCACGTCGTCGAGGCTGGCCCGGCCATCGACTAACCATCGCGTTCGATCGACGCGGACGACCGCTGGCTCTTCTTCGGCGTCGAACTCATCCACCAAGTCGCCAACGAGGGGTTCTAAGAGATCTTTGATGGTCAAGACCCCGGCCACGCCGCCGAACTCATCGACGACGACCGCGAAGGCCCGATGCGCCGCTCGGAGATCCGCCAAGGCCTCGAGCACCGTCAGCGATTCGAAGAGCAAGTGCGGCTCACGGATGCGCTTGGAGATTTCGAGACTCGTCGGCTGGTCGCCCGATCTCCCAGTGCGGAAGAGGTCGGTGACGTAGAGCACGCCGACGAGGTCATCGAGTTCGTCGCCAACGACGGGGAAGCAGCTGTGCCCCGTCTCTCGAACCGCTTGGGCCACGGCATCAGCCTCGACGGGAACCGACAATGCGGTCACGTCGAGTCGAGGGGTCATCACCTCCCGGACCTCGAGGACTTTCAGTTGCGAGAGTCGCTGGAGAATCTGCCGTTCTTGCTCACCAGCAGGAGAGGTGTCCTCGCCGTGCGCATCGGTACTTCGTCGCCGCGCGAACCACGGCGACCGCTTCTCTTGCCGATTGGCGTGTTCCCCAGGTGGGGGTTCACTCACGCGCCACGCACCAGGTCGGCGGGTAGGGCGGTTGGCTGCTGCGAGGAGTCCTCGTAGCGGCCACCCTCGAGCAGTGCTGCCGTCGCTCGACGAAGGCGCAGCGGGTCGATGGGCTTGATGACGAATCCTTCAGCACCGGACCGGCGCGCCAGCAGCACATCAGCTCGGCGGTCGAGGAGCAGCAACACCGGCACGGGAGCGAGGTTGTCGTAGGAGGCCTCGAGGCGGAGCTCCAAGGTCACTGCCATGCCACCCATGTTCGACATCTGCAGGTCCGAGATCACGAGGTCCACCTCGTGGGCGTGGGCGAGGTCGAGGGCAACCTGGCCACTCGAGGCTTCGAGGATCTCATACTCCGGTCGAGCGATGGTCGCAATGACCTCTTGGCGGAGCGCTGCACTGTCTGACACAACGATGATCAGGGACACGCCTGCAGCCTACTCTGCGTGCCCCTCATACCTCAGAACACAGGCACTCGCCGAGGGTCGCCAGCGCCGAGAGGTCACCAGCGGGCTTTGCCAGCATGGGCAGTGCCACGACCACGCCGGCATCGAGGTCGCTCAGCACGCTGTGCATCAGGGCCCGTTCGGCAACGGCTCCATCGTGGAGTCGGTTCACCGCTGCGATCTGGGCGCCGAGCGTGGGGTCCGACCCTGCGAGGTCAGGGTCGAGTGGACCGCCGAGGTCGTCGTGGAGTCGATTGATGAGCACGGCGTTGACCCGACGACCTGCTCCGGTCAACTGGCCAGCGAAGAATCGAGCCTCCTCAACGGCATCAGCGCGTGGTGCGGTGACGATGACGTAGGCGGTGTGGTCATCGGCCAGGAGAGCGCCCATGGCGTTGGCTCGCTCGGTGAACCCCTCCTCCATGCCGGTGAAGGCCTGGAGGAAATCCACCGCGTCGGCCACCAGTTCTGCTCCAGCGGCAGCGGAGATGGTGGACAGCACCCGCCGAGTGGCGATGGAGACGACCTTCAAGTAGGTGCGGGTCGGCATCAGGAGAGCCCGGAACAGCCGGTGCTCGAAGAGGGCGGTGAGCCGTCGTGGGGCATCGAGCAGAGAGAGGGCGTTTCTCGTTGGCGGGGTGTCGACCACCACCACGTCGTAGTCCCCGCTGCTCGAGAGCTCGTAGAGGCGCTCCATCGCCATGTACTCCTGCGTCCCACCGAGCGACGCAGTCATCGCTTGGTAGATGCGATTGGCCAAGATGGCTTCGGCTTGGGCCGGGGTGGTGGCGTAGCGGGCGACGAGGCGGTCGAAGGTCGACGAGGCGTTGAGCATCAAGGCCGAGAGGCGGCCGTCAGCGACGCCAGGAACGACGGAGGGTTCATCGGTTGGACCACGGAGCCCCAAGACGTCGGCCAATCGGCGGGCTGGGTCGACCGTCAACACGCACACTCGTTGCCCACCCTCGGCCAGGGCCAGGGCCAGCGCAGCCGATACGGTGGTCTTCCCCACACCCCCAGGTCCACAGCACACCACGACGGTGGCGCCGTCCAGCGCGCCGAGCACACTGGTCACGAGCCGACCTCTTCGGACGCGGCGAGGGCCTCGGTGAGCGCGGCAGCCAAGATGGCGACCCCTCGATCATCAATCTCTGCCGCGGTCAACTCCGGCAGGAGGAGCTGTGGGAGCGGGAGCTCTGCGGCCAACCGTGCCCGCTGGGCCTCTGCCTCCTCGTGGCGGGCGACGAGGGCCGAACACGCTGCGGTCAATGTGGCCAGCTGCGGTGCGGTCAGCGTGACCTTGGCCGCCTTGGCCGCGGCCTTCGGCGAGACCGACCACGCGGGGTCAGGAACCACCATGGCGTTGACGATCACCGGTCCGAGGGCGACCCCGGCTTCGTCTTCGACCGCGAACGCTGCATCGATGGCCTCGGTGACGGGGAGTTCTTCGGGCAAGGTCACGAGCAGGACTCGACAGCGTGTGGGGTCGCCGAGGAACGCAGCGACTTCATCAGCTTGGGTGCGGATCGGGCCACTGCGCGCCGCCTCGATGATCCCGGCTGCTGAGGTGAGGAGCGTCCGGGCGTGGCCAGTCGCTGGAGCGTCGATGACGACGAGGTCGTAGGTGCCAGAGGCCTGGAGGGACTTCAGTTTCCCCATGACGAGGGTCTCCCCGAGGCCGGGAATAGCCGTCGCCAACATCTCGAGCAGGCCTGAGGACGTGAGTCTGCGAGCCAGTGGACCGAAGCCGTGGTCGGCCAAGTACTCGGTCAAGGCATCGTTCGGCGTGAGGCGCCGGAGCGTCACCGAACCAGAGACGTCGTCTCCGAGGTCAACCGTGATGGGGGTGTAGCTGAGGAGCGTCTCACTCCCGAAGAGCCGTGGGATGGCGGGCTTGCCGTCGAGTTCAACCAGGAGAACTCGGCTGCCCTCCCTTGCTGCTGCTCGAGCGAGGGCTGCTGCGACCGTGGTCTTGCCCACACCACCCTTGCCAACGACGAGGAGGGCGAGTCCTGACGTGAGCAGGTTGCGTCCATCGGCCATAGGCGCAGGCTACCGGGGTCAGGCTTCCGAACGACTCGGCTCCTCCTCCACATGGTCAGCCACCCTGCGATCTGGTCGAGGGATCGCTTCGGAGACCGCTCCGAGGGCGACGATGAGCACCATGACGATGAGCGTCATCCAGCCTTCGTTGACGAGGGCCCGACCACTCGTGATCGAGCTCAGCCAGACGATTGTGGTGAATGGTCCGACGTCGCACGATCGGAGGCATGGATCCTCGGCGAACAGGTGAAGAAGTCTTCACTTGTGAGGGACACTTGCCATCGCTACTGTGTCGCTCATCACGAGTCACTGGGGGGTGACGATGCAGTACATCGCAGACTCTTGGCAGCGTTTCGCTGCCTGCAAGGGACCACACGCCGATCTGTTCTACCCACCGAACACGGTGGAGCGAAGGGAGGAGCGGGCTCGTCGAGAAGCCGACGCGAAGTCGATCTGCGCCGAGTGTCCCGTCATTCAGGAATGCCTCGAGCACGCACTCAGCATTGGGGAGACCTACGGCATCTGGGGCGGCAAGAGCGAGGTCGAACGGCGCGTCCTGCTCGATCAGCGCAACAAGCGCATGCGCAAACTCGACTAGCGCTTCGACGAGACCAGGAAGGGCACGACCTCTCGGGCCCACGAGAAGACGAGCCTCGGGTGAACTCCTGGCGCCGGTTGGGCGATCACCGCTGCGTAAGAGCCAGACGGTGCAGCGTCGCGGCCGACTCCAGGAATGGTGGCGTAGGCGGCGCCGACCACACAGCTCTGACAGTTGCGACCGTGGCGGGTGTCGACCGCCAGAATGATGTCGCGGTGACCCCAACAGCCCTGGCCGTGCGGGGACCGACAGGACACGTTGGTTGTCGCTCGAAGCGAGCCTTGCCACCCATCGTTCTCCATCCACCCGAAGTCCGCCATGAGCACCGAGTAGTCCTCTGCCCATATGGTTCCCGCGCCATCGAGACCAACCGCCATCGCACCGGTGCCCGCTGGGTCGCGGTTACCTGCAGCGCCTCGACGCGCGACGGCATCTAAGTTCGCGGTGAGACCGAGGTAGGGCGCCAGGCCACGGTCGACGCGCTCGAGGTCGATGACGACGAAGAGTTGCTCGGCGGTCGTCAACCGTTGAAAGTTTGACGGCAGGACCATTGGACGAACCCCTTCACGGCGTCGGGCGGCATCAATGGAGCGCAGGACCACGGCATCACACCCCGGTCGACGAGTATCTGGTGCTTCGCTCACCACCCCTGTCGAGCTCACGAACCAACACGGACTCGCACACCGACCAGCCCCATTGGACGTCGTGGTACATGGACCCGACTCATGGGGATCGGGAGCAAAGGCTTGGTTGCGGCTCGGGTTCATCGGCTTCGAAGCAACGTCTCCCGACGTCGCTCCCGACGTGCAGGACGCGAGGAACACTGCGCTGAGCAGCAGTGCCATTACACCCAGTCCGTGATTCCTCGGGCGACAGCGCCCGGCGAGGACGCCAGAGCGAGGCTGCCTCATGATCTCACTGCGACGCGTCGTCGAGGACCGCCACACGGTTGGTGATGAGGAGGGAGAACAGCACGAAGGCGAGGGCGTGGATGGAGGTGCACCACAGACAGATGTGGTGCTTGATGCCGAACTCAATCCAGACGAGGTATCCCACGAAGAGCACGCCGGTCACCGATCCGACGAGGCGAACCTGGTGCACGAAGAGTTCTGGTCGAGCCCAGACCCACGGACTGCACAGCGCCGCCATCCCCGTCCAGAACAGGAGTCCGAGGACAGCGAAGGGGATCCCAAAGGCCGAGCTGTAGGGGCCGGAGATCACATCAGCACAGTTGATGATGCCGGTGTTGGGGCAACTGATGTGCACGGCGGCGTTGTAGTGCACAACCGTCAAGTAGATCGAGATCCCAATCCCGACGAGGGAGAGGATGAACGTGGTCGCAACCACCCAGGTCGCCACAGGGAACCATTCACGCAAGCTGTTCGAAGTCATCGCGTCGTCATCCTCTCATCGGCACACGGTCGCCGGCTGGCCACCCGTCAGGTGACAGAGCGACCTGACAATCTCATTCGCTGCCGAGATGATGGCCACTGTGGTGGGTGCAGTCGGGTCACTCAGTCCACTGGCAATCGCCATTCGCGTTGCGCCGAGGAACATCGACGGCGCAACCTGGCTCCCAACGACGGCCATTCGGCCACCGAGATCGACGAAGGGCAGGACCGGCACCCTCGCGATGCCTGGAGCTTGGGCCACCACCGGCGACGGCGAGTACTGGTCATGGGCAACGAGGATTCGCTGTTCCGCCCGAGTCAGGTGACCAGTGACCGGGTAGCGACCATTGCCCTCTCGGAAGCTGCCCTGCAGTTCAACAGCTCGGAGCACCAGATAGCGAGAGTGGTAGTGGACCTCACGGAAGCTGAAGCTCGGCAAGCTCGGCGGGGCAACGGTTGCCGACGAGGTCGTGTAGCCGAGGTTGGTGAAGGTGCCGAAGCGTCCGAGGGCAGCGAGGAGCGCCCAGCGCTCCGCCGCGCATCCCGTGCAGTTCTCGGACATGACCACGAGGACCTTCGGTACTCGGCGACCCGAACTCGTCGTTGCGGTCAGGGCTGGACCGGAAATCGAGAACAACCGGAACTGAGAAGGAATGGGATCAGCGCTGACGGCGGTGAAGGTCGCTGGAGGCACAACGCTCGCCATCTGCGCGATATCGGGAGCTGCCTTGTAGTACGGCACGGACCCCACCTTGGGGGTCACTTGGAAGATCTTGACGATGATGAGCGCGAGGATCATCAGCCCGACCAGCATGACAATGGCCCACGACAACAAGGTCGGCCATGGCCGACGGTAAGGACGCGAGGTCTGCGGACTCGGTGCGGTGGTGGTCATGGGTTCTCCCATGCTAGGACCACCTCCTCCTTCGCCGGTGGCGTGGCTGTAGCCTTCGACCATGGCTGAACGAGGATCTGCGGACTCCGCTCCAATCGCCCTCCGACCGGCGGCAACGGTCATGTTGCTGAACGACCACGAGGAGTTTGGCCTCCAAGTCCTCATGGTGCGTCGCAACCTCAACTCCGATTTCGTCGGTGGCGCCTACGTGTTCCCTGGCGGAGCCGTTGACCCGAGTGACGCCGGACCCGCCATCGAGCGGCGGAGCCTCGGTCGGAGCGACACCGACGCTTCGGCGATTCTCGGCCTCCCCTCAGGAGGTCTCGCCTACTGGGTCGCTGTGCTCCGCGAGTGCTTCGAAGAAGCCGGCATCCTGCTCGCCAGAGACGCAGGTGGGGCCATGGTGCGCTTGGACGCCCCTGCCGACGCTGCACGCTTCTCCAGCCACCGCCAAGCGCTCAACGATCGGGCGACGACCTTCGCCGCCATTGCCGAGGAAGAAGACCTCCACCTCGACGTGGCCGGTGTGCACTACTTCGCCCACTGGATCACTCCCGAAGGGGCGCCGCGCCGCTACGACACCCGGTTCTTCGTGGCCAAGGCACCCGACGGCCAGATTCCAGCGAACGACCAGTCCGAGACCATCGCCGAGATCTGGATCACCCCCAAAGAAGCGCTCGCTGCCCACCGTCGAGGGGAGATTGAGATGGTGCTCCCCACCATTCGCAACCTCCAAGACCTCGCCCGCTTCGACCGCAGCGCCGACGTCTTGTCCGCTGCGGCAGCAGCAGGGACGGTCCCGGCGATTCTGCCGAGGATCTCGGTGACCGATCGTGGCGTGCAGATCCTCGTCCCTGGAGACGATGGCTACGAAGAAGCGGTGCCGAAACACTTCACTGGTGGTGGCGGGAACTTCAACGAGATGGCCAAGGCCGTCTCGCACCACGCCAACCCTGAACCCGAGGCGAACCCTTAAGGCGCGTCGCCAACCGCCTGCTCAATGGCGTTGAGCAGGCGAGCAGAGCACCCATCCATCGTGAGCGGTGGGGCGATCTCCGTAGCAATGCGCTCGGCGAGGGCTGCGAAGGCCTTCGCCATGGACGAATCACCGAGGGCAACGGGTGTTCCAGCATCGCCGCCAACGGGCATTCCCGGGTCGAGGGGGAGCTCTGCGAGGAGCGGCACGCCGATCTGCTCGGCGAGACGGGCGCCGCCGCCTACGCCGAAGAGGGCGTAGCTCGTGCCGTGGTCGCAGGTGAAGCTCGACATGTTCTCAATCACCCCAATCACCGGGAGGTAGCCCCGGGTCGCCATATCGGCGGCTCGGTGGGCAACCTGCTGCGCAGCAAGGGGTGGCGTCGTCACGACGAGCATCTCCGCTCTCGGCAGCACCTTCACGAGGCCCATGGCGACGTCACCAGTTCCGGGAGGCAGATCGACGAGGAGGTAGTCGAGGTCACCCCAGGCGGCATCCTCCACGAACTGCTGGACGGCCCGGTTGAGGACGAGGCCGCGCCACATGATGGCGCGATCTTCATCGGCCAAGAACCCCATCGAGAGGATGCGCAGCTCACCGGCGCCACACGGCGTCACGATGGGCTGCATCTTGCCGCCCTTGGCTTCGACCGGTCCAGTGGTCCCCGTCATGCGGGGGATGGAGAAGCCCCAGATGTCAGCGTCCAAGATGCCGACCGACAGCCCCCGACGAGCCAAGGCGACAGCGAGGTTGGTGGTCACCGAGGACTTGCCGACGCCACCCTTGCCGGAGCCAATGGCCAAGATTCTCGTTGTCGCCGACATGGTGTCAGTGGCTCGGTCCTTGGCGACGGCTCTGGCCCGAGCCATCACCGCTGCCTTCTGGTCGGCGTTCATGATGGTGGTCTCGACCGATACCGACGCGACGCCGTCCAGCACACCAATACGGCGGGAGACCTCTCGCTCGATCTGGGCTCGCATTGGACACCCGGCAATGGTGAGCGCCACCGAAATCGTGACGTGGCCGTCGGCAATGGTGATGTCACCGACCATCCCGAGATCGACGATGTTGTCGCCGAGCTCTGGATCCATCACGGCACGCAGGTGCGTGGTGATCTCCTCGGGACGCAGTTCAGCCATGGCCGGAGCGTACCGGGGGCGACGGTTACCGCCGGCGCTCATCCAAGTAGGATGGTGGTGTCGCCTATCGGCACTCACGTGGAGGTCATCATGTCGCTCGCCAGCAACGTTTCCATTGGAAAGAAGCAGGACCCGGTCGTCCTCACCGACAAGGCCGTCGCCAAGGTCGCAGAGCTCCTCGCCCAAGAGACGGGTGACGAAGTCTTGGCCCTCCGCGTGGCCGTCAAGCCCGGTGGCTGCTCGGGATTCAGCTATGAGATGTTCTTCGACTCCGAAGTCGCCGCTGACGACGTCGTGAAGACCTACGGTGACGTCCGCGTGGTCGTCGACGCCCAGAGCGCAGAGATGCTCACCGGTTCCGAGCTCGACTACAGCGACGGCCTGAACGACGCTGGGTTCCACATCTCGAACCCCAACGCCAGCCGTACCTGCGGTTGCGGTTCGTCGTTCTCCTGATCGACACCGCAACACTCGTTCGTCGCACTCCATGAGCACGCCGATTGGTCCCTACTCGCCCATCCTCCGGGCGGGAGACCTCGTGGTGACCTCTGGCCAACTCGGTCTCGAGGACAAGCCTGATGGCTCGCGTGGACTCGTGGACGGCGGCACGGCAGCCCAACTGACCCAAGCCCTCCGCAACGTCGAAGCGGTCTTGGGAACCGAAGGCGTTCGACTCGACCAGGTGGTCAAGGCCACCTTGTTCTTGACCGACATGGCCGATTTCGCCGCGGCGAACGAGGTCTGGACGTTGGCGTTCGGCGCACACCGACCGACGCGATCGGCCGTGGCCGTTGCCGCACTGCCCATGGGTGCGACCGCTGAAGTTGAGGTCTGGGCCTACGCCCCTCTGTCGTCGTGAGCACGAAGCACCCGGCGGATCACGCGGGTCCGATCCTCGGCCCAGTGCTTCGGATGCTCACCAACTCCGAGGACCCCGGTGGGGCCGTCTACGGCATGCTCACCTGCGGTGCCGTCATGGCGGCCGAATCTCGACACGCTGAGGCCATTTGGCGAAGCGTGCTCGGCATCTGCGTGATCGTCGTCATGTACTGGACGGCCCACTCCTACGCCGCCGGCATCTCCCGTCGGCTCCGCGACCAGGTTGCGCTGTCCTTCGAGAGCTTCCGTCGGGACCTCCGCCGAGAAATTGGCGTCGTGCAAGGTGCGTTCTCCCCAATCCTCACGGTGAGCGTGGCCGGACTCGTTGGCGCGACCCCGAGGATCGCACTCGACCTCGGTCTCTGGGTCGTCGCTCTCTCCCTCGTCGCCTATGAAGTAGTCGCCGGCCTCGCCATTGGTCTCCGCAGGTGGTCCCTGCTCGGTCAAGCGGCCATTGGTGCGGCGATGGCCCTCGGCATCGTGGCCGTCAAAGCGCTGCTCGGCTAGGCCGTCCGCTCACCCCAACTCGGTTGCCCGAGGCGGTAGCCAACGGACCGAACCGTTTCGATGAGGGAGGCGTGCTCTTCCCCGAGTTTGGCCCGGAGTCGGCGGATGTGGACGTCGACGGTTCTCGCCCCGCCGTAGTACTCATACCCCCAGACCCGAGACAGCAGCGTCTCTCGGGTGAACACCTTGGTGGGGTTCGAAGCCAAGAAGGTCAGCAGCTCATACTCCATGTAAGTGAGGTCTAGCGTGCGATCGGCGATGACGGCTTGGTAGGTCTCGGTGTTGATCTTGAGCGGTCCGTAGCTCACGATGGTCGAGTCACCGCTGGCATCTTGGCCACCGGTCGCACGACGCAGTCGAACGAGGAGTTCAGCACCACTGCTCGGGAGAATGGCGAAGTCGTCGATGAGGTCATCGAGATCGGCGAGATGGGCGACGTCGACTTGGTTGACGAGCAGCACGATCGGCACCGACCCAGCACCTTGGGCCCGGATCGCTCGACAGGCCTCGAGCGCATCGCCCAGCCCGCCTCGGCCACTGACGAGCGCGGCGAGGAGCTCGGTCGGTGCGTCGCCGATGGCGTCACTGGCGCATTGCTCTAAGCGGTACCCGGCCTGAGACAGCGCGAGCAGGAGGCTTGGGTCGAGCGTCTCTGGGACGCAGAGGATCGGGTGCTGAGCCATGGACCTAGAGGACTGGGAGGTAGCGGTCGAGCTCGAACTGGGTGATCTCGGACTTGTACGCTCCCCACTCGGCCCGCTTGTTGCGGACGAACCACTCGACCACGTGGGTGCCGAGCGTCTCATGCGCCAACGCTGAGGCCTCGAGGGCGTCGACCGCGTCGTTGAGGTTCGAGGGAAGGGGTCCACGAGCTCCGCTCGCTCCCACCATCTCGGGATCGAGCTCGTAGCCCGCCTCGATGCCCTTGAGGCCGGCAGCGAGGATCATGGCGAAGGAGAGGTAGGGGTTGCAGGCTGAATCGGGCGCCCGGTACTCAAGGCGCGTGGACTGCAACTTGCCGGCCTTGACGACCGGAACCCGCACCAGGGCTCCCCGATTGGCCCGAGCCCAGCCAATCGACACCGGTGCTTCGTGACCTGGCACTAAGCGCTTGTAGGAGTTCACCCACTGATTGGTCACTGCGGTCAACTCTGGGGCATGGGTCAACAAGCCAGCGATGAACGCTCGACCGGTTGGCGAGAGCCCGGCGTCATTGTTTGGATCGGCGAAGGCGTTCTCCTCTCCAGTCCACAGTGAGCAGTGGGTGTGCATCCCCGAGCCTTGGACGTTGGCCATGGGTTTGGGCATGAACGAGGCCACGAGGCCAGCCTCTGTGGCCAGCGCCTTCAAGACCAGTCGGGCCGTCATCACCGTGTCGGCCATGGTCAACACATCGGTGTAGCGGAGGTCCACTTCGTGCTGGCTCGGGGCGTCTTCGTGTTGGGAGTGCTCAACGGGGATCCCCATCTCCTCTAAGACCTGCACCGATCGCCGCCGGAGGTCCGAGGCGCGATCACCCGGCGAGAGGTCGAAGTAGCCGCCACGATCGAGCGGCACCGGTGGGGTGGATGGATCGAGGTTGGCGAAGTAGAAGTACTCGATCTCTGGGGCGACGTAGAAGGTGTAGCCCTTCTCCTTGGCGTGACCGGCCACCCGACGGAGCGTGTGGCGTGGGCAGCCCTCGAAGGGGCTGCCATCCAAGTTGGAGATGTCGCAGAACACCCGTGCAATCTCAGCCCCGCTGCCGACGTAGGGGAGGATCTGGAACGTCGAGGCGTCAGGTCGAGCCAGCACGTCGGCTTCTTGGACCCGGGAGAAGCCGTCGATGGCAGAACCGTCGAAGGTCATGCCCTCCTCGAGCGCCCCCTCGAGCTCTTGCGGGGTGATGTGGAACGCCTTGGGCGTTCCGAGCACGTCGGTGAACCAGAGCTGGATGAACCCAATCCCGCGTTCTTCAACGGTCCGCAGCACGTAGTCGTTCTGTTGCACAGTGCACCTCTCTCAATGCGAAGAAGCCGCCCCGAAGGGCGGCCTCCTCACCACATGTTGCCAGAAGCCGATTCCTCGGCGACCCAACTACTTCGACGCTGCGCCGCAGACGGTCTCCACGAGGAGGCGCGTCACGGTGTAGGGGTCCATGTTGGCGTTCGGACGACGGTCCTCGAGCCAGCCCTTCTTGTCGATGGCGACCTTCCACGGAATACGGATGGAGGCGCCACGGTCTGAGGTGCCGTAGGAGAACTTGTCGTAGCGAGCGGTCTCGTGGGCGCCGGTCAAGCGCTCCTCGATGCCGTGGCCGTAGTTCTCGATGTGCTCCATCACCTTGGTACCAATGGCCTCACAGCCGGCGATGATGGCGTCCCAGCCACCGTCTTCGCGCATCTGCTTGGTCGAGAAGTTGGTGTGTGCACCGGCGCCGTTCCAGTCACCCTTCATGGGCTTGGCGTCGAAGGATGCCTCCACGCCGTAGTCCTCAGCAATGCGGTTGAGCAACCACCGTGCGGTCCAGATCTGGTCACCGATCTCGACGGGTCCGAGCACGCCGATTTGGAACTCCCACTGGCCCATCATCACTTCGGCGTTGGTGCCTTCGATGCCGAGGCCAGCCTTCAAGCAGGCGAGGGTGTGGGCTTCGACGATGTCGCGTCCGGGCATCTTCGAGCCGCCGACGCCGCAGTAGTAGGGACCCTGTGGGGCGGGGTAGCCAACCTCTGGCCAGCCGTAGGGGCGGCCGTCGGCGATGAAGGTGTACTCCTGCTCGATGCCGAACATTGGCTCGAACGAGGCGTAGGTCTCCGCAGCGGCCTTGCAGGCGGCCCGGGTGTTGGTCGGGTGCGGGGTCATGTCGGTGAGCAGCACTTCGCACATCACCAAGATGTCGTTCGGACCACGCAGCGGGTCGGGGCAGGTGAAGACTGGGTTCAAGACGCAGTCAGAATTGTCGCCGGTTGCCTGGTTCGTCGACGAGCCGTCGAATCCCCAGATGTCGGGGGTCTTGCCATCGGCGATGATGCGGGTCTTGCTGCGAAGCAGCGGTGACGGCTTGGTCCCGTCGATCCAGATGTACTCGGCCTGGTACGCCACGTTGTCTCCTTGGATGTCGTTGCACTACTGCGGGGGCGTCGCCGTTGACCATGGCCCGCGACCGGGGAAGTCCCGATGTCGTCCATTCTTGCAGGTGTCGCTGAATCACCCTTCCGCCTCTGTGAACAGCGTATGAAAAGTGCACCAGCCGCAGATGGGGCAGGTTGATGCTCCCCGGTAGGCTCGTTCCGTGGGATCCCTGCGCATTGCTGCCGCCCAGCTCAACCCAGTCGTTGGCGATCTCGCCGGCAATGTCACCAAGATTCTCGATGCGCTCAAGGCTGCGACGGATGCTGGCGCCGACCTGCTCGTCACCCCGGAACTCGCGCTCACGGGCTATCCACCCGAGGATCTCCTCTTGAAGGAGGCCTTCATTGCCGAGGTCGACGTCGCAATCGCCGCGATCGTCGCGGCGACCTCCTCCTGCGCCATCATTCTCGGGACCCCACTCGCAGGACACCTCGCAGGACCACTCGGCCCAACGAGGGATGCCCGCAGTCCGCTCGGCCCCGCCTCTGAAGGCCCTCGCCGACCGCTGGCCAACGGCGCAGTCGTCGCTTCGAACGGCGTCGTGCTCGGCACGGTGGCGAAGCAGTTCCTCCCCAACTACGGCGTGTTCGACGAACAACGGTGGTTCCAACCTGCAACGGCACCAGCGCAGACCTTCGTCATCGGCGCGTCGAGCATTGGCGTGGTGATCTGCGAGGACCTCTGGGCCGATGGACCGAGCGCTGCAGTTGCAGACCTCGGGGCAGAGGTCATCTGCGCCATCAATGCTTCGCCCTTCAGTGTGGGTCGCCACGACGCTCGTGAGGCGCTCGCCCAGAGCCGTGCTGCAGCGACCTCGACCCCAATCCTCTACGTGAACCAAGTCGGTGGCCAAGACGAACTCGTCTTCGATGGACAATCTTTCCTCGCCACCGCCGAAGGCATCGTGGCCCGGGCATCTGCCTTCACTCCCGAGCTGCTCCTCATCGACGACGTCTCCACCCCCCAAGGCCCACTCACCGAACGGCGGAGCGACGTCGCCGAGACTTACGACGCCCTGGTCCTCGGCGTTGCCGACTACTTCGCCAAGAATCGCTTCAGCGATGCGGTGATCGGTCTCTCTGGCGGCATTGATTCTTCCCTCGTTGCCGCAGTGGCCGTCGATGCCCTCGGCGCTGACCAGGTCCACGGGATCGCCATGCCCTCGCGCTACTCCTCGGACGGCTCGCTGACCGACGCCGATGCGCTAGCGGCCCGTCTCGGGGTGACCTGCGACACGATTCCCATTGAGCCCGGGCACGTGGCCCTGAGCGAGATGCTCACGCCCCTGCTCGGTGGCGATCCGACGGGACTCACCGATGAGAACCTCCAGTCGAGGCTGCGTGGCGTCACCTTGATGGCGCTGTCGAACGCCAAGGGGTGGATCGTGCTCACCACCGGGAACAAATCCGAGATGGCTGTTGGCTACTCCACGCTCTACGGCGACTCCGCCGGTGGCTTCGCGGTCATCAAGGACTGCGTGAAGACCCTCGTCTACGACCTCTGTCGCTACCGCAACGACCTCGCTTCGGCGGGAGGCCAGGTTCCACCCATTCCTGAAGCCGTCCTCACCAAACCCCCCTCAGCAGAACTGCGTCCCGACCAGCGCGACGACCAGTCCTTGCCACCGTACGAGATCTTGGACCCGATCATCGAGGCCTACGTCGAAGACGACCTCACCGCTCCAGAGATCGTTGCCCTCGGTTTCGATCCTGCAGTCGTTGACCGGGTCGTTGGTCTCATCGACGGCGCGGAGTACAAACGACGCCAGAGCCCGCTCGGCGTCCGGATCACGACCAAGGCCTTCGGACGCGACCGTCGCCTCCCGATCACCAATCGCTACCGACCACGAGGAGCAGCGTCGTGACGAACTTCCTCTCCCTCCACGACGGAGCAGCCCTCCTCGGCGAAGCCGTCGTGATCGAGAACCTCATCTTCAGCCGCTTCGGGGCGCGGTCCCAGCACGCGACGAACCCCGAGGTCGCCGTGGCCTTCTCGGTGGCGTCGAGACGTCACGGCGCCATCGCAGAAATCTTCACCGAGAAGTTGCCGGTTTCAGCATCGATACCCCGGGAGCCATTTCTCGCCCTGTCGAGCCCCCTCGGCATCCAGATTGCCGCCGTGCTGGAACATCTCCCCGACGATGACCGCGGTGCGCTCACCTTCTGCTGCGCGGAACTCCTCCCCCTCCTCATCGAGCGCTACGAGGACCACTTCGCCGCCACCACCCCAACCGCTGATGGCCCAGCACGAGCCGCTCTCTTCGACGCCGTGGCGGTGGCAGAGGACGATCTTCAGACGTTCGCTGATTTGGCTGGGCGTCTCCACGGCTGAAGCGTGGCCAGTGCGCTCGGCGGAATGGAGTCGACCGGTACACTTTGTTGCCTACCGGCTCCGGGGGGTGTCGGGGTCATCTGCTCGCCGACAGCAAGCGCGAGCACAACGTGAGGAATTGCCTTGGCGAAAGAACGCATTGAACGCGATGACGAGGACCTCGTTCGGCTCTACCTGACCGACATTGGTCAGTACCCGTTGCTGACCAAAGACGATGAAGTCCGTCTCGCCCAGACCATTGAAGAAGGACGCGAGGCGAGCACCAAGCTCGAAGAGCCCAAGGGCCTGACCGTCGCGCAGAAGCGTGAGCTCAGCCGAACGAAGTTGAAGGGCGAGGACGCCCAGCAGACCTTCGTGCAGTCCAACCTCCGCCTCGTGGTCTCCATTGCCAAGAAGTACCAGGCATCGGGGCTCCCCCTCCTCGACCTCATCCAAGAGGGCAACCTCGGCCTCATGCACGCCGTCGAGAAGTTCGACTGGCGCAAGGGCTTCAAGTTCTCCACCTACGCCACCTGGTGGATCCGCCAGGCCATCACCCGAGGGATCGCCAATACCGGTCGCACCATCCGCCTCCCCGTGCACGCTGGTGACACCTTGGCCCGCGTCCAAAAAGCGCAGGCTCGTCTGGAGCTGAAATACGGACGCCCAGCGACCTTGGCCGAGCTCGGTGCTGAAGTCGAGATGCCTGAGGACAAGCTGATCGAAGCCCTGCGATTCCGCGCCGAGCCACTGTCGCTGTCAGAACCCCTCCGTGAAGATGGTGACGCCGAACTCGGTGACGTCGTCGAAGACCGCGGCGCTGAATCACCGTTCGAGGCAGCTGCCATTGCGCTCCTCCCCGATGAGATCAGCCGCCTGCTCGGACCACTCGAAGAGCGTGAGCGCGAGATCCTCATGCTCCGCTTCGGCCTGGACCGTGGCGAGCCTCGCACCTTGGAAGAGGTCGGTGAGCACTTCAACTTGACCCGCGAGCGCATCCGTCAGATCGAAGCGCGAGCGATGTCGAAGCTCCGGCACCCTTCTTCAGACACCGGCGCTCGGGACCTGCTCAACGTCTGAGGTCAGCTCGCTGCTCTCGGGGCGCGGTGCTTCGGGCTGGACTTGACCGCCAAGAGACCGAGTGCGCCGATCACGGCGACGATGCCCGTGAGTACTGGCGTTCGCTTCGACACCCGATCGCGCAACCGAACCGGCTTCGTGAAGGTCATGACTTCCCAGCCGCGCTCTTTGGCTACCTTGGCGAGCGCACGGTCGGGGTTCACGGCAACGGGGTGCCCGACGATCTCCAGCATGGGCTGATCGGTCGCTGAGTCGGAGTAGGCCCACGACGCGGCGAGGTCGATGCCGTTGGTCTTCGCCAGTTCTTCCATCGCCACAGCCTTGTTCGGGCCGTAGTTGTAGAACTCGGTCTCACCGGTGTAGCAACCGGCATTGTCGACCTTGGCCCGCGTGGCAACGGCGCCATCGACGCCCAGCAGTTCTGCCAGGGGGAACACGATCTCTTCGGGGCTGGCCGAGACGAGGTAGACCCGGTGGCCTTCGGCGCGGTGGTGCTCCATGAGGTCGAGGGCTTCTGCGTAGATAAGGGGCTCAATCGTCTCGATAAGGGTCTCTCGGACGATTGAGGAAATCTGCTCGCTATCCCAACCCTTGGTCAAGGTGAGCATGGATTCTCGGATCTTCGTCAAGCGCTCTTCATCGGCCCCGAAGTACATGAACATGAGTTGCCCCGCTACCGCTCTCGCCACCATTCGGCGAGAGATGAGGCCTTGGCGGCGAAGTGGGCGACCAAAGGCAGCGATGGACGCCTTGGCGATGACCGTCTTGTCGAGATCGAAGAAGGCGGCTTGCACGTGTTCAGCCTACGACCCTGCCTGGGTGAAGGGCAGGACGCTAGTTCCCAATCAACGCGGCAGTGATAAGCGGTGCGTCATCGGCGGGTGCCAGCACGACAACTTCATCACCACGGTTGAGCTGCACCGCGTCATCAGGCTGCACGATGTGCCCGTTGCGGACGATCGCCACAATGGCCGAATCACGACCGAGATCGAGTTCTTCAATGCGCTTGCCATCGGCCGGCGAATGGTCAGCCAACGTCACTTCAAACAGGTTGGCGTGCCCGTCGTCGAAGGTCATCAGTCGAACGAGGGATCCAACAGCGAACGCTTCTTCCACCAAACTCGTCAGCAGCTGCGGCGTCGAGACGGAGACGTCGACGCCCCACGTCTCATTGAAGAGCCACTGGTTCTTCGAGTTGTTCACCCGGGCGATCACCCGTGGCACGGCGAACTCTTGCTTGGACAGGAGCGAGATCACCAAGTTGTCTTCGTCGTCACCGGTCGCGGCCACCATGACGTCGAAGGATTCAAGACCTGCAGCACGCAGCATGGCGAGCTCGCAGGCGTCGCCTGGGAGCACCGTGACGCCGTCAATGGTGCCGTGCTTGGCCACGACATCGTGGTCTTGTTCGAAGATGGTGACGTCGTGACCCTTGCGGGCCAAATCCTCGCCAATGGCAACGCCAACGGATCCTGCCCCAGCAATGGCGACCTTCACGATGCATCTCCTTGCTGCAGCACGGCCTCGAGGTGGTCGAGGTGCTCCTTCAGGACAGCCAGGTGCAGCAGATCACCGTCTTGACCCATGAGATCTTCCACGTGGAGACGAGGCTTTCCGGCGCGGGTCACCGCAATAATGGTGGCGACGTCTTCTGGGATCACGTGGCGGAGGCGCTGACCAGCCAGCGCTGCGGGGAGTGGACGGTCGACTAAGTGCAGCATCCCACTGGCATCGACCCACGACGGACGGTCTTCATCGGGAATGAGCCAACGGCGCACCTGATCAATCGTCCAGGTCACCGTGGCGACGGTGGCGATTCCGAGGCGCTGGTAGACCTCGGCCCGCTGGGGGTCGTAGATGCGAGCCACCACGTTTGGGACGCCGAAGTGCTCCCGAGCGATTCGAGCGGTCAAGATGTTGGAGTTGTCGCCGCTCGTGACCGCGGCCAGGGCGTCGGCTCGAGTGATACCTGCTTCTTCGAGGCTGCCGCGATCGAACCCCGAACCAGCGATCATCGAACCACTGAAGTTCGAGCCCAAGCGACGGAACTGCTTCCCGTTCCGGTCGATGACGGCGACGGAATGGCCCTCGGACGACAGGTCTGCCGCCAGACCCGCTCCGACTCGACCGCAACCCACGATGACGATGTGCACGCCCCGATTCAACCACGAATCAGCGCGCCATCTGGAGCCCTCCGCCCGAAGAGGGCGCTGCCTCGGCAATACTCAGAGGGACATGAGTGAGCACAACCACGAACGCGTCCGCGGCATCAGGCGCCACCAGCGCATCGCCGCGGCCTACCCCGAGACGTGGCAGTACCGGCTGAAGAATCGACTCCTCGGCCCACCAATGGTCACCGAACGACTCTCCTCGGAGAAGCTGCGCAAGGTCGTCGCGATGGGGGTCCTCGGCCCCGACATGATCTCGTCCTCTGCCTACGGCACCGAGGAAATGCTCGTCGTCCTCGTGCCGCTCATCGGGCTCGGTGCCTTCACCATGGTGATCCCCATCACCGTGGCGATCTTGGCCGTGCTGTTCTTCGTGGCGTTGTCCTACCTCGAGATCCTCGGCCACTACACCCACTCCGGTGGCGCCTACGTCGTGGCGAGGAAGAACTTCGGCACCAAGTTCGCCCAGGTCGCCGCCGTGGCCCTGCTCATTGACTACACCGTCACCGTCGCCGTCCAGGTCTCCGCCGGAACCGCAGCGATGACGAGTGCCTTCCCATCGCTCCTCACGAACTTCCCCATCTTCGGGAACGGCACCGTCCCCATCACGGTCGCGGTCGTGCTCCTCATGTTCTACGCGAATCTCCGAGGCCTGAAAGAAGCAGGAGCGTGGTTCGCCGCTCCGGTGTACTTCTTCGTGATCTCCTTGGGTTTCGTCGTGACCATGGGGTTCATCAAGGGCCTCAGTGGTTCACTCCACGCCCACGCCATTCCCGCAGAGAAGGTGATCGGCTACAACCTCGGCCACCCGAAGGCCAACGCCCTCCTCATGGGTCTCGGCGTCTTCTACCTCTTGAAGGCATTCGCCAACGGTGGAGCATCGCTCACCGGCCTCGAGGCGGTCTCGAACGGCATCGACGTCTTCGAGCAACCGAAGGCCCGCAACGGCCGGATCGTGCTCGTCGTCATGTGCCTGGTCCTCGCCTACCTCGTCCTCGGGACCTCGCTGATCGCCCACTGGACCCATGCGGTGCCCTACGGCAGTGGCTCCCCAACGGTCGTCTCCCAAGAGGTGCACTACGTCCTCGGCTCCGGAGGACTCGGCAACGTCCTCTTCTACGTCGTCCAGTTCGCCACGATGTTGATCTTGTTCACCGGTGGCAACACCAGCTTCAACGGCTTCCCGTTCCTCGCCAGTTTCGTGGCCAGTGACCACTACCTCCCTCGCCAGCTCACCAAGCGTGGCCACCGCCTCGCGTTCTCCAACGGCATCTTCATGCTGACCGTGGTCGCCATCACCTTGATCGTGGCGTTCAAGGCCAACGTCAACTCACTCGTCGCCCTCTACGCTGTCGGCGTCTTCACGGGATTCACCGTGGCAGGTGCTGGCATGTTGAAGCAGCACTGGACGACTCGGGAGGGCCGCTGGCACCTCGGCATGGTCGTCAACGGCTTCTCCGCGGGGCTGTCGGGTGCCGTCGTCCTCATCTTGCTCATCACCAAGTTCGCTGAAGGTGCTTGGCTCATCTTCGCGGTTGCCCCTCCGATGTACTTCGGACTCCTCCACCTCCGCAAGCAGTACGAGAAGGAGGAGGACACGCTCGTCAAAGGTGTCGATGCCACGGTCGAGGCACCGGTGCTCCGTCGCCACTCGGTCGTGGTCTTCGTTGATCGGCTCGACATGGCGACCGCTCGGGCCATGCAGTACGCCCGCAACCTGCACCCCGACGATCTCCGAGCCATTCACTTCAACCTGGACTCCCTCGCTGCCGTTGAACTCGTCGACTCGTGGGGACGTCTCGGCATCGGTCGCTTCCCCCTCGACGTCATTGAATGTCGTGACCGCCGCCTCGACCGGGCGGCACTCGAATTCGCAGCCGACGTCGTGGCCGATGGGAACACCGAGTGCACAGTCCTCCTCCCTCGCCGAATCTTCAACTCTCGCATCAGTCGGTTCCTCCACGACCGCTCCGCTGACAAGATCGCCGAAGCGCTGACGACGGTGCCCCACGTGGCCGCCACCATCGTGCCGTTCAACCTGAAGGCCGCAGGACGGCAACTCACCTTGGACGACCTGCGAGACGAAGAGGTCGACGCAGCGGCCGCCACCAGTGAGTCGCACCAGCCGAAGATGGCTGAGATCGACCTCGCCCTCGCCGCTCGAGCTGAGGGAACCGTCAAGATCGCAGCGCTCGAGACCCGGCAGCGGGCGAGGGTTGCCGGGCGAGTGCGCTCGATCCGCATTCAGCCCGCCCGTGACACCTCCAACCTCGAGTGCGTGCTCACCGACGACACCGGTGACATCACCATCACGTTCCTCGGTCGCCCGAATATCCCAGGCATCACCCAGGGAACCCGCCTCGTCGCCGAAGCCATGGTGGCCGAACGTGATGGCGTGCTGCAGATGACGAACCCCGAGTACGAACTCGTGGCCGAACCCGGTGAGTAGGGTGCCCGTGGTTGTCCCATCACCGTCGCCTAGGGTCGAGGCTCCACGCGGCGCCATCGCACCCGAGCACGAGAAAGGAGTACTCCGTGGCTAAAGCACTCGTCATCGTTGAGTCTCCGGCCAAGGCCAAGACCATTCAGGCCATGCTCGGGTCCGACTACGTCGTTGAGTCCTCCATTGGGCACATCAGAGATCTCCCGAACGGCGCCGATGAGGTTCCTGCCGTCTACAAGGGCGAGGACTGGGCGCGACTCGGCGTGAATGTGAACGACGGCTTCAAGCCGATCTACGTCGTCTCACGGAACAAGAAGGACGTCGTCAAGAATTTGAAGGCGCAGTTGGCGAAAGTCGACCAACTCTTCCTCGCCACCGATGAAGACCGCGAAGGGGAGTCGATCGCCTGGCACCTCTTGGAGGTCCTCAACCCTGGACCCAAGGTCGACGTTCGACGCATGGTGTTCCACGAGATCACGAGAGCAGCCATTGAGCGGGCCGTCGTGGACTCTCGTGACCTCGATCGGCGCCTCGTCGACGCCCAAGAGGCCCGACGAATCCTCGACCGTCTCTACGGCTACGAGGTCTCACCGGTGCTCTGGAAGAAGGTGCTGCCCCGCCTCTCTGCTGGTCGAGTGCAATCGGTTGCCACTCGCCTCGTCGTCGAGCGCGAACGAGAGCGCATGGCCTTCACCTCTGCCACCTGGCACGACGTGACCGCTACATTCACGAAGACCCCGGACGCGTTCGGCGCCACACTCGTGAGCCTCGGTGGGGTGGACCTCGCCGGATCCAAGGACTTCGACTCCACGGGTGCAAAGACCTCGGATCGCCTGGCCCTCGACGGCCCTTCAGCCGCTGCGCTCTCGGCAGCCCTGCCGAACGCCGCGTTCAGCGTGACCTCGGTCACCGAGAAGCCCTTCACCTCTCGGCCCCAGCCCCCCTTCATGACCTCGACCTTGCAGCAAGAGGCTGGCCGAAAACTTCGTCTGTCGGCCCAGCGGGCCATGCAGACCGCCCAGCGCCTCTACGAGCAGGGCTGGATCACCTACATGCGGACGGACTCGACGACCTTGTCCGACCAAGCCCTCCAGGCCGCTCGGTCCCAGGCTCGAGAGCTCTACGGCGAGGCCTACGTTCCAGCTGAACCCCGTCGTTACGAGCGAAAGGTCAAGAACGCCCAAGAGGCCCACGAAGCCATCCGCCCCGCTGGAGAGACCTTCCGGACACCGGACGAAGCCGCCCGCAGTCTCTCAGGGGACGAGTTCCGCCTGTATGAACTCATTTGGATGCGCACCGTGGCATCCCAGATGGCCGATGCTCGGGGCACCAGTGCCCAGGTGCGTCTGACGGCTACCGTGCCGGGGAGCGCAGCGGCGTTCGCCGGTCAAGACGCCGAGTTCCAAGCCAACGGACGCGTCATCGCCTTCCCCGGATACCGCCGGGCCTACGTCGAAGGTGCGGACGATCCAGAAGCTGAGTTGGCCGACCAAGAGAAGATCCTGCCGGCCCTGGCTGTTGGTGACGTCGTCACCGCGTCTGCCTTCGAAGCCGTGGATCACCACTCTCAGCCTCCGGCTCGCTACACCGATGCCTCACTGGTCAAGAAGATGGAAGAGCTCGGCATTGGTCGACCGTCCACCTACGCCAGCGTCATCTCCACCATCCAAGACCGTGGCTACGTCTGGAAGAAGGGACCAGCGCTCGTCCCCTCCTTCATCGCCTTCGCCGTCGTCTCTCTGCTCGAGCAGCACTTCAGCGACCTCGTCGACTACAACTTCACCGCCTCGATGGAAGACGACCTCGACGCCATCGCCAGTGGTCAAGAAGAAGCCCTGCCCTGGCTCAGTCGCTTCTACTTCGGCGACGACGCCGCGGGCACCGAGACCGAGCGCATCGGGCTCAAGAGCGCGGTCACCACTCACATCGATGAGATCGACCCCCGGGCCATCAACACCATCGTCCTCGGCGCTGACGAGAACGGCGAGATGGTCGTGGTCAGGTCCGGAAAATACGGCCCCTACCTCCAGCGCGGTGAGGAGCGAGCGTCCATTCCCGACGACACGCTCCCCGATGAACTGACGGTCGAACGGGCGCTCGAGCTCCTCCACGCACCGAGCCAAGACCGCGAGCTCGGTGCTGACCCGGCCACGGGACTCCCGGTCTTCGCCAAGGCTGGCCGCTACGGCCCCTACATCCAACTCGGCGAGATGGAGGGCACTACCAAGCCCAAGACCGCGTCGCTGTTCAAGGACATGGACCTCGGCACCTTGACGCTCGAGGACGCGCTCACGCTGCTGTCGATTCCACGGACCGTCGGTGTCGATCCCGAGAGTAACCTCCCCATCGAGACCCACAACGGCCGCTACGGCCCTTACGTGAAACGCGGGACGGACAGTCGGAGCCTCGAGACCGAGCAGCAACTCCTCACCCTCACCATGGATGAGGCGCTCGCCATCTTCGCCCAGCCCAAGCAGCGCGGCCGGCGCGCCGCAGCACCACCGCTCAAAGAACTCGGTCCCGACCCGGTCACTGGCGTGGTCATCCTCTTGAAGGAAGGGCGCTTCGGCCCCTACGTCACCGATGGCACCACCAACGCCAGCCTGCGCAAGGGTGACACCGTTGAGGAGCTGACCCCCGAGCGAGCTGCCGAGCTCCTCGCTGATCGCCGTGCTGCTGGACCGGCGAAGAAGGCCACCAAGAAGGCGGCAGCGAAGAAGGCACCGGCCAAGAAGGCTGCGGCGAAGAAGACGGTGAAGAAGGCAACCGCCAAGAAGGCGGCAACCAAGAAGACGCCTGCGAAGAAGGCCGTCGCCTTGAAGGCTGGATCTGCCGCCCAATCAGAGGACTGAGATGGCTGGGTGCTTCATCGTCTTCGAAGGCATCGACGGTTCGGGGAAATCCACCCAGGCACGCCGGACCGCAGAACGACTCGGTGCACTCTCCACCTTCGAACCTGGCGACACCCCACTCGGGGTTGAACTGCGCCGCCTCCTCCTCCACGACGATGCCGCCGCACCAGTACCGACCGCCGAAGCACTGCTCATGGCTGCCGATCGAGCCCAGCACGTCCACACCCTCATCAACCCCGCACTCGACGCCGGCCGCCACGTCGTGAGCGACCGGTTCTCCGGCTCCACCCTCGCCTACCAGGGCTACGGCCAGGGCATCGACCTCGACGTGCTCACATCCGTCGTCACGTTCGCCACCAGTGGCCGTCAGCCCGACTGCACGATCCTCCTCGACTGCGATCTTGCGACCTCCAAGGCTCGCCTCGGCCAGACGAAACCCGATCGCTTAGAGGCCCTCGACACCGCGTTCCACGAGCGCGTGCGCAACGGCTTCTTGGCCCTCGGCGCTGCCCACCAGTGGGTCATCATTGACAGCACGGCTGACCTCGATGCCGTGTGCGCTGCCGTCGATGCAGCGGTCGATGCAGCCGTGGCGAAGACGTCGTGACCGCAACCTTCGACGACGTCGTCGGCCAGCGCGACGCGGTCGAAGCGCTTCGTGCCGCCCTCGTGCGACCAGTCCACGCCTACCTCCTCGTCGGGCCCCCGGGGTGCGGCAAGGAGGTCGCTGCCGACGCCTTCGCCGCCGCCCTCGTCTGCCCGAACGGCGGATGCGGCACCTGTCGCAACTGCGAGTTAGCCGCCAAGGGTCGTCACCCCGACATCGTGCACTCGACCCGTTCAGGCGCCACCATCTCGGTGGAGGATCTCCGAACGGCTGCCACCTTGGCCCAGCGCCGACCCTTGGAGGCCGCTCGTCAGGTGCTCATCATCGAGGACTTCCACTTGGCCACCCGATCAGCGCCGGCCCTGCTCAAGACGCTCGAGGAACCGCCGGCGACCACCGTCTTCCTCCTCCTCGCCGACGACGTGCCACCGGAACTGGTCACCGTGGCCTCTCGGTGCGTCGAGGTGGCCTTCCCGCCCCTGTCGACGGCTGAGATTGCTGCCGCGCTGGCCAGCGACGGTGTCGAGGCGACAACGGCCCGAGAGGTCGCCCGAGCCAGTGCAGGAAACCTCGACCGAGCCCGTCTCCTCGTTGCGGATCCCTCCTTCGCCGAACGGCTGTCGCTCTGGAGGAACGTACCGGCAGTACTCGATGGGAACGGCGACATCGCGGTCATCGTGCGCCAACTCCTCGACGCCACCGACGCCGCACTCGCTCCGCTGAAGGAACGACACGCAGAGGACCTGGCGGCGCGTGAAGCTGCCAGCGAAGCTGCTGGCGAGCGGTCCATGCCCGGACGCAAGGAGTTCCTCGACCGTCAGGCCCGCCTCGAACGGCGCTACCGCGGCGAAGAGCTCCGAGCTGGACTGTCGATGCTCCAGCGCGCCTACGGCGACCTCCTCGCCGAATCCCTCGGGAGCGACGCCGAGAGCACCGCCGAAGCCAAGGCGTGCGGGCAAGCCATCGACTGCATCACGTCGTCCATGGCCTCGATGAAGCACAACCCGAACGAGACCCTGCACTTCGAGGCGCTCCTCATCGCGCTTCGTCGATGCAAGGTGCGGGTCTAGGCACCAACCGGCGGGTTCCAGGAGAGCTTCGCCACTCGCTTCTGGGCGACGTAGCCGTGGTCGACGAACCAACGAGCGGAGTCGTAGAGGGCG
>CAIQEU010000076.1 GCA_903870905.1 uncultured Actinomycetes bacterium | reverse complement strand
GCTACCGACACCTACATGGCTGGATTCGTGACTGCGGTGACCGCTGGCTCGAGCATCACCGTTACCCCTGAGTTGATCTACGCAAACGGCGCCACCAGTGCTTCGACGTGGCAGCTCGACCAGGCGCAAGAGCCAGTGTGGGACACGACGACGACGCCGGGTGCAACGATTGCCAGCTTCGGTGCTCCGACCGCAACCGGCGCAACGTCGCTATCGCAGTTCTACCCGCTTGCTCCTGGGTCTGTGGTGACTGGAGCTTCGTTCGCCGCAGTTGCGACCACTATCCACAACTCGATTGCGGAGTCCTTGACGCTGACGCTTGGAACTGCGGCTGGGCTTACTCGCACGGACACGCTCTACATCGTTGACTCAACGGGAGCTATCAAGGCGAACGCAATTGCGACCAATGCGACAACGGCGTCGTTCGCGAACTTCGTTCCCGTACCGGGAACTGCCTACGCCGTTGAATTGGTTCACTCGTCCCTTTCCCCCAACACCACGTGGCAGTGGACGTGGGGAACGACGACGGCCCCGACCAACCCGGGTGGCTCGACGTTCCTGTCGAACTAGGAACGTTCCTCTTCGTCGGCAGGTCTCCTGTCGGCGAAGAGGAACTCCAGTTGTTCGATCTTTTGACCATCGAGTGACGACGCAGCGGACCTTTCCGAACCTATAATGAGAGAACTATGACGACTTCAGAACCTCGCTACACCCCAGTGGACTTCACTGGAGAGGAGCGCCCTCAGGCCACTGCGCCGAAAGTCCGCCCTGCAAAGAATCGAAAGGGGCTCCTCCTGACGGTCGTTGGTGGAGTGGTTGTGATTGCTGTAGCGGCAGTGGTGGCGTTCCTCGTGTTCTCGAGTTCCCCGAAGACGCACTCGCAAATTGGTGCCGATCTCCAGCACGGTGCGGTGCTAGCACAGTCTGGCGACACTGCTGGAGCAATCGCTCAATTCCAACAGGTCATCAGCGAGAGCCCCAAGGACTTCGAGGTGTACGCCGCCGTGGCCAACTTCGACATTGGTGCGATTCACCAAGCCAACGGTGATCTCCAAGATGCCATCACGAGTTATGAGGCAGCAATTCAGCTCGCTCCTCGTTACACGGCAGCGATGTACAACTTGGCAATTGCGCTGACGCCATCGAACCCCACGCTCGCTGCCCAGTACTATCAGCAGATCCTGAGCATCAAGCCTGGTGACGCCAACACGCTCTTCAACTTAGGCCTCCTCACCTACGACTCGGGGAACCACGGTGGCGGTATCGCGTACTTGAAGGCCGCCATCAAGGTTGACCCTTCGTTTGCATCGAAGGTGCCGGCGAACATCAAGATCCCTGCTTCAACGAAGTAGGGAAATCCTTGATGCCAAGAGTTTCGGTTTTCACGCCGACCCATCGACCAACGTTCCTCAACGAGTGCTTCGATGCGCTGGTCGCTCAGACCTTCACGGACTGGGAATGGGTCGTCGTCCTCAACGGTGGAGCCCTGTGGCGTCCTCCAGTTGCCGACGAGCGTGTGCGTGTCCTTACGAATCACGATCTCCATGGCGTGGGCGCTGCGAAGCGCTACGCCTGCGACCAAAGTCGAGGGGAAATTCTGGTCGAACTTGACCACGATGATCTCTTGGCGACCCGGGCGATCGAAGAGGTGGTGAAGGCATTCGACGCCAATCCAGAGATTGGTTTCGCCTTCAGTCAGTTCGCGCAGATCAACGAAGATGGATCGCGCAACGACGTTCGGTTCAACGCTGCGCATGGTTGGAACTACCGTGAGGTTGATGTCGATGGAGAGACGTATCTCCAGTGTGATGCAATGCTGCCCTACCCGCAGAACGTCTCCTACATCTGGTACGCACCGAACCACCTTCGAGCCTTT
>CAIQEU010000075.1 GCA_903870905.1 uncultured Actinomycetes bacterium | reverse complement strand
CGAGGTCCACTATCGATCACACTCCGGCATCGGGACACTGGTCCTGTCTCAGCAACTCTTCTTGGCTGCTGCCCCGCACTGTCGGTAGGGTCACGCGCTCGACGCCGAACACTGCTGCACCCGACTCTCGCAGGACTCGATTCCAAACGCCCGGACTCGGGCATTCCTCGATGGCCTCCTCCCAGAAGGCGAGCAGCGACGTGTCATTGCCGAACAGCTCGATCTCAGTGCGAACGACACCTTCGGACTCATTCGAGAGCTCGGACGAGATTGTGCAGGAGCGATCATCGTTCAACCTCGAGACGAACCAGCACCCGCACCTGCGACGACCCTCACCGCACGACCATTGACGGATGAGGAGATTACCGATCAGGTCGTGAACTTGAAGAATGCCCCGCTCGGCCTCAGCGATCACGTACGAATTTCTCTCGCTGGGGTGCAAGAGAAGTTGCTCCTCACGCGCCGCATCGACGGAACCTGGGGCTCGCCCACTGATGGAACGCCGTCCACACATCTCTTGAAACCAGAGATCAGAGCGTTCCCGAACACCGTTGCCAACGAGGCGTTCTGCATGCGGTTCGCCCGATACCTGGGCGTCCGCACCGCGACCATCGACACCACCGAATTCGGAGGACGGCCACTCATCGTCGTTGAACGATTCGACCGACTCGTTGCGGCCGATGGAAGCGTTCAACGCATCCACCAAGAAGATTTCTGTCAGGTGTTCTCACGCTCGCCGAAGGACAAGTACCAACACGATGGTGGGCCGTCCTTGCGCCAAATTGCGGGCATCCTCCGGCAGTACGCCGACCCACAGTCCCTCATCCGCCTGCTCGAGATGGTGTTCGTCAACGTGCTCGTCGGCAACGGCGACGCGCACGGGAAGAACTTCTCCGTGCTCCACCACCGCGACGGACGGATTGAGCTCGCTCCCCTCTACGACTCACTCTCGACCCTGTACTACGTCGACAGCGAGCTCTCGATGTACATCGACAACGTCCGAAAGACCCGCTCCGTCACCTACGGCCGACTGATGAACGAGGCGATCACTTGGGGGATTCGCCCCGACGTTGCGGCCAGAACGCTGAGCGAACTCTCGGAGCGAGTCCCCCGAGCGGTTGAGACTGCTGCTGCTCAGACACAAGATCTCCCAGGAGCAATCCCTGAAATTGTTGCCTCGCAGTTCAAGAATCTTCAGCCCTAGACGAGCACCTACAGCAAGCTTGTGAGGGCCTCCGCACGGAGCCCATGTGCCTCGGCAACGGGAGCAGACGTGAGGTGCCCGCCCACCACGTTGACACCCTCAGCGAGGGCAGCATCACGGGCGACCGCGTCCTTCCATCCTCGGTTCGCGAGTTCCAAGGTGTAGGGCAAGGTGGCGTTCACGAGGGCGTGGGTCGAGGTGTTCGGGACGGCTCCCGGCATGTTGGCCACGCAGTAGAAGAGCGACTGGTGGACGGAGAAGACGGGGTCAGAGTGCGTCGTCGGTCGCGTTCCCTCGAAGCACCCGCCTTGGTCGACGGAGATGTCGACGAGCACCGAGCCAGGTCGCATGGTCGCCACCATGGCGTCGGTGACCAGTTTCGGCGCCTTGGCGCCCACCACGAGGACCGCACCGATGACGATGTCGGCGAGTTGGACGTACTCCTCAATCGTGTGCGTGGACGAGGCGACGGTCTCCACGGCACCTCGGAAGTGGTGATCGACCTGGCGAAGGCGGTCGAGGTTGCGGTCGAAGATCGTGACGTTGGCGTGCATGCCAACGGCGACGGTGGCCGCAGCCATGCCAGCCACACCAGCACCGAGGACCATGACGTTGGCCGCAGGTACGCCGGGAACGCCAGTGATGAGCGCGCCTCGTCCGCCTCCGGAGCGCATCAGGTGGTGCGCTCCCATGAGCGGCGCCATGCGACCAGCGACTTCGCTCATCGGGGTGAGGAGGGGAAGCGAATTGTCGGGGAGCCGAACCGTCTCATAGGCAATTGCGGTGTTACCCGCAGCGAGGAGGGCGTCAGTGCAACTCCGAGAAGCCGCGAGGTGGAGGTAGGTGAAGAGCACTTGGTCTTTGCGAGCGCTCAAGCGTCCGTACTCCTCGGCCACAGGCTCTTTGACCTTCAAGATCATGTCGGCGTCAGCCCACAGGTCATCGACGTCGTCGACCATGGTGGCACCGACCGAGGTGAACTCGGCATCCGACATCGACGATCCAGTACCCGCCCCACGCTCAATGAGGACGGTATGGCCGTGCGCCACCAACTCCCGAACGCCAGCCGGGGTAATCGCCACCCGGTACTCGTCGGCCTTCACTTCACTCGGCACGCCAATTCGCATGGCCACTCCGCTCACATCCCGACAGACCCCGTTGTCTGCTCGGCGCTACTCCTCCGAAGTGTAGGCCACGAGGGGTCGATTGAAGAAGGCGACCGAGCGTCGTTTCACCCACACGAACGGGGTGAGGACGGCCGAGAGAATCAGCAACAAGATGTCCCACTTCATCCCCGACCATCCGTTGGACTTGATGTCCCAGATCATGATCGCGATGAGGACGACGCCGGAAATGAAGGGCAGGAGAATGCCGGTCACGGCGAACCGCCAGGACACGAGCGCCTTGCGGAACGCCCAGGCACAGGCAATGCCAGCCACGCCGTAGTAGAAGGCCACGATGGCGCCCACGTTGTTGGTGAAGGTGGCGATGACGTTCGAACCCGCCCCGGTGTACTGCACCCACCAGATTCCTGCCATCGCGAAGGCGCCGAGCACCGCGGTGCCAACGGCCGGAGTCTTGAAGGTCCCGTGCACCTTGGCGAAGAGCTGCGGGAAGACCTCGTCGCGGGCCATTGAGTAGGTGATACGGGCAGCGGGCAAGAGCGTCGTCTGCGCCGTTGCCACCGAGGACGACAAGACGGCGAAGATCATGACGTAGCCGGCCCATTTCCCAGCGAAGGCAACACCGAAGACGAAGAGCAGGTTGTCGCTGCCCAGCTGGTCGGGGGTGAGGAGGAGTTGCGCTGCCACGAAGTTGAGGAGGAACACGCCGAGAATGAGCCACATCGACAGAATCGCCGCTCTGCCTGGTGTGCGACCCGGGGCCTTGGTCTCCTCGTTCAGGTTGACGGCGGTGTCCCAACCCCAGAACAGGAACGTGCCGACCGCCAACGCGGTTGCAATGTTGCCGAGTCCGTGCACGCCAAAGGGGTTGAGCCACGCAGCATGGAAAGCACGGTGTGCGTGGTTGCTGAGCGCCACCTTGATGATGCCGCCGATGGAGAACACCACGACGGCCACGTACTCAATGATGCACAGCACCCACTGGAAGTTCGTCGTCCATCGAATACCGTAGATACAGAAGAAGGTGATGAGGACCAACCACGCCGAGGCGATGAGCGCTGTCAGCAGCGTGGATCCTGCCGTTGCGCCACTGATCCATCCGAGGGCGTTGAAGAAGGCCAAGGTGTACCCCGCGGCGACGATCGGGCTCTGCACGCAGAAGATGACCGAGATGCCCACTTGGAGGAATCCGTTGAACCACCCAGCAGCAGGGTGGATGATCTCCGACAGCCAGGCGTAGCTCGCCCCGCAGTTGGGATTCCTCCGATTGAGGTGGAAGTACGCGTAGGCGATGAAGAGGATCGGAATGAACGACAAGATCACCATGGCCGGCGCCTTGTCCCCTACCGAGGAGATGATGAACATCGATCCGAGGGCAGTGGCCAGCGAGTACGCCGGAGCCACCGACGACACGGCAACGGCCGTGGCGTCGAAGAGGCTCAGCTCGTCGGCCTTCAACTGGGCGCGCTCTTGCGACTCTGGAACTGGCATTCCGAACCGCCCCTCGACGAACCCAGGGACTCCTTCACCACCTTCATGCTGCGCCACGACGCCCCCCTCGGCTAGTCGACACGTGGGAACTACTCGCCGAGCGAGTGCATCACGTGCTTGATGCGGGTGTACTCCTCGAAGCCGTAGACGGAGAGGTCCTTGCCGTATCCCGAGTGCTTGAAGCCACCGTGGGGCATCTCACCGACGACGGGGATGTGGGTGTTGATCCACACGCACCCGAAGTCGAGGTCGCGTGACATCCGCATGGCACGGCCGTGGTCCGTCGTCCACACACTGGCCGAGAGGCCGTAGTCGACGTCGTTCGCCCACTCGATGGCTTGGGCCTCATCGCTGAACTCCTGCACCGTGATGACGGGACCGAAGACCTCGTTCTGGATCATCTCGTCACGCTGCTGCAGGCCGTCGATGACCGTGGGCTCGAACATGTAGCCCTTGCCCATGGCGTGCCCACCTTGGACGATGCGCGCGTGGCCTGGCGTGCGGTCGATGAAGCCCTGAACCCGAGCCAGCTGGTTGACGTTGTTGAGGGGGCCAACTTCGGCGTCGTCGTTCCACGGGCCATCCACGAGGGTGTTGGCGGCTGCAGCAGCGAGGGCCTCGACGAGGTCGCCGTGGATCTTCGGGCTCACGAGGACTCGGCAGGCTGCGGTGCAGTCCTGGCCAGCGTTGAAGTACGCAGCACCTGCGATGCCCGCTGCGGTCAACTCGAGGTCGGCGTCGTCGAACACGATCACGGGGGCCTTGCCACCGAGCTCCAAGTGGACCTTCTTGAGGTCAGGAGCGGCGGTCGCTGCAACGTCCATACCGGCGCGCACCGAGCCGGTGAGCGAGACCATGCGGGGTGTCTTGTGCTGCACGAGTGCGTGGCCCGTCGAGCGGTCGCCGACGACCACGTTGAACACGCCAGCAGGGAGGAACTCGCTCATGATCTCGGCCATGAGCAAGGTGGAGGCGGGTGTGGTGTCGCTGGGCTTGAGCACCATGGTGTTCCCCGCAGCAATCGCTGGCGCCCACTTCCACACCGCCATCAAGAACGGGTAGTTCCATGGGGTCACCGCTCCGCAGACCCCAACGGGCTCGCGACGGATGTAGGAGGTCATCCCAGCCATGTACTCAGTGGCGCCGCGTCCTTCGAGGAGGCGGGCAGCTGATCCCATGAACCGAATCTGGTCGGCCATCTGGGTGATCTCTTCTTGGTGGGTCAGCGGAATGGGCTTACCCGTGTTCTTGGCCTCCACGGCAACGAGTTCATCGGCTCGGGCCACGAGGGCATCGGCAATCCGAAACAGCGCCAGCGATCGCTCCGACGGAGTGGTGCGGCCCCAGATCTTGAAGGCGGACGACGCGGCAGCGAAGGCTCGATCGACGTCGTTCTCATTGGAGATGGGCGCCTCGAGGTAGGTCTCGCCGGTCGAGGGGTCGATGATCTCGGTGACACCCTGGCCACTCGCCTCGACGTACTCATTGCCAATGAAGTTCTTCAACCGGTCCACAGTTACTCCTCGACGTTGTTCGGGTACAACCCGTTCCGAGTTGCCACCAACTCGCCTCCTTACCCTTACAGACGAGCGAGGGCCGGGCAACTCTCACAGAGGCCTCAATTCGGCTGAAATCTGTCGATCAGTGACGAAATCATGCACGAGAGGGCATTCCCGTGTAGTATTTCGTCACACGCCTTCTCCACGGAGCGGCGAGGACCAACCATGACCACCTCGAGAGAGACCACAGACGCACCGGCATCACGTGAGCGGAGCCCGCAGGGCTCTCCCCTCATTGACGACACCGACCGTCGCATCATCGAGGCCCTCCAGCGCGACGG
>CAIQEU010000074.1 GCA_903870905.1 uncultured Actinomycetes bacterium | reverse complement strand
GATCGCCGAAATGAAGACTGGTGAAGGAAAGACCCTCGTCTCGACGCTCCCGGTCTACCTGAACGCCCTCGCTGGTCAGGGTGTCCACGTGGTCACCGTCAACGACTATCTGGCCACCCGTGACAGTCAGTGGATGGGGCGACTCCACCGGTTCCTCGGACTCACCGTTGGCCGGGTCGGCCCCGACATCACCGATGCTGCTGCAAAGCGTGAGGCGTACCAGTCAGACATCACCTACGGGACCAACACTGAACTTGGATTCGACTACCTCCGCGACAATATGGCGCGAAGTCGCGTGGACATGGTCCAGCGCGGTCACCACTTCGCCATCATTGACGAAGTCGACTCCATCCTCATCGACGAGGCTCGCACCCCGCTCATCATCTCCGGTCCGTCGTCGGAGACGGCCCGGCTCTACGGCCAGTTCGCGTCGATCGCACGCACCTTGACCAATGAGGTCGACTACGAAGTCGATGAGGAGAAGCGCACGGTCATCCCAACCGAAGACGGCATCGCCAAGGTCGAGCGGGCGCTCGGCGTGGAGAACCTCTACGACGCCGTGGCCGTCAACTACGTCCACCAGTTGACCCAGGCTCTTCGGGCCAAGGAGCTCTACAAGCGGGACAAGGACTACCTCGTCCGCGGTGGGGAAGTGCACATCATCGACGAGTTCACCGGGCGCACGCTCGAGGGTCGACGCTGGTCCGATGGTCTCCACCAAGCCGTGGAGGCCAAGGAGCGCGTCAAGGTCAACGACGAGAACCACACCTGGGCGACGGTCACGCTCCAGAACTACTTCAAGCTCTACGACAAGCTCGGCGGCATGACGGGAACGGCCGAGACCGAGGCGGGCGAGTTCGCCTCCACCTACGGCCTTTCCGTGGTGCCGATCCCGACCAACCGAGTGCCCCAGCGCATCGACGAGCCCGATCTCATCTTCAAGACCGAACAAGCCAAGTTCGACGCCATCATCGCCGACGTGAGCGAGCGGCGCGCCAAGGGTCAGCCGGTTCTCATCGGCACGGCATCGGTCGCCAAGTCTGAACTGCTGTCGTCGATGATGACCCGCCAGGGCATCCCTCACGAGGTGCTCAACGCCAAGCAGCACTTCCGGGAGGCAGAAGTTGTGGCGCAGGCTGGCCGTCTCGGCGCCGTGACGGTTGCCACCAACATGGCCGGTCGAGGTGTGGACATCCTGCTCGGTGGCAACGCCGAACTGCTCGCACAGCGAGAAGTCCTCTCCAATGGCCTCGACTTGAGCACCGACGAGGGTCAGGCCGCGCTGGCCCTGGCGCTCGAGCGCTGGAGCGAGCAGTGTGCCGCCGAAGCCGATCAGGTTCGTGCGGTCGGCGGCCTCTACGTGCTCGGTTCTGAGCGTCACGAGTCTCGACGGATCGATAACCAGCTCCGTGGTCGTGCCGGGCGTCAAGGGGACCCTGGTGAAAGTCGATTCTTCCTGTCCTTAGAAGACGACCTCCTCCGACTCTTTGCCACTGGAGCACTCAACTGGGTCATGGGCCGAGCCCTGCCCGACGACCAGCCCATCGAAGCCAAGATGGTCACCAAGGCCATTGAGCGGGCGCAGAACACCGTTGAGGGTCGAAATGCTGAGGTTCGCAAGGACGTCCTCAAGTACGACGAAGTCATGAACGAGCAGCGCAAGGTCATCTACGACTGGCGCCTCAAGATCATGGACGGAGAGAACCTCGAAGAGCGCACGATTGAGTTGCTTGAAGAGACCCTCGAAGCTCTCGTCGAACAGTGCTGCCCCGGGGACTACCCAGAGGCGTGGGACTTGGAGCAGCTCCTCGTCGAACTGACGCAGTACTACCCGACCCGCTTTACGGTCGAGAACTTGGCTGCAGCGCAGAACCAAGCGCAGGTCATCGACTCCGTCGTCGAAGAGGCTCACGACTACTACGAACAGCACTCGGCGTCACTGCCCGGCGGTGAGGAGTCCGCACGAGCGATCGAGCGGGACATCATGCTGCAGATCATCGACCAGCGCTGGCGGGAGCACCTCGCCGAGATGGACTACCTCCGCGAGGGCATCAACCTCCGCGCCGTCGCGCAACAGGACCCCCTCGTTGCCTGGCAGCGTGAAGGGTTCACGATGTTCGGCCAGCTCGTCGACTCAGTCGACGATGACTACCTCCGCTACGTCATGCACGTCGAAGCCGTTCCCCAAGGAGCCGCTGCGCCGTCACTCGACCGCGCCGTCTACGTCGCCGCCGACGACCCGGTGAGCGACACGTCGACGTTGGCCGGGCTCCTGCCCGATGTCGGCCAAGTCACCGACGGCATGGACGCGCCACGTGCTGCGATGCCTACCGACATGGGCGAAGTGCTCCAGCCAATCGTGAAGGCGGATCACGAGAAGATCGGCCGCAACGATCCCTGCCACTGCGGTTCAGGGAAGAAGTTCAAGTACTGCCATGGCGCAGCCGGACGATAGTGGGGTCGGCGCTCGCGACTCGGAAGCCCAGCTGACCGAACTCGCCGAGCGCTTGACCGAGGCCCGCCAGTACTTAAAGATCGATGCGCTGCTCGCTCGCAAGGCTGAGCTCGATGCCGAAGCTGCCCGGCCCGACCTCTGGGACGACGTCGATGCGGCTCGGGTCATCACGACAGAACTCGGACGGGTGAACAGTGACGTCGACGCCTTCGCCAAGCTCGAAGGATCCGTTGACGATGCCACGGTGCTCGTTGAGCTCATCGACGACGCGAGGGGATCGGGCGAGGCTGATTCGAGCCTTGAGACGGAACTCCAGGCAACCGTGGCCGAGATTGCGACCGCCCTGTCGGCCCTCGAACTGCGGAGTCTGTTCGCTGGGAACTACGACGAGTATGACGCCATCTGCGAGGTCCACGCCGGCGCTGGTGGCACCGACGCTCAAGACTGGGCAGAGATGCTGCTGCGGATGTACCAGCGGTGGGCAGAACGACGTGGCTTCAGCGTGGAGCTCGATGAAGCGACCGAAGGTGGCGAAGCCGGGTTGCTGTCGGCGACGTTCATCATCAAGGGGCGCTTCGCCTATGGGTTGATGGCCACCGAGCGCGGTGTGCACCGACTGGTGCGGATGTCGCCGTTCGACTCCCAGCACCGTCGCCAGACGAGCTTCGCCTCCATTGATGTCACTCCCTTCTTGGAGGACGTCTCCGAGATTGAGATCGACGAGAAGGATCTCCGGATCGACACCTACCGAGCCTCTGGCGCTGGTGGCCAACACATCAACAAGACCGACTCAGCGGTTCGCCTGACCCACCTCCCAACGGGTGTCGTGGTGTCGTGTCAGAACGAGCGGAGCCAGCACCAGAACAAGGCCAGAGCCATGCAGATCCTCGCCAACAAGTTGGCTGAGCTGCAGCGCGCTGAGCGAGAGGCTGAGTTGGCAGCCCTCACGGGCAAGCGGACCGAGAACGCCTGGGGGAACCAGATTCGCAGCTACGTCATGGCCCCGTACCAACTCGTCAAGGACCTGCGAACCTCGGAGGAGACCGGGAACGTCGAGTCGGTACTCGACGGCGATCTCGATGCCTTCATGGAGGCAGAACTCCGCCGAGTTCGTCACGAGCAGTGATCGACCGCCCAAGTGGCCCCCTCGCGTGAGGTGCGGCCGGTAGGCTGGGCATCCCCAGCGCATCGGTCGCTGGACCACACCTCATGATCAAGCTCGAAAACGTCACCAAGACTTACAAGAACGGAACCGTTGCGCTCAGCAACGTCTCGTTGGAGATTGAGAAGGGTGAGTTCGTCTTCCTGGTGGGATCCTCCGGGTCGGGCAAGACCACCTTCCTCCGCCTGCTGCTTCGAGAAGAACTCCCCGATTCGGGCGCAATCTGGGAGGCTGGCCGGGACATCGTGAACCTGCCCAAGTGGCGCGTGCCCTACCTGCGGCGGAACTTGGGCTGTGTGTTCCAAGATTTCCGATTGCTGCAGAACAAGACGGTCTTTGAGAACGTGGCCTTCGCCCTCGAGGTGATTGGGCGACCGAAGTCGGTCATCCAGACCCAAGTGCCCCAGGTCTTAGAACTCGTCGGACTCGCCGACAAGAGCGGCAACCTCCCAACAGAACTCTCCGGTGGTGAGCAGCAGCGGGTGGCAATCGCCCGTGCGTTCGTCAACCGACCGCTCATCCTCCTCGCTGATGAGCCGACAGGAAACCTCGACCCGAAGATCTCCGAGGGCATTATGGGTCTCCTCGATCGGATCAACAAGACCGGGACGACGGTCGTCATGGCGACCCACGACAAGGCGCTCGTGGACCGGATGCGACTCCGGGTCATCGAACTCGACCACGGGTCGCTCGTGCGTGACCAGATGCGCGGCGTCTACGGCATCGATGACGTGGGAACGGTCGGCTGATGGCGAACTTCGCGCAGTACGTCGCCAAAGAGACCACGAGCAACCTGTGGCGCAACCGCGTCACCACGGCTGCGGCGGTGTTCACCGTGATGATCTCCCTCTTCCTCGTCGGGGCATCCCTCGTGCTCGGTCTCGGCGCCTCCAATGCCACGACTGCTTGGGAGAAGGGCACCTTGGTCTCAGTGTTCATGCAGCCCAGTGCCACTGCCCAAGAACTCGCGGCAATCAAGGCCGAACTCGACGCCTATCCCTTCGTGCACGGGTGCTACTACCAGACCCAACACGACGACTGGCTCGAGGCCCAGAAGCAGTTGACGGCAACAGAACTCTCCGTGCTCACCGAGGCCGACATCCCCTCGTCGTATCGATGCGTGCCGAATCAGCCCCAAGACGCCCAGCTCGTCATTGACCACTTCAGCGGTCAACCAGGCGTCTTCAAGGTCAACGCACCGGTGAAGACGCTCAAGACCTTGCAGCGCATCATCACCACGGCACAGTGGTCGGTGCTGATCGTGGCGCTCGTGCTCCTCGCCTCCTCTGCCGTGCTCATCTTGAACACCATCCGGATGGCGATCTTCGCTCGCCGCCGTGAAGTTGCGGTGATGAAGCTCGTGGGGGCGACCAACTGGTTCATCCGAGTCCCGTTCATCTTCGAGGGACTGGCGCAAGGGTTCATCGGATCCGCCTTGGCTGCAGCACTCGTGTGGGGTGGAGAGGGGCTTTGGCGCCTGTGGGGGAGTCGGGTTGACCCCGGCTCGCTCGTCCACCTCATGTTGCTGTCGAACTGGCAGTTGTTCTTCACCGAAGTCGTGGTGGTCCTCGTCGGCATGGTGATCGGTGCGCTCGGTTCCGCAATCGCCATTCGTCGATTCTTGGACGTCTGAGAAGAGCAACCTCGGAAGCGAGGTCCCAAGCGGCGGTTCCCGGCACGGTGGTGCTCCCTACTGAAGGAGCACAGATGACAGCACAGGTCACCATCGTCGGCAACCTCACGAGAGAGCCCGAGATCCGCTACACCACTGCAGGCGTGGCAACCACCACGCTTGGGATCGCGGTCAATCGTCGCTGGAAGCACCACGGCAGCGAAGAGGCGGAGGAAGAGACCTCGTTCTTCGACGTCGTCTGCTTCAACGAACTCGCAGAGAACGTCGCCCTCTCGATCACCAAGGGAATGCGCGTCGTCATCCCAGGACGCCTGTCGATGCGTTCATGGAGCGACGAGGACGGCCGCCGCAGGACGAAGGTCGAGGTCATCGCCGATGACGTCGCCCCATCGCTCCGTTTCGCAACGGCGTCGGTGAGTCGAATCGCTCGGAGCGACGACGACGCCCCGTTCTAACTCAGCTGGCGTCAGACTCTGGAGCGAACTCGATGGAGAGCGAGTTGACGCAGTAGCGCAGCCCCGTCTCGGTCGGGCCATCGTTGAAGACGTGCCCCAGGTGCCCACCGCACGCGGTGCAGAAGATCTCAGTCCGGATCATCCCGTGGCTCCGGTCTTCACGGGTGCCAACTGGCTCCTCACCGATGGCCCGGTCGAAGCTCGGCCAGCCGCAACCGGAGTCGAACTTCATGTCGCTCGCGAACAGCGGGGTGCCGCATCCTGCGCAGGTGTAGGTGCCCTCGGCGTCGACGTAGAGCAGTGATCCTGACCCGGCGGGCTCTGTGGCGGCCTGACGGAGAATGGCGTAGCGCTCGGGGCTGAGGCGGGCCCGCCACTCGTCGTCGGTCAGCTGCACCGTCGGGGTTGGCTCCATTGCAGTCCTCCACTTGGCTTGGTCGGCGCGATTGTCAGTACGCTACCTGCTCATGGTCGCTCATGAGACTCCGCAAGTCGCCGCATTCCGTGAAGAAGTCCGCACGTGGATGGCCGAACACAACGTCGGCGAGTTCGCCGCCCTCGGTGGTCGCGGTGGGTCGGGAGACGAGACCTTCGGGTTCGACGTACGCCAGGCCTGGGAGTACGAACTCGCCGCTGGCGGCTGGACCTGCATTGGTTGGCCGACCGAGTACGGCGGCCGCGGGGCATCGATGCTCGAACAGGTGGTCTTCGCGGAAGAGTACGTCCGAGCCAAGGCCCCAGGACGGGTCTCGATCCTCGGCGAGGGCCTCCTCGGTCCAACGGTCATCCACTACGGAACCGATGAGCAAAAGGCCCGATTCCTGCCGCCGATCGTCGCTGGAACGGAACTGTGGTGCCAGGGCTACTCCGAACCCAATGCCGGTTCGGACTTGGCGTCGGTGCAGACCAAGGCTGAGCTCGACGGCGATGAGTGGGTGATCTCGGGGCAGAAGGTGTGGACCTCGCTCGCACACCAGGCTGACTGGTGCTTCGTCGTGGCGCGAACTGACCCTGGAAGCGCCCGCCACAAGGGACTCTCCTACCTCCTCGTACCCATGGACCAGCCGGGTGTGGAGATCCGTCCCATCAAGCAGTTAACGAAGACCGCGGAGTTCAACGAGGTGTTCTTCACCGAAGCTCGCACCCGGGCCGATCTCGTTGTTGGGCAACCTGGTCAGGGCTGGCAGGTTGCGCTTGCGACCTTGGCCTTTGAACGCGGCGTTGGTCTGCTCGGCCACCTGCTCAGTTTCCGCCGAGAGTTCGATGCGGTCGTTGCACAGGCGCGCCGCCGCGGTCTCACCGAGCAGCCACAGTGGCGTCAGCGCCTCGCCCGCAGCTACGCCGAGCTTGAGATCATCCGCATGAACACCATTCGATCCCTCACCGGCGTTGAGGGACCTGCAGCGCCGCCCGAAGCATCGATCGCCAAGCTCTTCTGGGCGAGTTGGCACCGAGAACTCGGCGAGATGATGATGGATATTGAAGGACCGGCTGCCACCATTGTTGGCGAGGACTACGACCTCGGAGATTTTCACCGGACCTTCCTCTTCTCTCGCTCAGAGACCATCTACGGTGGCTCCAACCAGATCCAACGCAACATCATTGGTGAGCGCGTCCTCGGCCTCGCACCTGAGCCGAAACCCCAGTGATGGACACCAACGACCGACGAATGGAGCAACCATGAGCCTCAACCAACGACCTGGCGCAACGCCGGTGCCCGACGAGACCGGCGGCCACGGTCTCCTCGCAGGCAAAGTGGTGGTCATCACCGCAGCAGCCGGAACCGGCATTGGCCAGACGACCGCTCGACGGTGCCTCGAAGAGGGGGCAACCGTGGTGATCTCCGATGCCCACCCCCGTCGTCTCGAAGAGACTGCAACCGAGCTGCGGGCGCAGTTCGACGCGGAGGTGCTCGCGGTGCCCTGCGACGTGACGATCGAGGACCAAGTCGTTGCCCTCTACGACGCGGTCATTGCTCGCTACGGACGGATCGACGTTGCGGTGAACAACGCTGGACTCGGTGGGACGACCAACATCGTCGACATGACCGATGAGCAGTGGTCGAAGGTCTTGGACGTCACCTTGACCGGAACGTTCCGGTGCACCCGGGCGGTCCTCAAGCACATGTACGCGGCTAAGTCGGGCGTGATCGTGAACAACGCCTCCGTGCTCGGGTGGCGGGCACAACCAGGTCAAGCGCACTACGCCGCTGCCAAGGCTGGCGTGATGGCCTTGACGCGGTGTTCGGCTGCAGAAGCGGCAGAGCACAACGTTCGGGTGAACGCGGTCTCGCCATCGCTCGCTGAGCACCCGTTCTTGAACAAGGTCATCGACCAAGCAGACCTCGACGTCCTGCGGAGCCGAGAGCTGTTCGGCCGTGGGGCGGAGACCTGGGAGGTCGCCAACGTGATCATCTTCCTCGCCAGCGGCTACTCGTCCTACCTCTCCGGTGAGGTCATCTCCACCTCGAGTCAGCACCCATGAGCCCGCTCGACCACGCGCTCGACCGTCGGTTTCCCTTCGGCGCCGACGAGGATCCCCGAGCTGATCTGGAGTTTCAGACGATTCCTGGACTGATCGACTACGCAGCACGCGCCTACCGTGACGACCTCGCAATCGTGTGCGGCCTCGACGACCCCGGTGGGCCGAAGCGGCTGACCTTCGCTGGGCTCGCCGACGAGGTTGCCCGAGTTGGTCGCGGCCTCATCGCCCTCGGCGTGCAACCGGGGGAGTCGGTGGCGATCTGGGCGCCGAACTGCATGGAGTGGGCGCTGACTGCCCTCGCGATCACCTCAATTGGTGGCGTGGTCGTCACGCTCAACACCCGGTTCAAGGGCGCAGAAGCGGCCTACATCCTCCGCACGGCCAAGGTCCGCACCCTCTGCACGGTCGAAGGGTTCCTCGGATTCGACTACCCGGCGATGCTGGTCGGGGAGGATCTCGGCGGGCTGTCGACGATCGTGGCGATGAAGGGCTCGCCGACCACGTTGCCCGAGGGAACGGCGGTGACGTCCTTCGACGCGCTGCTGGCCAGTGGCCGCTCGGTGACAGAAGAGGAGTACGAGGCTCGGCGCGCCGCAGTGCACCCGGACTCGACGGCGGACCTCATCTTCACCTCTGGGACAACCGGGAACCCGAAGGGCGTCGCGACCAGTCACGCGCAGACGCTCCGGACCTTCGGCACCTGGTCCACGATCGTGGGACTCCGTCACGGCGACCGCTACCTGATCGTCAATCCCTTCTTCCACACCTTTGGCTACAAGTCGGGACTCCTGGCCAGTCTCATGGCTGGGGCCACCATCTACCCAGAACCAGTGTTCGACCTCGAGATTGTGGGTCGACACCTCCAGTCCGAAGCCATCACGGTGCTGCCTGGGCCGCCGACGCTCTTCCAATCCCTGCTCGCTGGTCCCGATCCCGTTGCCGTCATGGGGTCGCTGCGACTCGTCGTGACCGGTGCCGCCGTCGTGCCGGTGGAACTCGTCGTCGAGCTCCGGGACCGCATCGGTGCCGAGACCGTCCTCACGGCGTATGGCCTGACCGAGTCCTGTGGCGTCGTGACCATGTGCCGCCGTGGCGATGCGCCTGACGTCATCGCCACCACGTCCGGCCGGGCCATTCCCGATGTCGAGGTGCGGTGTGTGGACGCCCAAGGTAACGACGTCGCTCCCGGGGAAGCCGGCGAGATCATCGTCCGTGGCTACAACGTCATGCAGGGCTACTTCGCCAACGAGGCCGCAACAGCCGAGACCATTGACGAGAACGGCTTCTTGCATACCGGTGACGTGGCCATCATGGATGACGCCGGCAACGTGATCATCACTGATCGCTTGAAGGACATGTACGTGGTCGGTGGGTTCAACGCCTACCCCGCCGAGATCGAAGCGGTGCTGCGTCGCCACCCCATGGTGGCCCAGGTTGCCGTCGTTGGGGTGGCTGATGATCGGATGGGCGAAGTTGGCTGCGCCTACGTCGTGCCGACAGGAGCACCGAGCGACGAGGTGGGACGGGAACTGCTCGCATGGTCGAAGGCGCAAATGGCGAACTACAAGGTGCCCCGCTACCTTGTGTGGACCGACGCGCTGCCGCTCAACGCGAGTGGCAAGGTACTGAAGCGAGAGTTGCGGTCGTGGTTCCATGCCGGGAGAGACCCGGTCGTGAGCAACTGAGGGGGAACAATGCGAGGAATTGTCTACACGGGTGATGGCGTCGAGGTCACCGATGAACTCGGGATCGGCGACCCAGGGCCGACCCAGGTGAAGGTCTCGGTCCAAGCCGCAGGCGTCTGCCACTCAGACCTCTCCGTGATCAACGGGACCATTCCGTGGAAGCCCCCCGCAGTGCTCGGCCACGAAGGTGCTGGCATCGTCGAGGCCGTCGGTTCATCCGTCAAGTCCGTGAAGGTGGGCGACCACGTCGTCATCGCCACTCTGGCGAGCTGCGGCGTGTGCCGCGCGTGCTCGACCGGCCACCCCACCTGGTGCATGGCGTCGCTCGGCAACATCTCCCAGCCCTTCACGTACAAGGGTGAGCCGGCGTCGAACTTCGCTGCCGTGTCGGTCTTCGCCGAGTCGACCATCGTTGCCGAAGTCCAAGTCGTGAAGATCCCAGACTCCATCCCCTTCACCTCGGCATGCCTCATTGGATGTGGGGTGTTGACCGGAGTCGGTGCTGTCCTCAACCGTGCCAAGGTCCGTCCTGGTGAGACCGCTGCGGTCTTCGGCGTTGGTGGCGTGGGCCTCAACGTGATTCAAGGACTGAAGATCGCTGGCGCCACCAAGATTGTGGCCGTCGACACCGTTGCCGGCAAGGAGCGCCTCGCTCGTGAGTTCGGAGCGACCGACTTCGTGTTGGCTGGAGAAGGGGTCGACACCGTGGCCGCCGTTCGAGCTGCCGTGCCGATGTCGAACGAGCACGCCTGGGGGGCACTCTTCCCACTCGGTGGTGTGACGTGGTCCTTCGACTGCGTGGGACACCCCGCCGTGCTGCGCAACGCGCTCGACTGCCTCGACTGGGGTGGCAACGCCGTGGCGATTGGGATCCCGGCCCGTGGATCAGAGGTGTCGGTGGACATCAACAACCTCGCCTACATCGACCGTGGCCTCATGGGCTGCCGCTATGGCGCCGCCCGCCCACACCACGACGTCAAGCTCATGGTTGACCTCTACCAATCCGGGCAACTGAAGCTCGACGAGCTCGTGAGTCTCACCAAGCCCTTGGAGCAGTTCCGCGACATCGTCGATGCCATGCACACCGGCACAGTGGCTCGAGGCGTCCTCACCTTCTAGGTCGCTCAGTGGTGGGGAGGCGCCAGCGTCCCCACCATGGGAGCACCTAGCCGTCGAGGTGCCCGGCGCTCGGCGCGTCGATGCTGTGGTGGGCCCGTGCGGCCCGCACGGCAGCGGCGATGCCGTCGGCATCGAGACCGAGGGATGCCAGAATCGCATCGGGCTTGCCATGGCCGAGGAAGGTGCGGGGCACGCCCAAGGTGAGGAGTTCTGGAGGCGTGATCCCTTGTGCGCGCGCAGAAGCGGCGACGCCATCGGTCAGATGCGTTCCCGCGCCGCCGAGGCGAATTCCATCTTCAACGGTGACGACGAGGTCGCATCGAGCCAGATCGGCCAACATCTCGGGATCTGCGGGAACGATGACCCGAGGGTCGTACACGGTGGCGTCGATACCGTCGGCGTCGAGGAGTACCGCGGCGTTCGTGACCGCTTCGAGCATCTTGCCGATGCCAACAATGGCTACTGAACCCGATCCAGAGCGCACCCGACGTGCGTGCAGTCCGCTGCCGACGTTCTCGGGGGCAGCGTGGACGGGCGGGGTCTTCGGGAATCGGATCACCGATGGGCCAGACAGCGCCAGCGCGCTCTGCAGCATCGGCGCAACTTCTTCGGCCGAGGATGGGGCGAAGACCGTCATGTTGGGAATCGCACAGGCCAGCGCGAGGTCCAAGACGCCGTGGTGGCTGGCCCCGTCGTCACCCGTGATGCCAGCTCGATCGAGGGCGAAGACGACGGGTTGATCGTGGAGGGCAACGTCGAGGTTCGCTTGGTCGAAGGCCCGGGTGAAGAAGGTGGAGTAGACGGCGACCACTGGTTTGAGGCCGCCCATGGCCATACCCGCAGCAGCGGTTGCCGCGTGGGCTTCGGCGATACCGACGTCGAACATCCGGTCCGGGAACCGCTGGCCGAAGGGGAGGAGACCTGTCGGACCGGCCATGGCTGCCGTGATCGCCACGACACGCTCGTCGGCAGCACCAGCGGCGAGCAACGCCTCGGAGAACGCATCGGTGTAGGTCTGGGGGATGGGCTTCGCCGTCACGCCTTCGTCGTCTTCGGTGGCGACCACGGCGGCAATGCCGGTGCGGCCAACCTTGAAGTCGTGGAGGCGCTGCAGGTCGTCTTCTTCGGCGGGGGCGTAGCCGCGACCTTTCTGGGTGAGGACGTGGAGGACCATCGGGCCGTCCCACTCCGCAGCACCGCGCATGGCGTGTTCGAGGGCCCGAATGTCGTGGCCATCGACCGGTCCGGCGTAGCGAACCCCGAGGGCTTCGAAGAAGGTCCGCGGCGTAATGGCTTCACGAATGGCGGTGGTGAGGCCCGAGACCGAGGAGTAGGCGAGCTCGCCGACCTTCGGGATTTCCTTGAGCAAGGTGCGCAACTTG
>CAIQEU010000073.1 GCA_903870905.1 uncultured Actinomycetes bacterium | reverse complement strand
GGATCGCTGCCGTAGGCCGAACCTGCCGGTGGCAAATCCACCGTTGGTGGCGTAGGGGTGCCGTAATCCCAGAGCTCGAGGAACGCTTGGTTCCTCTTCGTCTGGTCCGCAGCACTCAACCCCCACTGCATCGTGACTGGCAGGTCCGTCTGGTTCGCACCGAGCGCTGATGGGTCGAACACCGGCTGGTGGTTCACCGCACCGATGGTCCGAGCGAAGGCCTCAGCCGAGACGTTGGCCACTTGATGGTCGCCGTAGTTCTCAATGATGAAGACCTGCTTGGCCACGTTGCCGGCGTAGGGGTGGGCCGTGAGGGATTCGGCGTAGCCGTCGTTCTCCCCTCGGTCCCAGATCATCTGCGCGAGCTGGAGGCCGATCTGTTGGTCGGTGGCGTTCGGGTAGGCGGGGTCGTAGAACGCTTGGAACTCACTCCAGTCCACCGAACGGTTGAGGAGGAGTCCTCCGTAGTTCTCTCCGGGAACGCCGAGCGTCGCCCTCGTCCACTGGTTGGAAATCGCCGTGAGCGCTCCTCCCATAATCCCGCCTTGGGAGTACCCCTGGTACTGACACGCACCAACCGTGAAGCGAACGCGGCCACTTTGTTGAAACGCTGCGTTGGTGGCGAAGCCCTTCGGCGAGTTGATGAGGCGAGCGAGGAACTGGAAGTTCACGAACCCCTGCAGCATGTGGTCGACGTTGGTGTGGAAGTTGGACATGTTCCCGAGCGACGCGGCCACGAGCAGGGCGTCGCTGGCGGACATTCCCGACCAGTCGGTCCCACAACCCATCATGTTGGCGGCGACGCCCTTCACGAAGGAGCTTCCCGCCACTTCATCAGCGGAGCCGAGGAGGCCGTGGCCGTACAGGGTCGGTTGCGCAGGACCCGCATCAGCGATCGCCGTTGGCATCACGCAGATGAAGTTGGCCCAGAGTTGATTCGACCAGGTTCCGGTCTTGGTGGAGTACGTCGACTTCTCCAGCAGTGGGAGCCCATGGGCATCGATGTTCATCGATCCGCACTTGCCAGTATTCGTCGAACCGTACTCGCCGGTCTGCGTGGTTGGGCACTTGGTGAGGAAGGTCGGCACCTGGAAGGCCCCAGCAACCTGGAGTTCTGTGCCAACGACTTGGCTCGAGAAGATCCGGTACACGGGGGTCATTGCACCCACCAACTTGAAGGCCTGGTTGCGCATCGTGAGCGCAGGGTCAGCGAGGTCGTAGCTGTGGAACGACGTCGTCGAGGTTCCACCAGCCGAAATCACCGAGAAGTCCCAGGCGGCGTAGAGATGCGAGAGATCGAAGTTCGCGAGGTCGTGTGTCGTCAACCACTTGAGATGCGCGCTCCTCGAGGAAGGGACCATCGTGCCCGCGAGTGCTGCCTGCTCACCAGCGAGCTCAGGAATCGCCGTGCCGTTGGCATCCTTCAAGTTTCGGAGCAGCACGTCGATGCGGTCCCCCTCTCGGTAGTTGACCGCCGGGTGGATGAGGAGGAGCTGCGTGGTCGGGTCTGGGTCTTGCGCGTCGAGCTCAGCGAAGTACGGCACGCACGTCTTCGTGGTGGCGTCGTAGAGCACGATGGGCGCCTCGGCGTTGGTCAAGGTTCCCGCCATCGTGCAGCCCGAGAGGCCAATAGTGGTGGAGGTCGCAACCTGGCTCTCGGTGATTGAGAGGTTCGGGATTTGGATCATGACGACCGACCCAGGAGAGAACCCATCGTTCTGGTTCTGGTACTTCGGATTCATGTGGACGCCGGACTTGTTCATTGGCGTCGCCATAGGGTTCACGTTGACGAGTAGTCCCGTTGGCGTTGCTGCGGACTTCGTGAACGCGTTGTTCGGCCACGGAAGTAGGCAGTTGTGGCCAGACGGTGTCGTCACCAAGGCGTCGCACATCGCCACCGATGGCGACGGCATCACCTGACTGGTCGCCGATGCCGTCGACGTGATCGCAGGCACGGTCGTGAGCAAGGTTGCCGCGAGTGCAACCGCAGGCAGAGCCAGACGTCGTCGGAACATGAT
>CAIQEU010000072.1 GCA_903870905.1 uncultured Actinomycetes bacterium | reverse complement strand
TCCAGCCGCACCTTCCGGTACGGCTACCTTGTTACGACTTCACCCCAATCACCGATCCCACCTTCGACGGCTCCTTCCTTGCGGTTAGGCCACCGGCTTCGGGTGTTACCGACTTTCGTGGTGTGACGGGCGGTGTGTACAAGGCCCGGGAACGTATTCACCCCGGCGATGCTGATCCGGGATTACTAGCGACTCCGACTTCACGGAGTCGAGTTGCAGACTCCGATCCGAACTGAGACAGGCTTTAGGGATTGGCTCCTCCTCGCGGATTAGCAGCCCGTTGTACCTGCCATTGTAGCATGCGTGCAGCCCTAGGTGTAAGGGGCATGATGACTTGACGTCGTCCCCACCTTCCTCCGAGTTGACCCCGGCAGTCTCCCACGAGTCCCCGCCATTACGCGCTGGCAACATAGGATAAGGGTTGCGCTCGTTGCGGGACTTAACCCAACATCTCACGACACGAGCTGACGACAGCCATGCACCACCTGTGTAGGGCCCCGAAGGACACCATATCTCTATGGCTTTTCCCTACATGTCAAACCTAGGTAAGGTTTTTCGCGTTGCATCGAATTAAGCCACATGCTCCGCTGCTTGTGCGGGCCCCCGTCAATTTCTTTGAGTTTTAGTCTTGCGACCGTACTCCCCAGGCGGGGCACTTAATGCGTTAGCTGCGGCGCGGAAACCGTTGAAAAGTTCCCACACCTAGTGCCCACCGTTTACGGCGTGGACTACCAGGGTATCTAATCCTGTTCGCTCCCCACGCTTTCGCTCCTCAGCGTCAATACACGCCCAGACCACCGCCTTCGCTGCTGGTGTTCCTCCAGATATCTGCGCATTTCACCGCTACACCTGGAATTCCGTGGTCCCCTACGTGATTCTAGTCATGGCAGTATCGAGTGGCGACCCCAAGTTGAGCTTGGGGGTTTCACACCCGACTTACCAAACCGCCTACGAGCTCTTTACGCCCAATAAATCCGGACAACGCTTGCACCCTACGTATCACCGCGGCTGCTGGCACGTAGTTGGCCGGTGCTTCTTCTGCAGGTACCGTCACAATCGTCCCTGCTGAAAGAGGTTTACAACTCAGAAAGCCTTCGTCCCTCACGCGGCGTTGCTGCGTCAGGCTTTCGCCCATTGCGCAAGATTCCCCACTGCTGCCTCCCGTAGGAGTCTGGACCGTGTCTCAGTTCCAGTGTGGCTGATCGTCCTCTCAGACCAGCTACCCGTCGTAGCCTTGGTGAGCCGTTACCTCACCAACAAGCTGATAGGCCGCGAGCCCCTCCCGAAGCGAAAAACTTTCCTCATCCGACCATGCGATCAGATGGGGGTATCCGGTATTAGCAGTTCTTTCGAACTGTTATCCCAGACTTCGGGGCAGGTTGCTCACGTGGTACTCACCCGTTCGCCACTAACTCTTCCGGTGTATTGCTACACCATGGAGTCCGTTCGACTTGCATGTGTTAAGCACGCCGCCAGCGTTCGTCCTGAGCCAGGATCAAACTCTCCATCGAGATCTTCCGCCCGACCCGAAGGTCGAACTTCAAATCAGAGAGCGGGTCGGTGATGACTCTTCACGACCCGCAGCTGCCGCACTCTCGCCCGAAGGCTTTCTACGGCAGCCACTTAATGTACTTCAATTGACAGTCATTCCGAATGATGTATCCGAAATGCCCGCACTAGCTTTTGGCTTTCGTTCTTCCGTTTTCAAGGAGCGACCTCACACGCACCACCGAAGTGGCGTTGGTGCAAGGACCACCGAACTGCTTCCAGAGACAGGCAGGCCCGCTCGGAAAGTTTTCCGGCCCCGCTGCAGCTGCCCTTCCGGGCTGCGTACTGCGGGAAGGTAACTCTACACAACACATCTGGTTGTGTCAACTACCCACTTCCATCTGCTTGTCGAACCTCTCGATCCGACTCCGAACTGAACCTTTCGGTTCGGTGCGGCTCGGTAACTATAGCGGATGGTTTTGACCCTGTGTGACAGTTTTGCGAATTTCTTTTGACGAGCGATGGTGGGCGACCCCCGAGATGCCACATGCCGCCAGGATCACCACTCCGAGCTGCGCCTCCACGAGGTAGCGCTGCGAGGCAAAGGTGATCGCAACAGCGGCGCTCCCAGTCACGATCAACGCCAACGGAATGAGCAGAACTCGAACATCCCTGCGGCGCAGGTAGGCACCGAGGCCTGCGAACGCGAGGAGAACGTACGACTCCAACCATCCGAGGGTGGAGAGCAGGCGAGGCCGACCAATCATGACGCCGTAGTGCACTTCACGAGATGGTGCGTAGAGGTTCCACGCCATCAGCTCGCGAATACCGACGATCTCCAGTGCGCGCAACTTGTGGTGCGAGATGTAGAGCAAACCATCGTGCTCTCGAGCTGCATCGATAACGGATTCATCCCCCACGCTCGGAACAGGAGCTTGCGTCCAACACGGCAGGAACCACCACGCCAGCTGATGCCCGTAGTACGTCGCAGGGCAGTTCGAGTCGGCCAGTGTGGTGCCGAACTCATCGGAGAACACCACTGAGTTCGTAAACGTGACTTGGTTCCGAATCACCCACGGTGCAGAGACCGCAATGCATCCAACGAGTGCGACGGCTGCGACCACGAGCCGAGGTCGCCACTCCTTCGTTCCGAGGACGAGCGCTGCGGGAACGACGACTGTAGGGACGAGGAGGACGAGCTCGGCCCTGGTCTGCGCGCACAGCGAGACCAGTGCACCGGCGAGCAACGCGAAGCGAAGGAGTCGGGTCTGCCAAAGCCGCACCACCGCCCAAAGCAGTGCAATCACGAAGATGAGCACCAGCGTCTCGGCCAAGCCGGTCCCGGTATTGACGAAGAGGTAGGGATCGGTCGCGGCGAGGAGCGCTGCGAGGAGCGCTACCCGTGGCCCGACGAGCCCCCGAAGCGCCAGCGCAAGTAAGCCAATTGCTGCAACGAAGATGCAGCCGAGTGCCACTGAATGCTCTCGGAACGTCGTGAGACCCACCACGTCTGCGAGGGTGAACACCCCGCTCGTCAGTGGTGGGTGGTTCGCCGATGGAACGTAGATTGCTCCGTGCCCTGCGAGCGCACTCCGGAGGAACTTGGCGTAGTCAACGAACCAATGCCCCTTGGCGTTGAGGCCCGCTTGACCTTGGAAATAGATGGCGTCGCCGTTTCGATACGACCACGACCACACTGCTGCGAGGTAAGCGGCTTGGATGACAGCAGCGATCGCCATGATGATGAGGGCACCGCGGCGAAAGGTTGTTACCAGCGGAACTGCGCGATCCATCGGCGTGCCGTCGAGCGCAGAGGTCACCGCTTCCTCGTGCGCCGAACTCGTCACATCGAACTCCGCTCGACGGTCGCAGATTGCCTCGCTCGCCACATGATCACTGCCTCGATTCCCCCTGCAGCGAGGACCACCATCGCCAGATCGCTCTCCACGCGGTACCGCCCATTGGCGAACGTGGTGAGGACCGCAATCACCGCGGTTCCAATGAGCCCGAGGAACGGGAGGACGACCAGACGCCGTCGGCGACGGTCCACCACGCCGATCACCGCGAGGGCGAGGAGGGGGTAGAACTCGATGAGCCCGAGGTAGCTCACCACGTGCGGTCGGCCGTCTTGGTAGTCGAACATCACCTGTGCGTTCGGGTCGTAGAGATTCCACGTGCGCAGCACTCGAAGCACGGCAATTTCGGCGGCACGCACCTTGTGCGTCTTGATGAATGCGAGGGCGACCTTCTCATCATCGGCGGAGGCAACCGACTCTTCAGGGGGCGTGACTTCGGCCGCAGCAATCCGGACCGATGTTCCGATCGGCAGGGGTGCCGTTCCACCTGAGAACGCCGCACTCGACGTCGTGAAGGGAACGACGGGCGGCGACGAGTTGAAGACCCACCACTGTTTCGCCGAAGCATTGAATTCCCGAGGTGCAATGGTGAGGATTGGCCCCACCTCACTCGTCACGACTCCGGCGAAGACGTGGGTCGCTTCCCCACTCGACCACGAGGCTGCAGGTTTGGGTGTTGAACCAATGGACGGTGCCGGAAGGACCTCGACCGTTGCTGCAGTGAGCGAGGGCTTGGCTGCCTCGAGGAGGCAACTGTGCCAGAGCCAACCGGCGTAGTAACCCGAGTAGACCTTCGGGCAGTTCGACTGCAGCAACGTCTCGCCGAGTTGGTCGGAGAACCACACCGATTTCACGAAGGTCGTTTGGTTGCGAACCAACCACGGTGCTGACACCGCGAGGAACGCCAGCCCAGCAGCAGCCAGGGCCACGATGCGCGTTCGCCACGGCACCCGACAGCAGAACCAGATCGACGGCGCCACCACCGTCACCAGGATGAGCGCGAGCTCTGACCGAGCGAGGGCGCAGAGCGCGGCGACCGCTCCGACGACCAGTGCGCGACGCCACGTCGGCGACTCCATCAGCCAGAAGATCGACCACAGCAAGACGGCGACAACGAACAGCACCACGGTTTCTGCCAGATCCGACGAGGGATTGACGAACAGGTACGGACATGTCGCGAAGAGCCCTGCCGCGAGCAGTGCAACTCGATCACTCGCCACCTTTCGTACCGCAACGCCGAGGATGATCGTGGTCGCCACGAAGAGCAGGGCGAGGACGATGGAGTGCTGGCGGAAGGTCGTCAGGCCACACCAATCAGCCACGGTGTAGAGCATCGTGGTGAGTGGTGGGTGGCTCGCCGACGGGAGGTACACCGGCTGGTGGCTCGGGGTGAAGAAGTAGGTCTGCAGATACCGGTAGTAGTTGGCGAACCAGTGGCCTTCGGTGTTGAGTTGCGCCTGACCCTGGTAGTAGATGGCGTCGCCATTGCGGAAGGTCCACGTCCACACACTCGCCAGCATGATGGCCTGGACCGCCGCAGCCCCTCCGGCGATCGCAAGCAGCCGTCGCACGAACGGTGTGTGCAACGCCGCTCTTCGCACGCTCGTCACCACTCCACCACCCGGTGCGTCATGGCCGCCAATCTACCGCCACCACCTGGTGCTCCTCGGTCGGTCACCATGGAGTCGTTGGGCAGAACCGACGCTGTGCTTCCTAGGGTCGCTGTCCGAGTCGAGCCCAGTCAGCAGCCAACGCAGCCGTGAACCGAGCGAGCTGCGTCGCCACAGGGATCGGACCAGCACCACCCGGCGTCGTGCGGCGAGTGACAGCCACTCCAGGGGCGAGCAGCGAAGCGGCGTCGGGACCGAGCCGTGGATCCTCGGCCACGAGTGCAGCCAGTGCGACCCCCTCATCAATGGAACGCCGGACGTGGGTCGCAACAATGGCGTGGGCCTCTCGGAACGGCACGCCAGCGACGACGAGGAACTCCGCCAAATCAATCGCGGCAATCGCCCCAGCATCAGCTGCGGCGGCCATGGTGGTCGCGTGGAAGCTCAGCGTGGCGTAGGTGCCAGCCATCGCCGCTACGGCCAGACCCACCTGTCGGACGGAGTCGAAGAGCGGCTCTTTGTCCTCTTGGAGGTCTCGGTTGTAGGCGAGGGGAAGCCCCTTCAACGTGACGAGGAGTCCGGTGAGGTTCCCAATGAGCCGACCAGCCTTGCCACGGGCGAGTTCGGCGGCATCGGCGTTCTTCTTCTGCGGCAGCATCGAGGAACCGGAAGCGAAGGCATCGTCAACCGTGCAGAACGCGAACTCTTCACTCGACCAGAAGACGATCTCCTCCCCCATTCGGGAGAGGTGGATACCGATGAGCGCCAAGTCGAAGAGCGCTTCAGCGACGAAGTCTCGGTCCGAGACCGCGTCCATGGAATTCTCGAACCGAGCGGCGAAGCCGAGCTCTGCGGCGACGAAATCGGGATCGAGCGGGAGCGAGGAGCCCGCCAGTGCACCAGCGCCGAGTGGCGACACGTCGAGGCGCTGCAGGGTTGCGAGGATCCGGTCCACGTCTCGGCGCAGCGACCACCCGTGCGCGAGGAGATGGTGCGCCAACAGCACCGGTTGCGCTCGCTGCACGTGGGTGTAGCCAGGCAAGTAGGCATCCCCAGCCGCCGTAGCTTGCGCGGCCAACACCTCACAGAGGTGGAGGACACCCTCGGCGATCTCGGTCAGTGCGACCTTGGACCACAGGCGCAGATCCGTCGCCACTTGATCGTTCCTGCTCCGCCCGGTGTGCAGCTTCGCTCCCGTTGGTCCAGCGAGTTCGGTGACCCGACGTTCAACCGCTGTGTGGATATCTTCATCACTCTCAGTGAAGACGAACGTGCCGTCCTCCATCTCTTGGCGCACGGCAGCTAAGGCAGCGAGCAGTGCCGCTCCTTCATCTGCACTCAAGAGCCCGACGTGCGCGAGTCCCTTGACGTGCGCCATCGACCCTTGGAGGTCGACGGCGAAGAGCGCTTGGTCGAAGGGAAGCGAGACCGTGAAGTCGGCCATGGCCTGATCCATCTGCCCGCTGAAGCGGCCATGCCACAAGGTCACTTGCTAAGTCCCGGTGCTGACCCATGACGTGACGCCCACGTCGAGATCCCGAGTCCCCACAGGCGAACGAAGCCCTCGGCGTCTTGGTGCCGAAACGTATCGGCCGCGTCGTACGTCGCGAGGTTGTAGTCATACAACGCCACGTCGCTCCGACGTCCGTCGATCCGCATGAGCCCCGGCGCCTCGAAGGTCATCCGGACTTCGCCAGTGACGAACCGCTGGGTCTCGGCGATGAAGGCGTCGAGGGCGTTCTTGAGCGGTGAGAACCACATCCCGTCATAGACGAGTTCGGCCCAACGTGGTTCCAAGCGCAGCTTCTCATGTGCCACGTCACGCTCCAACGTCAGGTCTTCGAGGTCACTGTGGGCCGCAATGAGCGCAAGGGCACCCGGGCACTCGTAGACCTCTCGACTCTTGATCCCCACTCGACGGTTCTCCACCATGTCGAGGCGACCAAATCCCGTCGAACCAGCGATTCGGTTCATCTCGGCGATGAGGTCAACTGGACGCATCGTGACGCCGTTGATCGAAACGGGGCGACCCTGCTCGAAGGCCACGGTGACCTCGATCTGGTCGTGCTCGGTGATCTGGGTCAAGGTGAAGGGCTCGAGGCGAGTGGTGTGCCACGGGTCCTCAATGCGACCGCACTCAATGGCGCGGCCCCAGAGGTTCTCGTCAATGGAGTAGATCTTCTCCTTGGTCTGCTGGATGGGAATCTCCCACTTGGCAGCCAGCGCCACGCAGTCCTCACGGGTGAGACCCCAGACCCTTGCTGGGGCCAGAATCTCAAAATCCGGTGCCAAGGCTCGGGTTCCCACTTCGAAGCGGACCTGGTCGTTCCCCTTGCCGGTGCAGCCATGCGCGACCGCGTCGCAACCGAAGGCTCGAGCTTGCTCGACGAGGTGCCGGACGATCACCGGGCGCGACAGCGACGAGACGAGCGGGTACTTGCCCTCGTACTTCGCGTTGGCCGCGATCGCCGGAAAGCAGAACTGCTCCGCCATTTCGGCCCGGGCATCAACGACCACTGCTTCGACCGCACCAGCTGCTCGGGCTCTCGCCAAAATGTCGTCGAAGGACTCGCCACCTTGTCCAACGTCAACAGCCACGGCGACGACCTCAACGCCGTACTCCTCTTGCAACCATCGAACGGCTACTGAGGTGTCGAGACCTCCGCTGTAGGCGAGCGCTACTCGTTGTGCCATCTTCTTCTCCTCTTCAGTTCGTCACTGCTCGGTTGGGCCGAGGGGCAACCCCAGCCAGATCTTGGAGTTCGGCGGCGAGTGCGGCGCCGCCGAGTGTTTCGGTCGCGATGACCAAGATGGTGTCATCCCCCGCCACCGTACCGAGGATCCCCGGGTGCGATGAGCGATCGAGGGCGGCAGCGACGACGTGGGCACAGCCCGGCGGCGTGCGGACGACCACGAGGTTCGACGATGACGCCACCTCGACCACCCATTCGTTGAGGACGCGACGCAGGTGGTCCGTTGGAGTGGTCTGCTCGGCTGGGTCGCTGGGCAAGACGAAGGCTCGCTCTCCTCCGGGCAAGCGAACCTTGACCGCACCGAGCTCGACGAGGTCCCGTGACACCGTCGCCTGTGTGGCGTCGATGTCGGACGCGGCGAGGAGTTCGACGAGGTGGGGTTGACTGGAGACCACCTCGGTCTCTAAGAGTTCCGCGATCCGATGCTGGCGCTGGTGCTTGGTGACCTTCACTGGATCGACCCCAACTGGGCGAGCATCGTGAAGATGCCGATCATCGCGGTGCGTCGGTGGAACGCTTGGCGCCAGACGAGACTTCGGGCACTTTCGAACACGTCGGCCGAAATTTCTTCCCCGCGATGCGCTGGCAGGCAGTGCAGGACCACAGCGCTCGGGGTGCGGGCGAGGAGATCGGCGTCGATGCAGTAGCCAGCGAAGGCCGCACGACGCTCCATTGCTTCGGCTTCTTGTCCCATGGAGGTCCACACATCGGTGTAGAGCACGTCGGCGTGCTCGGCAAAGGCCTCGGGGTCTGCCCCTTGGAGGACCGAGCCACCCTCTCCTGCTTCCACCGCGAACGCAGCGATCTCGGCGAGTTCGCTGGCATCGAACTGGTAGCCCTCAGGAGCTGCGATGCGCACCTGCATCCCCATGGCCACCGCGGCCAGCGCCAGAGACCTCGTGACGTTGTTGGCATCACCGACGTAGGTGAGCACTCGACCAGCGAGATCGCTGCCGAGCGCCTCGCGCATCGTCAAGAGGTCGGCGATCGCCTGACAGGGGTGCCCGCGGTCCGACAGCAGATTGACGATCGGAACGCCGAACCCCGATGCGTCAACCGCAGCAGCCATTCGCTCGAGCACCGCGTGGTCGAACACCCTGGCACCGATCGCTGCGTGGTACTGCGCGAAGGTCCGCGCCACGTCCTCAGCGGTTTCTCGACGGTCGAGATCCACTTCAGCGGCCGAGACCGTGATGGGATGGCCACCGAGTTGCACGACCGCCATCTCACTCGAGTGTCGAGTTCTCGCCGATGGCTTCTCGAAGAGCAGGGCCACGCCTCGTCCTGACAGCAGCGAGGTCGGTGGTGCCATCGCCAGATCGAGGACCTCTCGGAGTTCGTCCACAGAGAGGTCAGAGATTTCGAGGAAGTGGCGCGTCATTGGTGGTTCTCCTTCGCCGACGTGAGTGCGGCGATCAATCGATCAATTCCGAGGTCCAAGTCATCTCGAGAAATGTTGATCGGTGGGGCGAGTCGCAAGACGTCGGGGCGAACCGCGTTGAGCACCACACCGGTCACAAGACCGGCTGCAGCAACCGCACCGGCGGGCAGGTCGAGTTCGGCCCCGAGGAGGAGGCCTCTCCCCCGCACCGCGCGCACACCTGGGGCGCCGACGAGGCGGGACCGGAGGTGCTCTCCGGCGTGCCGGGCTGCAGATGGTGCATCGATGCGCTCCATCTCTGCCAGCGTCGCCTTGGCCGCGGCGAGCGCGAGGGGCTGGCCACCGAAGGTCGATCCGTGGTCACCAGGCACGAACGCACTGGCAACGTCCAATCGAGCCCAGCAGGCCCCGATCGGCATGCCGTTCCCGAGGGATTTCGCCATGGTGATGATGTCGGGGAGGACACCATCGTGGTGGGATCCAAACCAGTCGCCGGTGCGGCCGAACCCCGTCTGCACCTCGTCGGCGATGAGGAGCGCACCTGCTGCATCGCAGAGATCGCGGAGTCCCGCTAGGTAATCCGACGACGGCACGACGATGCCACCTTCACCCTGGATGGGCTCGACGAGCACTGCTCCGACCTGTGGATCACGCAGTGCCTCCTCCATCACGGACAAGTCACCGAAGTCCACGTGGCTGAACCCCTCTGGAAGTGGAGCGAATCCGACGTGTTTGGCCGGCTGCCCCGTCGCTGCGAGTGACGCCATCGTCCGGCCGTGGAAGGAGTTCCACGTGGAGACCACCTTGGGGCGAGCGCCATCGTGGAAGCGACGGGCGAGCTTGAACGCCGCTTCGTTGGCTTCGGTCCCAGAGTTGGAGAAGAACACCTGACCGTCCGCGTGGAGCGGTCCCCGGTTGATCAGGTCGTTGATCGTTCCAGCAACCGAATCAGCCAGCTCGTTGCCGAAGAGATTCGACACGTGGTTGAGGGTTGCCGCTTGTTCGGCAATCGCAGCAGTCACTGCCGGGTTGGCGTGACCGAGTGAGGTGACGGCAATGCCGCAGAGGAAGTCGACGTAGTCCCGCCCCTCGTCATCGAAGAGGAAGGAGCCTTGCCCTCGAACGAAGGTGATGGGCCTCGGCCCGTAGTTCGCCATCAAGTAGTGCTGGCTCATGGCAGCACCATGGTTCCGACTCCGCCGTCGGTGAAGAGTTCGAGGAGGACGGCGTGGGGAATTCGACCATCGAGAAGGTGGGCTGCTGCACAACCGCCCTCGACGGCGTGGAGCACCGCTGCAACCTTGGGCACCATGCCACCAACCACAGCCCCACTCTCGACAAGCTCCCTCAGTTCTTCTGCTCGGAGGCGACTGACCGTCGACGAGGGGTCATCAGGGTCCCGGCGAAGGCCGGCAACATCGGTCAACATGACGAGCTTCTCTGCCCTGAGCGCAGCAGCGAGCGCACCAGCAACCGTGTCGGCGTTGATGTTGTACTGCTGCCCGTCGGCGTCGGCGCCAATGGTGGCCACGACGGGAATCAGCCCCTGCGCACACAGCTGCAGCACGATCGTTGGGTCAACGGTATCGACCGTGCCGACGAATCCGAGGGCGGCATCGTGCGCGCTCGCCGTGATGAGACGCGCATCGGCACCAGAGAGACCGACGGCCAAGGGACCATGAGTGTTGATCGCCGCCACGAGGTCGGAGTTGACCTTGCCGAGGAGCACCATGCGGGCGATCTCCAAGGTGGCGGCATCGGTCACCCGAAGGCCATCGACGAACGTGGACGCCACGCCGAGGCGCTGCAGCATCTCCCCAATCTGGGGTCCACCACCGTGGACGATCACCGGCAAAATTCCAACCGTTGCCAAGAGCACCACGTCTTCAGCGAAGGCCTGGAGCGCATCGTGCTCAGAACCTTCAGCGCCAGCCAGTGCGTTGCCGCCGTACTTGACGACCACGATCTTGCCCCTGAAGCGACGGATGTAGGGCAGGGCCTCAACGAGCACCGACGCAATCTCGGAGGCACCCTCCCTTGGGTCTACGGTCGGGCTCATGAGGTCGTCCTGTTCTCATCGATGTAGCCGTAGCCGAGGTCGACGGTCAACATGGTGGCAGCCCCTTCGCCGAGCCCAAGGTCACAGGTGAGCGTGATGTGGCGCTCTCGCATGTGCGCGGTGACCGCAGCAGCATCGTGCGCAACCGCCTCGCCGCCTCGACAGACGGTGATGCCGCCGTAGGAAACCTCGCAGCGATCGAGGTCGAAGGGCACGCCTGCGGTGGCGAGCTCACTGACGACGCGGCCCCAGTAGGGATCTTCACCATTCATCGAGCACTTGACGAGCAACGAGTCGGCGACGTTTCGAGCAGCGGCGTGGGCCGCAGCATCATCCGTTGCACCCTGGACGACGAGGTGGATCACCTTGGTCGCGCCTTCAGCATCTTCGGCCATCATCTCAGCCAGTGACGCACAGGCCTCGGTGAGCGCAGCTTCGAGGGCATCAGGATCGGCTGGGCCGGCAACACCAGAGGCCAGGCAGATCACCGTGTCGTTGGTCGAACGAGCACCGTCGGTCAGGAGGCGGTTGAAGGTGACCTCCACGGCGGCGAGGAGCCGCTCCTTCAGCACCGTGGCCTCGACGGCGGCGTCGGTCGTGAGGACACACAGCATCGTCGCCATGTTCGGCGCGAGCATGGCCGCGCCCTTGGCCATACCACCAACGGAGAATCCGGGTCCTTCCACCACGACCTCCTTAGCGAAGGTATCAGTGGTCATGATGGCTTCGGCAGCCCGGTGACCATCAGTGACCGTCCCGCCCAAGGTCTTGAGCACCCCTGGGAGCTGATTGCTCGTGGCCGCGAGTGGGAAGGGAATCCCGATGAGGCCAGTTTGACCGACGAGCACCGTGTTCGAGGCGACGCCGAAGTGGTTCGCCACTGCCGTGGCGAGGTCAGCCACCGCGTCCTTACCGGCCTGACCGGTGGCAGCGTTCGCGTTCCCTGAGGTCATGAGTACCGCCGTCGCCTCGCCGCACGTCGCCTCGAGCGCCGCTCGAGACCACTGGACGGGAGCCGCTGCCGCCAAGTTGGTCGTGAAGGTGGCGGCTGCGACGATAGGGGCGCCGGTGGCACTGGCCACGATGGCGACGTCGGGTCTTCCGGTGGGCTTGATGCCCATCGAGCCGCCAGTGGCGATGAATCCCTTTGGGGTGGTGACGCTCATGATGCGATCAGGCCTTTCGGAGTCTGGCGGTCGGGAGCGGTACTCATGGATAGAGACCGGCGACGGGGAGTGCGGTCGTTTCAGGAAGCCCGAGGGCGAGATTGGCGCACTGCACGGCGCCGCCTGCAGCACCCTTGACGAGGTTGTCGAGTGCGGCAATCGCCACCAGCCATCCCGTCCGAGGATCGACGCGAGCGGTCACGTGGACGCAGTTCGATCCAAGGGTGGCCTTGGTCGATGGCGGGGCGTCAGTCACGAGAACGAAGGGCTCGTCGTCGTAGGTGGCGTGGAGGAGCTCCATGGCAGCCGACGTGGTCAGCGTCCCGGTCGGCCGGGCGTAACAGGTGGCCAGCATGCCCCGACTCATAGGGACGAGGTGCGGCGTGAAGAGCACCTCTGCCCCGCCGAGGTTTCGCTCGATCTCGGGAGTGTGGCGGTGACTCAGGAGTCCGTACGCAGTCACGTCATCAGTGGCATGGGCGAAGTGCAAGCGTTCGCTCGGCGAGCGGCCAGCTCCTGAGAGTCCGCTCGCCGCATCGACGATGATCCCGGTGGTGGCGACGAGGCCGCTCGAGACGAACGGTGCCAACGCGAGGGTGGCAGCCGTTGGATAGCACCCAGGAACAGCTACCGCGCGCGCTCCAGGAATTGCCGTGCGATCGAGCTCGGGGAGGCCGTAGACGAAGGACGAGAGGAGTTCTGGTGCGCGGTGTGCCTCGCCGTACCACTCGTCGTAGACCGACGGTTCGTCGAAGCGGAAGTCGGCAGCGAGGTCGATGACGAGCGGCACGGTGGCGAGGAGCTCGGCCGCGAGGTCCTGGCTGGCGCCATGCGGCAGCGCCAAGAAGACCGCGTCGAGTCCAGCGAATGCCGCAGCAGACGTCGGCACGAACTCCATCGACCCATACGCCGCCGCAAGAGATGGCGTGAAGGTGGCGAGGTCGGCTCCAGCGTTGCCGCCCGCACCGAGCACCCGTGGGTGCAAGGCTGGGTGTCCGTGGAGGATCCGAAGGAGTTCGGTTCCGCCGTAGCCTGAAGCTCCAATGATCCCAACGTCCATTCTGCAAGTCTATACAGAAAGTCGCATAAGTATGCAACATCGCCAAGAGCGGAGGACGTGGTGAGCCGCAAAGGAATCGTGCTGTTCGCTGCGATGTGCGTGATCTGGTCAATCCCCTACCTGTTGATCAGGATCGCTGTTCGCGAACTCGATCCAACTACCGTCATCGTGGGCCGAACCGCAATCGCCTCGGTCATCCTCGTGCCCATTGCCCTCGCTCGCGGACAACTCCGAGCCATCATCACCAACTGGAAGTGGATTGCGGTCTTCGCCGCGGTTGAGATTGGCCTCCCTTGGTTCCTCATGAACCGAGCAGAGGAGCACCTCACGAGTTCCATCACCGCCATCTTGGTGGCGCTCGTCCCGCTCGTCACCGTCGTGCTCTACCGATTCAGCTCTGCCCATGAGCCACTCACCCTGAAGCGATCCCTTGGCCTCGTCCTCGGGGCCTCTGGCGTGGTCGTCCTCGTCGGTCTCGACTTCAGCCGGGTATCGATTCCAGCGCTGTGCGAGATGGTCGTGGTGGCCATTTGCTACGCCACCGGCCCCCTCATCATGTCCACCCGTCTCAGCCACGTCCCCCACGGCGCGGTCCCAGCCGCTGCCTTCACCATGGTTACCGTCGCCTACGCCATTCCCGGGGTCCACCACCTCCCGAGCCACGTGAGCGCCGAGGTGATCTGGTCGGTCGTGGTCTTGGGCGTGGTGTGCTCGGCGCTGGCCTTCTTGGTCTTCTTCCCCCTCGTCGAGGAAGTCGGACCGGCCCGTTCGACCGTCGTGACCTACTTGAACCCTGCCATTGCCGTGCTGCTCGGCGTGGCCATCCTCGGCGAGCCGTTGACCGCGGGGCTCCTCATCGGATTCCCGATCATTCTCGGAGGCTCAGTGCTGGCATCGCTGCGCACCACCCACGTCGCACCCGAGGCGAGCTAACGCCTCAGCGGAGCACCGCTCCGAGGGATGCTGCTGCATCGATGCACGAGGTGCGCCAGGCGCCGACGTCGCCGTCGGTCAGCGTCCGGTCGAGTGCGCCGAACTGGAGGCGGAACGCAAGACTGCGAGATCCATCGGCAACGCCGGTGCCCCGGTAGACGTCGAAGAGCACGCAGGAGCTGAGGTGCTCCCCAGCTGCAGCCACCAGCGCCGCTCGGAGCGCGTCGGCCGGCGTTGCGTCGGCGAGAACGAAGGCGAGGTCAATCTCGCTGGAGGGGAACTTGCTGACGGGAATCGCTTCACCAACTGCTCGGGCGAGTTCTCCGGTTGCGAGCGCATCCACGTCGAGCCCGAGGAGTCCAATGCGCCGGCCGTCGTGCACGCCAGCGAGGGCCACGACAGTTGGGTCCACTTCGCCGACGACGCCGTAGGTGATCCCCGTCGCCACACAGACCACCGCAGCGCTGCGTGTTGGGTGGAGGCCAAGCCCGAGCGGTCCGAGGTCGGTGAGCGGAGCGGGTTGGACGAGTCGGTAGGGACCGAGACCCAACGTCGGGTGGAGTTCAGCGAACATCGCCACCGCAGTCGCCGCATCATCCCCGTGTCGTCCGAGGGTTGCCAGCAGATGCGTGCGCTCCATGGGAAGGGACGCAACCGCTCCACCGCCACCCCCAGCTTTCGTGGTGCGAGGCGTCGCAGCCACTGCAGGGTGCTCGAACACGGTCCCGAGCTCGAAGAACCCAGTTTCGAGTTGGCGACGGTCAGCGTTGTAGGCAATGGCCGCCAGCATCTGCGGGAGCAGCGACGTCCGCAGCGCTCCCTCTTCAGCAGAGAGCGGATTCGTCAATCGAACGACGGCCTCATCGCCGAGCCCCCGAGCTGCCACCGCGGGATCAACCAAGGTCGGGGTCCACACCTCGTCGAGACCGAGGCCACAGAGCACGCTCCGGAGGTTGCGTCGGCGACGCTGCGCTGCAGAGAGCGACCCAGGAGTCGACCACGAGGGGAAGGTGCGCTCGAGCTTGGTGTAGCCGTAGGTGCGGACGATCTCTTCGGCCACGTCCGCTACGCCGAATGGCATCGTGCGAATATCTGGACGATTGCTCGGCACGGTGATCGAGAGGATCGCATCACCGGCGACGGCGAAGCCGAGTGGAGCGAGCAGACGTTCGACGGTTGCGGCATCGAGGCTGAGTCCGAGGAGTCGCGTGAACTCCCCAACCGGTGCGGTGATGACCGTCACCGGAGCCACATCGCCTTCGGCCACCGCAGACGGCCAGCCCACCGCGAGAAGAGGGCAGGTCAGCCGGAGGACTTGGAAGAACCGCTCGGTCGCCGCACCAGCGAGGTTGGGGTCAACTCCACGTTCGAAACGACTGGACGCTTCACTGCGAAGCCCAAGCTTCTTCGAGGTGCGGGCAATGGCCATCGGCGAGAAACTCGCTGCTTCGAGCACGAGCGCGGTGGTGCCGTCGTGGATCTCAGTTGCCGCACCACCCATGACACCGGCGATGCCGATGACGACGTCGTCACCGTCGACGATCACGACGTCTTCGCCGCTGTCGCCGAGACCTCGTCCGGGCACGCCGAGGACTCGCGCAACCTCGTCCAGGGTGGTGATGGTCTCCTGAGGGGCAGCGAGCCGCACGCCGAGGGTCCCGCCGCTCAGGCGGTGGGCGTCGTAAGCGTGGGTTGGCTGGCCGAGTTCAAGCATGACGTAGTTCGACGCATCCACCACGTTGTTGATCGCTCGCATGCCGCAGGCCTCGAGCCGATCAACGATGAACCGGGGCGAATCAGTGACGACAATCCCGGTCGCAGCGGTGACGGTGAGGCGTTGGCAGAACGCAGGCGCAGCAATGGAGGCTGCTGCGGGGCTGGTCGCTGCGGCGGTCGCAATGGAGGCATCCGTCAGGGCTGGAACGGTGACCGGCACACCGAGGCGGGCGGCGAGGTCACGGACGACGCCGAGGATCGACCACGCATCGGGACGGTTGCCCTCGGCAGAGAGTTCGAAGATGACATCGGGCGTGATGCCGAGCACGTCGGCAATTGCTGCACCGGGGGTCGCACCCTCGACGGTCGTGAGGAGCATCAATCCTGCGTGGTCCCCGCCGAGACCGAGCTCTCGAGCCGAGCACAGCATGCCGTTAGATTCCACGCCGCGCATCTTGCGCTTGGCGATGACGAAATCCCCCGGCAGGACTGCGCCAACAGGAGCGAGTGGCACGACATCGCCCACAACGAAGTTCCACGCTCCGCACACGATCGTGAGCGGAGCACCACCAGCGTCGACGGTGATCTTGCGGACCTTGTCCGCCCCATCGATCGCCGAGATGTCGGTGACCTTCGCGCAGACGATCTGGTCGAGGCCTTCGCCGATGTGCTCGACGCTCTCGACCACGAGACCGAGGTCATCGAAGGTTGCCCGCAGGAGGTCAACGTCGGTTGGCAGTGGAGCAAAGGACAGCATCCACGAGAGGGGAACGAGCATTGGGCCTCCTAGAACTGCTCGACGAAACGGAGGTCGTTCTCGACGAGCGCCCGCATGTCGGCGATTTGATAGCGCATCTGGGCGCATCGGTCGATCCCGAACCCAAATGCGAATCCGCTGTAGCGGGTGGCGTCGATGCCAACGGCATCGAGGACCGCTGGGTCCACCATGCCGCAACCACCGAGCTCAATCCACCCCGTCTGCGAACACGTCCGACACCCTGCGCCCTGACAGATCGCACACGTGATCTCGAACTCCGCCGAGGGTTCGGTGAAGGGGAAGAACGCCGGTCGGAGTCGAGAGGACATCGCGGGTCCGAAGTAGGCCGTCGTGAAGGTCTGGATCACGCCTGCGAGGTCCGTGAAGGTGATGCCCTCATCAATGACGAGGCCCTCGATCTGATGGAACGTGTGGAGGTGGCGAGCGTCTGGGGTGTCACGGCGAAAGCATCGACCAGGCATGACGGCGTGGATGGGCAAGGTGTTGTTGGCGACTGCCTCTTCCATGAGGTGCACCTGGACGGGAGAGGTGTGGGTGCGGAGCACCACGGTCTCTGGATCGCCGAGTTCTAAGTAGAAGGTGTCCCACATGCCCCGCGCCGGGTGGGCTGGCGGGATATTGAGGGCCTCGAAGTTGTACCAATCGGTTTCGACTTCTGGGCCATCGGCCACGGTGAACCCCATGCCGACGAACACGTCTTCGAGTTCGGCTTGGGTTTGGGAGATGAGGTGCTGGTGCCCTCGACGGAGCGGGCGGCGCACCTGGGCGGGAACAACTTCGGTGAGGTCGAGACGATCCGCCTCGAGTTGCTCGAGGCGCTCGGCAGCGGCCAGCGCCTCCCGGCGGCCACTGATGGCGCCATCGAGCGTCGAGCGCACCTGCTGGAGGGCTGCACCAGCGGTGCGCTTCTCCTCATCGCTCAACGACCCAAAGGTGCGTTGCACGAGGGCGAGTTGGGACTTCTTGCCGAGGTACTCGGCGGCGACGGCATCGAGGGCGTCGGTTGAGCTCGCAGCACGAATCGCCGCATCAGCCGCGCCGACATAGGCGTCGAGATCCAGCGTTCCTACCGTCACACCCACCGCACTGGCCTCCTCAGCCCTTGGTCGTCGCACCATCGTACGCGACCATCTGCACCACTCACGAAGTCCGTCGTCGTTGCCGCAGCGCTTCGAAGCAGAGCACCGCTCCAGCCACCGAGACATTCAGCGACTCCGCAGCTCCTGCCATCGTGATGGTCACGGTGTCGTCGAGCAGGGCCTTCGACGCCTCGTTCAGTCCGTGTGCTTCATTGCCGAGGACGAGGGCCACACTGCCACCCCAGGGTGCGTCGTCGTAGGGGGTGCCACCGGTTGCCTCGGTACCTCTGAGGGTGAATCCGAGGGAGCGGAGTTCGGTCAAGCACGCACCGAGGTCTCGAGCAACCGAGAGCGCACTCCACAGCATGGTGCCTGCCGAGGAACGAACGGTCTTTGGGTTGAAGGGATCGACAGCGTCACCAGCGAGGACGACACCCGACGCTCCTGCCGCCTCGGCGGTGCGAATCAGCGTCCCGGCGTTCCCGGGGTCTCGAACATCAGCGAGGACGATGACCAGTCCCGGTGCCAAGTCCGACAACGGCGTGAGCGTCATCGGCACCACGGCCATCAGCGGTTGCGGGGTGACGGTGTCGGCGACCCGCTCGAACACCCCGGGGGCGAGTTCGAAGACCGGAACGCCCATGCCGCGCGCCATTCGGCAGAGATCGCCAGCAGGACCCTGCTCAGCTCCCGACGCGACGAAGAGAGACTCGACGGGCCGCTCGCCGGTGATGGCGAGTCGGACCAGTTCGAGTCCCTCGACGACGTAGACCTGCTCATCCCAGCGAGACGAGCGCTTGGCGAGCAGCCGGCGGAGCCGACGTACTCGCTCATGACTTGCTCCGAGCGGTGTGCTCAGGAGGCCTTCCCCTGCTGCTCGAGCGCTGCCTTGGCCGCAGCGACGATGGCAGCGAACGCTGCGTGGTCCGTCACGGCGAGGTCGGCGAGCACCTTGCGGTCCGTCTCAATCCCAGCAGCGTGGAGTCCGGCGATGAACCGGCTGTAGCTGATGTTCTCGATGCGGCACGCAGCGTTGATGCGCTGAATCCAGAGCTTGCGGAAGTCGCCCTTGCGTGCACGACGGTCGCGGAATGCGTACTGCTTGGAGTGCATGACTGCCTCGTTGGCAGCACGGAACACTCGACTGCGGTTTCCGTAGAAACCCTTGGCGTCTTCGAGGACGGCCTTGTGGTTCTTCTTGGCGTGAACGCCACGCTTGACACGTGCCATAACTACTACTCCTTCTCAAGTCGGCGCTGCAGATCGCAGCGGCTGCGGGCTGTTAGATGCCGAGCATCTTTCGGATGTTCTTGTCCTGCTGGGAGGAGATCTCGGTCTCTCCGCTCAAGCGACGCTTGCGGGCGGAGGTCTTCTTCTCCAAGATGTGGTTGAGGTTCTGCTTCCGGCGCATGAGCTTGCCCGAACCGGTCACCTTGACCCGCTTGGCGGCACCCTTGTCAGTCTTCATCTTCGGCATGTACTGCTCCTTCCTCGTTGACCTGCGGCGCCGGGTTTGGCGCCTCGTCTGCTGCGTGCGCCACTGCATCTTCAGTGGCGTTGGCTGCAGTGGACTTCTGCGACTGCTTCTTCGCCTTATTCGGCGACAGCACCATCACCATGTTGCGACCATCAAGCCGGGGGTCGTTGTCGACCTTGGCGTTGTCGCCCATCTGCTCGGCGATCTTGTCCAAAATCTTCTTGCCGAGCTCTGCGTGGTACACCTCACGACCTCGGAACATGATCGTGATCTTGACCTTGTGTCCTTCTTCGAGGAACTTGGCCACCTGGCGGGTCTTGGTATCGAAGTCTCCGGGACCGATCTTCGGCCGGTACTTCATCTCCTTGATACCCACTTGGGTGGTCTTGCGCCGAGATTCCTTGGCGCGTTGGGCCTCATCGAACTTGAACTTCCCGTAGTCCATGATCCGACACACTGGCGGATTCGCCGTCGGCGCAACCTCGACGAGGTCGAGGTCGAAGTTCCGAGCGATCAGCAGGGCTTCGGGCAGTGGCTTAATACCCAGCTGGCCGCCGTCGGGATCGACGAGTCGGACTTCACGGGCACGGATTCGGTCGTTGATACGGTGCTCAACAGAGCTTGGCGTGGCGATCTGGCATCACTCCTCTACGTCGGGCACGGAGTCCTTCTCCGTACCGATACATGGAGCGGGAACGGCCGCAACACCAGCCAGATACCTGATCGACCCGTCGCACCTTCAACCCGCAAGGGCGGTGGCCGGGTGGAGGTGTCCGTGGACGACCCCGCTTCTGTCTTTACCGAACGCCTAGGCTACACCCATGGAGAACAGCGAAGTGCACGGCATCGATACCGACGACGATCTCGACCCGGACCACATGGCCGATCGGGCCCTCCACGACCTCCGGAGCGAGCTCCTCGGCGCAGATCCCCGCGTGGTCATCACCAACCACTGCTACGGCCTCTTCGAGCTCGCTGCGGTCTACCTCTCGGCAACGCCACCCCAACTGGGTGAGGCCCAACTCGCCATCGACGCCTTGGGTGGCATCGTCGATGCCCTCGGTGAGCGCCTCCACCCTGCTGGTGCGGAGTTGGCACCAGGTCTGGCCTCCCTGCGCCTCGCCTACGTGCAGCTCAGTTCACTGCTGCCTCCAGGAGGCGACAGCACGAGCGAGTAGGACCTCCGGGGTTCTCTGGCTCTCACTCCAAGGGTGGTCCTCCCCACTGCGGCGATCAGTCCTCAGGCGACAGTGCTGCAGAGAGGTCTCGAGCCAGCGTCGCACTTCGGCGTTTGGTCCCTTTGCCACCGACCACTTGACTTCTGACGAAGATGAGCGCTGACGACTCCGTCGCGCTGCCGGCCACCGTGATGACGCACTGGTAGCGGGTCTGGCTGGCCAGACTCGACCACGCGGTCCCGAACTGCCCGCTGACGGCGTGGTCGCCTTGGGCCACCTCGACGCACCCAATGGCGAAGAGCGCCTCGTGCGCGAGCGCCAGCGTGGCGGGAACCGACCGTGACACCTCGACAGTTTCGGTGGCGAATCGGCCAGGCCCGTCAACGCTCACCCCGAAACCATCGGGATCGAGTAACCGTGCACCGGCTGCCCACCGCTGGTAGATGAGCACGGCAATGACGTAGGCAACACCCACACCGACGATCACCGTCAACACGGCCAGATTACTCCTGCTTCGCAGCGACCCCCACTGCGGTGAATCGGCGTGAACCTGACGGTGGTACCGAGTGCAATGGAGCGAGAACCATCGGCGATGGCTGTGGCGTGGAAGGGATAATCGACCTCCCCATACGTCACGACACCCAGTCCACGACTCGCGTCGAACGCCGTCACGGTTCCCTGCGGCATCAGTGGATGATCTTGGCCAGGGGAATCTCAAGCAGGTCGCTCGCTCCAGCATCTTTGAGTGCGGGGATCAAGATGTTGATCTCGGCCTTGGCGACCACGGTTTCCAAAGCGAATCCCACGCCACCAGACAACTCGGCAATCGTTGGCGACCGCATCGACGGCAGCAGCGCCAGCACGTCGTCCAATCGGTCCGCGGGAACGTTCAACTTGACGAGGACTTTGGTCCGGGCCTCCAGCGTGCCGAGGAGGAGGCTGCGCAGTTGCTCCATGGCGTGCCGCTTGACCGGATCGGCTGCAGCGTCACGGTTAGCGATCAGTTCGGTGTGACTCACGAGCAAGGTGTGGATGACCTTGAGGCCTGCAGCGCGCAGGGCTCGACCGGTTTCGGTGATTTCGACGACGCAGTCGGCGATGTCGGGCACCTTGGCTTCGGTTGCACCGTAGGAGAGGACGACTTCGGCGGTGATGCCGGCAGCGGCCATCGTTCGTGCGGTGAGTCCGGGGTACTCCGTCGCGACGCGAATTGGCGCACCGTGGGCCGCGAGGTCCTCGAGGGAGTTCCACGACGAGTCGTTGGGCACCGCCAACACAACGTGGATGGGACGTTCGGTGGCCTTGGAGTACCCGAGGATGGCCAGCGATTCCACGCTGGCGTCACGCTCTTCAATCCAGTCGCGACCGGTGATGCCGAGGTCGAATCGCCCTTCGGCGATGTAGACGGGGATCTCCTGGGGTCGCAGGATGCGGACGTCGACAACCCGCGGGTCATCGATCGATGCTCGGTAGTCGACGTCACTCGATCGCCGGACTTCGAGGTCGGCCTCTTTGAAGAGTTCGAGGGTCGCCTTCTCGAGGGAGCCCTTGGGGAGGACGAGACGCAGCATCTCAGCGCATCTCCGGACGCCGCAGCAGCGTCACCATCTCCACCGCGGTGACGCCAGATTCATAGCCCTTGTTGGTCGGACCCTCTTGGCAGCGCTCGAGGGCTTGGTCAACCGTGTCGACGGTCAGCACTCCGAAGATGACCGGCGTCGAGGTGTCGAGGCTCACCCGGGTGATACCCGCTGCACACTCGCCGGCCACGTACTCAAAGTGCGGCGTGTCGCCGCGGATGACCGCTCCGAGACAAATCACCGCATCGGCACCCATGGTCGCGAACCGCTGGGCCACGAGTGGCAGCTCGAAGGCACCTGGCGCCCAGGCAACGGTGATGTCGTCTCGAGCCACACCGCTCTCCTTCAGCGCAACGAGTACGCCGTCGAGGAGGCGATTAGTCACGCCGCCGTTGAAGGTCCCGCAAGCAATGCCGATGCGGAGTCCCACGCCACTCGGGCGCACGTGGAGGTTGGCACCGACACGGCTGGCGTGCTCACTCGTCCCGAGGGGCCCGAGGGTGGTGTCGCTACTTGACGTCATCGAGGCCCTCCAAGAGGTGACCCATGCGCTCCCGCTTGGTCTTCAGGTAGGTGATGTTCTCACTCGTGGGGCGAGACTGCAGTGGCACTCGAGCGGTGATGTCGAGACCGAAGCCTTCGAGACCGCCGTACTTCGCGGGGTTGTTGGTCATGAGGCGCATCGTGGTGACCCCGAGGTCGACGAGGATCTGCGCCCCGATGCCGTACTCCCGACTGTCGACGGGGAGACCTTGCTCTAAGTTCGCATCGACGGTGTCGAGCCCTTGCTCTTGGAGTTCGTAGGCACGGATCTTGTGGCCGAGACCAATGCCTCGCCCTTCGTGGCCTCGGAGGTAGACGAGGACGCCCTTGCCCTCTGCTTCGATGAGCTCCATGGCGGCGTGGAGCTGCGGACCGCAGTCACAGCGCCGGGATCCAAAGACATCGCCCGTCAAGCACTCGCTGTGCACTCGCACCAAGAGGTCGTCGGCGCCGTCGATGTCGCCGTAGACGAATGCCAAGTGCTGCTCACCATCCAAGACGGACTCGTAGACGTGGGCTTGGAACTCGCCGAGCTCCGTCGGGATCGCCGCTTGGCTGACCTTACGGACCAGCTTCTCGTGCCGGCGACGGTACCGAATCAGATCGGCAATTGAGATGAGCGGCAGCCCGTGGCGCTCCGCGAAGATGGCCAGATCATCGAGTCGGGCCATCTCGGACTTGTCCTCGGTCACGATCTCACACAGGACCCCCGAGGGGTACTTGCCCGCCAGACGGCAGAGGTCGACGGTGGCTTCGGTGTGCCCAGCACGCTTCAAGACGCCACCCTCGCGGTAGCGCAACGGGAAGATGTGTCCTGGACGATTGAGGTCCGTTGGTCGAGTTGCGGGGTCGATCATGGCGCGAATCGTCGCCGCTCGGTCTGCAGCCGAGATGCCCGTCGAGGTTCCGTGGCGATAGTCCACCGTCACCGTGAACGCGGTGCGCTGGGCCTCGGTGTTGGCGACCACCATGAGGGGAAGGTCGAGCGCATCGGCACGCTCGTGCTCAATGGGCACACAGATGACGCCTGAGGTGTGGGCCAAGAAGAAGGCGATGGTCTCTGGGGTGGCCGCTTCGGCGGCCATGATGAGGTCACCCTCGTTCTCCCGGTCTTCGTCGTCGACGACCACCACCATGCCGCCCCGGGCAATCGCCGCAATGGCATCTTCAACCTTGGAGAACGTCATCGTCCCACTACCTCTACTCTCAGATCTGGACCAACTGGCTGGCACGACACGAAGGTGCCCCTCCAACACCCATCAAGGGTAGGGGCACCAGGACCAGCGAACATCGCCCGACCATCGTCACCCCCCATGATGGCAGGTGCGAGGTAGACCACGTACCGATCGACGAGGCCATCAGCGACGAAGCGATGGGCGGTTGCCGCCCCGCCTTCGACGAGGACCCGGAGGACTCCAGACGCACCGAGGTCATCGAGGAGGGTCGACAGATCCCCGGAGTACTCCTCACACGGGGCAACGGCCGCTCCGGGAGGAACGGCGCCGAGGACGATACGTCGCGGTTGTGGGCCCTCGTAGCCGGGGAGTCGAACCGTGAGCGCTGGGTCATCGGCGAGCACGGTCCCCCTCCCTACGATGATGGCCTGGCAACTCGCCCGGAGTTCATGAGCATCTCGGCGAGCTTCGGGACTCGTGATCCACTGACTCGATCCGTCCGGAGCAGCCGTGCGGCCATCGAGTGTGGCAGCCAACTTGAGGACGACTTCTGGACGCCCGGACTCTCGGTGATGGAGGTAGGGGTACAACTGTGCGGCAACCTCGTCCGCCATGCAGCCGAGCACCACCTCAATGCCAGCGGCTCGGAGGGCGGCGACTCCCATTCCAGCGACGTGGTGGTCCGGGTCGGCAATGGCCACGACGACTCGCGCGACCCCGGCCTCGATGAGTGCTGCCACACACGGACCGGTCCGACCGGTGTGACTGCAGGGCTCGAGGGTCACGACCACCGTGGCTCCGGCGACGTCACCGAGTGTTCGAGCTGCCGCCAAGGCAGTCACCTCAGCGTGAGGGCCACCCGGCGCCGCCGTCGCCCCGATCGCCTCTGCTCCATTGCGGAGCAGCACCACCGCGCCCACCCACGGATTCGGCGGGGTAATGCGACGGACGGCGTCGGCAGCCTCCATTGCGCGAACCATGGCGAGTCGCTCACGCTCGCTCCACAGCGGCTGGGGTGCAGAGGTCACCGCGGTGACTTACGCGTCGAGGAGGTGCTGGCGTGCAGAGGACGCGGCGTCGAAGATCGCCTCAGCCGCTGCAGCGGGGTCGGGTCGATTGAAGACTGCACTTCCGGCGACGAAGACGTTGGCGCCGGCGGTGGTGCAGTCAACGACGGTCGACACGTCGACCCCACCATCAACCTCGATGTCGAGGACGAGACCGCGCTCGGTCGCTGCGGTTCGGGCGAGGCGCACGGTCTCCATCACCGACGGGATGAACGACTGTCCACCGAACCCGGGGAACACCGTCATGCAGAGGAGCAGGTCGATGCGGTCGAGGTAGGGCTCCACCATGGCAAAGGTGCCGTCGGGGTTGACAGCAAGGCCCACCCGCAGGCCGAGGTCGCGCATTTGGTCGATCTTGGCGTCGGTGTCGCCCACTTCAACGTGCACCGTGCACCCGTTCGCTCCGGCATCTCGGAACGCTTCGAGGTAGCGCTCAGGATTCGTCATCATGAGGTGGCAGTCGAGGTAGAGGTCGGTCGCTGCGCTGAGCGACGCGACGACCGGTGGCCCAATGGTCAAGTTCGGAACGAAGTGGCCGTCCATGACGTCGACGTGGAGCCAGGAGACCGCCGGGGTCACCGTGTCGACGGCCGCACCGAGGTGCGCGAAGTCAGCAGACAGGATCGACGGAGCGACGAGGAGTGGACGGTCTGCTGCGACGGTGGCCTGCATCACGCCTCCAGCCTAGGACTCGCCGACACCGAACGCACCATTTCAAACGGCTCAGCGGTTCGGCGGCCCCGTGCCCAATCAGGGCCATCCATGGGTGCCTTGCCCTCAGGCTGCACCCGGATCAACGCGATCGCCGTCGTCCCTGTCCCAACGAGCGTGCCGTCGACGTGGCCGGGAGCGAGCACATGGTCAGTGGCTACGGCCTCAAGGATTCGGAGGCGCTTCGTCCCGTCGTGAGTGAACGCCCGTCCGAGGCGAATGACTCGGCGGATCTCCTCGGCTGGGGCTGACCAGTCGAGGTGGAGTTCTTCGGGGCGAATCTTCTTGGCCACGGTTGGAACACCGGCTTGTGGCACGGGCACCGGGAGTCCGGCCACGCCGTTGGCGAAAGCGTCGACGAGGAGTCGGCAGCCCTCTGTCACTAAGAGCTCCTGCAGCCCCGTCAGCGTGTGCTCGCCCACGGCCACCGTCGCCGAGGCGTAGACGGCACCGGTGTCGAGGCCCTCTTCGACCGCCATGACGCAGACGCCGGTGTCTCGGTCGCCGGCCAAGATCGCTCGCTCCACCGGTGCCGCCCCTCGCCACCGCGGGAGCAACGAGAAATGGAGGTTGACGAGCGGCATGGCGTGGACGAGCGCTGGAGCGAGGAGTCGGCCGTAGGCCACGACGACCCCTGCCTCAGCGTTGACGGTGAGGAGGTCGCTTGGATCATCGCTCACCGCAATGCCGAGTTCGAGTGCGGCTGCCTTGACGGGACTCGGGGACGTCGCACTCCCCCGCCCCCGGCGAGCGTCAGGTTGGCTGACCACGAGAGCCACGTCGTGTCCTGCGGCCACGAGGGCGTTGAGCGGCGCAACGGCGAGCTCGGGCGTGCCGAGGTAGACGAGCCTCGCCACGTTCAGAACCCGAGCAGTCGGCGGAGCCCGTCGGGGTCGGGAGCGTTGGCAGCCTGTTCGCGACGAGCCAGGATCTTCTTCGCCTTCTTGCGCTGGTGCTCGTCGAGTCGGTCGACGAGCAGAATCCCGTCCAAGTGGTCCATCTCGTGTTGGAAGATTCGGCCCTCGTACTCATCGGTCTCAATGGAGACCTCGTTACCGTCGATGTCGAGGCCGACGAGGTGGATGGCGTTGGGGCGGGTGATCTCCCAGCTCAGCCCCGGCACTGAGAGGCAACCTTCCTCGAAGGTCCACTCGCCATCGGACTCGACGACTCGGGGGTTGATGAGTGTCCGCGGTCCGAGGCCGTCGCTGGCGTCGTAGACGAAGATGCGCTTTTGGATCCCAATCTGATTCGCGGCCAATCCGGACCCTGGCGCCGCGTACATCACGTCGATCATGCGATCCACGAGGGCGATCACCGCGCCGTCGATATCGGTAACTTCTTTGGTGGCCTCTCGGAGGACGGGATCTCCATACTGACGAATGCGGTGCACGCACCCATTCTACCGGCCTGTTCGGTCGACCTTCCCGGGACCGACCGCCACGGTGACCGCGCATTTGGCTCGATCGATGGCGGCGAGGCCATCGCAGAGCACCTCCATCTGCGGTGCGGTCACCATCACGCTGTCGTCGCCTAGGTCCACCACGCTGATCGCAGACGCCGCCGCGGCAACCTGAGCCGCTGCGAGAACTCGGTCGACGCCACGGAGGACGGCGATGGCTTGGAAGGGTGGCAACCCAAGACGGGCTGCTCGCTCCGACGCGTGGTCGAGCACGTCGTCGATACTCCCCTGCACGAGCCCGACGACGAGTTCGTGGGCGGGGCGCCTCGTCTGCACGAGGAGTTCGCCGGATCCTGCGCCATCTCGAGCGCCGACGAGTCGGCCGGAACGGACGAGGACCTGGAGCGTGTGCTCTTCAGCGTCGAGTCGCGCCATGAGGAGGTAGTGGTCGAGGTCGAGCACGACGACGAGCTGCGCTCGGCGAATACGGTGCAAGACGGTCTCGGTACCCACGACGACCGGAGTCGTCACCGGATCGAGCGACGCTGCCGTCATCTCTTGGACCGGACACTGCAAGAGCGCAGCGATCTCCTCAGCAAGGCGGGCCACACCAGGTCGGAGGATCTTGAGCCCTACGGCGCCGCAGGCGCTGCACAGGACGGGGCGCTCGGCGTGACAGGCCGCGCAGACCAACGCATCACCTCGTTCGGCGACCGTCGCCCCACAGGTGGCACACGTCGCCAGCGCCGAGCAGGTCCGACAGGCGAGCAAGGTGGCTCGGCCCTTGGCGTTATGGAGGACCACCACGGCGCCAGGGCTCGTTGACCGCGCCAGTGCTGCCCGAGCGGCGTCGACGAATCCCTCGGTGAGCATTCCGTGTCGGGGATCGGTCGTGGTCTTGTCGACCACGGTGCACGTCGGCCACGACGCGCTCCCACGACTGCCGACCGCCGCCTGCGGTGCTGCGAGCGCCCGCAGTCGCGGGGTTGGCAGCGGTGTGATGAGCGCGAGCGGGACGTCTGCTCGTGTGGCTCGCTCGATGAGCACGTCGATGGCGTTCCAGGTGGGCGATGCCTGCTCGACGTAGGCGTCGTCGTGGGCATCGAGGATCACCACGCCAGCCAAATGCGGCACGGGTGCGAACGCCGCACTCCGCGTTCCGATAACCACCGGCCAACCGGCCCGGGCCTGCACCCACGCCAGTGGTCCTGGTCCCGATGCGGGAACGCCGTGCTGACGGAGCCGATGGGCGAGGCGTTCGGCGTAGGCCTGGTTCGGGACCGTGATGAGCACTGAACCCGACGCGGCAGTTGGTCGCCAGGTGGCCAGCGCGTCGAGGAGGAGTGGGAAGTGGTCTTCAACGGCACCGGACGTGACGAGTTGGACCGGTGCTGTGGGGTCGGGAAGTCGGAGGCCGAGATCACGCTCGGGCGAGCACGACCACGACGGGGGCGTCGGCAGCGACGCGCAGTTTCGCTCGGGAGATGCGGCCTTCAAGAACCGAGTCCGAGGGCCAGCGAATCGCCATGCCGCCCAGGTCGACAGCTCGAGCAACTCCGTCGTTGGACCAAGACCCTTGATCTTGAGGAGGGGTTGGAGGGCAACCGCTGCGCCTTCTCCCGGACCGAGGATCCAGCCATCGACACGGCGTCCATGGAGGGAGACGCGGACCATGGTTCCCGGCTCGAGTGGGCCGGGAAATTGGTCCGGCACCGCGTAGTCGAACGGTCGTGCCAGCGCAGCAACGTCGCAGGCGACGCTCACGCTCGACATGGCGTCCTCCTAGAGGCCAAGCGCGCTCTTGAGGTCATCCACTCGTGGGGTGTGCTCCCACGTGAAATCGCTGTCGTTGCGACCGAAGTGTCCATAGGCCGCGGTCTTCTTGTAGATCGGCCGACGGAGGTTGAGGTCCCGATCGATAGCGGCTGGGCGCAGGTCGAAGAGCTCAGAGACTGCCGCGGCAATCGCAGCTGGGCTCACCGCTTCGGTACCGAAGGTCTCGACGAGGAGCGACACCGGCTTGGCGACACCAATGGCGTAGGCAACCTGGACCTCGCACTTGCGAGCTGCACCTGCAGCGACGACGTGCTTGGCCACCCAGCGAGCGGCGTAGGCGGCGGAGCGGTCGACCTTGGACGGGTCCTTCCCGGAGAAGGCGCCGCCACCGTGGCGGGCCATACCGCCGTAGGTGTCGACGATGATCTTGCGTCCGGTCAGGCCGGTGTCAGCGTGTGGGCCACCGAGCTCGAAGATGCCCGTCGGGTTGACGAGGATGCGGAGGTCGGAGGCGTCGAGGTCGGCTGGGAGCAGCGGCATGATGACGTCGTTGGTCAGATCCGGCAGCAAGGTCCCCTGAAGGTCGATGCCCGGTGCGTGTTGCGTCGAGATCAAGATGGTGTCAATCGCCACAGGGCGACCACCTTCGTAGATGACCGAGACCTGGGTCTTGCCGTCAGGGCGCAGGTAGCCGAGCTGCCCCGAGCGTCGGACCTGGGCCAAGCGCTGCGAGAGGCGGTGTGAGAGCCAGATTGGCAACGGCATGAGGTCCGGCGTCTCATCACAGGCGTATCCGAACATCATTCCTTGGTCGCCAGCACCTTGGGCGTTCAAGCGATCTTCGCCGGCATCGCCGGTCCGCATTTCGAGCGCACGGTCCACACCAGCAGCGATGTCGGGGGACTGCTTGTCGAGCGTCACCATGACGCCGCAGGTCTTGCCGTTGAACCCCTTGGCATCGTCGTCGTAGCCAATGTCGATGACCGTCTCACGCACGAGGGACGGCACGTCGATGACCGCGCTCGTGGTGATTTCTCCCGCCACGATGACGAGGCCAGTGGTGAGTAGCGACTCGCACGCCACACGGCTCGTCGGGTCTTGCGCCAAGATCGCATCCAAGACCGCGTCGGAAACTTGGTCGGCCATCTTGTCGGGGTGACCTTCGGTCACCGACTCGGATGTGAAGACAGTGCGGTCAGTCACGAAGGGGTCCTCTCAATAGGTGTCGTGGTTCGCAGTCGTGCCACCCTATCCAAGACAGCGTGGGCCACGATGCGTTTTGCTGCGAGGGGAACGTCGGTCGCCGATCCGTCGGCGCCGAGAATGACCACCGCGTTGGTCTCGTGGTCGAACCCAACCGCATCTGCCGCCACGTCGTTGACGACGAGGAGATCGCAACCCTTGCGAGCCAACTTCGCTGTCGCTCGCTCGAGAACGTCGTGGGTTTCAGCGGCGAATCCCACGATGACCTGTCCATGGCGGCGGCGGCTGACGAGTCCAGCCAAGATGTCGGCGGTCTGCTCGAGTTCAATGGTGGGAATACCGAGATCCTTCGTGAGTTTTCGACTCGCCGACGCAACAGGCCGGTAGTCCGCTACCGCTGCAGCCATGATCACGACGTCGGCCGCAGATGACACCGACGCAACGGCGCGATCCATCTCATCGGCCGAATCCACCTCCACCACAGTGGTCACCTCAGCTGCCAGTGGCGTCAAGGCCCGCCGAGCTGCCGTCACGAGCGTCACGCGGGCGCCACGAGCGACCGCAGCCTCAACGAGGGCGTACCCCTGCTTCCCTGACGACCGATTCGACACGTAGCGGACGGGATCGATGGCTTCACGAGTTCCACCTGCGGTGATGAGGACGTGACATCCCTCCAAGTCTCGGTCGTGGCCGATGCCGCCGAGAACTTCGAGCGCCGTGGCGGCGATAACTGCCGGTTCGGCCAAGCGACCGGTCCCAACGTCACCTCCAGCGAGCCGACCCGAAGCCGGGTCAACCACCACCACCCCGCGCCCTCGCAGCGTTGCGACGTTCGCCTGGACGCTCGCCTGCTCCCACATCTCAGTGTGCATCGCTGGAGCCACGACGATCGGTGCCGTCGTTGCGCTGAGCGTTGCGGTGAGCAGGTCATCACTGCGACCGGCCACGAGGCGACTGAGGAGATCTGCGGTCGCAGGAGCGACAACCACGAGATCGGCCTTCTGGCCGAGTCGTGTGTGCGGGCTCGGATGGGCGCCGCCGTAGAGGGACACCTCAGCAGGTTCTGCGGCCAAGGCGCTGAAGGTCAGTGGACCGATGAACTCAGTTGCGGCTTCAGTGAGAATCGGGCTCACCGCACAGCCAGCCTCAGTCAAGAGGCGGAGAACTTCAACGGCCTTGTAGGCGGCGATACCGCCGCAGACGCCGAGAACGACGACGGGTTGGTCAACTCCTCGCTCTCCCACGAGCGGATTGCGACTAGAGCTCAGTGGAGGGCGGAGTGTCGAACACCGACGACCCGAACACTGAGGCCGCATCTTCGGTGGCTGCAGCTTCCGCTGCGGCCTCTGCTGCGAGCTCTTCGGGGTCCTTGCGCTCGAATCCGCACTTTCCAGCAGCGATCTCCTCAAAGGCAATCGACAGCGCCTTCTCCGAGGTTGAGGTCACCTGCGGGCTCGCCACGCGACCAGAGAACTCACCGAGCGAGTGGTAGTACTGGTTGATCTCGCGGCCACGACGGGCAGCCAGCGTCACGAGGGTGAACTTCGAATCCACTGTCTCGAGCAGCTGCTCGATCGGAGGCTCGATGAGGGTGTGTCGACGCTGGGCCATGGGAAATCCTTCAGTCGGCGGCGTCGGGAGACGCACTGCGGTATCGATTGAGTATAGATGCCACATCATCGACCGCGGTGTCGAGGTCATCGTTGATAACAACGACCGTGGCGAAGGAGCGTGCGGCGTCGACCTCGCTGAGTCCTTCGCTGATCCGAAGTTCGACGTGCTCCTCCCGGTCACCCCGCCCACGGAGCCGCTGCCGCTGCACCTCGACCGAGGGTGGCGTCAACAAGATGACACAGGCGTCGCTCCGACGAGCCACGACCTGACGCGCGCCATCAACCTCGATTTCGAGGAGGACATCTCGACCCTCGGGCGGTTGGGGAACCGGTGTGCCGTAGAGGTTGCCGAGGAACTCCGCCCACTCGAAGAATCCACCGGCCTCAACGTTGGCCAAGAACGTGTCACGGTCAACGAATACGTAGGCATTGTCCGCCTCACCAGGTCGCTGCGGACGCGTCGTCCACGAGCGAGAAAGCCACAACATCGGATCGCGCTCGATGAGACGAGTCGCAACGGTGCCTTTGCCGACACCACCAGGGCCGACCAGCACGAAGATCCGAGGTTCAGTTGTCAGTTGCGCTCTCCAAGAATGCTCGCTGATGGGCTCCGAGGCCACGGAGGCGCCGAGACATGGCGATTCCACCCTCGTCGATCAGCCGACGGGCCTTCACCTTACCAATTCGAGGCAGCGATTCAAGAGCGCTGAGCACCTTCAACCCAGCGATCGCGTCTTCGCTGTCGGCGAGTTCCATCATTTGGCGGAAGGTGATCTCGCCACTTTTCAGTTGGACTTTGATTGCCGCTCGGCGATTGCGAACTTCAGTTGCTTTGGCGAGAGCCTGTGCGCGTTGTTCGGGACTGAGTTCTGGTGGCGTCGGCATGCCTAGAACGTAGCAAGTTGCTGTGGCAACGTGACGACCAAGCCATCGGCCTAGGCCAGAGCCGCGCGAAGTTCCTGGTTGAGCTGCTGGGCACGGTCCCTCAGCCCCCCAACCGATGGTCCCGCCGACAACCACGAACGCGATGCGGCGACGACGACTGGCTGGGTGAGTCCGGAGAAGTTCGTCGAGATGTCGGCAGCGTCGCCACCTTGAGCGCCGAAACCTGGAACGAGAATTGGGCCAGCCATCGCCGCGAGCATCGCTCGGTCGACCGATCGACTCGCCCCGATCACGGCGCCAATGGACGCACGAGCGTCCTCGGCGTTCATGGATCCAATTTCTGCAAAGAGCATCGCTTCCACGGTTCCCTGATCCCCGCGGGCTTCCTGGATCGATCGCCCTTCGGGATTAGAGGAAGCGACGACGACGAAGACTCCCCGGCCCGACGTCGTCGCACTGGTCGTGATCGGCGAAAGCGCAGCAAGGCCGAGGTACGGCGTAACCGTCAGGGCATCACAGGAAAACGGGGCGCTCGCCCCGACCCACGCAGCTGCGTACGCTGCAGCGGTGGTTGAGATGTCACCACGCTTGGCGTCAGCAATGAGGAGAACTCCCGTGTCGTCAGCTTGCCGACAAAGGTCCTCCAACACTGAGAACCCAGCCGCTCCGAAGCGTTCGAAGAACGCGACTTGTGGCTTGATGATCGCTACGGTGTCCACGCACGCCTCGAGGCAGATCGAGGCGAAGGACCGGAGGCCGTCAACGGTGTCAGCGAGGCCAAAGGCCCCAAGGGCTTCGGGCGACGGATCAATGCCGGCACAGAGGGGGCCGTGCGCTGCAACTGCGGCAGAAAGCCGACCGGCGAAGGGTTCCACGGCGTCAGCCTAACCCTGTGCTCCGGGCGAATTGCGCCCGGAGCACAGCATCTAGGCGAAGAAGATTGCCGTGACGGCCAGGAAGATGCCGGAAATTGCTACCCAGAGGGTCCAAACCCGTGCGAGTCGGATCTGGTACCAGACCTCATTGTACATCCCCTTGCGCGCTCGATTCCACACGCCGAGGAGTACGACGACGACCAAGAAGAGGTGCGCGAGCACCGAGCCCATGAAGAACTCGAACATCGATGCATACGTGCCATCGGTGGTCGAGAACGGAAGGATCTGGAACTGGTACACCTGTGCTCCGATCCCCGCCAGTGCCACGACAAGGGCAGCGGCGAGAATCGGTGCGTGAGCGACGCCCTTGCGAGCATTGCCTTCGGCCCACCATGCTGCGAGTCCCGCGATGAGGGCCAGCGCTGCAATCACGATGGTCCATCCGGGTGCAACTTTGGCGACTTCGTGCACGATGGTGTGGGGGTTGTTCGATCCTGAAGTCGCAGGGTTCGCAGGCGTGGCCTTGCTGAATCGCCAACCATTCTGCGTGTCGAGCGCTCGCAGGTAGAACCACGCCAAGATCTCAAGGATCAAGAAGATTGCGTCACCGGCGATGAACAGCACCAGCGCCGAGAGTTCCTTGCGGTCGCGCTGCTCGGGGGTGTCGTGGTGACCACCCTCATGCGTGACGTCGTGTTCTTGGGTTGCAGACATCAGTGCCCCTCTCCGTGGTGTGCATCACTCGTCGACCCGAAGACCGCGTGCACTTGCAGCTCTGCACGCTCGCCGTAGCCGTAGGCGTCGTTCACCACGGTCACGTCCTCAAGGAAGTTCTCGAGAGGAACCGGCGTAAGCGTCTGCCATTCGAGCGACTTGGCCGACCATGGATTCGCCGGCGCAATTGAGCCACTGCGCCATGAGCTGACGAGTGCGTAGAGCAGCACGATCCACCCGGCCATCAACACGTACGCCCCAATGGACGAGACGACGTTCTCTGGTGCGAAGATCGGGTCGTAGTTCGCCACCCGTCGAGGCATACCCTTGAAGCCCTCGTAGAACTGTGCGAGGTACGTGACCTGGAACCCAATGGCGATGAGCCAGAACGCAGCACGACCAGTCTTCTCGTCGAGCATGCGACCCGTCACCTTCGGGAACCAGTAGCACAGACCAGCAGTTGCAGCGATCATCGCTCCACCGAGCAGCGTGTAGTGGAAGTGTGCGGTGACGAACATATTTCCGTGGAAGTAGTCATCAGCAGGGACATCGGAGAGGTAGATACCCGTCACGCCTCCGACGATGAAGTTCCAGATGAACAGGAACCCGAAGTACATCGGTAGGCGAACCCAGTTCGATCCTCGCCACATCGTACCGATCGCACAGAGGAAGATAATGCCGGTGGGGATCGAGATGAGTTCCGTCGTCAACATGAACGGACCTGCAAGGTCGGGAGCCCAACCGGTCGTGAACATGTGGTGCGCCCACACCATGATCGAGAGCCCTGCGATGCCGATCATCGCGCCGATGATCATCTTGTAGGCGAACATGGGCTTTCTTGAGAATGTTGAGAACACTTCCATGAGTGCACCAACCGGTGGGATCAAGATCACATAGACCTCGGGGTGACCCATGATCCAGAACACATTCTCCCAGAGCCAGCCCGATCCACCTTGCGCCGAGACGAAGAAGCTCGTTCCGGTGGCGTGGTCGCTCACCATCATCGTCATGTCGAGCAGGAACGCCGGCATGGCGTAGAGGCCCAGCGCTCCACCGATCACACTGGCCCAGACGAAGACCGGCATCCGAGAGAACGTCATCCCTGGGGCTCGCATGGTGAGCACCGTGATCAAGGTGTTGATACCGGCGACGGTCACCGACACCACGAAGGTGATGATCGTGAAGGCGAAACACACCATGGCAGGACCATCTTGAACCGAGAGCGGAGCATACGTCGTCCATCCCGCATTCACACCACCAACGAAGAACGTGGCCATCAGCGGCGGAACCGCCGACACGATGACCCAAATGCTCATGGCGTTGAGTCGAGGGAATGCCATGTCCTTCGCTCCGATCATGATTGGCATGATGAAGTTTGCGAATGGCCCCGACACCATGATGATGGTGGCGATGATCATGGTCATGCCGTGAATGGACACGATGGCGTTGTAGGTCTGCGGACTGAGGAACGAACTGTTCGGCGTGAGCAGCTGGGTGCGGATCATCATCGCCAGGGTCCCGCCGATGAAGAAGAGCACGAAGACCAGAATCAGGTACTGCGTTCCAACCACCTTGTGGTCGGTGCAGTACTTCCAGTACCTCGACTTTCCTTGCCCAACTCCTGCAGCGTAGAGCTCATCTTCCTTCGTCTGGTCGTGACCAAGAATCCAGTGGAGCACTGCGTTGAACGTCCCGACGCCGAGATTGAACCCGATGACCCAACCGAGCATCGTCAAGGTGACGACCATGTCGGTTCCATAGTTCGGGTTGTTGTTCACGGTGTACTCGCCAAGGAGCCAGAGCAAGAAGCCGAGGCCAACCCCACCGAGCAGCCCGGTGCCGAAGTTCTGATGGCGGTAGAAGCGTCCAGCCGCTGAGCCGAGGACGGTGTCCTCGAGGCGGCGTTCTTGAGTGGTCGTCATCGCACTCCCCCTGTGATCTTTGCTGAGGTGAGGACCCGTCCAGCATCCCCTTGGGCAATCCACGCCGTGAAGGCGCTGTCAGGAATAACTGAAGCTTGGGTGTACATGTAGGCGTGGTAGAGGCCACAGATCTGACTGCAGCGCACCTGGAACTTGCCGAGGTGGTCTGGCGTCGTGCGCAAGACGTCGTTCACTCCCGGATTGGCGTCGCCTTGGATACCGAGTTGCGTGGGCCAGAAACCGTGAGTGACGTCCTTTGATGTCACGTTGAATTGGACTGGAACGTTAATCGGGAGGTCAAGCGTCGTCGCATCGACGGCCTTCGGAACTGTGAGGGTCTTCCCACCAGGAAGAATGACCGTCTGTGCTGGGTAGGAGTAGGTCCAGAGCCACTGTTGCCCCGTGACATTCACCTGCAGCGCATCGGCGTGGACGACCTGCTGCGACGCCCACTCAGTGAGACCCCAGAACAAGAGGAACACCACGAGGAGCGTGGACACGACGAGCCACGAACCCGAAGCGAGCGCGTTGCCCCGGAGTGGAGGTCCATCAACGGGAGGCGAATCAAGATGCGACCGGTGCCTCGAGTTGATGAGCGAGTAGATCGCCACCGCACACACGAGCGCAGCCACCGGAGCAGCGGCAACTGTGAAGACCTTGACGGTCTCGATAGCTGCACGCCCCTCGGGAGAGTTCATGTGCGGCATCAAGATCGGTGTCAGGTAGAGACCTGCGAGGATGCCGCCAACGGTCAAGAGGGCCCAGACGTAGAGCGTCCCCCGCACGTGCTGGCGGTGCAACTGCTTGTGGAGGCCAGGGGCCACCTCTTCGTCGATGGACTGGTAGGTGGCGTGGTGGATGCCGTGGTTGTGGTTAGACGACATGGAGGTACCCCGACATGTATCCGTAGGCACCCATCACGGCACCGAAGCCGGCAACCGAGAGCCCGCAGGGGTACTCGCAGTTCCAGGCGTAGGTGCCCTTGGGGCCTGCAATGAATGAGAACGTCACCGTCTGGTGCGCATCGCTGTTCAGGTCGCCCACGTTGTCCCCCGCTGCATTTCCTGCGAGTGGGAGCGGGACGTTGACGAAGAACCCGGGTGCGATTCCTGGCAGACCACGGAGCGAGAAGGTGTGGCCGGCATCGCATGGCTGAATTGCCGAGATCGGCGTGCCATCGTAGGTGAGCGGCGAAGTTCCATCGCATCCGCTGACGCTGTTGCCGCTTGAGACCACGCTCTCGGTGTCACCAATCGTGCCCTGCACTTTGGCGAAGACGGGATTGTTGAGCGAGCCGCCCGAGTCATACTGCGTGATGTGCATCGTCACACAGGCGTGCGCAGGAGCCTGGAAGATGTTCGTTGGCCCGTAGGAGGGCCAACTGGGGTTGCCACCTGGGTGCACCTGCTGCCCAACGTCGTTGGTTCCCGATGCATCCGCGTAGGTGGCGAAGGACAGTGTGACATGTGGGAGCGCTTTCCCACAGGTCATGTCAGTGCCGAGACTCGTGGCTTTCTGGACTCCTCGAGGCGACGAATACGCCTGCGCAGAGAACCCCACACCCACGAGTGCAATCACCGCGGCACCGAGGAGTACTGCTCCTCCAGCCCCGAGTAGTCGCCGCATGTGCTCCTCCTTCCCGTCTCTTGTGAGACGTCAATCTTCGCAGAGCATAGCCACACTCTTTCGATGCCGCGTGTCTTTCCTCCTGTGGTCCTTCTCCCTTGGCAATGTGAGCGACACCACCACACCGGATCCAGACCGATAAGGTTCGGGCGTGAGCTCGAGAGAGGAAGGCCAGTCGAACCTCAAGGTCCGGGCTGCGTGGAAGCTCCACCTCGTCGGCGGACTCGGCATTCTCCTCTGCGTCATCGCCCTGAGCGTCGAGACCGTTCGAGCATTCGACGGCAACGGCCTCAGTTGGGTCTACGTCATTGAATGGCCGATTCTCGGCGGGTTCGGTGCCTACCTCTGGCGCCAGCTCCTGCGCGACTACCGCGGCGAGCGCCCCGCACGAGATGCGATCATCAGCGCGCTCGAAGCAGCCAGTCGTTCGTCAGAGGGCCTCGCTTCGACCGAAGAATCGATCAACCGCGACTGACGCTCCCCCGCGAGCACTGAGCACGCGGGTCCCGATGACGACCAGTGCCGGAATCGCCCAGAGGTCCCCACAAATCCAGAGCACCCCCGCCGCGTAGTGCTGATCGCGCAGTGCTCCGGTCGCTCCGTGGAGGGCCACGTAGGACGGGTACCACGGCGTGTGCGCGACGATTGCCATGGCCATGGCGAGCACCAACATCACGAAGGACGTCCCGAGCACGGCCACGATTTGAAAGCGACTTCCAGCCACCCGTGCTCGCGGTGGGACGACGACGATGACCCGCCAGAAGCCGATACCTACGGCGACGAAGCTCGGCAACATGAGCCAATCGTGACTCCACATATTCACCATCGCCCAGGCGAAGACTCCGGGGATGTGCCAGAACACCATGACCGCACTGAACCCAACAACCGCCACGACGGGACGACCGAGAGCGGACAGTGGCCCGCGAAGTCCATCTCGAATCTGCCGTCCGATCCGTCGAGCAGGGGTTGGTAGGGCGCTCACGAAGAAGACCCGTGGAGCTGACAGCACCAGGAGTAGGGGCAGGTAGAACATCTCGACGACGTGGATCACCATGTGCCACGTCAGCCACTGCATCGACAACCGGTCGAGTGGCGAGGACACGCAGAGACCAAGGCCAACCAATGCGGCGAGGTACATTGCGAGACGAATACCGCTTCGCTCAGCAGCGTCCTCGCTGAGCCGCCACCACCCGAGGATGCCTACGGCAGCGGCGTACATGAGCACGAGGTCGACACTGGCGAAGTGCCACATCGGTGGAAGGCTCACGGTCGTACCGTACCAGCGCCACTTCCCCTACCGCTGTGCCGCCCCGATTGCATCAGCGACGCTGGTGAAGTTCGCTCGGCGCAGCGCTCGCTCGAGCGACGCAGTGACCTTCCACGGCGCTCTCGGGTTGTGGAACGTGGCCGTCCCTACTTGAACGGCATTGGCCCCTGCGATGAGGAACTCCAACGCATCGCGTCCATGCATCACCCCACCAACGCCAATGATGGGTACGTCTGGGAAGGCTTTGCGTATCTCGTAGACCGCTCGCACCGCAACCGGGTGCACCGCTGGACCCGACAGTCCTCCCCCACCGTTGCCGAGCACCGGGCGACGAGTGCTCAGATCGAGTTTCATGCCGAGCAGAGTGTTCGTGAGTACGAGCGCCGAGGCGCCGGCATCGATCGCCGCTGCAGCGATAGGGGTGAGATCTGCGACGTTCGGGCTCAACTTGACCCAGAGCGGATGCGAGCCGCGACAGGCCTCGACGACGGCACCGGTGGCTGCTGCGGAATGAGCGAACATCGAGGAGCGGTCTTCGACGTTGGGGCACGAGACGTTCACCTCAACCGCAGCGACGTCAGCACCTGCGAGCGCTTCTGCTGCTGCCCGGTAGGCGTCGACGCTCGTTCCCCAAATCGACGCCACCACCGTGGCGCCAGCCGCTCGAGCCGCTGGCAGCTCCCGATCCCGCCATGCTGGAACGCCAGGGCCTTGGAGCCCCACGCTGTTCAGCATGCCCGCTCGCACCTCGGTCACCCGGGGAGCGGCGTTCCCGGGCCACGGAGTCGCCGCAAGCGACTTGGTGACGAGGGCACCGAGTGCCGAGAGGTCACCGTAGGCGCTGAGTTCGGCGCCGTACCCGGCCGTCCCCGACGCCGTCATGACCGCACTCGAGAGCTCCACGTCCCCAATCGTCGTGGCGAGGGCCGGGCGACTCACCGCTTGGGCGATCCTGTGAGGGACTGGAGGCTCCGGACCACAATGGGGCGGTTCCTCGCCGCCGCGATGCCGAGGGCTGCAGCTCGGGCTGCTGCGAGGGTGGTCAGACACGGAACGCCGTGCACGAGCGCCGTTGATCGGATGTGCATGCCATCGGACCTCGGCCCGCCACCTCGTGGGGTGTTGATGACGAGGTGCACCTCTCCAGAGGACAGCATGGCGACGGCATCTTTAGCCAGCCCTTCTTCGCCGATCTTGGCCACCAGGTGGCTCACCTCGATGCCGTTGCTCCGGAGGTAGCCAGCGGTACCCAAGGTGGCGGCGAGCTCGAAACCAAGATCTCGGTACATCCGAGCAATTTCGAGGCCCTGCGGCTTGTCGCGGTCTGCCACCGAGAAGAACACCGTTCCCTCCATGGGCAAAGTAGTGCCTGCCGCCATCTGGCTCTTCATGAAGGCGAGGCCGAAGTTCTCGTCCACCCCCATGACCTCGCCGGTGGAGCGCATCTCAGGGCCGAGCAACGTGTCGACGCCGGGGAATCGGTTGAACGGGAGGACTGCTTCCTTCACGCTCACGTGCGCGGGCGCCGGCAGCTCTCGCGGGAGGAGTCCCTCGGTGCGCAGTTCATCGAGGGTCGCTCCCACCATGACCCGAGCAGCGATCATCGCCCACGGCACGCCAGTTGCCTTGGCGACGAAGGGCACCGTGCGACTCGCTCGGGGATTGGCTTCGAGCACGAAGACGTGTTCGTCTTTCACCGCGTACTGCACGTTCAAGAGACCAACGACCTCGAGTTCGTGGGCCAGCGCAGCGGTGTGGCGGGCAATGGTGTCGAGGACCGCTGCCGACAAGGTCTGGGGTGGCAAGGTGCAGGCAGAGTCGCCCGAGTGCACTCCGGCTTCTTCCACGTGCTCCATGATCCCGGAAATGACGAGGTCGCCGGTGTGATCCCGCACTGAGTCCACGTCGACCTCAATGGCATCTTCCAAGAAGCGGTCGATGAGCACCGGACGGTCGGCGGAGACGCCGCCGTCACGGGCGAGCACGCCACCAGCTGGTCCTTCAGCATCGAGACCGAGGAGGCGGCCCATGGCGCGCTCGAGGCCCTCGTTGTCGTAGACGATCTCCATGGCTCGACCACCGAGCACGTAGCTCGGACGGACGAGGGCAGGGAACCCCACCGATGCGGCGACGGCCAAGGCTTCCTCAACGGTCACCGCAGTGGCGCCCGCCGGTTGGGCGATGCCGAGACGCTCGCAGATCTCGCCCCAGTGCTTGCGGTCTTCGGCTGCTTCGATCGAGCGCGGCGAGGTTCCGAGGATGAGGGACTCGTCCAAGACGCCGGCCAACTTGAGCGGCGTCTGCCCACCGAGACCAACGATCACGCCCACGAGGCGCCCATCGGTACCCGCCGCAGCACGCTCGGCCTCAATCACGTTCGAGACGTCCTCGAAGGTGAGTGGCTCGAAGTAGAGCCGGTCCGAGGTGTCGTAGTCCGTCGAGACCGTCTCAGGGTTGCAGTTCACCATGACGACCTCATAGCCCGCTGCTCGCAGTGCCATGGAGGCGTGCACGCAGCAGTAGTCGAACTCGATGCCTTGGCCAATTCGGTTCGGTCCTGAGCCCAAGATGATGACCCGCTCGCGCGCCGATGGCCGGACCTCATCTTCGTCTTCGTAGGTCGAGTAGTGGTACGGCGTCTCAGCCGGGAACTCCGCAGCACAGGTGTCGACGGTCTTGAACGTCGGCAACACGCCAGCGGCGAACCGAGCCTGACGAACCGCAGCCTCGGTCACCGAGCAGCATCGTGCGATCTGTCCGTCGGAGAACCCGAGGCGCTTCAACTTGCGAAGACCACTCCGGCCGAGCCCGGCCAGTGCTGCGTCGCCACCCACCGCAGCGACCGTGGCATCGAGCGCCAGACGAGCCGTCGAGATGCGCGCCATCTGATCGAGGAAGAACGGATCCATACCGGTCTGCGCCGCCACCTGTTCGACGCTTCGACCCCGACGCAGTCCAGCTTCGACCGCGAAGATGCGGTCAGGTGCTGGAATCGACATGAGGTCATCGATCTCGACATCCGTCAATCGGTCGAGGTCTGCTTCTGCGGGGTCAGCATTCAACCCGAGGCGACCCTGCTCGAGCGAACGGAGCGCCTTCTGGAGCGCTTCAGGGAAGGTGCGACCAATCGCCATGACCTCACCCACCGACTGCATGCGGGTGCCGAGGCGCGCCTCGGCGCCGGGCAGTTTCTCGAAGGCCCAGCGGGGAATCTTGACCACCACGTAGTCAATGGAGGGTTCGAAACTGGCGGGGGTGGCCTTGGTGATGTCGTTCTGGATCTCGTCCAAGGTGTAGCCAACGGCCAAGCGAGCAGCAATCTTGGCGATCGGGAACCCGGTGGCCTTCGACGCCAGCGCTGAGGAGCGCGACACCCGAGGGTTCATCTCGATGACGAGACGGCGACCGGTCTTTGGGTCAACGGCGAATTGGACGTTCGAACCACCGGTCTCCACGCCGACGCGTCGGAGACACGCGAAGGCGTCGTCGCGCATCTCTTGGTACTCGACGTCGGTCAAGGTCATGGCCGGGGCGACGGTGATGGAGTCGCCGGTGTGGACCCCCATGGCGTCGAGGTTCTCAATCGAGCACACGACCACGCAGTTATCCGCGGTGTCACGCATGACCTCGAGTTCGTACTCCTTCCACCCAGCGATGGACTGCTCCACCAAGATCTCGGTGATCGGCGAGGCGTCGAGTCCCTCTTGGGCCAGTTGACGCATCTGAGTGTCGTTGTGGGCAATGCCCGTTCCAGCGCCGCCGAGGATGTAGCTCGGTCGGATGATGATCGGGTAGCCGATCTCATGAGCGATGACCATCGCCTCATCGAGGCTGTGGGCGAACCCGGAAATGGGAACCTCGAGGCCGATCTCCTCCATGGCCGCCTTGAACTGCTCGCGGTCTTCAGCGGTCGCAATGGCCACGGGGTTCGCCCCGATGACTTCGACACCGTAGCGCTCGAGGATTCCGCGCTCGACGAGCGCCATGGTCAAGTTGAGGGCGGTTTGACCACCGAGGGTGGGCAGTAGTGCATCGGGGCGCTCGGCGATGATGATGGCTTCGATGACCTCTGGAGTCAGGGGCTCGACGTAGGTGGCATCAGCGGTCGCTGGGTCAGTCATGATCGTCGCTGGGTTGGAGTTGGCCAGGATGACCCGGTAGCCCTCCTCACGCAGTACCCGACAGGCCTGGGTACCCGAGTAGTCGAACTCACAGGCCTGGCCAATCACGATCGGACCCGAGCCGATCACCAGAATGGATTTGAGATCATGACGCCGTGGCATGGAGGCCCCCTTCGAGCAGCGTGGTGAAGCGGTGGAAGAGGTAGCGGGCATCGTGCGGCCCCGGTCCAGCTTCAGGGTGGTACTGCACCGAGAACGCCTTGCGCTCAAGTGCTGAAATGCCTTCGATGACGCCGTCGTTCAAGTTCCGATGCGTCACGAGCACGTCACGCAAGCTGTCGCCGTCAACGGCGTAGTTGTGGTTCTGGGCGGTGATCTCGACGTGACCTGTGGCGAGGTCGACGACCGGGTGGTTCCCACCGTGGTGGCCGAACGGCAACTTGAAGGTCGTCGCACCGAGCGCCCGCGACAGCAACTGGTGGCCGAGGCAAATGCCGAAGATGGGCAACTCACCGAGGAGGTCACCGATCATCTCGACCGGGCTTCCGAGCGCTGCTGGGTCGCCGGGACCATTGGAGAGGAAGAGGCCCGTTGGGTCGAGGGACCGGATCTCATCCGCCGACGTCGTCGCTGGCACCACGGTCAAGTGGGCGAAGGACTGCAGTTGGCGGAGCATGGTGACCTTCACCCCAAAGTCCACCACCACCAGGCGATGCGGGCCGCCGGGGAGTTCGTAGGCGACGTCGGTTGAGACCACCGTGGCCAAGTCCTGCGCGTCGGTTCCCTGTGCCGTCGCTGCAGCTTCCTTCAGGGTCTCGAGCGGTCCGTGGCCGATCACGCCGGGGAGCGCCCCATGGTCGCGGAGGTGACGGGTGAGTCGACGGGTATCGACGCCACAGAGGATGGTGCACCCGTGGCGGAGGGCGAAGGCGTCGAGGTCTTCAGTCGAGCGGTAGTTCGACGCTCGATCGGCGAGGTCGCCCATGATGGCGGCCCCGCACCACACCCGAGAGGACTCATCGTCAACCGGGTTGGTGCCGTAGTTTCCGAGATGGGCGGTCGTGAACACCACGAATTGGCCGGCGTAGGAGGGATCGGTGAGGATCTCTTGGTAGCCGGTCATCGACGTGTTGAACACGACTTCGCCAGCAACCGACGTCTCAGGAATGGCCCCGGCCAACTCGCCTTCGAAGACGGTGCCGTCAGCCAAGACCAGGTAGCCCGTTGGTCGATCCGTCATCGCTGCGCCTCCCCTGAGATCACGACGGGTTCACCTCGGAGGATGGTGTGGCGAACACTGCCGTGCATGGATCTTCCTTCGTAGGGCGTATTCGTCGCCAGTGAGGCGAGCGCCGTACCGGCAACCGTCCAGCGAGCACTGGGGTCGACCACCACGAGGTTGGCCGGGATTCCTGGAGCAACCCGGGCGCCATGCGCGGTGTGACCGTAGGGCCGTGCTCCCGCGGCGTCGAGTTCGGCAATCCGTGCGGGGTTGGTCGAGAGGAGGTCGAACAAGCGTTCCACCCGCATCCCCGCGGCCTCGACGAGTCGCTCATAGGCCAACGAGAACGCGGTCTCAAGGCCGAGCATTCCTGGAGGCGCCTCGTCGAAGGGGAGGTCTTTCGTCTCTGGAGTGTGGGGAGCGTGGTCGGTGGCGATGGCGTCGATCGTGCCGTCGCAGAGACCTTCGATGATGGCGGCAACATGCTCGTCGGGGCGGAGTGGCGGGTTGACCTTGAAGCGAGCGTCGTAGGAGGCGATTTCAGCATCGGTCAAGGTGAAGTGGTGGGGGGCTGCCTCTGCGGTGACGGCAATGCCCTTCGCCTTCGCTGCACGCACGAGTTCCACCGACCCGACGGTCGAGAGGTGGAGGAGGTGGATGCGAGCACCGAGCTCACCAGCGAGCAAGAGGTCACGTGCCACCATGGCCTCCTCGGCAGATGCTGGTTGACCAGGCAAGCCGAGCTTGGCCGACCAGGCTCCCTCGTGCACCACGCCACCAGAGGCAATGGCAAGGTCCTCGCAGTGCTCGGCGTAGGTGACGCCGAGGCCGGTGCAGTAGTCGAGGGCTCGCCGAGCGACACCACCGTGCTGCACGCCGGTGCCGTCATCGGTGAACAGCTGCACGCCGAGGGCGGCGAGCTCAGCAATGGGGGCGAGTTGCTCGCCCGCTCGGCCCACCGTGATCGCCCCAGCGACCGCCACCTCCGTGGTCGTCGTCGCTCCAAGATCGAGGACCGCTCGCACCACGAAGGCGCTATCAAGGCACGGCGAGGTATTGGGCATGGCCACCACTGCGGTGTAGCCACCGAGTGCGGCAGCGCGAGCGCCGCTGGCGATGGTCTCGGCCTGCTCCTTGCCGGGCTCACGCAGGTGTGTATGGAGGTCGACGAATCCAGGGCCGGTGATGCAACCTTCCGCATCGAGCACTGTCGCACCCTCCGGCGCCGTGACGTTCGACTCGACAGCAGTCACCAGTCCATCGACGATGACCACGTCGGCGTCGACGAGGCCAGCCGGGGTCAGGACTGCCCCTCCACGGATGACCACCGTGCCCTTGGCGAGTGGGTACCTATGCATCACGGTTGGCCTCCGAGTGGTCGAGTACTGCGTTGCCTCCAGTGAGGAGGAGGTAGAGCGCCGCCATGCGGACGGCGACACCGTTGTGGACTTGGGTGGTGACGAGGCACCGAGGATCATCGGCCACGGCCGAGGCGATTTCCACGCCGCGCACCATCGGGCCGGGGTGAGTGATGAGCGCTCCATCCTTCAAGCGCTCGGCCCGAGCTTCCGTCATGCCGAAGGTCTCAGTGAACTCCCGGAGGCTCGGCACGCACTCACCACTCCCCCGCTCGGCTTGCAGGCGGAGCACTGAGATGAGATCGGCGTCAGCGAGGACCGGATCCAAGCGATGGGCGACGGTGACGCCCCAGCCCTCGACGCTCGGTGGCAGCAAGGTGGCCGGGGCGACCAAGGTCACCTCGGCCCCGAGGGCGGTGTAGGCGAGGACCTCACTGCGAGCGACTCGGCTGTGGGCGATGTCGCCGACGATCACGATCTTCTTTCCCTGAAAGAGCGACGAACCCGTAGTCGCCGGGTCGACGCCAGCTGCCGCAGCCCAGGCTTGACGGACGGTGAAGGCGTCGAGGAGGCCTTGACTCGGGTGCTCGTGCCATCCATCTCCAGCGTTGACGACATGGATGTCGTCGAGGAAGCGGGCTGCTTGGAGCGGCGCACCAGAGGAGCGGTGTCGGATGATGACTGCGTCGATGCCGAGCGCCTCGATGGTCTTCAAGGTGTCCTTCAGCGACTCACCCTTCTTCACGCTCGACGTGGCAACCGAGAGGCTGAGCACGTCGGCGGAGAGTCGCTTGGCCGCGGTCTCGAACGACAGGCGGGTCCGAGTGGACTCTTCGAAGAACATGGTGGCGATCACCTTGCCCTTGAGCGCTGGCACCTTCTTCATGGTGCGCTTCTCGACTTCAGCGAAGGATTCGGCCACGTTCAGAACCTGCACGATGCCGTCGTGACCGAGGTCAGCAATGGAGAGCAGGTGGGGGCCAATCATGCCGAGCTCCTCGTCAAGTACACGCCGTCGAGCGTGGCGGTTACCGATTCGCTGAGCGCAGTGGGCAGGTTCTTGCCGACGTAGTCGGGGCGAATGGGGAGTTCACGATGGCCTCGATCGACGAGGACTGCGAGCTCAATCGCTCCCGCTCGTCCGAAATCGGAGAGGGCGTTGAGCGCTGCTCGAACGGTCCGTCCGGTGAAGAGGACATCATCGACGAGGAGGACAATGCGACCTTCGACGTCGACGGGAATCTCCGTCGCCGATTCGGGCACCACGGGTCGCAGGTCAAGGTCGTCGCGGTAGAACGCAACGTCGAGCGCACCTTCTAGGACTTGGGAACCGGTGATGCGTTCGAGCTCGAGGGCGAGCCGGTTGGCCAAGGCCACACCGCCGCTTTGGAGACCGATGACGACGATTCGGTCAAGGGAACCATGGCGTTCGACGACTTCATGCGCCATTCGGGTGAGGGCTCGGCGGACGCCGTCAGCACTCAGAATTTCGCCAACTCGAGTCGCTGGCTGCGCAGCAGGTGCCACAGCATCAGGTTCACGGTACGCCACTGTTCTCCTCGTCGTTCGGGCCTCACGGGACCCGCTTCACGACGCCTTGAGACTAGCAGCGCCACCGCTCACCCGGCGAGGCTCACGCAGCTGGTCGAGCCTTCTTCGCCACGGTCACGAGGAGGCCGTTGACGAATCGACCTGAGTCATCGGTCGAGTAGGTCTTGGCCAGTTCAATGGCTTCATCGAGGACGACGGCAACTGGGGGCTCTGCACGGTCGAGCAGCTCGCAGGCTGCCAGGGTGCAGATGAGGCGATCGATGACTGCCATGCGATCGAAACTCCACCCAACAGCCGCGTCAGCCACGAGCGCCTCGGCTGCAGCTCGGTTCCGAGTCACCGCCCCGAGAAGGTCGAGGCAGAACGGATCAGGCGCGAGCGGCAGGGCATCGACGACCTCGTCGATGCTCAGGTGCTTGGCGTGGGCCTCGTAGAGAAGACCGAGCGCTCGTTCTCGTGAACTGTGTCGATCCCGCTCGTCAACGGCCATCAGGCGCGTGTCAGGTAGTCACCCGAGCGGGTGTCGACCTTGATGACCTCACCGTTGTTCACGAAGAGGGGCACCTGCACGACGAGGCCAGTCTCGAGCGTCGCCGGCTTCTTCGCACCAGAGACCCGGTCGCCTTGGATGCCCGGCTCGGTCTCGACGATCTTCAACTCCACGGCAGCAGGAAGGTCCACGCCCACAATCTCGGTGCCGTACATCTGCATGACCGCTGAGCCACCCTCTAAGAGGTAGTTCTTGGCGTCGCCGAGGTTGGCTTCGGTCACGTTGATCTGGTCGTAACTGACCTGATCCATGAAGACGTAGTCAGCGCCGTCGCGGTAGAGGAACTGCATCTCACGCTTGTCGATAATGGCTTGCTCGAGCTTCTCATCGGCCCGGTAGGTGCGCTCAATGACCGCACCGGTGCGGGCGTTGCGGAGCTTGGTCCGGACGAACGCTCCACCCTTGCCTGGCTTGACGTGCTGGAACTCAATGACGGTCATGAGCCCTTCGGGAAGGGCCAGGGTCATGCCGTTCTTCAGGTCGTTCGTGGAAATTGCCATTGCTCGGTCCTTGGGTTGCTGGCGGCAGGACGCCGCGTCGAGGGTGCGTGCCAGCGGAGTGGCAACGAGAGGTCAGTCTAGTTGGGCGAACCCTCAGGCCGGTGAACGACCGAGCAGTTGGGCGACGGCGTCAATCCCGAGGAGGTAGGAGTTGCGACCGAATCCGGCAATCGACCCATGCGCCACGGGAGCGAGGACGGAGGTGTGGCGGAACGGCTCACGAGCGGCTGGGTTGGAGAGGTGCACTTCGACGATCACACCCTCAAATGCTGCGAGCGCATCGTGGATTGCCCAGGAGGTATGGGTGAAGGCGCCGGCGTTCATCACGATGGCGTCGTGGTGCCCACGAGCAGCGTGGATGGCGTCGATCAAGACGCCCTCGTGGTTCGACTGCAGGTGCTCGAGCGTGAAGCCATAGGAGGCTGCCCATTTGGTCGCACGAGCGACGTGATCGTCCAAGGTGTCGGTGCCGTAGACCGCTGGCTCTCGAGTCCCGAGCAAGTTGAGGTTTGGTCCCGACAGCAACAAGATCGACGTCATGGCAGGCACCCCACTCGTTCGAGGCTACTGCGCACCACTGCTCCATCGACGCCGTGGACGACCTCGATACCAGCAGGTCCATCCAAGATGAAGGTGAGGTCGTGGTTCGCCTTCTTGTCTCGACCCATGAGGTCGACGAGGTGGGCAGCGGAGAGTCCTCGTGGGATCTCGCCTTGGAGGTCGAGTCCCCCAACGATCCGCCGATGCGCTCGGACCCGATCTTCAGAGATCCGACCCAGGTCGAAGGCCAGTTCTGCAGCGAAGACGAGTCCGATGGCGACGGCTTCGCCGTGGCGGAGGTCGAGCGATGCACCACCTTCTAAGTCAATGGTCTCGAGCGCATGGGCCAGGGTGTGGCCGTAGTTGAGGAGTGCACGGCGACCGGATTCTCGTTCGTCGCTCGAGACCACCATCGCCTTATCGGCCACGCAGGCACCGACTTGCTCATGGAGGTCGAGGTCCAAGAGGTCCTCTCCCCCTTCGCCACGCAGGAGTGCGTACTTGGCGATCTCACCTCGGCCACACGCCCACTCGCGTGGGGGAAGGGTGTGGAGCGTCTCGGTGTCACAGAGGACCGCACTGGGTTGCCAGAAGGCGCCGACGAGGTTCTTCCCGACGCTCAAGTTGACGCCGGTCTTGCCGCCAACGGCTGCGTCCACCATGGCCAGCAAGCTCGTTGCCACTGAGACGTAGCGAATGCCTCGGTGGTAGGTCGCTGCACAGAATCCAGCGACGTCGGTCACGATGCCGCCACCCACGCCCACGATGACGTCATTACGAGAGAGGCCCGCTTCGACGAGCTCCGTGCACAGCCGCTCGATGGTCGAGAGGCTCTTCGACGCTTCCCCACCCTCGATGGTGCAGATCACGGTGGCAGCATCGATCACGAGGTCGTGAACCCAACCAGCATCGATCATGGCTTGCTCGGTGATGATGGCGACCTGCTTGGGCGCACCGCCTCGCAGCTCACGGAGCACCTGGCCTAAGTGGTGGCGCACGCCATCGCCCACGGCGACGTCGTAGGAATCGTTCTCGAGGAGCACGGGAATGGTCAGCACGATGCCTCCACCGTGGCACAAATCGCCGCCACTGTGGCGGCGAGATCGAGATCGTCCACGTCGACGACTGCAGTTGCGACTTCGTCGTAGAGCGGCGAACGGGCCTCGAGCAGCGAGCTGAGCACGCCGGCCCGGTCACCGTCGAGGAGCGGTCGGTCCTCGGCGTGCTCGAGGCGGCGGAGCAGCGTTGCGATGGTCGCTCGGAGGTAGACGCAGACGGCGCCACGCAAGAGCGCCCGTGACTCAGGCGTCACGACGATGCCACCACCGGCGGCGATCACCCTCGGGGTTGCGCTCGCCAACGCCTCAGCGAGCGCGGCGCGCTCGAGGTCACGGAATCCAGCCTCGCCGTCGGCGGCGAAAATTTCCCGCACACTCCGCCCGGCGCTGCGTTCGATCTCGATGTCGAGGTCGCACCAGGCCATCGAGCGAGCAGCAGCCACGCCTTCAGCCGCAGATGACTTGCCCGAACCCATCATGCCGATCAGCACGAGGTGTGCCGTCGACGCCCCGGTCACGGTCGAGGGCCCGAGAGGGTTTCGCCGAGGTGGGCCATGTAGCCAGCGTGGTTGCGGCAGAACTCTGCGACTGAGTCACCACCGAACTTGCGCTGCGCTTCACCGGCGAGGACGAGCGCCGTCATGGCCTCGGCGACCACACCCATGGCCGGAACAGCAGTCACGTCCGTGCGCTCCTTCCACGACACCGTGGCTTCCTTGGTGGCCACGTCCACGGTTGCGAGCGTTGGGCGGTTGAGCGAGGCCAGTGGTTTCATGAACAAGCGGGCGACGAGGAGCGCCCCTGAGGTCATCCCACCCTCGATGCCACCAGCACGCGCCGTGGTGCGGACGTAACCACCCGAGGTCTGGGCGTCGCTGTCGTCGTAGGTGATGGCGTCGTGGGCATCTGATCCCCGTCGACTGGCAACGTCAATCCCATCGCCGAGCTCCACGGCCTTGATGGCCTGAATCGACATGAGCGCCTGCGCGAGCAGGCCGTCGATCTTGCGATCCCAGTGGACGTGGCTCCCGAGTCCGACCGGCACGTTGTAGGCGAGGACTTCGGCGATGCCACCGAGGGAATCTCCAGCCTTGGCGGCGGCCTTGACCTCGGCGATCATGGCTGCCTCCACGCTTGCGTCGAAGCAGCGGACTTCCGAGGTGTCCACCGCATCGAGATCCGCCATGGTTGGGCGAGGTGCCTCACCAGCGTGCGCTGCACCGAGACCGACCACGTGACTCAAGATCCCGACGTCGATCGTTGCGAGGAGCGCCTTGGCCAAGGTTCCAGCGACCACACGAGCTGCGGTCTCACGAGCAGACGCCCGCTCCAAGACATCTCGAGCGTCGTCGAAGCCGTACTTCTGAATGCCAGCGAGGTCGGCGTGACCAGGTCGCGGCTGGGTGTGGAGTTTGCTCGGGCGACCCGGAGCGGGTGACATCTCCTCTTCCCACTTCGGCCACTCGGTGTTCAGAATCTCAATGGCGATGGGGCTGCCGAGGGTGCGGCCATGGCGAATGCCGGCGAGGAGGCGTAACTCATCGACCTCGAAGCGCATACGGGGCCCACGGCCGTACCCGAGCCGTCGGCGGCCGAGTTCACGCTGGAAGTCAGCTTCGTCAATGGCGAGACCCGCAGGCAGGCCTTCAACGGTGACCGTGAGCGCACGGCCATGGGATTCACCTGCTGTGAGGAAACGGAGCACCCACTCAATCTACCGTGAGCGTCGGCGACCCCTGGAGGCCAGGCCCCGCCTCTAGTAGTAGGGGTTGTCGCCTGAGCCGTGGTCGGTGACGTCGATCAGGTCGCCGAGGTCGGTGATCTCTGCACGCAGCATCTGCTCGATGCCTTGGCTCAGGGTCATCCGAGACATCGCACACCCCTGGCAGCCACCGGAGAGCTTCACGTAAGCGTGGCGCTCCACTTCGTCGACCGCCACGAGATCGCAGCGCCCGCCGTGCCCAGCGATGGAGGGATTGACGTCGCTCTCCAAGATGGCGGTGATCCGTCGTCCCAGCGGACCGTCGATACCAGCAGCGAGGAGCTCCTTCGGGATGGACGAGCTGACCTCGGGCTCTGGGCGGTTCGGGTTCACGATCACGAGGCCGCCAGCACCTTCGGTCGACAGTTCGAGACTCGCACCCTGGAGGCGAGCAACTGATCGCTCGGGGACGACCGTGGTGAGTCCATCGACCGTTGAGACCGAGTCGGCACTCTGCGCATCACTGGCGGCTTGGAAGTAGAGGTCGTAGACGAACGCATCGGCTTCAACGGCGCGAACCTCGAGCCACAGCGCCATCTCGGCGGGGTTCGGCTCCTGCGACAGGGCATCGAGGACCATTGCCCGAGCATCGTCGGTGATGGAGATCACGGGGAGTCCAGTGGTGCGGTTCTCGGTCGAAGCAGTCATGGCTGCAAGTCTAGGGGTGAGCACTGCCACGAGTGCAGCGACGAGGGGGTGCTGGAGCGCCCACGCCGCCCCTTGCTCCACCTACGGTGGTGACACCTCGAACGAAGGAGTGCCTCCATGCAGCACCGCTCAATTGGATCGTTGTCGGTCTCGGTCATCGGACTCGGTACCAACAACTTCGGCTTCACGATGGACGAAGCCGATGTTGCCCCCGTGGTCGACGCCGCCCTCGAGGCAGGCATCAACTTCTTCGACACCGCCGACTCCTACCTCTCGAGTGAAATTCGCCTCGGCGCAGCACTCGGGAACCGTCGCGACCAGATCGTGCTGGCGACGAAGTTTGGGAGCAAGGCGGACGAGGAGTTCACCGGCGGCGCCGCTGGCCCCTACATCCGACGAGCCGTGGAACGAAGCCTGAAGATGCTCGGAACCGATCGCATCGACCTCTACCAACTGCACCGACCCGATCCAGCGGTCGACATCGCTGAGACCCTCTCGGTCCTGCAGGAACTCGTGGCCGAGGGCAAGGTGCTCGAAATTGGGTGCTCGAACTTCTCCGCCGAGCAACTCCGGGCCGCAGCGGTCGCTGCAGGATCCGGACCTCGGTTCGTGAGCGTGCAGAACGAGTACAGCCTGCTCGAGCGTGCCGATGAAGCAGACGTCCTCCCGACCTGCGCCGACCTCGACATCGCCTACCTTCCCTACTTCCCCCTCGCCAGTGGCCTCTTGACGGGGAAGTACCAGCGAGGTGCCGGCGTGCCGAGCGGGTCGCGCGTTGAGAAGTGGAATATGGCCGACCGTGTCCTCACCGAGGAGAACTTCGCCATCTTGGAGACGTTGACCGCGTGGGCGAACGACCACGGCCACTCCCTCCTCGACTTAGCCTTCGCCTGGCTGCTCGCGAATCCGTGTGTCGCATCGGTGATCGCTGGGGCCACGAGCCCGGCACAGATCGCAGCCAACGCTGCAGCGGGGTCGTGGGTACTCAGCGAAACTGACGCAGCTGAGGTCCGCACCCTCGTCGCTACGTCGTAGCGCACTCCGACGAAACGCAAGCCATGACGCGAGTCGCTCGGAGTACCATCGCCTCTGTGACGACACCGATTCCCATCGATCTCCACGAATGGGTCAGCTTCGAGGACCACGAGGAAGATCGGACCTGGGTCTTCGACGTCACCTTCCTGACTTCATCGTGGAACTGCATCTTCGGCAATGGCTGTCAGGGTGTCCTGACCGGACCGGCAGAAGAATTGGTCCAGGGGTGCTGCTCCTACGGCGCCCACTTCGTCGACGCCGATGACGTGGCTCGAGTTGAAGCGGTGGCAGCAACGCTGACGGCCGAGGAGTGGCAGTTCAAGGACAAGGCGAAGAAGAAGGGCACCATCACGACGAACGACGACGGCGACACCGTGACCCGCCTCGTCGACGACGCCTGCATCTTCCTCAACCGACCGGGCTTTCCAACAGGGCCGGGATGTGCGATCCACTACGCAGCAATCTCCCGGGGCACGAGCTACGTCGAGATGAAACCCGAAGTCTGCTGGCAGTTGCCGCTGCGCCGGGATGAGGCGGTGGATGATCGTGGCCACGTGACGACCACCATCACCCAGTGGGACCGCAAGCACTGGGGCGGCGGCGGCGATGACTTCCACTGGTGGTGCACCGAGGACCCTGCGGCATTCGCTGGTGCGTCATCGGTCTACGCCTCAATGGCAGAGGAGCTGACGGCGATGGTGGGTGCAGCCGTCTACGAACGACTCGGCGCGTACCTCGAGCGTCGAGCGAGTGGCGTCGTCGCGCTGCCGCACCCAACGGTGCGGTCAACCAAGAACGACTAGCTCAGCCTTCGTCGAGCGGGTCTGGCTCATCGGAGCCAACCGAGGGAACTTCACCCAAGATGCGCTCGTAGGAGTCGTCTTCAGCCATGCACCATGAGGCGTGAACATCTTCCGGCTCAGCTCCGCACTCATCACAGGACTTCGCCCGGGTGCCGACGGAACGCTTCAAACCACGCGCCTCTTCGTAGCGACGATGACGACCCTTCTTCACGGCGATCCCTCACTCCCTCGCAAGCCCGGCCGTGGTGGTTCCCGCCACCGGCCATCAGCAGCGGCTGATGTGAACGCAACCACAACGGTGTTGGTATGCCGCGTTCGGCCTCCTAGTCTATCGGGCAAACGACGAAGGAGCGTTGCATGCCCGCTTTTGACCCCGCAGCCATGATCGAACGCTTCCGACTTCGAGCCGAAGCGGTGAAGAACCGAGGTCTTCCCCCCGTCGAAGGCCCCGAACGAGCCCGCTTCAAGGAGCAGGCGCAGACGGACTTCATGGACTACGCCATGCTCGCCGATGCCGAAGCAACGCTCGAAGAGGGCATCTTGACGCTCCGCATCGACCTCCGCCCCAAGACCACCTAGTTCGTGCATCTCGACCAGCCTCCCCTCAAGAGGGGCAACACACCACACCTCGCTGCGCAGCGCGACTACCTTCTTCGCTCCGAGGTGGAGTTGTGAGTGTGACAAACAAGCATGGCGCATCGAAGCCGCTCCATCCAACGGCAGCGGCAATCTTGGAAGCTGCCATCGCGCAGATGGACGCATCCGGCGAGGCGTCGATCCGAATTGCCCAAGTACTGGAAGAATCCGGAGCCGTCCGAGGTTCGCTGTACCACCACTTCGGTGGTCGGGAGAACCTCGTCAAGCAAGCCGTCGTTGAGCGCTACATCCGATCCGTCACGGCCGACTTCGCGACGTTCGCCGTCCAGCTCGGCGCCGTACAGACGGCCGAAGAGTTCATCGCCGCCATGGACGCCGAGCTCTACCGACTCGGCAACCCCGAGGCTCAAGTGCTCCGTCGTCGTCGCATCAGTGCCCTCGGCAGCGCCGCCTCCCGTCCAGATATCTTGGCCGAGATCGGCCGGATTCAGAACACCTTCGTCGAGCTCGCCTACGAGGTCTTGGTCTCACTCCAAGACCGCGGACTCGTGAGGAAGGACCTCGACGCCAAGCCCCTCAGCATCTGGCTGCTCGGACTCCTCCTCAGCCGGTTCCTCTCCGACATCAATCCCGATGGCGATACCGAAGATGCGTGGGCGTCCTACACCCGCTCCGCGGTCTTCCACGTCCTCGGCGTGAGCGAGCAATAGCCCCGGCCCACCGAAGGACGCCGGGGCATCAACCGCCGTAGTTCATCTTGGTGTCACGCATGGTGAGGAGCGGTTGGTCGCCGAACTCCCTGGTTGTGTGAACTTCGGCCACGACGAGTGCGTGGCTGCCGAGCTCGATGATCTCGGTCACCCGTGCTCCGATCATCGCCACTGACTGATCGAGCCAGCAGTACCCGTCGGCGTCTGAGGTCACCGCTACCCCGGCCATGGCCGACGCCCCAGCCACCTGCTCCACACCGTTGAAGGTGGGCTTCACGAACTTCCGGATGAGCGCACGCTCGTCAACGCCGAGCAGCGAGAGCGTGATGATGCCCGAGTTCCGAGTGGCCTCCAAGGTGTGACTCTCGGTCTCCATGGAGATCGCCACAACTCTCGGTTCGGTGGCGACCTGCATCACCAAGTTCACCGTCATGGCCCGGACGCCACCTGGATCCCGCTGCGCATCGCCTGCGGCGACCACCATGAGGCCAGTTGGCAACGACCACAGCACTCGTCGCGTTCGACGATCGTCCTCGTCGTGCAGTGCGTCGGTCATGGCGCCGTGGTGGTCGTCGTCGTGGTCGGGATTGGACGTCCGAGTATGGCTTCAATGGCGCTCAGTCCTCGCGCCAACTCGATGAGCCCACGTGACCGATCTGCGGCCGACTTCACCTGCAACGCGACATTCGTCGCTCCAGCGCTGTAGCAGCGATGTGCGCCATCTCCGAGGAATTGGAGGCCGTTGGCCAAGTGCTCATTCGCCACCAGATCGGGGGCGGGCAAGTTCGAATTCGCAGACTCGACGTCCACGAGCAAGATGCCACAGAGCGTCTGCATCGTGAGTCGGTCGGCATGACGCTCCGTCTCGGTGGTGATCTTCGCCGAATCTTGCTGAAGTCCAGCGATGGTGTCGCCGAGGTTGGTCGTCGTCACCCATGCCGACATCTGTGCGACCGCTCCACTGACCCCGCCGCTCGAACCGCAGGCCGACAGCACGAGTGCACCTCCGAGCAGCAACGCTCCGAGGCGGATGGATCTCATGCCACCCACACCATGGCGTATTGACGGCGACCCTTTCGGAGCACGATGAACCGCTCGTGGAGGAGGTCGGCAGTGCTCACCGTGGCTTCGATGCCCTCGACCTTGAGGTCGTTGACCGAGATGCCACCTTGTTCGATGCTCCGGCGCGCTTCGCCCTTCGACGCTGCCAGTTCGGTCTGGATGAGGACGTCGATGAGGCTCAGCGATTCGTGCAGGGCGTGGGTCGACACGGTGCAGCCGGGAACCTCACTCGCCACCGTGGCCAAGGTAACCGCATCCAAACTCGCCACCGTGCCACTGAAGAGCGCAGCCGATGCAGCTGCTGCTGCGTCAGCGTCACCTCGGCTATGCACCATAGAGACCACTGCATCGGCGAGGGCACGCTGGGCTGCTCGTTCTTGGGGACGGTCGGTCGTTACCTGCTCGAGGGCATCGATCTCGTCCAGATCGAGGAAGGTGAAGTACTTGAGGTAGTCGACCACCTTGGCGTCTTCAGCCTGCATGAAGAATTGGTACATCTGGTAGGGAGAGGTGAGGTTCCGGTCGAGCCACACCGCACCGCCGACCGACTTGCCGAACTTGGTGCCATCAGCCTTCGTGACGAGTGGCATCGTGACTGCAGCCGCGTGCTTTCCCGTCACCCGTCGAATGAGCGAGGTACCGGCGGTCAGGTTGCCCCACTGGTCAGAGCCGCCGATCTGCACCGTGCAGTCGTAGGTTTGGAAGAGGTGCAAGAAGTCTGCGGCCTGGAGGAGCATGTAGGAGAACTCGGTGTAGCTAATGCCGTGATCTGGACGTTCGAACCGGGACTTGACCGAGTCCTTGGCCACCATCTCGTTGACCGTGAAGTGCTTGCCCACGTCTCGGAGGAACTCGAGCATCGAGACCGGACCGAGCCAGTCGGCGTTGTTGACCTGCAGTGCCTTAGCTGGTCCTGCACCCTCGGTGAAGTCGAGGAACTTCCCCAACTGCACCGAGATGCCGGCAAGGTTCTCGGCCAGTTGCTCTTGGCTGAGGAGGTTGCGCTCTTCGCTGCGACCGCCCGGGTCTCCAATCATGCCGGTTGCCCCACCAGCAACGGCAATGGGGCGGTGCCCAGCGAGTTGGAAGCGCCGCAGGGTGCACAGCATGAGGAGGTTGCCCACGTGCAAGCTTGGCGCCGTTGGGTCGAAGCCGCAGTACACCGACGTCGGAGCTTCGTCCAAGCGAGTGAAGAGATCCTCGTCGGTTTGCTGGTGGATGAGTCCACGCTTCTCAAGATCGCTGAAGAGGTCGGCAGGCACAGCCCAAGCCTACGCGAGTCACTGTTGGCTGAAGCGTGGCACTAGGTTGAGGCCATGGCCCGCGCCGAAGCATTCCTCACGACCACCGCCCCCCTCGCCGGGTCCAATCCCTACCTCATGGGGAACTTCCGTCCGGTGGTTGAAGAGACCGTCCGGACCGGCCCCTTCACGGTCGAAGGAGCCATTCCACCCGACCTCAATGGGCTCCTGCTCCGCAACGGCCCGAACCCTGCAGTCGTCCAAAACAGCGACACCTACCACTGGTTCAGCGGGGATGGCATGCTCCACGGACTCGAACTCAGAGACGGCGCACTCCTCGGCTACCGCAACCGGTTCGTTCGAACCCGGATGCTCGCCGATGAGATCGGCACGATGTCGCCACGAGGCCCCCGCGAGGCCATCAACGGCCCGGCCAACACCAATGTCATCTCCTTCGCCAACCGAATTCTGGTCCTCGTCGAGTCTGGACTCCCCCATCGGATGACCCCCGATTTGGAGACGGTCTGCGTCGAGGACTTCGACGGCACGCTGGCCTCACCAATGACGGCCCACCCGAAGATCGATCCGGAGACGGGAGCGATGGCCGCCTTCGGGTACGACCCGTTCGGCCCTCCCTACCTCCGCTACCACGAGATCACCCCCGAGGGGAAGATCGTGTGGACGACGGCGATCGACCTCCCGAGTTGCGTGATGATCCACGACGCCATGGTGTCCGCGACCCAAATCGGGTTCTTCGACCTCCCCGTCGGCCTCGACGCAGAGCTTGCGATGGCAGGAGTGGCGCTCCCCTTCCGCTTCGACCCCGAAGGTCGTTCCCGAGTCGGCCTGCTCGACCGCGGCACTCCTGGAGAGCGGGTGCAGTGGCTGAGCGTCGAGCCCTGCTACGTCTTCCACGTAGTCAACGCCTTTGACGACGGGGCTGACCTCGTCGCTGATCTCTACTGCTACGACCGAACCTTCGACACCGGGATGGGCCGACTCCTCGGCTCTGCGCTCCCCCGACTCGAGCGGTGGCGCATGTCACCAACGGCGACCGCCGTGCACCGCACCGTCCTCGATGACCTCCCCGCTGAGTTCCCGCGCATCGACGACGCCATGGCAGGGCGACCCTACGCCCACGGCTACGCCACCCAAATTGCTCGTCGAGATGGCCTCGACGCCTTTCCGGGCTACGTGAAGATCAACGCCGACCACGGCACCGTCGCCCGGATCGACCTCCCCGACCACCTCCAAGCGAGTGAGCCGATCTTCGTACGAGCCAGCGACGGCAAGACTGACGAAGAGGGGTGGCTGTTGGCGGTCGAGTACGACCGCACGTCCGACAGCTCGGACCTCGTGATCTACGACGCCCATGCCTTCAGCGCCAAACCCGAGGCCCGGATCCACCTGCCCGTGCGAATCCCCTTCGGCTTCCACGGCGCCTACTTGGACGCCGGGCACTTCAACTAGAGCACTGCCGCAACCGCAGCGCCGACGGCTGCATTCAGATGGTCGTGCAGCGACACGTTGGAGCTCGGGGCAGGGACGGGCACGTGGATCACCGTGATCCCGGGTCGAGCGGCACTCTCCTCCAAGGCATCGGCCAAGGCATCTCCACTCGTCACCGAGATGGCCATGTGGCCGAGTCCCGTCACGACCGCTCGGTGGTCGATGGGTCGAGCGGTCTGGAACAGTGCTGAGAAGGTCGAGGGGTCGACAGCGGTCGCCTGCGGCAAGAAACTGAAGATCCCTCCCCCACCGTTGTCGACCACGACGACGGTGAGCGAACCACCTTCTGCGCCGAGACCATCGACCAGCGCCGTGAGGTCGTGGAGGAAGGCCAGGTCACCAACCACAACGGCAACGGGGCCGTCGGTTGCAAACGTCGTCCCGATGGCCGTCGACACCACGCCGTCGATCCCATTCGCTCCGCGGTTCGACCAGACCATCGGCGCAACGATTTGTGGAGCGAACCACTCGAGATCTCGAATCGGCATGGAGGAAGAGACCACGAGTGCCGAGAACGGTGCCGCGGCGACGAGGCGAGCAGCGACCACTTCGTTCAGCATCGCTGGGTCACCGTCGAGCGCGTCGGTGAGCGCAGCAGTTGCCGCCGCATCAGCAGCCAACCAGGACGTTCGGTAGGAAGGATCCGAAGCGGCGGGACACTGCTCGAGCACGCTCACCATGGCACCGTCACCACAGGCCACCCGCAGGTGCACGAGGTGGAGGGGATCGTCGAGGGCAGTACGACCACTCAGGTGGACGAGCGTCGCTCCCCCTCGAACCCACGATGCAATGCGCTGGCCGAGGACCTTCGACGCCCAAGATTCACCGACGACCACAATGACCTCCGGGCAGAGCGCGGCTGCCGCTGCCTCACTCCGGAGAATGGGGTCGGCAAGACCAACTGCGCCCGCCGTGCGCAGTCCAGATCGAGGATCAGCCAGGAGTGGCCACTGCCGCTCAGCGCAGATCGTGCCGAGCTCCGCTGGTGCACCTGCGCCAGCGACCACCAGTACTCGGTTCGTTCCCTGAAGGACGTGGTGCAGTTCTGCGCGAGCCATACCGCTCGATCGCACTTCGTCCCGCCACCCGTGCGGGCGGCCCTCGGGGAGTGGCTGGGGTGTCCCGACCAGCGGCTCTCGGAACTGGAGGTTGAGGTGCACGGGACCTGGATCCACCACACCGCCGCGAGCGGTCAACCAGGCACGGGCAGCGATGGATCGCCACACCGCCATCGTCGAAGCGACCGGGACGCCGGGGTCGATCATCGCTCGGACGGCGTCACCGAAGAGGCCGTGTTGGATGAGGGTCTGCGGTGCCCGAACGTCGTGGAGTTCAGCTGGTCGATCAGCAGTCACGACGAGGAGCGAGATCCCCGACAGGTCCGCTTCGGCCACCGCTGCGTGCAGCTCGGCGGCAGCAGTCCCCGAGGTGACGAGGATGGGAACTGGCACCGCGAGTGCTCGTGACGCTCCGAGGGCCACGAAGGCGGCGGAGCGCTCATCGAGCCGAATGTGCAGCTGCACCTCTGGTCGAGCGGCGAGTGCCAAGGCCAACGGGGTCGACCGCGAACCGGGGCAGATCACCGCATGGGTCATGCCGAGCGCAATCCACTCGTCGACGACGGTGGCGCAGAAGGTCGCCTGAATGTCCGCTTCGCTCACTACGCTCATGCCGATGACTCCCGTTCTCGCCGCCACCGAATTCGGGAGCGGTCCGGCGCTCACGTTGCTCCACGGCTTCACCGGTAACGATCAGTCGTGGGGGCCGTGCGTGCACCTCCTCGCTCAAGCCTACGGAATCCGCGCCCTCGATCTGCCGGGCCATGGCGGATCCGGTGCAATTCGGGCCACCTTGAGCGAGACCGCAGCATTCGTTGCCGCCGAGCTCGAACCGAGCAGCGTCCTCCTCGGCTACTCCCTCGGCGGCCGAGTAGCCCTCCACGTCGCGCTCGAGACCAACGCCGAGCTGCGTGGCCTCATCCTCATCGGCGCCACCCCGGGAATTCTCGATGACGAGGAGCGGGCCGAGCGGCGCCGCTCCGATGCAGCGCTCGCTGCACGGCTCCGGTCGGAGAACGACCTCGACGGCTTCCTTGAGGAGTGGCTCCGGGGACCGCTCTTCGCTGATCTCCCCCTCGAGGTTCAGGAGTTGGCGGCACGACGCCAGAACACCTGTGAAGGTCTGGCCGCCAGTCTGGAAGACCTCGGGACCGGAACCCAGCGCCCGCTCTGGGGTGACGTCCAGCACCTCGAGGTGCCGACCCTCCTCCTCGTCGGGGAACTCGACACCAAGTTCACGGCACTCGCCGAGGAGATGGCAGCGGTCATGCCCAACGCCACCGTGGTGGTCATCCCCGGCGCGGGCCACGCCGTGCACTTGGCGAAACCGGCGGAGACCGCTGCTGCGATTTCGCAGTTCGTCGATGGTCTGGCTGACTAGGCCGTCAGTGGGCCCGACCAGCTGACGTCGTAGCGAGTGGCCACGGGCAGTGCGACGAGGCACTCGCGCAGCACCACCGAGAACGCCGAGGAGTGCGGTGCAGCGAAGTGCGCCTTGAGGGACGCCTCGTCCTCCCAGACCTCGGAGAGGTACACGATCGCCGGATTGGCGAGGTCGGTGCCGAAGCGGTAGCGCTGGCACCCCGGTTCTGCCTCAGCGGCCTCAGCCATGATCGCCATCGCGGCGTGGGCCTCAGCGATCTTGTCGGGGTCGAGGGTGAAGGTGGCGTTGATGCAGAGCACGGTGCGTCCTCTCAGTAGGGCCAGTGGGCTGCGGTCAGCACGATACCGAGCGAGAACAAGAGGCCGGTGCGGAGCTGCGCCTTCCCGGTTGCTCCGAGCAGCGGGAGGAGCGCTCGACCTTCGGCTGGAGATCGGACGAGGCCGACGACCTTGCGCAGGCCGACGAGGCCGAGGAGACCGAGCAACGGCCACCAGCTCTGCTGGGGAACGGCGTTGACCATGGCGTCGACGCACCCCTTCCCCGTGCACGGCGTGAAGTTCGGTGAGACGACGATCCGGGTTGCGTGCGAGAGCGTGCCGGACCACACCGCGGTGGCGATGATGCCGAGTGCCACCATGGCTTCAGCACCCAAGTAGAGCCACGATGACCGAGCCCGCCCCAGGCGGACGGCGAGGGTCTTCTTCCCCGCTGCGGTGTCCCCGGTGACGTCACGAATGTTGTTGGCCTCGAGGAGGGCCACGGAGGCGAAGCCCACTGCGGTGGCAGCCAGCCAGGCGTGGCCGGGAATCGTGCCGATCTGGATGTAGACGGTGCCGAGCGTGGCGACGAGGCCGAAGAAGATGAAGACGAAGAGCTCTCCGAGACCGAGGTAGCCGTAGGGCTTCGGACCGCCGGTGTAACCCCAGGCCGACAGAATCGCCGCCGCCCCAATGGCGATGAGCCACCACGAGGTTGCCGCAGCCAAGATCAGTCCGGCGACGGCGGCAACGGCGAAGCAGAGGAGCGCTGCCCGCTTGACCGTCGCTGCGGGCACGAGACCCGATCCGACGAGGCGCAGGGGGCCCACGCGATCAGCGTCGGTCCCCTTGATGCCGTCGGAGTAGTCGTTGGCGTAGTTCACACCGATCTGGAGCGAGAGCGCCACGATGGCGGTCAACAGGAGTCGGATCCAGTTGAGGTGGGTGAACTCGCTTTGGAGCCAATCGGGGAAGCGAAGCCCGAGCGTGGTCGTTGGGACCGTCGTCGCTCCCGACAGTGGAGCGTAGGCAAACCACCAGCCGTGAATGGGAGTCGTTGCCGCCAGCGATGCGCCAACCAGCACCGGCACGAGCGCAGCGGGGAGGGTCTTCGGTCGTGCGCCCTCGACCCACCGCTTGACGGGTCCGGGCATTGGCGGTGCTCCGGCGGTCACGGGCGCTTCGGGAACTTCGAGAAATCGGGCTTTCTGTGTTCGACGAAGGCGTTGCGACCCTCTTGCCCTTCTTCAGTCATGTAGAAGAGCATCGTGGCGTCACCAGCCAATTGCTGCACACCGGCGAGACCATCGTCGGCCGCGTTGAACGACGCCTTGAGCATCCGGAGCGCCAGCGGAGAAAGGGTGAGGATCTGACGGCACCACGCCACCGTCTCTGCTTCGAGCTCGGCCAAGGGGACGACGGTGTTCACGAGACCCCAGTCGTAGGCCTCGACTGCGGAGTACTGCCGGCAGAGGAACCACACTTCCTTGGCCCGCTTGAGGCCAACGGTGCGGGCGAGGATCGAAGAGCCGTAGCCACCGTCGAAGGAGCCAACCTTGGGTCCGGTCTGGCCGAAGCGAGCGTTGTCGGCGGCAATGGAGAGGTCGCAGACGAGGTGCAAGATGTGCCCGCCACCGATGGCGTACCCAGCGACCATCGCGATGATGGGCTTCGGGATCCGACGGATGAGGATCTGCAGATCGAGGACATTGAGGCGACCGACACCGTGCTGGGCGACGTCGTCGTCGCCGATGTAGCCATCATCGCCACGGATCTTCTGGTCGCCACCAGAGCAGAACGCATCAGGGCCCTGACCGGTGAGCACGATGACGCCGACCGAGAGGTCGTCACGGGCTCGGGTGAACGCATCGGTCAACTCGAACAGCGTCTGCGGGCGGAAGGCGTTGCGACGCTCGGGGCGGCAGATGGTGATCTTGGCGATACCTTCGGCCACCTCGTAGGTGATGTCCTGGAATTCGCCACGCGACTCCCACGCCGGGAGGGGCTGACCACGGAAGTCGTCGACAGGGTCGTGGGGCGCGCCAGTGATAACGGTCTGCTGAACGGGGTCCATGCCCCTAACCTACCGGGCGATGCCTGATCTCGTGGCCTTCGACGCCTCCCCCAGTCGCTCGTTGGCGAACGCCGCAGTGTCGGCGCTCGAGCGTGGAGACGCCGTCTGCTTCGTCGACCATCGCCTGAGCATCGCGCAACGCCAGCAGCAGATCGACCTCCTCCAACCCACCCAGATCGTGGATGGAGCAGGTGTAATCACGAAGAATCCCGCTGGTGTCGGCACGGAACCGGGCGACGCTGTCTGCTGCCTCACGTCTGGATCCTCGGGCACGCCGAAGGTCGCGGTGCTCACCCTCGACGCGGTCCTCGCCTCCGCAGTGCGGACCAACGAGATGCTCGGCGTCACCGCAGCCTCTGCAAGCTGGTTGTCGTGTCTCCCGTGGGCCCATATCGGCGGGATGGCCGTCATGCTGCGGTCGATGCTGTGCGGGATTCCCCTCGAAGTCCTCCCCCACTTCGACGCCGAGGCGGCCACGGCGCTCGCCGAGCGTGGAGCGGTGACCCACACCTCGCTGGTGCTCACCGCCCTCAACCGCATCGACCCGTCGCTCTTCGCTGCCATCCTCCTCGGCGGAGCGGCTCCACCTGAGCACCGCCCGTCGAACGTCATCGCCACCTACGGCATGACCGAGACTGGATCAGGCGTCGTCTACGACGGCCGCCCCTTGCGAGATGTCACCGTTGCCGTCGACCCAGCAACTGGTGGCCTCCTCATCAAGAGCCCAACGCAACTGCGCGCCTACCGCAATGGCTCCCAACCCTTCACCATCGGCCCTGACGGCACCGCCGGTTGGCTCGTCACGGGGGATGCGGGGGCTGTTGCCGGAGATGGCACCGTTTCGGTGATTGGTCGCATCGATGAGGTGATCGTGACCGGTGGCGAGAAGGTGCACCCCCTCGTCGTCGAGCGAGCACTCGCTGCATCGCCTGATGTGGCAGAGGTCTGCGTGTGGAAGCGCCCTGATCCCGAGTGGGGCGAGCGCGTGGTGGCCTACGTCGTCGCAAAACCTGGCACTGCAGTCTCCCTCGAGTCGCTGCGCAGTGAGGTGGAGCACCTCGCTCCTTGGGAGCGGCCGAAGGAGGTCATTCTCGTGAGCGAACTCCCTCGGACTGCCTCAGGGAAAGTGGCTCGACGGCTCCTCAGCTAACGCCACCAGTTGGCTGGTTGGTCGTTCCGCCGTCGATCACGATGGTCTGGCCCGTGATCCACGACGCAGCGCTGCTCGAGAGGAACAGTGCCATGGCTGCGATGTCGTCGACCTCACCGAGTCGACGGAGGGGGATGTGCTTGGCAACGGCCTCTTCTCGGCCTTCCCAGAGGGCTCGGGCCAAGTCAGTCTTCACGAGTCCTGGTGCGATGGCGTTGACCCGAACCGATGGAGCGAGTTCGTAGGCGAGTTGGCTCGTCGTGTGGATGACCGCAGCCTTCGACACGTTGTACCAACCAATGCCGGGCTCGGGCCCGAGACCGCCAATGGAAGCGATGTTGAGGATGGAGCCGCCGTGCTCCTTCATGTACTGATGCCACGCTGCTTGAGCGAAGGTCAAGATCGACGCCTGGTTGATCTCGTAGGTCTTCTGCATTGCCTCAACGGAGATGTCCACCATGGGGCCGAAGTAGGGGTTGGTGCCGGCGTTGTTGACCAAGATGTCGCAGGCACCGAAGTGATCGATCGTCTGTGCGACGGCGCTGACAGCTTGGTCTGGGCGTCCAACGTGGGCGACCACCGTGGCGACCTGGCCATCGAGTCCCGATAGGGTCGCTGCCGCTTCGGCAAGCCCGTCGGCCTTGCGAGACGAGAGCACGACGTTCGCCCCCGCTTCTGCCATTCGATACCCAATGGCGAGACCAATGCCCCGAGATCCACCGGTGATGAGTGCTGTTGTTCCATCGAGTCGCAGTTCCACGAACGAAATCTACAGCGTCCGATTCGGCGTTCTCGAGACGATCACCAGGAACCCTTAGAGAAGGGGGCGAGATTCCGGAGGCGATTCGTCGAGTGTGCGGAGTTCGCTGAGTGGCGGCGCTCGATGACGGGATGCGAGCTCTGCGGATTGCCTTCGATGCTGCTGCACAGCACGCTTTGGATCGTCGAGGTGCTGGAACGCAGAGAGGATTCCCCACTACGGAGCGCCCCTCCGTCCGACCCGGCTGCAGCATCAATTGCTCACGCTCTCCCCTGATCGCTGGTCCACCACGATGGTGCGACGCGAGATTGATCAAGAACCGGGGTGAAGGGTCCGCACCGCATCCTTCATGAGGAGCACGAGGTGGAGGCGATCGGTCGGGCTCTCTTCGAGTTCGGGGATGAGGTGGAGGTAGAACGCCCTCGCTTCGTCGGTCTCGCTGTGCTCATGCTCACTCTCGTTGCGATCCAGACCGTCCACGTTGCGACCACCACTTCCCCCTATGGAGGCGCGGCCACTCCCCAGAGCAGCCAATTTGCAGTCGTCGCCGTGTGCCCAATGGGGGCAGGAACGACACTCCTGATTTCCCACCGCGCAGCCGACCACTTCCCCGCGACATGTCCCAGTCGGAACAACCGACGTTCGTCGTGAGCTGAGTCTTCGTTCACGTGAGAGACCTCCGAGTGACTCCCGCTCCGAGCGAGCCAAGTCGGGACTCGACCCACGAGGGAGGCGGGCGCCGATAGCCATCGCTGGATCAGCGAGCGCCAGGGCAACCTGAGATTCGATGTCGGCTGAGGCAAGCAGAGGTTGGAGCAGACTGACGCCTCGGTACGCTTGGGCGGTGCCGACCAACCACCTCGCCGACGCCACATCCCCCTACCTGCGCCAACACGCCCACCAACCGGTCGAGTGGTATCCCTGGGGCGACGCGGCACTCTCTCGGGCTGCTGCGGAGGACAAGCCGCTCTTCATCTCCATTGGCTACGCCTCCTGCCACTGGTGCCACGTCATGGCGCACGAGACCTTCGACGACGAGGAGGTCGCCGCACTCCTCAACGAGTCGTTCATCTCGATCAAGATCGACCGAGAAGAACGCCCGGATCTCGATGCCGTCTACATGTCGGCCACCCAGGCCCAGAACGGTCACGGCGGTTGGCCGATGTCGGTCTTCGCCACGCCTGATGGTCGCCCCTTCTACACCGGCACCTACTTCCCCCCAGAAGACCGCCACGGACTCCCCGGCTTCACCCGGCTCGTGACCTCGCTCGCCGGAGCGTGGGTCGGCGACCGTGCTGCGGTTGAGGAGCGGGCTGACACCTTCTTCAGCGCAGTGGCGACCGAGGCCCGCTTCGCCGATGACCTCGCGGTCAAGTCCGATGGAGCGACGATGCCGTCGGTTGCAGCACTGCTCACCACCATGACCACCGAGCTCGCCGAGCGCTACGACCCGAAGTGGGGTGGCTTCTCGCCAGCGCCGAAGTTCCCCCGACCGAGCCTCGTCGAGTGCGCCCTCCTCGCTGGATCGCTCCCCGAGGTCAACGACCCGAGAGCCATGGAGATGGCGCTGCGCACCCTCGACGCCATGGCAGCCGGCGGAATCTACGACCACATCGCCGGGGGCTTCGCTCGCTACTCCACCGATGCCGAGTGGCTGGTGCCGCACTTCGAGAAGATGCTCACCGACCAAGCGCTCCTCGCCCGCGCCTACCTCCACGCCTACCAGGTGACCGGCAACGAGAGCTACGCCCAGATCGTGCGAGAGACCCTCACCTACGTCCTCGATGAACTGTGGGCAGACGAGGGTGCGCTCTACTCCTCTCACGACGCCGATGCCGGGGGTCACGAAGGGAGCCACGCCACCTTCACGAAGACGAGCGTCCAAGCTGCCCTCACTGCAGCCGGCTTGGAGGAGCACACCGAAGAGGTCTGCGCCTACTACGGCATCGAGGGACCAGCCACCTTCGAAGGGTCGTGGATTCCCGTCCGTCCCATTGGGGCAGCGACACAGCGCCCACCGCACATCGAAGCGGCCCGCGTCGCGCTCCTCGATGCACGTCGTCGTCGAGTGCAACCTGAAGTCGACACCAAGATCCTCCTCGAGTGGAACGCCATGGCTGCAGCAGCACTCGCCGAGGCCGGACGCGTGCTCGGAGAGGAGCGGTTCGCAGCAGCATCGGTGCAGATCCTCCAGACCTGCCTCGGACTCCACACCCGAGCCGACGGTCGACTCCTCCGCAGCGCGTCGCTCGGCCGCACCGAAGGTCTCGCCCAAGCTGGCGACTACGTGTGGTTGGCCGAAGCCTGCCTCCAGGCCTACGAGCTCACCGCCAACCCGACCTGGCTCGGCCAGGCGGTCGAGACCGCCGATGCCCTCCTCCGGGGATTCTGGGATGGTGCCGTCGACGCCGACAGCATCGACTGCACCGCCGGCGGCCTCTACGGCACCGGCCACGATGCCCCGGTTGTCTTGGCCGCGTCCAAGGACGTCTTCGACGCCGCTATTCCCGCCGCGAACTCAGTGGCTGCTTCCACCCTTCGCCGCCTCGCCGCCCTCTCCGGCGATGCTCGCTTCGAGGCAGCGGCGCAGCGCATCATCGACCGATCCGCAGCACTGCTCGCTGCGCAGCCAAGCGCAGCCTCAGACCTCGTCCTCGCCGTCATTGGCGGGGCGCTCGGCGGCGAAGTGGTCATTCCCGGACCAGCTGGTGCGCTCCTCGAGGTCGCTCGCCGCCCGTGGCTCCCCGGCACGGTCATCGCCCACGGGGCGCTCGAGGGTTCACCGCTCTTCGAGGGTCGAGAGGTTGGCACGGCCTACGTCTGCCACGGACAGGTCTGCGACCTCCCCGTCACGACGCCCCCCGAGCTCGAAGGCCAGCTCATGGGGCTCCTCCGCACGACCCCTCGCTGACGCGGCAGAATCAGACCATGGCGAACGCACTCGCGGCACGGCGACGACGACCAGCGCCGACCACTGGTCGGCTCACCATCCACGGAGGCGAGACGCTGCGAGCCCTCGTCCTGTCCTCCAGCCTCGATGACACCATCGCCATCGATTTGGCCTCCGGGGTCCTCGTGCGCCTGCGGGTTCCGTGGCCGAGGGGCACCGAGCCCGACCTCGAGTCCTTCGAGATCGTCCAGGTCACCGTGGCTGAGAATCCCGAACAGAACGACCCCGCCCACCCAGAAGCCATCACCGTCGCCGAACTTCCCCGGAAGATCGGTGACCTCCATGGCCGCCGGGTGCGGAGCCTGCTGGCCGATCTCGCAGTGCCACAAGACGGCTCGCTCTTCGGCTTCCGGGGCACCTCTGCCCCCTACTTCGAACTCGATGGGTCCTACCCGTCGGTGGCCCTCATCACGCCGTCACGTGGCCCGCAGTTGCTCCGACGCCATGAAGATGACTCGGTCTGGGTTCGTTTCGGCTGGGGTTCAGAAGACGTGTGGATGCCCATGGTTGGCCGCATGGGTCGACGGGTCCTCGACGCTGCTCGGCGCGAGCGCCTCTCGGGCAAGGAACTCCAAACCGCTCTCGGGTTCCGACCGCACTACCTCCTCACCTCGATCAGTCGGCCGCGTGACGGCCACTGCTACAAGACGGTGAGTGCGATTCTTCCGAGGGACTAGCGCCCCGAGCGAGGAGGTTGCTACTTGGCGACCTTGCCGGAGGCCAGGTCTTCAGCCATGGCCCAACCAAAGGCCACGAGTCGGTGACCAGCGTCGGCGTCGACGGAGGTAAAGAACGTCCCGAATGCCGGGTCCACCTTGACCTTGGGGTAGACGAAATCGATGCCACCCACCGGGTCGCTGTCCTTCGGGGCCACCACGAAGGTGCGGTCGTCGAGACCCTTCTCGTTCCCGAAGCGCTTGGCCAGACGACGAGCCCAGGCTCGCTCTTCACCCGATGGCTTGTGATCAGGACGAGGCACCACCTCAGTGAGCGACTGGAACACTCGGAAGCCTTCCACGTTGAGGAGGCGAGTCCCGAGCAGCACGTCTTCGTCAGGGAAGGCGAGAAGGGCGCGGCGGTACTGGTCGGCCATGATGGCCTTCAACGCCTGTTCGGCCTTGGCCGTGCGGTCGACGAGTGCGAGTCCGACGAGCAACGAGGGCGTGCCACCAATGCGCTCAAGGGTGCAGAACGAGTAGCCACGGAGCTTCGTGCCTTCGCTAGCCAGAGTCACGAGGACCCAGGACTCCCGTTCTTTGGAGAGGTAGCCAATGTCGTAGCCGGGGTCCCGGTCGACGCAGAGGTCGGCCATTGCCTCGAGTTCAGCATCCGAGAGGGCGGCAGCATCTTTGGTTACAACTGCGATTGGCATAGAGCCATTCTAGAGGGAGACGCTCCGACCCCCGAAAACGCCCAGATTTTCTAGGAAACAAGTGCATCGGGACCGACGAGCGTCCGCAGTTCACCAACCACCGAATTGGCCTCCACGTTGAACTCGGGCGGGAGCTGGACGACCTGCTCGCCAATGTGCAACTGCACCGGCACGGTGCCGGGATGCTCCACGAGGATCGACTTGAGGGCCTGCATCACGTCTGCGGTCATCCGGGAGAGGGGGACGGCGATCTTCATGATGCGGTCGCCTTGACCTTCCATGGCCGGACGCTCGACGTGCATCACGATGAGCTTCGGCACGTCTTCTCGACGATCGACGCGCGCCTTGATGACGCAGATGGCGTCGTCTTCGAGCATGGCGCCGAACTCGGCCATCATCTTCGGGAAGCACATCGCTTCCATGGAGGCGTTCAGGTCTTCCAAGACGAAGGAGCACATGAGCTCACCGCGCTTGGTGAAGCGGCGGTCGAGGTTGGTCACCACACCACCCACCACCTTCACGATTGCAGCATCCGAAGGAAGGGCAGGATCCGATGCGAAGTCGATGAGATCCCCGAGGCTGACTTCAGTGTGGCGCCGGAGCGCTCCTTCGAGACCCCGGAGCGGGTGGTCCGAGACGTAGAGGCCGAGCATCTCCTTCTCGAAGCGGAGCTTGGTGGTCTTGTCGAACTCCTTCTCGGGGATGGGGATGGCAGTCCCTTCCCACTTGGCCTCATCGGCGTCTTGGCCGTGCTCTTCAGCAGCTGCAGCGAAGAGCGAGACGATGCCGACGTCTAAGTCCCGACGCACGTTCAAGGTGCGCTCGACGAGGTCGTCGATGACGAGGGCGAGGCCCTGGCGCGGGAGACCCAAGGCATCGAAGGCCCCAGCCTTGATCAGCGACTCCATGGCTCGACGGTTGAGCACGATGGGGTCGACCCGTCGGCAGAAGTCGTAGATAGAGGTGAAGGGGCCGCCGGCCTTCCGCTCGCCCACGATCTTCTCGACCAGGTTCTCCCCCACGTTGCGAATCGCCGCCATGCCGAAGACAATGGCCTGCTCCTTCACCCCGTTGGCGTCTCGAGCCGGAGCGAAGTCCGCCACCGAGCGGTTGATGTCGGGGCAGAGCACTTCTATGCCGAGCGAGCGACACTCGGCCAAGTAGATGGCCGTCTTGTCCTTCGAGTCTCGAACACTCGTGAGCAGTGCGGCGAAGTACTCAATGGGGTAGTTGGCCTTTAGCCAGGCAGTTTGGTAGGTGACGAAGCCGTAGCCGTAGGAGTGGCTCTTGTTGAAGGCGTAGTCAGCGAAGGGCTCGATGATGTCGAAGAGCTGATTGCCGATCTCAGCGCCGTAGCCCTCGGACTCGGTGCCTTGGATGAACTTCTCGCGGTGCGAGGCGAGGAGGGCCCGGTCCTTCTTGCCACAGGCCTTTCGGAGGTTGTCGGCTTCTTGCAGGGTGTACCCAGCGAACTTCTGGGCCACACGCATCATCGACTCTTGGTAGATCATGAGGCCCTGGTTGCCACCCAAGATGAGTTCTAAGTCTGGGTGCAGGTAGGTGATCTGCTTGCGACCGTTTTTTCGATCGGCGTAGTCGTAGTGCATGTTGGTCGACATGGGACCCGGGCGGTAGAGCGCGATGAGTGCGGCCACGTCATCAAAGGAGGTCGGCGCCAGAGCCCGGATGAGGGCCCGCATCGGTGAGGACTCGAGCTGGAACACGCCGATGGAGTCGCCGCGTTTGAGCATCTCGTAGACCTTCTGGTCATCGAGGGGCACGTGGTCGATATCGGGACGTTCTCCGGTCTCTTCTTCAATGAGGTCGAGCGCCCGTTCGATCACCGAGAGGTTGCGCAGCCCGAGGAAGTCCATCTTGAGCAGACCGAGTTCGGCCACGCCGTGCATTTCGTACTGCGTGACGATCGGTGAGTTCTCGGGGTTGCCCGAGGAGTCGGGCTTTCGCTGAATAGGGAGGTACTCCGTCAGCGCCTCGTTGGTAATCACGACCGCTGCAGCGTGGATGCCATCTTGTCGACGCAGTCCCTCGAGGCCCTTGGCCACGTCGATGATCTGGCGGGCAACAGGGTCGTTCGCGTACATCGCCCGCAGTTCCGATGAAGCGTTGTAGCCGTCCATGTGGTCGGGGTCTGGCTCGAGGCAGGCTTGGAGTGGCGTGGCGCGACCCATGACGATGGGCGGCATGGCCTTGGCCACACGGTCACCATCTTGCGGGCTGAACCCGAGGACCCGGGCCCCATCACGCACGGCTGCTCGAGCACCCATGGTCGAGAAGGTGATGATCTGGGCCACGTGGTCAGCGCCGTAGCGCTCGGCGGCGTACTTGATCATCTGACCGCGGAAGCGCTCGTCGAAGTCCATGTCGATGTCGGGCATCTCTTTGCGGCCCGGGTTGAGGAAGCGCTCGAAGAGGAGGTCGTAGCGAATGGGGTCGATGTCCACGATGCCGAGGCAGTAGGCCACGCAGCACCCAGCAGCTGATCCACGACCGGGACCCACGCGAATCTTGGCTCGCTTGGCGAACTCAATGAGGTCCCACACCACGAGGAAGTACGCAGCGAAGCCCATGTCGGAGATGACACCGAGCTCGAAGTCGATGCGGCTCGTCACCTCTTCGGGCAGCACATCGCCGTAGCGGCGATGCGCTCCTTCGTAGGTGAGATGGCGGAGGTACTTGGCCGCCCGCTGTTCGTAGACCTCGCCGGTGAACTCCTCAGGCACCGGGAACTCCGGCAGCGACGGCTTACCGAGCTCGAGTTCCACCTTGGCCCGCTCGGCAATCCACAAGGTGTTGTCGCAGGCCTCGGGGAGCTCTTGGAAGAGGTGCCGCATCTCTGCGGCAGTCTTCAGGTAGTGCTCGTGGCCGTCGAACTTGAAGCGGTTGGGATCTGACAGCAGCGCACCGGTTTGGACGCACAAGAGCACGTCGTGGGCCACGTGGTCAGCTTCGTCGGTGTAGTGGCTGTCGTTGGTGGCGAGGAGTGGGGCGTCGATCTTGCGGGCCAAGTCCACGAGGAGTGGGTTGGTGCGCTTCTGCTCGACGAGACCGTGGTCTTGGAGTTCGACGAACAAGTTGTCTCTGCCGAAGATGTCCTGGAGGCGAGCGGCACGACGCACTGCCTCGTCGAAGTCGTCGTTGAGGAGCGCTTGGAGGACGACGCCACCGAGGCACCCCGTCGTGGCGATGAGGCCTTCATGGTGCTCTTCCAAGAGCTCCCAGTCGACACGGGGCTTGTAGTAGTAGCCCTCCAAGTAAGCCCTCGACGAGAGCTTGAGCAAGTTGCGATACCCCTGCGTGGATTCAGCGAGGAGGGTCAGGTGGTAGTAGAGCTTCGCTCCCCCGTCGGCGTTGCCGCCGGTGTCGTCCATCTTCCCCCGGCGCACCGGGCGCTCGTGGCGAGACTCCAGAGCCATGTAGGCCTCGGTCCCGATGATGGGGTTGATCCCACCCTTCTTGCAGGCCTTGTAGAAGTCCAAGACGCCATACATGTTGCCGTGGTCGGTGATGCCGAGGGCCGGCATGCCATCGGCAGCTGCCTTGGCCACGAGGGCGTCGACACGCGCCGCACCGTCGAGCATCGAGAATTCGGTGTGGGTGTGTAGGTGGGTGAAACTCGACGGCACGGCCGCCAACTCCTTCAACGTGGGTGATCGCCGAAATAACAGCGCTGTGGTTCGACCCTATCGCGGGCCTCTGACCTCGGCACGGCGTCGGAGACGACCTACAGGTAGGTGCCGGGGCGCTCCGAGGGCGGCATTGACGATTGCGGGAGCCCTCGGCTACGCATCTCATCGAGTTGGGCTCGAGCAGCCATCTGCTGGGCCACCAAGGTGGCTTGGATGCCGTGGAAGAGGCCTTCGAGCCATCCAACGAGTTGGGCTTGCGCCACTCGGAGTTCGGCTTCGGAGGGAGCGGCGTCGCTGAAGGGCGACGTCATGCGGTCGAGTTCAGCGGCGAGGTCCGGACTGATGGCTTGGCGGAGCTCAGTGAGGGACTGCTCGTAGATCTCCTTCAACCGGGTGCGTCCAGCCTCGTCGAGCGGTGCGGAGCGGACCTCGTCGAGCAGCACCTTGACCATCGAGCCAATGCGCATGACCTTGGCCGGCTCGGAGATGGTCTCGACGTTCTCCACCTCGTCGGCGGTGGCACCGCCTTCGATGACCTCGTCGGGCTGAATTGCAGGACTCGGGGTGTCAGGCATGGTCATGGCAAGGAGTCTGCCACCTCGACCCAAGCGTCGTTGCGGCTAATTCCTGACCAAATGGGTAGACTATGGACGTGAAGGTATCGACGAGAGGCGACTACGCCAGCCGAGCGCTCCTCTCCTTGGCCCTCCATGCTTCAGAGTCCAACCCCACGTCGGTTCGAGACATCGCCGAGCGGACCGGGCTCCCCCAGCCCTACTTGGAGCAGATCCTCCTGGCGCTGAAAGGCGCGGGCATCGTACGCTCCAAGCGCGGCGTCGGCGGTGGCTACGTCCTGGCCCGTGATCCCGAGGACATCTCCATGGCCCAGATCGTCTCTGCTGTCGACGGGCCCATCGCTGCTGGAGATTTCGGCGAGCCCCACGCTGACGGGGCATGCGATCACGAGGGTCAGTGCGTGCTGTTGGCGCTGTGGTCCGAGGTTGGAGATCTCCTCAGAGATCACCTCAGCTCCTACTCCCTCGCCGACATGGTGGCTCGCGCTCGCGGCATCCAACCCGCTGCCAAAACTCGGTAAACCACATCGTTGGAATACTCCAGCAACGGTTGGAGTTATCCCCTGCAGCGCACAGACGAGCTGGGTGCAGCGCACACCTGTGGAGGATGACCAACCATGTCACGAACCTCGTGGACCGCAACAACCGACAGCTTGGGTCTCTTGATGCGAGACCTCGACCAGTACCCCATGCCCAACTACGACGAGCAGGTCGAACTGGCCAAGCGCGTCGCCGCTGGGGACGATGAGGCCAAGAAGCAAATGGTGGCCGCCAACCTCCGCCTCGTCCTCCACTGGGCCCGCCGCTACGCCGACCGGGGCGTCGAGATGGTCGACCTCGTCCAAGAGGGCACCTTCGGCCTCATGCGCGCTGTTGAGAAGTTCGACTGGGAGCGTGGTTTTAAGTTCTCGACCTACGCCACCTGGTGGATCCGCCAGTCACTCCAGCGTGCCGTCCAGCAGCACGGCCGCACCATTCGGATCCCGCTCGAAGTCGGTGAGCAGCTCCAGCGCTTAGAAGCCGCCACTGCCGAGCTCACCGGCCTCTTCGGTCGGCCACCAACCGACGACGAGTTGACCGAAGCCACCGGGATGACCGCCGCACAGCGGAAGAACTTGGAAGGCATCGCCGGCGTGACGGCGTCGCTCGACCAGCCGGCGAACTCCGACTCGGCCACCGTCCTCGGTGACCTCGTCGCCCCCGATGCTCGCAACTACTTTGACGAGGTCGACCAGACCATGCTCGACGACCGCTTGAGCGAAGCACTCGGACGCCTGAGCGACCTCCAGCGTGACGTGATCAAGATGCGATTTGGCCTCGACGGTTCAGACCCGACGTCGCTCCAGGTCACCGCCGAGCGCCTGTCGAAGCTGCGGGACAAGCCGGTTGGCGTCCGTCAAGTCCGACGGGCTGAAGCCGAAGCGCTCGCCACCTTGGCCATCGACAACGACGTCCTCGGGGTCTTCCGGCCCGACGACTTGGACGCCAACCTCAACTAACCGAGTTCGCCGAGGTTGAGATCCTCAGGCAGCAGCGCGACGAGATCAGCCGGCATCGGTGCGGTGAAGGACACGTACTCCCCCGACGTCGGGTGGGCGAAGCCCAGTTCGAAGGCATGCAGGAAGAACCGGTCGCGACCGAGTTCAGGATCGACCATGCGTCCGTAGCGAGCATCGCCCACCACGGGATGACCAATCGCTGCGAGGTGCACGCGGATCTGGTGGGTTCGACCAGTTTCGAGCTTGCAGATGACGAGGGTCCGCGGTTGTTCTCCCTCGAGCCGAGCGACGACCTCATACGCCGTGCGGGCGGGTCGACCGTCTCGACTGACCGCCATCATGGTCGGCGACCGCAGCGATCGACCAATCGGCGCATCGACGACACCGCGGTCATCAGCCACGTGGCCTCGGACGAGAGCGAGGTAGCGACGATCAACTTCTCGGGCCGCGAGTTGCCCGACGAGACTGGCGTAGGCCGGCTCGGTTCGTGCCACCACGAGCAGCCCCGAGGTGCCTCGGTCGAGTCGGTGCACGATGCCAGGGCGAACGGCTGATCCGCCGCTTCGCTCCCCCACCCCTGCGAGATCGGGGTAGCGGGCGAGGAGGCCCGCGATCATGGTGCCGGTCTTATGTCCTGCTCCGGGGTGGACGATGAGGTCAGGGGACTTGTCGATGATGAGGAAGTCGGGGTCCTCAGCGACAATCATCACCGAGACGTTGGGTTCGGGAAGCACCGTCTCTTCGGGAGCTGGCGGAACGATGGCCTCAATCCGGTCACCTTCACTGAGCAGGTGGCTCCTCGGACGGTCGGCACGGTCGTTCACAACCACCTGGCGAGCGGTGATGAGCGCAGCGGCTTCGCTACGCGACATTCCCGTCAACATCGCCAGTGCACGGTCTAAGCGCACGCCGGCGAGCAGGGCTGGCACCGAGACGTCTAAGTGCTCACCCTCTGCGTCATTCACCATGAGGAGTCTTCGTTCGAATGAGCTGCAGTGCGATCCATAGACATCCGACCGTAATGCAGGCATCGGCCACGTTGAACACCGGCCAGATCGACGTGGCGATGAAATCGGTGACGCCAGACCCTGGGGTCGCCATCCGCTCGCTACCGTTGCCGAGTGCCCCACCGAGGACGAGACTGAGTGCAACGGTCATCGCCAACGACGTCGTCCTCCACAGCGCAACGACGAGCACGATGCACAGCACCAACGAAACGAGGCTCAGCCACCCGCTGCCGCCTTGGAAGAGCGAGAAGGCTGCCCCGGTATTCGAGGCTCGCACGAACGACAGCGAGCCGACGACGTGGATGGCGTGGTCGAGGGAGCGAGCCCACGCCTTCGTCACGGCGTCGACGAGCACGACGGTGGTCGTGATGGCAGCAGCGATGATCAGGCGGCGCACCGCACCACCGAAACCGTCATCGGCGGACGAGGCCACCCTGCTTGCACTCGACGCACATTGACGCCTCGGGCCAGTACTCGAGTCGTGCCTTCATGATGGGGTCGCCACAACTCGTGCACATTCCCCAGGTCCCGCGATCCATCCGCCAGAGGGCCTCGTTGATCTCATCCACCGTGGCCATCATCTGCTCAGCGTTGAACAAGAGGTCGGCACGGTCAACGGCGAAGGTTGAGCCATCGCCGCCTTCGTCTTCTCGAGAGGTGTCGTCGCCCGCCTCGCGAGATGCGGTGAGGGCGTTGGCCTCAGCACGCAAGCGCTCGGCGAGCGCAATCTCCGCCGCCTTCTTCTCGAGCAACTTCGTGCGCATCTGGTCGAGGAACTTCGGCGACTTGAGGTAGGGGTTGACCTTCGGCTTCGCCGGCGCTGGAGCCGGCACTGCCTTCTTGGGAGGGGCAGGAGTCGGAGCAACGGGAGCGGTGACGACCGGGGCAGCCTTCTTGGCCGGAGCCTTGGCGGCGGGTGCTGCCTTCTTGGCCGGAGCCTTGGCGGCGGGTGCTGCCTTCTTGGTGGGAGCGGCCT
>CAIQEU010000071.1 GCA_903870905.1 uncultured Actinomycetes bacterium | reverse complement strand
GGGTCGCCGAGTTCAGTCTCGGCCACGAACGGTTCGTCCACGATCAACTGTCGGAGCAACGATGCACTTTGCTCATCGGCCCCATCGACTGCCTCAGCCAGACTCTCTGCGTTGAGGAGAATGTCGAACGTTCGTCGCTGCACAGGGTCGAGGAAGAGGCAGGTGTCGAGCCGATCGGCCACGAGGTCTGGGCGGTGGACGGCGACCTTCAGCGCCTCGAGACCGGGCCGGAGGCTCGGATCGGTCCGACGCAGGAGTGGTGCTTCTTGGCGCGGGGTTTCATCTCCTGCAGATTTGGAGTTCTTTCGATCCTTCAAGATTGCAACGCGTTCATCCGGGTTGCGCCGCAAGTGCTCCAAGCGGGTCCGCACGAGATCTGCGTCCACGTGGCATCGATCGGCGACGTACATGACGTACTGGTCTCGAGCGAAGTCGCTCGGATGTTCGGCCACCACGGCGAGGGCGCGCTCGGCCACCTTGGCCCGCCGTTCGGGAGTGGACAGGTCCGCACCACCAATCTGGCGATCGACCCGGAACGCGAGGAACGGGCGAGCCTCGCGAATTGCTGCGACGAGCACCTCTGGTGAATCCTTCGCCAGCTGCCCCGGGTCAGCGCCCTCGGGCATCGATGCGACCACGACTTCGGCGTTATGCGTGCGCTCCCATTCGTAGACCCGCTGAATGGCGTTCTGACCAGCGTTGTCAGCGTCGTAGGCCAGCACAATGCGCTTGGCGAAATTCGACAGGGTCTTGAAGTGCTCTTCAGTGAGTGCGGTGCCACACGTTGCCACTGCCCGAGGGATGCCGACCGAGAAGCAGCCAATGACGTCGGTGTAGCCCTCGCACACCACGACTTCGTCAGCCTTGATGATGTCCTGCTTCGCCCAGTTGAGGGCGTAGAGCGTGCGGTGCTTCGCGTAGATCGGCGTCTCGGTCGAGTTCTTGTACTTCGGCTCAGGACCGCGCCGCTCATCGGGCTGCTCGCCTGGTCGAGGCGGCAGGATCCTGGCCCCAATGGCAATCGCTCGATCCGACACGTCGAAAATCGGGAACACAACCCTGCCTCGGAAGAAATCCTGCAAGCGGCCCGACTTGTTCGTGAAGCCGAGGCCGGCCTCTTCGAAGACTTTCGGCGAGATCCGGAGGGCCTTGGCGAGCGCATCCCAGTCATCTGGAGCCCACCCAATCTTGAACTGCCGCACGATTGCTCCGTCGTAGCCACGGCTGCGGAGGTACTCGCGCGCCCGTCCAGCATCGGGTGCAGACAGCAACCGCTCGTGGTACCACGACACCGCCTTGTCCATGGCCTCGTAGAGCTCCGCCCGGCGCTTGGTCTGGCCAGCGAACGCCGGGTCCTCGGTAATGGTGACTCCAGCCTTCGTCGCCAAGAATCGCACCGCGTCGGCGAAGTCAAGGTGGTCCATTTGACGGACGAAGGAGATCGCGTCTCCCGATGCCCCGCACCCGAAGCAGTGGTAGAAGCCCTCCTCGCCGTTCACCGAGAACGACGGGGATCGCTCTTGGTGGAACGGACAGAGTCCCGACCACCGCCGACCCACTCGCTTGAGCGCCACTCGCTCGGCAATGAGCGCGACGATGTCAGTCCGAGAGCGAACTTCGGCGATGTCATCGGGCGAAATTGCCATGGGGTGACGGTAGCGCGATCAGCGAGTTGCGGTATCGCCCACCGGTAGGCTGATCAGGTGACCAGTGAACTCGCCATTGATGCCAGAGATCTCGTCAAGGTGTTCAACCGCGGCAGCTCCGTCCGAGCCCTTGATGGATTCAGTCTCCAGGTGCCTCGAGGCATCGTGATGGGTCTCCTCGGGCCGAATGGCTCTGGCAAGACCACCGCCGTGCGCATCTTGTCCACCATCCTCTCCCCCACCTCCGGCTCTGCATCCATTCTCGGTCTCGATGTGGCGAAGCAAGCAGACGCCGTTCGCCGCACCATTGGTCTCGCCGGGCAGTACGCAACCGTCGACGAGAATCTGACCGGTCGAGAGAACATTCGCATGGTCGGCCAACTCACCCATATGTCCAAAGCCGGAGCAGCGAGCAAGGCTGACGAACTCCTCGAGCGGTTCTCCCTGACCGACGCAGGGAATCGACCAGTGAAGACCTACTCAGGTGGGATGAGGCGGCGACTCGACCTCGCAGCATCCCTCGTCGCTGCACCCCCGCTCCTCTTCCTCGACGAGCCAACCACGGGACTCGACCCACAGAGCCGAAACGACCTCTGGGAGATCATCGAGCAATTGGTCACCGAAGGAACTACCGTCCTCCTCACCACGCAGTACTTGGAGGAGGCCGACCGGCTCGCCGACGACATCGTGGTCATCGACCATGGCCGAGAGATCGCCCATGGAACCCCTGCTGTGCTGAAGGCGCAACTCGGCACGACCGTGGTTGAGGTCAGCTTCGCCGACCACGCCGCTGCCGACCGAGGGCTCGAACTCATCCGCAGCCTCACTGAGAAGGAACCCATCCGAGAGGGATCCATGGTGGAGCTCACCGTGGAGAACGGCCCGCGGGTGGCTGCCGACGTCCTTCGAGCGCTCGATGCCGCACAACTCGAACCACTCGGCCTCGCCATTCGTGAACCAAGCCTCGATGACGTCTTCTTGTCGCTGACTGGACGCAGAACCGCCGAAGAGGTCGCAGCAGATGAGAGCACTTCGAAGAAACGCCGCCGCGGCGACAAGGAGTCCCAATGACCGCCACCGTCACCCAAGTGGAGAAGCTCTCTGCGCCGATGCGCCTCGTGTGGGCATGGCGGGATATGAAGACCGTGACGTGGAGAAACCTCCTCGGCAGCGTTCGCACCCCCGAGGCCATCTTCTTCTCGTCCCTCCAGCCCATCATGTTCGTACTGCTCTTCCGCTACGTCTTCGGCGGTGCGATCCCCGTGCCCGGTGGCAACTACGTGAACTACCTCATGCCGGGCATCTTCGTCCAGACGGTCTGCTTCGGTTCGGTGGCAACGGCGATTGGGCTCGCTGAAGACCTTCAGAAGGGGCTGATCGAGCGCTTCCGTGCGTTGCCAATGGCCAGATCGGCCGTGCTCGGTGGACGCACCACCGCAGATTCAATCCGCAACGTCGTCGTCCTCGTCATTTTGACCATCGTCGGTGTACTCGTCGGCTTCAGACCCGAAGCGGGCGTTGCCAATTTCCTCCTTGGCTGCCTGGTCATGCTCATCTTCGCCTATGCCCTCAGTTGGGGATTCAGCGTGATTGGCCTCATTGCTCCGAACTCAGAGACTGCGCAACTCATGACGTTCCCCTTGCTGTTCCCCCTCACCTTTGCCTCGGGAGCGTTCTCCCCCGTGGAGGCGATGCCCGGATGGCTCCGAGGATTTGCCACCTGGCAGCCAGTCGGCACCGCCGTGGCCGCCGCTCGTTCGTTGATGGTCGGCGGGGTCTACTCACAACCAGACAAGGTCTACTGGGCTCTTGGATGGTCAGCGCTCATGCTGGCCGTCTTCTCGTTCATGGCGGTGCGTCTCTACCGCAAGGTTGACTGAGATCTCGTCGCAGATCACCCAGGGTGCTTGCGACGCCCAATCGCGCCAGGGGTTTGCGTCATGGCGAGAAGCATCCGCTCCTTGAGGACATCTCCGGGCAGGATGCGGCCACGTGGGTCGAACTCGTTGCGCTCGCCGCTTGATCCGCAGAATTCCCATGAACGGTTCGAAATGCACCGCATCGGGGTCACTCGGGTTCCCGATTGCCGTGCAGCCTGGAACCCATCATCCGGCGTGGCGGCCTCGTTCGTCCGTCACCTCTGAACGCTCGCCACCAGCGTCGCCACTAGTTGGTCGATGGCGATTCGCTGCTGCTCCATTGAATCTCGGTCACGAACAGTCACCGCATGGTCGTCGAGCGAATCAAAATCGACCGTCACGCACCACGGCGTCCCGATTTCGTCTTGTCGGCGGTAGCGCTTGCCAATGGATTGGGTCGTATCGAAATCGCAGCGAAAGACCGACTGGAGCGCTCGCAACACCTTCCGTGCCGGTTCCTCAAGCTCGGGCTTCTTCGAGAGCGGAAGCACGGCAACTTGAACGGGGGCAAGTCGCGGGTCAAGTCGAAGGACCGATCGCACATCGCCATCAAGATCTTCCTCATCGTAGGCATCGAGGAGGAATGCCATCATTGCCCGGGTTGCCCCAGCCGCCGGTTCAATGACGAAGGGTGTGTATCGAATGTTGAGGCCCTGATCGAAGTACTCAAGGCGCTCACCAGACGCCGCAGCGTGCGCACTCAGATCAAAATCACCCCGATTCGCAACGCCTTCCAGCTCATCGAAGCCCCAAGGGAAGAGGAACTCGATGTCGGTCGTTCCTCGGGAGTAGTGAGCGAGGTCTTCTGGTGCTGCTTCGTTCTTTCGCAGGTGATCTGGGTGGATTCCAAGGTCGAGGTACCAATTGAAGCGCTCTTCCACCCAGTACCGGTACCAGGTCTCGGCATCCTCTGGGGGGACGAAGAACTCCATTTCCATCTGCTCGAACTCACGGGTTCGGAACACGTAGTTTCCGGGCGTGATCTCGTTACGAAATGACTTTCCGATTTGGGCGATGCCAAATGGTGGCTTCTTACGCATCGTGTTGAGCACGTTGGAGAAGTTCGTGAACATGCCCTGCGCTGTCTCGGGCCGAAGGTACGCCGTTGCGCCATCGCCTTCAACGGGTCCCGCCTGGGTCTTGAACATCAAATTGAACGCACGTGGCTCGGTGAAGGTCGTCGACCCACACGTCGGACAGACGCCGTTGATCTTGTCCTCTCGCCATCGACCTTGACACTTCTTGCAGTCAACGAGCGGGTCCGTGAAGGTCTCCAGGTGCCCAGATGCGGCCCAGATTGCTGGGGGGCTCAAAATGGCGGCATCAAGACCGACAACATCATCTCGGAACTGCACCATGGTCTTCCACCATTGGTCCTTGACGTTTCGGAGCATTTGAACGCCGAGGGGCCCGTAGTCGTAGGTGGATCGAAATCCCCCGTAGATTTCTGCCGAGGGGAAGATGAAGCCACGCCGCTTGCAGAGCGAGGTGACCTTCTCCAGTTTCTCTTGGGCCTTGGCCGCATCGAGGTTCTCGACGAGTTCATCCATGGCTAGAGGCTACAAGAACCATCGCGGACGAACGGGCGGAGGAACTGCGCGACTCGATTGGCGAAGAGCCTTCCTTGAACCGTCAGGACTGCTCGTCCTCCGCGGTGCACAACGAAGGGACCACGAGACTCGAGGGCTCGCAGACCCGCGTGATCGAGCCACTCCCACGGCACCCCTCGTGCAGTTCGGAGCGCGAGGGTTGCGCTCTCAAACCACCGCTCGTCACTCGTGAGGGTCTCTTCGCCTGCAACCGGACTCGCACCCGTCTCAATCGCCGTGATGTAGCGCTCGATACTCGCCGTGTTCCAGTAACGTCGGCCGTCACGGTGTCCATGAGCGGCCGTCCCAATGGCGAGGTAGTCGCCACCAGACCAGTAGAGATTGTTGTGGCGGCATTCGTGACCCGGCAGACTCCAGCTCGATATCTCTTCAAATCGATACCCGGCTCGAACCAACCTCGAATCAAGCCACTCGTATCGATCCGCCTGATGGTCCTCGTTTGGATGTCGGAGGGGATCTCGAGCAATTGGCGTTCCCGGCTCGACACTGAGCCCATAGGCAGAGAGATGCGGTGGGCGGACCGCCATGGCCAGCACTGATTCGACCGTTGCAGCGAAGTCGGCATCCGACTCGCCAGCAGCTCCGTAGATGAGATCGAGATTCCACGATCGAAGATCTGACGCGTGCAACGCCTGCTCAATGCCCTCGAGCACATTCTCGGGCGATCGTCGACCCAAACTCTTGAGCACGTTGGGCTGTGTCGACTGGACCCCAATGGACAATCTGTTGATCCCAGCAGCAGCAAACTCATGCACCGTCAATGCCGTGAGGTCTTCAGGGTTGCACTCGAGGGTCACTTCCGACGTGGCCTCTGCCCCGCACGCATCGACGATCCGCCGCACCTGATCACCCGACAGCCTGCTCGGCGTCCCACCGCCGAAGAAGACCGTTGCTGGGATTCCATCGCTCTCTCGGCGTTCACGGAGGAGCTGTGCAACGCACGCATCGACGTACCGATCGATCAGGTCGTCATGCTCCGTCGACGTGACGAACGCGCAGTAGTCACACCGCTGGCGGCAAAACGGGATGTGGATGTAAATCCCGTATTCTCGTGGCGCCACTCCGTCACACTACCGGCACCTCCCGATTGGACGTCGGTGAGGAGGAGCCCCACTCTCGCACCCGTTGGTGGGCCATCGCTCACTGCAGCAGGCGCGCAGTGGCCGACGTTGCCGCGCTTCGCCAGAAGATTCGGTGCACACTCGTTTACTGGTGCTCCACCACAGACGCTCGAGGAGCGAGATTCGCTCGACGACTGCTTGGTCGCTGGAATCGGTCGCGCTCCGTAGCCACAGACGAACGGACTCGTTGAGAGCGTCGGCGTGAAGGCTCGCAGTCTCCGTGTGACGCTACGACCGAAGTCGTGATCGCTCGAGGCGACCGAGCGCCTCCTCGCGTTCTGCTGCGTGGTCAACCATTGGTTCGAAGTAGCCGTTTGAGAACAGTCCACCCGCTCCCCCACCTCCCGGCTGGAGTACTGCCGATCCCGTGATCGAGGCGAGCTCTGGAACGTAACGGCGAATGTAGGTCCCATCGGGATCGAACCGCTCAGCCTGGAGGGTTGGATTGAAGACTCGGTAGTACGGCGAGGCATCGGTTCCAACACCGGCCGTCCACTGCCAACCGTGAATGTTGTTGGCGACGTCGCCATCGACGAGGCGCCACATGAACCACGCCGCCCCCCACCGCCAGTCGAGGTGGAGGTCCTTGATCAAGAAGCTGGCCGTCAACATTCGAACTCGGTTATGCATCCAACCCTCGGTGAGGAGTTGCCGCATCCCGGCATCGACCATTGGATACCCGGTGCGCCCGAGTGCCCACGCGATGAAGCGCTCGTTGGCAATCGGGCCGCTATCAACGGCAACACCATTCGGATTGAGGTCCTCGTGCGCCGTTCTCGGATTCTCGGCCAGCACGTCGGCGTAGAACTCCCGCCAGTAGAGCTGACGGATGAACGCCTTTCGGCCATCGCTCGGACCGGCGATCTGTGCGATGACTTGGCGGGGATGCAGGCATCCAAAGTGGAGATCAGCAGAGAGGCGACTCGTGGTGTCGAGGGCGGGAAAATTCCGCTGTTCGTCGTAGGTATCGACCACCGCGTCGAACTGCTCCAGCCGATGGAGCGCGGCGGTCTCTCCACCACGAGGCAACGCCGTCGGCGGAGGGGCGTCGACCAGGGACACCGGGAAGGTGCTGGCCTGCGAGGGGCGGAGGACAACATGGGGGTCAACGGTTGAGGGAATGGCCCTCCAGTCGGCACTGATTGGCTCCAGTGGCTCAGGCACGTGGGTCAGCGCTGCCGCCTTGAAGTACGGCGTGAAGACCTTGAACGGCTGTCCGCTCCCGTTGCGGTAGGCACCAGGGGCGCCGAGCGTCGGCGTGTCGACGTAGCGACTCTCCACGCCGATCGAGGCGAGCGCGGCCGTCACCGCTGCATCACGCCGCCGGGCTTGGGGGGTGTGATCCCCCGTGGCAACCACCGCGCTGACACCGAGCCCAGCAGCGAGCGACGACAACACCTCGGCGGGATCGCCCATCGTGATGTGGAGGGCACCACCGAGTTGGCGATTGAGATCGTCAAGCGCGTCCGCGAGGAAGGCCCGGCGAGCAGGGCCTGCACTGGCGAGGAGGCCGGGGTCGAACACGAACACCGGAATGACGTCGGTTGAGATTCGAGCGGCTTCGGCGAGTGCGGGGTTATCTCGAAGACGAAGATCACGGCGGAACCAGAAGATCGAGCGCATCTCAGAAGTTCGTCGTCGATCGGAGGGTTTTCAGCCGCCGATCGAGGGCACCCTCGATGGCTTCTGCGGCGAGCGCCGCGACTTCACTGCCCGCCAGCGAGTCTGGTTCATGCAGGACCGAACGGAGGTGGCCGCCGAGCATGCGCTGCAACAGGTGTACGGCGTCGATGGACACCGATCGCCCCCGTCGACACCCATCGCACAGCAATCCTCCCTCGAGGAGTGCGAAGGCGACGAGCGGGCCGGCATTGCCGCATCGTGCGCAGACCTCGATCTCAGGTCCCATGCCATCTGCGACGAGGGCCTTGAAGAAGAATGCCGGTCCAATGAGCGTCGGCACCATCGATGGGTCGTCGTAGCTCTCAAGGCAACCCACCAGCATTTGGTAGAGGCGAGGATCAGGGAGATCGTTCTGCGCCAATTGATCGGTGACTTCTAAGACAGCCATTGCTCCAGTTAAGCGGTCGAGATCCGTGCGGATGGTCGGATGCCCGTCGAGCAGATCTGCCTGCTGCACCACACCGAGTTCTTTGGCTCCGCGGTACAGGTTCACGTGGACCCGATTGGAGATCTCGAGTCGACCTCCGAACTTCGATTTCGCCCGCCGCACGCCCTTGGCAACAGCGCGTACTTTGCCGTGATTCGCCGTCAAGAACACGAGAATTCGATCGGCCTCGCCGAGGGGGTAGGAGCGGAGTACGACGGCTTCGTCGTCGAGTTGCCTCACCGGGGCTGATCGTTCCCGTCGGCCTCGTCGGCGCGATCAACAGAACGATCCTTGAATTTGGGCAGCGGGCGCGTCGGAGGGAAAACCTTGGACCCGACGATGATGAGGAAGAGCAGCGCCCATGCCGCGAAGACCGGACCCCGTGCGGGGGTGAAACCCGTCAATGCCATGTAGGTGAGGCCGAGGAACACGAGGATGCCAACCGCAGCGGTCACTTTGGTCCACATCATGGTCACAGACCTCCGTATCGACGTTGCCGCTGCTGGAACTCCACCACGGCGTCGAAGAGATCACCTTGGCGGAAGTCGGGCCACAGCACCTCTGGGAAGACGTACTCCGCGTAGGCGGCCTCCCAGAGCAAGAAGTTCGAGATCCGCTGCTCTCCCGAGGTCCGCACCACGAGGTCGGGGTCAGGAATTTCTGGATGGTAGAGGTACCGGGCAATCAGGCGCTCGTCGATCTTCGACGAGGGAATTCCAGCGTCGACGATCGCCTTGAGGGCATCGGTCAACTCAGCACGCCCCCCGTAGTTGAAGGCGAGGGTGAGCGTGAGTCGTTCATTCGCCGCCGTCATCTGCTCGGTCTCTTCCATTCGACGGAGCACCCGTCGTGGCACGCGCCAGTCCCGACGGCCAGAGAAGCACATCTGGACACCTTGGGCAGAGAACTCAGATCGACGCCGCAGGAGCAGGTTCTCGTTGAAGTTCATGAGGAACTTGACTTCATCTGCCGGTCGACGCCAGTTCTCGGTCGAGAAGGCGAAGAGCGTGAGGTAGCGGACTCCGAGTGCCAATGCGCCGTTGACGGCATCGACGATCGCTGCTTCCCCGGCCGCGTGACCATCAGTTCTCGGCAGTCCACGCTGGTTCGCCCACCTGCCGTTGCCGTCCATGACGCAGGCCACGTGACGGGGGATGTTGTTGAGGTCGAGCGCAGGTGGCAGCGAAACGGGGGAACCGTGTTCCACGGTGCGTTCTGCTCCCGCCCTCTTGTCCGCGCGTCGTGCCACGCTGATGAGGCTACCGACTCGCGTGGCTCCACCTCGCCACTGGGCGCAGGTAGCGTCGAAGGGTGCCGAATTCACCCGACCTCGCCCCTGAAGATGGCACCGACGCTCGAGCTGCCGCCGCCGAGTTACTGCACGAAGTCACCGGCCATCTCCCAGGCGGAGGCGAGCTGCGCACTGGGCAAGAGCAGATGGTTGGAGCGGTGGTGAATGCCCTCCTGCGAGAGCGACACCTCATCGTGGAGGCCGGAACGGGAACAGGCAAGTCCCTCGGCTACCTCGTCCCCTCCGCCACCGCTCGACGCACCGTCGTGGTCTCGACCGCGACGAAGGCCCTCCAAGACCAGCTCATGGCACAAGACCTCCCCATGGTCGCCGAGGCCTTCGGCGAGAACTTCACCTACACGGTCTTGAAGGGTCGGGCGAACTACGCCTGCTGGAAGAAGATCGTCGACCTCGAGTCCCAGGGGCTGCAGTCATCGATCGATGAACTGCTCCCCGACGAACGGAGTGGGCGCGAGCGAACGTTCCCGGTCAAAGACCAGCTCGAAGCCCTGATGTCGTGGGCCGCTCGGTCGTCCTCTGGGGATCGAGCCGAACTCGCGCTTGAGCCCGAACCGTTCATCTGGTCCATGGTCTCGGCAACGGCGCAGGAGTGCCCAGGTGCTGGGAACTGCGCTGAGTCGGCCCGGTGCTTCACCGAGCTCGCCAAGGCCCAGGCGGCGTCGAGCGACGTCACGGTCGTCAACACCCATCTCTACGGCGCGCATCTCTCCTCAGGCAAGCAACTCCTCCCTGCGCACGACGTCGTGGTCTTCGACGAGGCCCATGAACTCGAAGAGATCTTCTCCACCGCCCTTGGGACCGAACTGTCCGAGGCCATCTGCCATCGCCTGGTCACCGCAGCCCGCAAGATCATGGCGGTTGACCAGCTTCGGACCTTGACTGACCTCGATGCCAAGGCCCAGGAACTCGGCCTCCTCCTCAGCGCCCGCAGTGGTCAACGGGTGCTCGATGGCGGGGGCGATGACGATCTCCGCCGCTGCCTCGTCCAGCTCGAGGGTTTGGTCCGAGCCGTCCTCGAATCGGTGAAAGCCGACGGTGAGGCCGTCGTTGGCACGATGAAGCAGCAAGAAGTGGTGGGGGCAGCGACGCACCTCGTGGGCGATCTCCAGCGGTTCATCGCCTGTGGCGAGGATGAAGTGGCGTGGGTGAGCGACGATGGGCGACGCCCGATCCTCTTCCTCTCGCCGATCGACCTCGGACCGACCCTCGGCCGCACGCTCTGGGGTGACGTCACCGCAGTGCTCACGAGCGCCACCATCCCGGCGAATTTGGCTGCTCGCCTCGGCATTCCTCGAGACCAGGTCGACGAACTCGACGTCGGTTCACCCTTCGACTACAAGACGAACTCCCTCCTCTACGTGGCCAAGCACCTCCCCGACCGGCGCGACCCGAGCGCTGAGCCAGCCATCTGCGCCGAACTCGCGCAGCTCATCACTGCTGCCGGCGGGCGAACGCTCGCCCTCTTCACCTCACGAAAGTTCATGCTCGAGGCCGCAGAGGCCGTTCGCTCGGCCGTCGATGTCACCGTGCTCGTCCAAGGGGATCTCCCGAAGAATCGGCTCCTCGAGCAATTCCGAGCCAACCCGAGCACCTGTCTCTTCGCCACCATGGGCTTCTGGCAGGGGGTTGACCTCCCCGGCGAGACCCTGAGTCTCGTCACGATCGATCGGCTCCCTTTCGGTCGGCCCGATGACCCACTCCTCAATGCCCGGCGAGAGCGAGCGGGCGATCGAGCGTTCATGGTGGTCGACGTGCCCCGAGCTGCAGCGCTCCTCGCCCAGGGAGCAGGCCGGCTCATTCGGACCGCGACGGATCGAGGCGTGGTGGCGGTGTTCGACAGTCGCCTCGCTACCGCTCGCTACCGTGAGGCGCTCCTCGCAGAACTTCCACCGATGAAGCGCACCATCACGCTCTCCGAGGTGACCGCTTTCTTGGAGACAATCCGAGACGCCTAGTACCCGAGGCGGTCGAGGGCGTCATCGCGGCGTTGCCAGTGCTTCTCGACCTTGACGAACAGTTCGAGGTACATCTCCGCAGCGAAGGCTTCGCGGACCGCCACGCCGACGTCGTGCAACACCGCCCCACCCTTGCCGATGACGATGCCCTTCTGCGAGTCCCGTTCAACGAGGATCTCTACTTTGACCCGTGGCCATTCCCACTCGGTGACCCGACACGCAATGGAGTGCGGGAGTTCGTCATGGGTCTTTCCGAGGAGTTGCTCGCGCACGAGCTCGGCCAGTTGGATGGCTTCAGGAGAGTCCGTGGTGACATCCGTTGGGTAGTAGGCCGGTCCTTCGGGAAGCGCTTTGATGATGTGGCGGAGCAACTCCTCTGCACCCTTGCCGGTTCTCGCTGAGAGGGGAAAGTAGTCCACTCGAGCCGTTCGCCCCGATGACCGGAGCAGCTCATCGACCTTGTTCGACGCCGCGAGGAGTTGCTGGGCAACGTGGTCGGGGCCGGACTTGTCGATCTTGTTGACCACCACCATGAGCGTGGACCGAGTCCGCCCAGCGACCGCGTCGAGGGCGCGCTCGATCACCACGGTGTCGCCAGGGCCAATCGCACTGCCGGCTTCAATGATGGCCACCACGACGTCGACGTCGGCGAGCGCTGCGAGCGCGGAGTCGTTGAGGCGACCACCGAGCGTGGTCTTGGGCTTGTGGAGGCCAGGGGTGTCGACGAGGATGACCTGCGCCTCCGGTCGCGACACGATGCCGCGAATCTGGAATCTCGTGGTGTTGGGCTTGGACGACACAATCGTCACCTTGTCGCCGACGAGGCGGTTCACCAAGGTGGACTTTCCAACATTGGGTCGCCCCACGATCGTGACGAACCCACTCCGGAAGGTTCCGTGCTCGTCAGGACTGGTCATCGCGCTCGCTTCGCTCCACGACGACCGCATCGATGCGTCGGCCCTGCACTCGCTCCACCGTGACGGTGAAACCTTCCACGGTGACCGACTCCCCAACTGCTGGGAGCCGTCCGGCCACGTCGAGGACGAGTCCTGCCACCGTATCCCACGAACCCTCAGGGAACGTCGCTTCGACGACCGAGCTGAGGTCGTCCAAATTCACTCGACCCGCAACCCGCCAGCGCCCTTCACCGAGCGGGTGGATTCCGGCCTCTTCCTCGTCAAACTCATCGGTGATTTCGCCGACGAGCTCCTCGATCAGATCTTCCAAGGTGACGAGTCCAGCCGTAGAGCCGAACTCATCGACGACCATTGCCAAGTGGAAACGATGCTGCTGCATCTCGCGCATCGTGGCGCCGAGACGCTTGGTCTCGGGCAAGAACTTCACTGATCGCATGTGCGAGGCGACGAGCCCATCGCCGTTGCCATCGTGTTCGGCCTTGATCAAATCCTTGGTGATGGCCACACCCACCACATCATCGACAGAATCCCGACAGACCGGCAGCCGAGAGAAGCCCGCCTCGAGTGCCTCTTTCAGCGCAGCGGAGACCGTGAGCTCGGCATCGAGGGTTGCCATGTCCGGCCGCGGCACCATGACTTCTCGAATCACCGTGTCGCCGAATTCAATCACCGAGCCAATGTAGGTTCGCTCATCGCGCTCAATGACCTTGTCGTCGAGCGCCACATCGGCCATGGCGAGGAGCTCTGATTCGGTCACGAGGTTGGCTGCAGATTCACCGGTGTGCCCGATCAACACGTTGGCGAGACCAATCAGGATCTTCGAGATCCACCGCACCGGCGGGAACCCAATGACGCCAGCGACGAGTGGCGCTGACCACAGTGCTGCGGTGTCGGGATGGTGGACCGCCCAATTCTTCGGGACCGCCTCGAAGATGACGAAGATGACGACCACCTCGAACAGCGTGGCCGCTGCGATGCCGAATGGGCCGAAGAGGTTGTCGGCGAGCACACCGATGAGTGTGGCGGAGATCAGTTGGCAGATGAGCACGCACAAGAGCACGGGATTGAGGAAGTCTTGTGGGTGCTCGACGAGTCGAGCGAGTGTCGGCGCGCCGTGTCGACCATCATCGACCAACCCCTTGGCTCGAGCCTTGCTCATGCGGACGAGGGACGTTTCGGCCATCGCCAAGACGCCGGAGGCCGCAAGCAGGACGATGACAGCGATGATGAGACCGATGTCACCGGTGGAGAATGCTGCGACCATCACCGCTCCGACCGAGGGCCACCCCACGCTGGGTCGAAGTGCGCTCGGAGGAGCTCTCGCTCCAGCGCCTCCATGACCTCAGCCTCAGTGTCGACCACGTGGTCGAACCCGAGGAGGTGCAAGATCCCGTGCACGATGAGGAGGGCGAACTCATCGTCATCGCTCGTGTCGTGCTCAATGGCATTCCGGAGAGCAACGGCTGGACACACGAGGACGTCGCCAATGAGCGTCACTGGACGCTCGTTCGCCGTGCTGCCTGGCCCTGTGCCACCTTGGTCGGGCACCCGACCGGAGTAGGTCTCCTCGTCTTCAATGGGGAACGAGAGCACGTCGGTTGGTCCAACCTTGCCGAGGAATTCCTCATTCAGGTGGGCAATGGTGGTCTCGTCGACGAAGAGCAGGCTCATCTCGGCATTCGCCGTCACCCCGCGTGCAGCGAGAACTGCGATGGACAGCGCCGTCCACCGTTCGAGGTCAATGGAGACTTCGTCCTGCTCATTGGCAACGAAGAGGTCGACGCTCATCGCTGCTTTCGTTGATCGGCTCGGTCGTAGGCATCGATGATGTCGGCCACGATTCGGTGGCGAACGACGTCTCGGCGGTTGAAGTGGCAGAACGAAATGCCGTCGACCTCACAGAGCACGTCTTCAATCCCAATGAGCCCCGAGCGGCCACCGGGAACGTCAATTTGTGTCACGTCACCCGTCACCACTGCCTTGGAGCCGAAGCCCACGCGGGTGAGGAACATCTTCATCTGCTCAGGACTCGTGTTCTGCGCCTCGTCCAAGATGATGAAGGCGTCGTTGAGCGTCCGACCACGCATGAACGCCAACGGCGCCACTTCAATGGTGCCGCGCTCGATGAGGCGTCCTGAGCCCTCTGGGCCGAGCATGTCGAAGAGCGCGTCGTAGAGAGGGCGGAGGTAGGGATCGACCTTGGCCATGAGATCCCCAGGCAGGAAGCCGAGGCGCTCGCCCGCTTCGACAGCTGGGCGGGTGAGAATGATGCGGTTGACCTGACGGGTCTGGAGCGCTTGGACGGCCATGGCGACCGCGAGGTAGCTCTTCCCCGTTCCTGCCGGACCGATGCCGAAGGTGATCGTCGACCGCGCAATTGCATCGCAGTAGCGCTTCTGTCCGGCGGTGTTCGGGCGAATGACCGCACCCTTCGCACTCCGCAGCACCTGCGTGGAGAGCACCTCGCTCGGGCGGACGTCTTCTCTGGCCATGTCGACCGTTCGACCAACGGTCACCAGGTTGAGGGCTTGGCCGCCCTGGAGCACGAGGACGAGCTCCTCAAAGAGTTGTGCGACTCGAGCGGCATTGGGCCCGGTGGCATCGATGACGTTGCCGCGGACCGAGATCGTCGTGTCAGGGAATGCGCGCTCGATCAACCGGAGGTGCTCATCGCGGCCGCCGAGGAGCGCAACCATCAGGTGGGTATCAGCGACGATGACTTCGGCGACCGTGCCCGGCGCAACGACGACGGGAGGGGGTTCTATGGGCTCAGTGAACGACGGGGTCAACCTGGGGGCCACTCCATCGTGCGTCCAGCGAGGACGTGCAGGTGGAGGTGCGGGACGCTGGAGAGCGAATCCGGACCAATGTTCATGACCAAACGGTAGCCGCGAGCCTCCGGGTCGTACCCGGCATCGGTGGCAATGGTCTTCGCCACGGCCACCATTTCACTCAGCACGACCGCATCATCGGCGCCCAGCGCTGCGGCGTCGCGGATGTGGCGGGTTGGCACAATCTGGACGTGCAGCGGCGCTTGAGGATTGATGTCCTTGAACGCCACCACCGATTCGGTGCGATGGACGATCTTCGCTGGAATGTCGCCAGCGACGATGGAACAGAAGATGCAGTCAGCCATGGGTCCATTCTCCCTGCTCGACGACGGTGTGGACGCGCACGGTCACGCGCTCGCCTGCACCGTTCCAGAACGGAGCATCTGGACGAGACTTCCAGCCGTCAACGTTGCCGTCTCGGCGCGCAGCACCGTGTCACCGAGGCCAACGGTGGGGAGCCCAAGCGACCGCTCGGCTGCAGACCAACCACCCTCAGGTCCGACGGCAATGGCGGTGAGACCTGCAGCCGGGGCAGCACCTCCGATATCGGCGAGATGGAGTCCGGGAATCGCGGCCGCCGCTTCAGCGAGCGTCATTGGTCCGATCAGCCTCGGCAGCGTCACCCGGCGCGACTGTGCGGCCGCAGCGACGGCGATTTTGTCCAAGCGGAGCCGATGCCGCTCGGCCCGCTCATCACCCCATTTGACGACCGAGTGATCGGTCATCAACAAACAGATGATGTCAACACCTTGCTCCACGAGTTTCGCGAACGCCCACTCGGGTCGATCACCCTTCACCGGGGCGAAGGCCACCGCAATCGGCGACGTCGGGACGTCATCGACGAGGATCTCCGATTGGGGAACGAGTCCCTCGCCGAGCCCCACGTAGTCGCACATCCGCCACCGACCAGAACTGTCGGCGGCAACGACCGACTCACCGGCTCGGAGGCGTAGCACTCGCGCGAGATGGTGGTCGTCGTCCGCGGTGAGCACAGGGGTTTCGAGGTTGGCCACGAAGACCTGGGCGCTCGCTGCCGCCCGTCGGGTGAGTCCCGTCAGTTCGCTGCTCACGAGAACGCTTGCTTGATCTTGCCGAAGAGGCCATCGTGCCCGGCCTCGGCCACCTCGTCGCCACGGAGTGCTGCCAGTTCTCGCAAGAGTTCCTCTTCTCGCTCAGTCAGCTTCTCGGGAACGTCGACGACGACATGGAGGTAGAGATCGCCACGACTCCTCGTGCGCAGGTGGGTGACACCTTCGCCGCGCACCTTGGTCACCGCACCAGGTTGTGTCCCGCGCTTCACCGTCAACGCGGTCTCCCCATTGAGGGTTCTGACCACACAGGTGGTCCCGAGGGCGGCCTGGGCCATGGAGATGTGCACCTCTCGGTGCAGATCGTCACCATCGCGGACGAAATCCGGGTGGTCCTCAACGATGATCTGCACGAAGAGGTTGCCCGGCGGTCCGCCACGTGGACCAGCCGCACCCCGGTCCGAGAGGCGCAGGGTGGTCCCGGTGTCGACACCGGCGGGGACGTTGATCGTGAGCTCCACCTGATCGGTGATGCGTCCATCACCCCGGCAGCGGTCGCACGGCGAGGCGACGATCTCCCCGAGGCCTTGGCACCGCATGCACGGCGAGGAGGTCACCATTTGGCCGAGCATGCTCTGGCGAACACGACGAACCTCGCCAGCACCGTCACACTCTGGACAGCGCGAAGGGGTCGTCCCGGGACGGGCGCCCGTGGCGGTGCAGTCCGGGCAACCGACCGGCACCGCAATGGTCACCGTTCGATCGATGCCGAAGGCGGCGTCGAGGAGCGAGATAGCGATGCGGATCTCGGTGTCGTGACCAACCTGTGGTCCACGGCGACCACTTCGCCCACCCATGGACCCAAAGAACGTCTCGAAGATATCGCCGAACCCCGAACCGTCGAAGGGGCTCCCCGCTCCCCCACCACCGCGGTTGGTGGCCGGATCAACGCCGTACCGGTCGTAGTAGCTCCGCCGCTCAGGGTCAGAGAGCACCTCGTAGGCCTGACTGATCTCTTTGAACTTGGCCTCGGCCGCAGGGTCGTTGGGGTTGGCGTCAGGGTGGTACTGACGCGCCAGGCGGCGGTAGGCCTTCTTCAATTCCTCCGGACTCGCCGAGGACGAGGATTCGAGGAGCTCATAGAGGTTCGTACTCACGCTGCTCCACCTTCTCCGCCTCGTCCACCGAGGCGGCCTGAGAGTTCAGACCCCACTGCTCTCGCAGCAGCGATGGCCGCAGGGTACTGCATGCGCGTTGGACCGAGCAGGCCAACGGCGCCGACAGCTTCATCGTCAATGACCACCGGCGCCACGATCACCGCACACGACGCCAAGGGCTCGTAGCCATGCTCGTGACCAATGGCCACCGAGAGGCCGGCGTCGAGCACGTCGCGAAGCAGCGACACGACGACGAGTTGCTGCTCGAGAATTGACAACACGGACCGCACCGTCTCCACGGCATCGAACGCCCCAGCGAGGCGAGATGGTCCACCCACGAAGACCTGCTCCGACGCCGCTCCCGTTGCGAGGGCGCCAATGGCTTCTCCGGCATGGTTGAGTACTGCCGCAACGGCTGGATCTGCACTCGTTGGGACCGCAATCGGTGCATTGAGCCGAGCACCAGTGAGGGCGTCGTTCACGAGTTGGCTGGCGTGAGCAATGGCGTCGCTGGTGGCATCGTCGCCGACGGCAATGGAGGTCTTCTCCACGGTGCCGTCGGTCAGCACGACGAGGACGAGGGCATGGCCGCCACCGAGGTCCACGACTTGAGCAGAACGAATCTCTGAGGATGTGTGCCCTGGGGCGACGACCACTGATGCGTACGACGTCATCTCAGTCAGGAGTCGAGAGGACCGTTCGAGCACCTCTTCAAGACCCCCATGGACGTCGTCGAAGAAGCGCTTCACGCGCACCATCTCCGGTGACTTCCCAGACGTCGGTTGCGTCAGGTGGTCGACGAAGTAGCGGTAGCCCTTGTCGGTCGGGATGCGACCAGCACTCGTGTGGGGCTGCACCAAGAATCCATCGTGCTCGAGCGCTGCCATTTCGGCACGGATCGTGGCCGAAGAGACGGAGAGTCCTGCAGCATCAGCCACCGCGCTCGATCCCACCGGTTGGGCCGAGCCGATGTACTGGCTGACGACCGCCTCCAAGATGGCAGCTTTGCGGGCACCGAGGTCGGCGCCGTGCTCAGGTTGCGCTGGGGTTCGAGACTTCTGCAGCGACATTTGATCTCCGTTGCGGACTTGGCACTCAAGTGTAGTGAGTGCCAACGCTCAAGCGACGCTCAGTCCTCTAAGCGCAGGGCAGCGACGAAGGCCTCTTGGGGCACTTCCACCCGTCCGATGGACTTCATCTTCTTCTTGCCTTCCTTCTGCTTCTCGAGCAGCTTGCGCTTCCTCGTGATGTCACCGCCGTAGCACTTGGCGAGGACATCTTTGCGCTTCGCCTTGACCGTCTCTCTCGAGATGACCCGCCCACCAATGGCCGCTTGGATCGGCACGTCGAACATCTGGCGAGGGATGAGCTCCTTCAACCGCTCGGCCATGCGGCGACCGTAGAACTCGGCTTGGGAGCGGTGCACGATGGTGGAGAAGGCGTCTACCGATTCCCCGTTGATCAAGATGTCCACCCGAACGAGGTTGGAGGTCACGTAGCCCGTCTGCTCGTAGTCGAGGGAGGCGTAGCCCTTGGTTCGACTCTTGAGGGCGTCGAAGAAGTCGAGCACCACTTCGGCCATTGGGATCGTGTAGGCCATCTCCACGCGAGTCGGCGAGAGGTAGTCCATGCGCTGGAGTTCGGCTCGGCGTGCTTGGCAGAGTTCCATGATGGTCCCGGTGAACTCGGCCGGGGACAGGATCGTAATCTTGAGCATCGGCTCATCAATACGGTCGAGGCGGCTCGGATCAGGGAGTTCGGTGGGATTATCGACGCTCAGGAGCGAACCATCGGTCAGGTACGCCCGATACGACACCGACGGTGCCGTGGCGATGACCGCGAGGTTGAACTCTCGCTCCAAGCGCTCCCGCACGATCTCCATGTGGAGGAGCCCCAAAAACCCACACCGGAATCCGAAGCCCAGTGCATGACTCGACTCTGGCTCAAAGGTGACGCTCGCGTCGTTCAGCTTCAGCTTGTCGAGCGAGTCTCGCAGGACCGGCAGGTCATCACCGTCGATGGGGTAGATCCCACAGAACACCATGGGCTTCGGGTCCAAGTAGCCGTCGAGTGGCGATTCCGCTGGGTGAATCGCCGTCGTGACGGTTTCACCCGAGCGAGCAGCACGCACGTCTTTGATCCCGGCGATGAGGTAGCCCACTTCACCGGGACCGAGGGACTTGACCGGCACCATGTCGGGAGTCCGAATACCAACCTCTTCAATCTCGTGGTCCTGGCGCGCCTGGAGGAACCGCAGCTTGGCGGTGGAGTCGAGCGTGCCCGTCACGATCCGCAGCGACGACACCACCCCGCGGTACTGGTCGTAGGCCGAATCGAAGATCAGCGCCTGGAGCGGGGCATCGGGGTCTCCAGTCGGCGCCGGGAAGCGATCGATGATCGCTTGGAGGAGTTCGGGGACTCCTTCACCGGTCTTGGCCGAGATATGCAGGACGTCTTCTGCGGCGAGACCGAGCACCTGCTCAATTTCTGCCGCGCACCGCTCAGGGTCTGCAGCGGGAAGGTCGATCTTGTTGAGCACCGCGATGATCTCGAGGTTGTTCTCGAGCGCTTGGTAGCAGTTGGCCAAGGTCTGGGCCTGAATCCCCTGCGATGCATCCACGAGGAGGACGGCGCCTTCGCAGGCGGCCAGGGAGCGCGAGACCTCGTAGCCGAAGTCGACGTGACCGGGCGTGTCGATGAGGTGGAGGATGTGGTCGCGGAAGTTCACTCGAACGTTCTGCGCCTTGATGGTGATCCCGCGCTCGCGCTCGATATCCATCGAGTCGAGGTACTGCGCTCGCATGAGGCGTGCATCGACTGCTCCGGTCAGCTCCAAGATTCGATCCGACAGCGTGGACTTGCCGTGGTCGATATGGGCGATGATGGAGAAGTTCCGAATCCGAGATTGATCGATACGAGCAGGAGTGGAGGCCACGACCTAGGCATCGTATCGGTCGGCGTGGTCCAACCTCGCCAGAAATGCTAGGATTGTCTTCCGTCCTCAACCGGGGTCTACCCGGCTCGAGGCTCCCATCTAGTCCCAAGGATGCTCTCGTGGCGAATATCAAGAGCCAAATCAAGCGCAACAAGCAGAACGAGAAGGCTCGCCTTCGCAACAAGGCCGTCAAGGCTGAGGTGCGCACCCGCACCAAGACCGCCGTCACCGCTGCTGAGGCGGGCGCAGAGAACTCCGTCGAGGCGCTCCGTCTGGCGATGAAGCGCATCGACAAGGCTGCCGCCCAAGGTGTCATCCACAAGAACCAAGCGTCGAACCGCAAGTCGCGCCTCATGCGCAAGATCAACTCGCTCCAAGACGCCAGCTGATTCACTTTCTCTCCGTGCAATGCCCCCGCCGTGGCGGGGGCATTGTCGCGTCCCGACTAGAAGCCGAGCGGTGAGTGGTGACGCTGCCCTTGACTCGACACCCGTCGGGGCTTGGTCGACAGGGTCTTTCGGTAGTAGACGCCGTGGCGTCCACCTCGAACGTAGAGCCCGCCCTTGGCTGAGGTCCCAACCCGAAGGCCAGGAATGCCGAACGACGCGCCGATGCCCGACTTCGAGAAGTTGAGGCGCAGTGGTCCAAACGATGCGGACTTTCGATACGAGATGCCCATGGGTGCCTCCTCGGCAACAACGATGACCCATGGTAGCGAGGGGGCCTCGCAGGCGGGTGCTAGGCCCGACCGGGTCGTCGCTGTGGTTGATTCCCTGAGCCGAGTCGAGCGAGTCGAGCCACCACGATCTCGAGGACGAGGCGGGGTTCGAGTCCCGTCATGCCCTTCACGTCCACATCGGCAGCAGCCACGAGGCTCATCGCATCTGCGATTCCTCGGCTTCCGAGTCGCTGCGCTTGGCGCAGGGCCTTCCCAGCACGGAAATCACTCTTCAGGTTGAGGACTGCCTTCGCCTCTTCTTTGCTCGACACTCCGGCGCCATCGAGGCGCAGCATCTGCTCGTAGTGGCGATGGAGGATGGCGATGATCTCTGGACCGGCGCGACCACCTGCCTCGAGCATCCGATCGAGGACTGCGAGCGCGGTGGTTGGGCTGCCACCATCGATCGCATCAGTGAGATCCCACGGAGGGACGGCCCCTGCTTCGCCGAGGAATGGTGCGAGCTGTTCGGCGGTGACCTTCGCTCCCGAGCCATAGGTCGCTTCGAGGAGGGAGAGCAGACTGTCGAGGCGGCCAACGTCTTCGCCGAGGTGATCGCCGAGCAGCGTGGCGGCCTCGTGATCGAGTCGGACCCCCGCGGCCCGAAGGCGCTCACCAATCCAGTCCGTTCGCTGCCGGCCAGTGCCAGCAGAGGTCGCCACCACCGAACCCTTGGCTTTGACGGAGGTGACGAGCGATGCCGGGATTGTTCCCCCACCTGCCACGAGGACCAAGAAACTCGTCGGCGGAAGCGCGTCGAGGACTTCGGCCAACCGCTTCGCATCAGCCGTGACCAATTTCCCAGCGTCGCGAATCACCACGATTCGACGGTCGACGAGGAATGCGGGGGTCATCAAGGAGTCGATTACCTGGCCAACGTCGAACTCCTCGACGGCTGGACCACCGAACTCCTCGACCACGAGGCCGCCGTCTCGACCGTCGAGCAGGGCCTGCACGACCGCACGTGCCCCTTGGGCGACGAGCGAGGCATCGTCACCTTGGACCAAGGTCACGGCCGACGCCACGGCGTCAGCCGGCATCGAGGATCATCTGGATTTCGTCACGAGCACGCCGGATTCCGGCAGCGTCGTGCACCCGAAGGACTCGGCATCCAAGCACCATCCCGAGGGCGTTGGCTGCGATCGATGCCTCTCGTCGGTCACCCACCTCGATGCCGAAGGTTTCTCCGAGGAATCCCTTCATCGACGCCGAGAGCAAGAGTGGGTAGCCATGGTCTGAAAGGCTCGCCGACGCACGCAGGAGCTCAATGCTCTGCGGCGTGGTTTTGCCGAGGTCGAGACCCGCGTCGATGATGATCTTCTCCTTCGAGATCCCCGCGTCGAGGGCTTGCTGCGCTCGGTCGAGGAGGAAGTCGGTCACATTGGCGACGAGATCGCGGTAGATCGGGTTCGGATCGGCGACGCGGGGCTTCAAGCGGATGTGGGTTGCCACCACAGCAGCCCCATGCTCGGCGGCTGCGGGAAGGTAGTCGGGGTCGCCAAATCCCGAGATGTCGTTGCCCATCACCGCGCCGACCTTGTAGCACTCTCGGGCGACCGACGCCCTCCACGTATCGACCGAAATCGGCACGTCGAATCGTCGGACGAGTTCAGCGACCCGCTCTACGACTCGGTCCATTTCCATGGCTTCGGTGACCTCTTCACCAGGCCCAGCCTTGACCCCACCCACGTCGAGGAGGTCGGCGCCGTCGTGGACGAGTTGCTCCGCCTTGGTGAAGAACGCATCGAGGGCGAAGTCGGTCCCACGGGTGAAGAACGAATCAGGGGTGGCGTTGAGCACTCCCATGACGAGCGCACGGTGCGACAGGTCGTAGGTGCGATCGCCGAGGATGAGGAGGTTCGGGAGCTGCATCGTTAGTAGAGCCTCGATGCGAAGGACTTGCGCAGTGCGAGGGTGCGCGGATCGGTCGGTGGCAGGGTCTCAAGGACGTCAACGCACGCAGCCTTGGCAACCTCATCCGTGCGAACGCTGTCGAGGAGTGCGCCGATGCGCTCCTCGGCGGCAGCGAATACTTCGTGGAGCGAATCAAGGCCTCGGGCGGCCTCGAGGAGGATGACCTCTGCTTCTGGGTCAGGGAGGAAGGGTTGCACGAGGTCGACCGCTCGCTGCGGCTGATTGGTGGCGACGAAGTGACGGCCGAGTGCGAACGCTGCGTCGCTGCGCTCAGGAGCGAGCTCCACTGCCCGCAGCAGTGAGGCCTCATCACCCGCGTCGATGAGCAGCGAGACTTCATCGAGCCCGGGGACGAGTTGCTTCACGAACTCCACGATCTTCGCTTCAGGCTGCGCTCCAATGAATCCGGGCATCAGTTTCCCGTCCATTGCCACGAAGACCGCGGGGATCGACTGCACCCGGAGCGCATTCGCGATTGCTGGGTTGGCATCGACGTCGACCTTCGCCAACTCCACCTGGCCACCGGTCGCCGCCACTGCGGCCTCGAGCATGGGGCCGAGCGTCTTGCAGGGTCCACACCACTCGGCCCAGAGGTCCACGATGACGGGCACCGTCTTCGATCGCTCGATGACGAGCTCGGTGAAGGTGGCATCGGTGACATCGACCATGGCAGTCAACGTAGCGGACAGACCATCCTCCGGTAGCGTTCGACCATGCCTGACCACCACGCTACGACCCCTTCGATTCCCGGAATCGCCGTCGACCGAGTCACCACGTTCGTCACCAGCGCCGTTCCAGAACTCGTCGCCCCCCTCGACTTCCACTTGATCGCCGGTGGACGCTCCAACCTCACCTTCGCGGTGACCGATGCCAACGGTCGCCGTGTGGCGCTCCGCCGACCACCGGTGAGCCACGTCCTGCCAACCGCCCACGACATGACTCGCGAATTTCGCCTGCTCTCAGCAATTGCGCCCACGGGGCTCCCCGTCCCCACGCCCCTCGCCCTCTGCACCGATATCGAGGTCAACGGGGCGCCGTTCTACGTCATGGAGTTCGTCGACGGCCACATCTTGCGGACTGCCGACCAGGCCACATCTGAGCTGACGCCATCAGTTCGTGGCGCCGTTGGCGCTCAACTGGCTGGAACCCTCGCCGCCCTCCACGCCATCGACGTCGATGTCGTTGGTCTCGGCGACCTGGCGCGACGTGATGGGTACATCGAACGTCAGGTCAAGCGGTGGTTGGGGCAGTTCGAGGCCATGGCCGTGCCTGGCGTCGACCATGGTGGCATTGTCGAAGCAGTCGGCGCACAGTTGCTGGCCACCGTTCCTGAACCCCAGCGGGTCTCGATCGTCCACGGTGACTACCGCCTCGACAACACCGTGGTGAACGACGATGGCCAGGTGATCGCCATCTTGGACTGGGAGATCTGCACGCTCGGCGATCCTCTCGCTGATCTAGGAACCCTGCTCTGCTACTGGGCAGAACCCGGAGATGGTCCCGTTGCCCTCATGGACTCCCCCACGCTCGCCGAGGGGTTTGCCACTCGAGATGAGGTGACCGCCGCCTACGCCGCAGCCTCGGGCCTCGACGTCTCCCGGGCGCCGTACTACACGGCCTTCGGCTTCTGGCGACTCGCCTGCATCCTCCAAGGCGTCTACGCCCGCTACGTCGGAGGCGCAGGGGCTGGCGACCAGGGAAGTGTCGATGGATACCCCGCCCACATCCGACGGCTCGCTGAGCTCGCCCAGTCAACGCTGGCCGGCGATCTGGCTCGGTGAACCGATACGCTCAAGTAATGGAGCAGCGACATGGCAAGTGACGACGACAGCATCTTTCGGATGCTCACCGAGGTTGCGCTCAACGAGCCCGTTCTGGTCGTCGGCCTCGATGGCTGGGTGGACGCTGGGCTCGGTGCATCAGCAGCGATGGCAACCCTCGTCGAGGCAACGAACGCCGAGCCAATCGCGGTCTTCGACAGTGACCTGTTCGTCGATCAGCGAGCACGCCGTCCCATTGCCCACATCGTCAACGGGGTCACTGAGTCCCTCAACTGGCCAGAAATTCTCGTTTCCCTCGGACGCGATCGAGCGGGTCGGGACCTCCTGTTCTTGACGGGACCCGAACCCGATTTCCACTGGCGCACCTTCGTCGGCGGCGTCATTGAGTTCTGCCTCAACCTGAACGTCGCAACGGTCGTCGGCCTCGGCGCGTTCCCAGCACCGACTCCGCACACTCGGCCCGTGAAGCTCGCCGCCACTGCACCGGCAGAGTCGCTCAACCTCGTCGAGAAGGTCGGGATCGTCCGGGGCGAACTCGACGTTCCCGCTGGGGTCACGGCTGCGCTGGAGATGGGCATGGGTGAAGCCGGGATCCCCATGATCACGTTGTGGTCCCGTGTCCCCCACTACGTGGCCGGCATGCCCTTCCCCGAAGCCTCGGTCGCCCTCATCGACGGGTTGTTCCAGACCACGGGCATTCGAGTCGACGCCGGTGAACTCCGCCACGCAGCCGATGCCTCACGGCGCCAGGTGGACGACCTCATCCAATCCAACCCTGAGCACATCGCCATGGTGCGAGCCCTCGAGAGCACGGTTGATGAGACGGAGGGCAATCCCTTCGGCGTGGAGGACCTCCCCTCAGGCGACGAACTCGCTGCGGAACTCGAGCAGTTCCTGCGCGGCGAGAATCCTCAGTAGTCCATCGAGTCGGCTCGGTCGGCGAAGGCCAGTCCGAGGAGGAACATCTCCGCATCGCGCTTCCTCGGTGCCCGGTCGGCCAGCGAGTGGAATGCCGGGGAGTGGTCGAGGTGCACGAGGTGACAGAGTTCGTGGATCACGACGACGTCGAGGACCCACTGCGGGGCACCTCGCAGGCGATCCGAAATTCGGATCTCACCAGATCCTGCTGAACACGACGCCCACCGGGTCCGTTGATTCGCCACGAAGCGAACCGATTGCGGTCGGGCGGTGCCGACGTAGGCGGGGGCTAGGGCTCGCTCAAAGAGCTCGGCATCAGAGGTGTGGAGGGTCGCTCTCCGCTTGGTGGCGCGCCTGAGCAGCGCCGTGACCATCTCCTCGCGCTCGCTCACACTCAGGTGCGCGGGGACGAGCACGACGAACCGATTGCCCTCGAAACGTGCGGTTGCACTCTTGACCCGAGCCGTGGAAGCCCGCACCTCGATTTCTGGCCGATCCCCGGTGGCGGGGATGACGGTGGAGGTGGTGCGACCCGAGCGGCGCTTGGCCATTTAGCGAAGGAAGTTGATGAGTCGCGGTGCCCGGTTGACGACTCGGCTCGGCGGTGCATCGGCGAATGCTGCGGCCACCTTGGGCGAGGCGAGGGCGAGCGCCTCAGCCGTGCTCTCGTCGACGTCGACTGGCACCTCAATGCGGTCGACGACCTTGCCGACCACCTGGACCACCATGGTGGTGGCTGCCTGCACGAGCAGCGCCGGATCAGCCATCGGCCAGGATTCTCGGTGGAGCAGCTGACCTGGGTGGCGGAGCTCCCAGAGCTCTGCGGTCACGTGCGGGGTCATCGGCGCCAGCAACTTGAGGAGCGTCTCTTGGCCTTCGGTGACAATCTGCGCGGTGGCCTCGCTCGATCGGGCGTAGGTCGACAGATCGTTCAGGAGTTCCATGCAGCGAGCAACAGCGGTGTTGTAGCTCCACCGATCGAAGTCCGTCGTCACCTGATCAATGGTGCCGTGGATCTTGCGCCGAATTGCCAGGTCTGCGTCGCTCTCGCCACTCCCGCTGAACGGTCCGTCGACTTCTGTACACAGACGCCAGAGGCGACCGAGGAATCGACCCATGCCGTCGATGACCGAGTCGGTTTGCTCGGTCCAGTCAATGTCATCAGCTGGTGGGCCCACGAAGAGGTGGAACAGGCGGAGTCCGTCGGCACCCACGGTGTCGTAGTAGGTCGCCGGGGCAACGAGGTTCCCCTTGGACTTGCTCATCTTCGATCCGTCCATACGGATCATGCCTTGGGTGAAGAGCGCCTTGAAGGGTTCGCGTGGCAGATCAGCCGGTGCGAATCCTGTGTCGATGAGCGCCCGCGTGAAGAAACGGGCGTAGAGGAGATGGAGGATCGCGTGTTCAATACCGCCGATGTACTGATCCACCGGCATCCACGCCTTCGCCGCCTCCGGCGAGAAGGGCACGTCATTCGAGAACGGATCGCAGAACCGCAGGTAGTACCAACTCGAGTCCACGAAGGTGTCCATGGTGTCGGTCTCGCGCTCAGCGTCGCCACCGCACGACGGACACGTCGTGTACTTGAATGCCGGGTGCGTCGCCAACGGCGACTGTCCACTCGGGGTGAACTCCACGTCGTCGGGAGCGAGAACTGGCAACTGGTCCTCGGGAACCGGGACGACACCACAGGACGGGCAGTGGATCATCGGGATTGGGCAGCCCCAGAACCGCTGCCGAGAGACGAGCCAGTCTCGGAGGCGGTAGTTGACCGTCGCCTTCCCAATGCCCTCCTCCACCAGCCAAGCAATCGCAGCCGACTTGGCATCAGGGATCGACATCCCATTCAAGAACCCACTGTTGATCTTCTCGCCGTCACCGGCGTAGGCCTTGCCACCGTTGGCTTCGAAGTCCTCCGGCACCGCTGTTGTGCGAATGATGGGGAGGTTGAAGGTCTCGGCGAACGCCCAGTCCCGCTCGTCTTCGGACGGCACGGCCATGATGGCGCCGGTCCCGTACCCCATGAGCACGTAGTCGGCCACGAAGAGTGGCACCTCGACCCCGTTGATCGAGTTCACGACGAAGGCGCCAGTGAAGGCACCGCGCTTGTCGAGGCCACCGGCGCTCGACGCTGTGCGCTCAATCTCGGTGGCAGCCGTTGCCGTTGCCCGGAGCGCTTCGACCTCAGCACGACACGCGTCAGTGGTGACGACGTCGACGAGGGGGTGCTCAGGAGCGAGTACCGCGTAGGTCATCCCGAACATCGTGTCGGGGCGGGTGGTGAAGACCTTGACCGAGACGCCCTCATGACCCACGACCGCGAGGTCGAGCTCTGCTCCTTCGGAACGACCAATCCAGTTGGTCTGCATGGTCTTGACGCGCTCGGGCCATTCGAGGTCCGAAATGGCGTCGAGGAGTTCGTCGGCGTAGTCGGTGATCTTGAAGAACCATTGGGCGAGGTCGCGCTTCTGGACGAGGTCACCGGATCGGTCGCAGGTGCCATCGGCGTTCACCTGCTCGTTGGCGAGCACGGTTTGGCACCCAGGGCACCAGTTCACCGGTGCTTCACGGCGGTAGGCCAAACCGGAGTCGTGGAACTTGAGGAAGAAGGCTTGGTTCCAGCGCATGTAGCGGGGGTCGTGGCTGGTGACCTCTCGGCGCCAATCCACCGAGTATCCGAGACGGAGGATGGAGTTGCGGAGTTCTCCGATGTTCTTGTCGGTGAAGACGCGGGGGTGAGTTCCGGTCTTGATGGCGGCGTTCTCAGCGGGGAGTCCGTAGGAATCGAACCCGAAGGGCGACAACACGGCTTTGCCCCGCATGGTTTGGTAGCGAACGATCAAATCTCCGAAGGTGTAGTTGCGGACGTGACCCATGTGCGCCTGGCCCGATGGGTAGGGGTACATGCAGAGCGAGTAGTAGTGCTCTCGAGGGTCGTCGTTCTCAATTTCGTAGACCCGCTCGTCCAGCCATCGCTGCTGCCATGCGGTTTCAATCGCTGCTACGTCGTACGCCTTCGCCATCTCCCAATTCTACGTTGCCGCGTTCGCCACCTACCCCAAAGTTCTTCACGTTCCCCCACGAACCCTCGTCATCTCGGGCGACGGTGGGCCCTTCGACAACTGCTAGGATTGACTTCTGACCTCGGGGGTATAGCTCAGTTGGTAGAGCGCTTGACTGGCAGTCAAGAGGTCAGGGGTTCGAATCCCCTTACCTCCACCACAACTCCGTAGGTCAGCGTCAGTTCTCGCCATCGACGGCTGACGTTGAATCGCGTGACTGGGACCACCACCCTGTTTCGCCTACCCCTACGAATGAGGACCGCTGTGCCTGAAGAAGCAACCACCCAAACCACGACCTTCGCCGATCTCGGGCTCCGCCCCGAGCTCCTCCAAGCGCTCGGCGAACTGGGCTACGAAGAACCCACCCCCATTCAGGCTGCTGCGATCCCAGTTCTCGTTCAAGGCCATGACCTCCTCGGACAAGCAGCGACCGGTACCGGCAAAACCGCAGCCTTCGCTCTGCCGATCTTGCAGTGCCTGAAGGCCGGTACTCGAGGCCGGCTCCCGGTTGCCATGGTGCTCGTGCCCACCCGAGAACTCGCGATGCAGGTCTCCGAAGCGCTGCATCGCTATGGACGCGGCCTCGGCGTGCGCGTCGTCCCGGTCTACGGCGGCCAACCCATCGGACG
>CAIQEU010000070.1 GCA_903870905.1 uncultured Actinomycetes bacterium | reverse complement strand
TTCGATGAGGAACTCCCGATGGCGCAGTCCCATGATGATGCCATCCACCGTGGTGGCCGTCACCTCGAGGCACTCGGGCACGGTTGCGGGATCGACCACGAGGGAGTGGTAGCGGGTTGCGGTGAAGGGGTTCGGGAGGCCAACGAAGACCCCCTTGCCTTCGTGGTGCATCTCGGAGACCTTGCCGTGCATGAGCGTTGGAGCTGGAACGACGTCACCGCCGAACACCTCACCAATGGTCTGATGCCCGAGGCACACCCCGAGGATGGGGATGACGCCACCGAGACTCCGTACGAGCTCTGCGGAGATCCCGGCATCGCTGGGGCGACCTGGTCCCGGCGAGATGACGATGGCGTCGGCGCCCAAGTTGCCGAGCTGCTCGACCGTGATGGCGTCGTTGCGGTAGACCTCGGGTGCAGCGCCGAGTTCACCGAACTGCTGGACGAGGTTGTAGACGAAGCTGTCGTAGTTGTCGATGATCACCACACGTTGCGCCATAGGCCCCAAGGGTACCGGGCGAACTCGAGGGCGAAGTTCTCAGTACGATGAAGCACCATGGCGACCAACGCGAAATCGAACAAGAAGGCCAAACCCGGACGGGTCACCCCAAAGGGCACCCACGGCGGCAAGAAGGTCGGCCGCTACGTCGACCCGGAAACCTCGGGTCGCATCACCGCCCCGATCCCGGTGGAGACCAAACACTCACCGCAGTGGTTCGGCCCGACCTCTCTTGCCCTGCTCCTCGGCGGGCTCGCCGTCATGCTCGGCAACTGGCTCACCATCTGGCCCGGCTCCTACTCCCCGTGGTACTTGGTCGGTGGCCTCGTGATCTCCGGCACCGGATTCGGGATGCTCACCCAGTACCACTGAGCCTCGAGCGACTGCTCGCCGATCGACCACCAGACGCGCCACTGGCCGCCCCAAAAGGGGCGGCCAGTGTGCTGTTCGTCCTGCTCGGGGGTTAGCCCAGGCGCTCGATGATGGTGGCATTCGCCATGCCGCCACCCTCGCACATGGTGAGGAGGCCGTAGCGGCCGCCGGTGCGCTCGAGCTCGTTGAGGAGGGTGGCCATGAGCTTGGCACCTGAAGCGCCGAGTGGGTGGCCGAGGGCGATGGCGCCACCGTTCACGTTGACCTTGGAGAGGTCAGCGCCGGTCTCCTTCTGCCAGGCGAGGACGACCGAGGCGAAGGCCTCGTTGACCTCGAAGAGGTCGATGTCGTCGATGGTCATCCCGGCCTTGGCCAGCACCTTCTGGGTGGCAGGGATAGGACCGGTCAACATGGTGACGGGGTCCACACCAGCTACGGCGAAGGCGTGGAAGCGGGCACGCGGGGTGAGGCCGAGTTCCTTGGCCTTGGTCTCGCTCATGACGAGCACGGCGGAAGAGCCGTCGGTGATCTGGCTGGCGTTGCCTGCAGTCACCTTGCCGTCTTCTTTGTAGGCAGGCTTCAACTTGGCCAGGCCTTCGATGCTCGACTCACGGATGCCCTCGTCGACGGTGGCGAACACGCCCGTGCCCTTGCCCTCTTCGTCGCGAATCTCGACGGGAACAATCTCGTTCTCGAAGCGGCCTTCGGCGGTGGCTTGGGCAGCACGACGCTGGGACTCGAGGGAGTAGGCGTCGAGCTCGTCGCGGGAAATCCCCCACTGGTCGGCGATCATCTCCGCGCCGAGGCCCTGATTGAAGTTACCCTTGATCTCGATGTAGCGGTTGAACATCGCTGGACCGAAGGGGAAGCCCATGTCTCGACGGACCGAGGCACCCATGGGCACGCGTGACATGGCCTCGACGCCGTTGGCGACGACCACGTCGTACTGACCGGCCATGATGCCTTGGGCGGCGAAGTGGAGGCTCTGCTGCGACGAGCCGCACTGGCGGTCGATCGTGGTGGCCGGAACCGACTCTGGCCATCCAGCGGCCAGAACCGCGTTACGGCCGACGTTGAGGGCTTGCTCGGCGACCTGCATGACGCAACCGGTGAAGACGTCCTCCACCATGGCGGGGTCGAGACCGTTGCGGGTCTCGAGCGCCTTGAGCGTCTCGGCGGCGAGGTCGACCGGGTGCCAGCCCTTCAGCTGGCCGTTGCGCTTGCCCCCGGGGGTGCGCACGGCATCGACGATGACTGCATCAACCATGATGACCTTCTCTCTCCGGCGGTCGGCCCTGCCGGCTCCCCCACGCTACCGGCTCTCTCAGGAGCGAAATCGCCGACTAGCCTTCGGCCCATGGCGCAGAAGAACATGGACCG
>CAIQEU010000069.1 GCA_903870905.1 uncultured Actinomycetes bacterium | reverse complement strand
CGGCGTCTTGGCAATGGGGGCAATTTCCCCGATCATCGGCATGACCCCCCGACTCTTGCTCCGCGATGCGCCCATTCTCGGTGTCGCTGGTGCTCGGCTCAGTCAACGGTCGTACCCGTACGTGCTGAGTTTCAGTGTCGCTGGCCTGTGCTTGTTGACCGTTTTGGCAGCAACGCCGCGGTGGACGCCGTGAGCGAGGCGGCCAGGGTAGGGCATCGACCAATCGTCGATTGGGTGGAGCCGCCGCGTCCGTGGTCCACGGTCGTCACCGTGCTCTCGGTGATCGCCGCGCTCGGTGGGGCAGTGGTGACAGCCCTGCTGCGACAGTACGACCTCCGGGTCTACGTCATGGGAGCGCACCATGTGCTCGACGGTCGCCTCTACACCGTCACCCTTCCAGTAAAGCCCTACCTCCCGTTCACCTACCCACCGTTCGCTGCGATCTTCTTCTGGCCACTCGCGCCGCTGCCGTTCCCGGTGGCGAAGATGATCTGGTCGCTCATCAACGTCACTGCGCTCACCTGTTTCATCGCCGTTGCGCTCCGGGCGATTCGTCCTGAGCTCACCAAGGCGACGATCTGGAGGGCGGCGCTGTTCTTGAGTGGGTTCGTGTTCTGGCTGGAGCCCATTCGGTTGAACTTCCATTTCGGTCAGATCAACATCGTCCTCGGCCTCATGGTGCTGGCAGATCTCACCATGCCCATCACGGTTCGTGGCAGGACCCTCCCGAGGGGCGTGTTGGTCGGCGTGGCTGGCGCGATCAAACTCATCCCGTTGATCTACGTGCTCTACCTCTTCTGCACCCGGCAACTCCGAGCAGCGGTGACGGCAACCGTGACCTTCGTGACCGTGACGCTCGCAGCGGCCCTGGTTGCTCCAAAGGAATCTTGGTCGTTCTGGACGCACTACGCCACCGATGCCAAGCGAGTCGGCACGGTGTTCTACCTGTCGAATCAGAGCCTCCGAGGAACCCTCGACCGACTCGCACATCGAGAGCTGTCGGCCTCGCTGACGACGGCAATTGCGGCGGTCGTGTTCGTGGCTGGTCTCAGCCTCGCCGTTGCGGCCTACCGGCGGGGGTCGGCAGTGCTCAGCATCTTGGTCACCGCGACGACGGGAATCTTGGTGTCGCCGATCTCCTGGTCGCACCATCTCGTGTGGATCGTGCCCATCTTGCTGTGGCTGGTGTTGGCGGATGACCGCCCGGCATATGGGCGACCGATCGCACTCGTGGCCGCCGCCATTTTCTGGTGGGGGCCGATTTGGATTCCCAACCCCACGAACTACCCGCTCCTGCACGAGAAGGCTAGGGCGCTCCTTGAGTCCAACAGCTACTGCTTCATGTTGGTGGGCTTCCTCGTCTGGATGACCGTCGTCGTGCTCCGTCGTCCTCGAGTCCTCTGAGAAGCCGTCATCTCTAGCGCTCGTCGGACGGATCGGTAGCGTCGAGACTGGTCTCACGGTCAAGGAACGCACCACCTGCTTCGAGTTCGGCCTCTTCGACCATCCGCTGGTCGAGCGTGGCCTGGAGGGCATCGCTCGGTGGCTGTGGGCCGGCGAGGAGGTAGCTCGCCACCGCAGCGATGAGGGCGAGGCCAAGCGCGATGACCAAGGTGACGAGGAAGCCATGCACCGTCGGGAAGACCGATCCTGAGCTCGTGAAGCTCGCCAAAACTCCGGCCGAGAGTGCAGATCCAAACGAGAGTCCGATAGTCCTGAGCACCTGGTAGAGGCCGGTGGCTGCCCCAGTCTCGTGTGCGGGGACCGCACGAACGATGAAGCCGGGGATGGCGGAGAACGTGAACCCAATGCCGAGTCCCAGCACGCCCATGGTTGCGAACGCCTCCCACAACTGCGTGTGGAAGAGCGCGAAGAAGGCCGCTGCGGCGCCGAAGACCAGCGCACCGAGGGGGACCATGGTTCGGATGCCGAACCGGCGCTCGTAGGGGATGAGCAGGCGACTGGAGAGGAAGGTGGCTGCCGACAGCGGCATGAGGACGAGACCAGAGACGAGGACGGTCGAATGGAACCCGTAGGGGACATCGGCAGGACTCTGGATGAACTCCACGACGACGGGAACGACGAGGTACATCGATGCGCTCATGAGGAATCCGACGGCGTTGGCCATCGCCACGGTGGGATTGGTCAGATGACGAAGGTTGAGCAGTGGAGCGTGTTGTCGGAGTTCAAAGAAAATCCATGGAACGAGGAGCGTGGCGGCAACGATGATCAGCGACAACGTCGTGGTTGAGGTCCACCCCCACGAATCCCCCTCTGCGAGTACGAGGGAGATCGCTGTCACCATGATGCTCAAGACCACAGCACCGAGTGCATCGAAGGAGATGCTCGCTGACGGCGTCCGACCGGGCAGAACGATGAGGGCTGCGGTCAGTGCAAGGCAGACGGTGATCGCGCCGAACCAGTACGCAGCGCTGATGCCGAACTCCTGGGCGATTCCCGCGGTCAATGGGTATCCGAGCCCAGCGCCAATCGCAGTCGAGACCGACAGGGTGGCAATCGCCTGGCGAGCTGCAGCCGGCGGGAGGAGCCGACGGGCGGTCGCCATGTTGACGGGGAGCAGGCCGAACCCCATCCCTTGGAGCGCGCGACCGAGGACGACCATGGAGAACGTGGCACCGATGCCAGACAGGATGCATCCAGCGAGGACGGCGACCAAGGTGATCGTGATGAGGTCCCGCTGGCGGGTGCCATCGGCCAATCGCCCGAGGAGGGGAGTGGTGAGCGCTCCCGTCAGCAAGGCTGCCGTGAGCACCCACTGGGCGCTAGAGAGACTCACGTGGTAGTGGTGGGCAATCTCTGGGATCAGTGGCGCCCCGAGGCTCGACACGATCGCAACGAGGAGTCCGACCGCGACCAGCGTTGGCACAAGCGCTCTGGTCGTCCATGGTCGAAGGATGGCTCGCTGGCTCTCGTCGGTCACCAAATCAATTTAGGTCGGCACCATGTCGCAAGCGCGTGCCCGCTCGGCACGGGGACCTACGCGAGGTGGCGACTGATCAGATCGACGTGGGTGAGCAGCGTTGCTCGCCATTCGCCGAGGCCGGCGACACCTTCTTGCATCCCGCTCAGGAAGTCACCGACGACGTCGGGGAGGTCGGTCAACTGGGGAGCGACTTCGACGAACAGCCCTAGGTCGCTGCACCCCTGGTGGCCAACATCGGCGAGGACGTGGAGCGTCACGGGAGCGACCATGTGGTCAACAGCAGGATGGACATCGACGGCAATTGGCGTCGAGGTGTCCTCGGCTCCGGCGATGATCAGGGTTGGTGCGGAGATCGCAGCCAGGGTTCCTCGGTCAACCGGCACGAGGTGGGGTTGGAGGCCAATCACGCTGGCGACGGCCTCACGATGGCGTCCGCCAGCGACAGAGAAGGCGGTGAAGGCACCGTAGGAGTGCCCGGCGAGGTGGATCGGGGCTGCGGTTGGAACGATGTCGCTGAAGAGGCGTCCTTCCACCACCGCGTCGACCACAGCTGCGAGATCGGCAATGCGATTCGCCTGGTTGGTCGCCGTGTCGACTTGGAGCCCGAAGATCCAATCGGCCATGGTGTCGCCGGGGTGATCGAGCGCGATCACTACGGTGCCCCGTGCCGCCAAGGCTTCACAGAGCTGGGAGTAGATGAGGCGGTTTCCTGACTGGCCGTGGGAGAACAGGATGACCGGTGGAGCGCCAACCACCGAACCCTCTGAGCGGGCCTGTGCGGTGAACCCAATGCCGGGGAGGAGTTCGTAGAACGACGGTGGTGCCTCGTTGCTCGGGTCGGTTGGGTACCAGCAGTCGAGGCCGATGTAGCGATCAGGGCGCTGCTCGTCGACGAAGAGCGCAGACGTGCGGCCGATCCCGAATGCTGGTGGTTCAAGTACTTCAGTGATGGTGACGGTAGAAGCCATGCTCCATGGTGCCACGACCGCAACCTACGATCTGGCAGTGCACGACTCTGTCATCGACGCTGGTCTCATCGCCGCCGTTCACCTCCACCTCACGAGTCAAACCGGACCGGACGATGGTCTCACTGATGCCGTCGTTCAAGTGGGCCTCATGGCCGATTTGCTCGACGGCACCTACGGCGGAACGGTAGAGCTCGGAACCGTCCTGCGTCACGGCGATCTCGGAATTGGCACCGTAGACGGTCTCGATGGGGAACTCGTGATCGTCGATGGGGTGGCGTACGTCGTTCGATCGAATGGCACGGTGGAAGCCGTAGCACCGACCGTCCGAACGCCCTTCGCCGTTGTGACCCCGTTTCGGCCGTCGACGTGGTTCAGCGTGCGCAACGGTGATCGGCCGGCATTCCTCGCAGCGGTCGAGGAGCACCGAGGCATCGCTCCAATTGTCGCCCTTCGAGCCCACGGGTCGGTCGCATCGGTAGCGCTCAGAAGCGTGGAACGCCAGTTCCCTCCGTATCGGCCCTTGACCGACGTCGTTGCGGAGCAGCACGCGTGGGTGGCAACGTCCGTCGTTGGAACCTTCGTCGGGTTCTCATTCCCAGATGAGCTCTCGGGGGTCGAGGTTGGTGGTTACCACCTCCACTTCCTGAGTGACGATCGAATGACTGGCGGCCATGTCATGGAGTTCGAGGGTGCTGATCTCGAGGTGTCGATGGCGCATGATCACGACCTCGGCGTGGTGACCCCGTCGCTGACGACGTTGCGCAGTGCGCTCAGTGCCGATCGATCGGCAATCGCCGAGGTCGAGGGCCGCTAGCGCCCGTCGATGAGATCACGCAGAATCCGTCGTAGCTCGACGGTCGTCCGATCGGCCTTGGTGTGGAGTTCCATCGTGAGGTCGAGGGGGAGTGAGCGCTCACGATAGGAGCATTGGACGGCGAGGTCTTCGTCGAGGACGGCCACTTCAAAGGCAACCGCCTGTTCCATTGCCTCGAGGGATCCTCCAAGATCGTTGCGCCACAGCGTCGAGTAGACCCGAACGGTATCGGCATCGGCCGGAGCGATGAAGAAGCCGATGACGTTGGTGCCACCGGCATCGAGGTAGGTGATTTCGAGTTCCATGTGGAAGGGCGCGGTGTAGCGATAGGTGAGGGCTCTGCGCTGCATCAAGGGACGCAGACCCGCATCGACCCCGGGATCCTCTCGGTTGGCGAAAAGATGCTCGTAGCTCGCCGTGAAGCAGTAGCCATCTCGTTCAAGGGTGTAGGACGGTACCGTTCGTTCTTCGCCTGCGCCGAACGTTGCTGCGTGGACGAAAGGAAAATGCGCGACGTCAAGGAAGTTGTCGGCGAAGAGTCCAGCCGCACCGGATGTGGTCACCACTGGAAGATCGCCTCGTTGAAAGGTTGGATCACTGGCGACAGCGACGGTTGGCAACGGCGTGCTGGGCGGTCGAATCGCCAAGAACACGAGACCATGGGATTCGGCGACACCGTGGGGAGCGGTGAGTTGAGCTCGACCTGGAAGATGCGCGTCCGGGCCAAGGGCGGGAATTTCGACGCAGATTCCCGTGATGTCGAACCGCCACCCGTGGTAGCCGCATTGGATGATCCCGGCATGGTCACACGTGCCGCGTGACAAGGGAGCGAGGCGATGGGGGCATTGGTCGAGGAACGCCGCCACGGTCCCAGATGGTGTTCGCCAGAGCACCCAATGGCGACCGAGGAGTGCGTACGCCGTCGGCTGACTGGTCAGGTCGTTGCTCCGACAGACCACCTGCCAGCACGACTCGAGGGCAGGGTCGACGTTGGAGAGACGCACGGGCTCACTGTAGTGATCGGTAGCGAACCCTTGCTTCCGGGCGCGTCTCTCCCTCTTGTACGGTTTGGAGCGTCCTATGGCACGTCTCCACCTCTCGACCGTCGTACTCTTGGAAGACCATCCCGTTGCCAACGGCTTCACCCAGCGCTACGACGAGGTGGAGCGAGCGCTGGCCACCATGGCCGACGTCGATCGCGTGACCTGTGGTCCGCCCGGAAGTGGCGCCGACCTCACCCTCCCCACAGATGTTTTCGATCTTGGCCGCCGGGGCCGCCTCCTCCGGCTCCGAGCGGCACTCGGGCTCGGTGGGCCGTTCCGGGTGGCCCGTCGAGCGATCGCCGCGGCGACGGCTGCCAGCGACGGCGTCCTGTTCTTCGCCTACCGTCACCCTGAATTCGCCGGTCTCACGGCGAAACGCCGTCCGACGTGGATGTTCATCGAGGAGCGACCTCGAGCCATGGGCGACACGCTCCGGTTCACGCGTCGGTCTCGTGTCCTCGCAACCGCTGAGCGGTCGGCCATGCGGGCTCTCCTCGGACCAGTCGAAGCGGTTGTCGTGATCCACCGTGGCGAGGTCGATGCGGCCGAACAGCGTTGGAAGAAGCCCGTAGCCGTCGTCCCCCACGCCGTCGACCGTTCTGCGGTTTCGACCACGACTCCGCTGGATCAGACCACTCCAGGAAGCGTCCTCATCGTTGGCAATCTGACCGAGCGACGGAACGCTGAGGGCCTGCGAGCGCTCCTCGATGCACTGAGCGATGTGGATCCCGTTGGGGCAGTCGCCATCACCGCAGTTTCAGCAACTGGGGTGGACGAAGCGCTCGCGGCACGACATCGAGACCGTCTGACGGTGGTCGGCCCCGTTCGAGACCTCCGCCCGCTCTACGACGCGACGCGGATCGTCTGCGTACCTGCTGCGGTTGCGTGGGGGGTTAAGACAACGATCTTGCAGGGGTGGGCAGCGAGGCGACCGGTGGTGACGACCACGGCCTCAGCGGCAACGGTCGACGCGGTGAGCGGTGAGGGATTGGTCGCAACGAGCAATGCCCAGAGTCTCGCCCTCGCGCTCATCGACCTCAGCAACGATCTCGATCGGTGCTCGGCACTCGTGGTGCGTGGCGCTGCACTCTTGGAGGAACGGCACAGTGATGCGGCGGTAGCGTCGGCGGTGGACGAACTCTTGAGAGGACATGGTGGACGGTGAGCACGTGGCTCCTCGATCTCGACGGCGTGGTGTGGCTCTCAGGGGAGGAGATTCCCGGGAGCGCAGCAGCGATCGCACTCCTCAGGGATGTCGGAGAAGATGTCGTCTTCGTCACCAATAATTCCGCGCCAACCATCAGCGTCCTCCAACGTCGGCTCGAACGCATCGACATTGCGAGCGACCCGAAGGATCTGATCACCGCGGCGCAGGCTGCTGCGTCACTCGTACCTGAGGGAGGTTCGGTGGTGGCCATCGCCGATGGCGGTGTGCGAGAGGCCCTCACCCAGCGGTCCGCAGTGGTCGCAGACGACGGGCATGCTGATGCGGTGATCGTGGGATGGACGGAATCCTTCACCTATGAGACCTTGGCGACTGCCGCAACTGCGGTGCGCAGTGGTGCTCGCTTCATTGGCACGAATGCAGACCCGACGCACCCCACCCCTGCGGGACTCCGACCTGGAACGGGCGCCATCATCGCTGCGGTTGAAGTGGCATCGGGGCGAGCATGCGAGTTTGCAGGGAAGCCAAACGACGCGATGGCTCGGCTCGTTCGACAGCGTGCCGGGTCGATCTCGATGGTCGTCGGCGACCAAGTCGCCACCGACGGTGCGTTCGCTGGAGTGTTGGGAGCTCCATTCTCCTTGGTGCTCTCCGGTGTCGATCACCTCGCGCCCGTCGGGGTGGCAGCGGCTCCGACCTTGCACCACGTCGTGACCGAGTGGCTGGCAGCGAACCGGTGAACGAGGAATTCGTGATCCCGCCCTCGACGCACCTCGCCCTTCGCCAACGGTTGCTGCGGGCAGTTGCGACCTCACGTGCGATTCAGCGTGGGCGCCTCCAGGCGCTCCTCAGCGAGGCTGAAGCTCGAGGACGACAGTTCGCTGGCGACCGAGACTCGTGAGCACGAAGCGCGTTCGGCTTGACCGTGTGCTCGTTGATCGGGGCCTCTGCGCGTCGAGATCTGAGGCGCAAGCGGCAATTGCGGGCGGCCTCGTGCACGTGGGTGGGAGTGTGGCGATGAGCGCAGCGCGCCAAGTGGCTCCAGAAGAGTCGGTCCACGTCCTCGGGCCGCCCCGTCGCTTCGCTTCTCGGGGAGGGGAGAAGCTGAATGGCGCCCTCGACGACTTCGGCATTGTCGTCAACGACCTCGTCGTCCTCGACGCCGGCGCCTCAACGGGCGGATTCACCGACTGCCTCCTCCAGCGGGGCGCCACCGTGGTGTACGCCGTCGACGTTGGCTACGGCCAACTCGACCACCGACTCCGGGTCGACCCGAGGGTGGTCGTTCGGGAACGGCTCAACGTCCGGTTCTTGAGCCCGGAGGATCTCGATGAGCCGAATCGACCGTGCACGGGTGTCGACTTGGTCGTCGCCGACCTCTCGTTCATCTCACTCACGTTGGTCGCTCAAGCCTTCACGAGCGTGCTGCGGCCCGGCGGGAAGTTTCTCGTACTCGTGAAACCCCAATTTGAAGTGGATAAGGCAACCGCCTCGGCGGGAAAGGGCGTCATCAGAGATCCATCGGTGTGGGCCACCACGATTCTCCGAGTGGTCGATGCGTTCGCCGAAGTTGGTCTCGTTGCTCGCGCCGTGACCGTTTCGTCCTTGCTCGGCCCAAAGGGCAACACGGAGTTCCTGTTGTTCGGTGATGCAGGTAGCGATGATGGCGACGTGCTCACCGAAACAGCGATACTCGCTGCCGTTGACCGGGCCGAACATCGCCCAACACCGGGCGAGGTCGCGGGCTGACGATGGTGCATCATGGAGCAGGTACCGTGCAGCAGGTTGCGACGGAGCGTGCGAGGTGACGCGATGAACATCACAATCCTCACTCCAGCGATGAACGATCATGCTGCTGCCGTGGCGGCTTCGACGGCAGCGCTCCTCGCGTCGAGGAAGCACGATGGCGTCGTTCACCTCGTCGAGCCTTCCGGCGAGCTCGATCAATCGCTCGTCAATGGTGCTGACCTCGTCATCACGCTCGGAGGCGACGGCACGTTCCTCCGTGGTGCTGTGCTCGCCCACGGCGCCGGGATTCCTCTCCTCGGCATTAATTTCGGGCGACTTGGGTACCTGCTGCCCCTCGAACCCGAGGACCTTCAACCACTCGTCCTCAGTGGCATCGATGATGGCTTCCAGGCCGAAGAGCGGGCTGTCCTGGCCGTTGAGTTGGCTGGCGGTTCAGTGGTCGCCGTCAACGAGGTCGTGGTTGAAAAGCGAGAGGCCGGCCACATGCTCCGGGTCGGCACCTCGATCGACGGTGAGGCGTTCGTTCGCTACGCCGCTGATGGCATCTTGGTGGCCACTCCCACGGGTTCGACGGCGTACAACTTGTCAGCGGGAGGTCCCGTGCTCGCTCCGGAAATGCGAGCGCTCATCGTGACTCCCGTCGCCCCGCATCTGGCGGTCGATCGATCGGTCGTGTTGCCGCCAGAGCGAGCGGTTGGTCTCCACGTCGATGACGTGCGGGGAGCATCGGTCGTCATCGATGGCCGAGCTCGTGGGCATCTCGCGCAGGGAGACTCCTTGATGGTGCGGGTCCACCCTCGTCCACTCAATGTGGTGGTTGGTCCCCACGTCCGACTCATCCACCGCCTGCGGTCCATCCTCTCGCCGACCGCGCTCGATCGATAGCCCATGCTCGAGTCGCTCGAGGTTCGCCAATTCGGCGTGGTGGAGCACGTGACCCTGACCTTCGGCGATGCCATGACCGTGTTCACAGGGGAGACCGGCGCTGGCAAGACGCTCCTCGTCGAGGCACTCCACCTCGTCCTCGGCGGCCGGGCTGATCTCGGCCTCATTCGACCAGGAGCAGCAGAAGCCCACGTCGTCGCAACCTTTCGTTCTGATGCCGGCGAGCGGATCACCTTGGAGCGCGTAGTGGCGAGCGGCGGGCGGTCCAAGGCGATCTGCGATGGTGACGTCGTTGCCGTTGCCGAACTCCGATCGATTGGGCAATCGCTGCTCGAGATCCATGGGCAGCACGATGCGCAGCGGCTCATGCACCCTGAGGCTGCCCGTGAGGCGCTCGATCGCTTCGGTGCCATCGATGCTGGACCCGTCGCCGATGCCCGTCAGCAGGTGCGTGTGCTCCGTGATGCGCTTCGACGGCTCGGCGGCGACGCCGCCCAAGCTGCCCGAGACCACGAGTTGGCACTGCATGAACTCCAGGTGCTCGACGATGCCGAGATCAACGATGCAGGCGAGATTGATGCCCTCGTGGATGAATTCGAGCGTCTCGGCGATGCTGCGGCAGCGCAGATCGCCCTCGCTGAAGCACAGGTCGCCATTGGTGGAGACGACGATGCACTCGGGGCGCTCGATCTCATCGCCGCAGCGCAGCGCAGCCTCGCAGGTCGAGCGGTCTTCGCTGGCGCATCCGACGACCTCGCCGCCTTGGCGGCGAGCGCGGATGAGTTCTCACGGACGCTGTCGCGCCTTTCGGACGTGGTGGAGGCAGATCCGGCTCGCCAAGATGCGGTGGCGGCTCGGCTCCAGGTCTTGCGGGATTTGCTCCGTCGCTATGGAGGTGACCT
>CAIQEU010000068.1 GCA_903870905.1 uncultured Actinomycetes bacterium | reverse complement strand
GGGTCGCGGTGATTGGGTCGGCACGGTCACGGGGAAGAGGGCAGCGATCTCGGCTTGGGTCCGCAGCACCCGCTCGCCAGGAGCAATCACGCTGAGAATGGGGTCACCGGGTCGAGCCTGGGTGGTGGTCGGCATGATGCCAGCCGCTCGGGCCAAGGCCGCAACTTCCTTGCGCTCACTGTCCGCGGCCAAGGTCACGACGGTGCCTTCGTTACCCGCACGAGCCGTTCGACCAGAACGGTGGAGGTACGCCTTGTGCTCGAGCGGCGGGTCGGCGTGGATCACGAGGGTCACGTCATCGACGTGGATGCCGCGGGCGGCGATGTCGGTGGCCACCATCGCAACCGCTCGACCTTCGGAGAAGGCGGCCAAGTTCTTCACCCGGGCAGGTTGAGACAGGTTGCCGTGCATCTCCACTGCTGGAACACCAGCATCGTTGAGCTTCTTGGCGAGTTGCTTCGCTCGGTGCTTCATGCGCGTGAAGATCACGACCTTGCCTGGTGCTGAGGCGAGATCGACCAGGATCGGGAGGCGGTCGTCGCTTCGCACGTGGAGAACGTGGTGCACCATGGTCGACACCGGCGACTGCTCAGAGTCAACGCTGTGGGTCACCGGACTGGTGAGGAATCGGTCAACGAGGACCTTGACGCCGCGGTCCAAGGTGGCCGAGAACAACATGCGCTGTCCGCTCTTCGGGGTCTTCTCAAGCAGTCGGGTCACTGGGGGCAAGAAGCCGAGGTCAGCCATGTGATCGGCTTCGTCTAAGACCGTGATCTCCACCGCGTCCAAGGTGAGGGCTCGCTGCTGGAGCAGGTCTTCGAGGCGTCCCGGACATGCGATGACCACGTCTACGCCTTGACGGAGGCTCGCCACCTGTGGGTTCTGGCTCACCCCGCCGAAGATCGACATCGTGCGGAGTCCAAGGGCCTTGGCCAGTGGAGCAACCGTTGCCTCAATCTGGAGGGCGAGTTCACGGGTTGGAGCCAAGATCATGGCCCGGGGAGCCTTCGGGCGACGCTCACTTGACGCATCGGCCAATCGGGTGAGCACGGGGAGGGCGAAGGCCAAGGTCTTCCCCGATCCCGTGCGACCCCGACCGAGAACGTCACGGCCAGCCATGGAGTCGACCAAGGTTGCGACTTGGATCGGGAAGGGACGGTCGATACCCTGTCGCTCGAGGACCGCACAGAGTGCAACAGGGACACCGAGCTCCGCGAAGGTTGGCACCGCAAGCTCCTGTGCTTGGGGCGCAGACGGGGTAGGAAGGGTTGATGACGGCATGATGAGAGACTCCTCAGTGATGTCCTATGGGCATCTGCTCGCCTCTCCATTGCGCAAACAACGGGGCTTTGAGGATCTCCAAAGGGGCGCCCCTCGGTGGGGCACAACCCCCAGTCTAGGTGCTCACCGACCACAACCCGGCAGGGACGACCAAGAAGTGGCCCTACTCCGCGTCGATGGCACTCGCTGAACGTCGCTGCTCCACTGTCTCAAGCGCACCCTTGAGGAGCGCGATCGAGTCCTCTCGAAGACCACGCAACGTGGCGCGCACGACGTTGTAGTCAATCGGGGTGAGGGTGAGGTTGCCATAGAGCGACGTGAGGCCGAGTTGCTCGAGAAGGCTCATTACCTTCGCTCGCTTCTTCGGCGACGGCAGGATCAGGAGCTGCTTTTCAAGCGCCAACGCGAACACCACGCCGTGGAACAACGGACTGACCACGACCGTTGCCGCGTCGACGAGGCGAACGAATTCGAGCGGTCCAGCTCCAATCACGTTCTCCTCGGCGAACCAATGGGGATACCCGACGGCCACGATGCGTGCTCCAAGATCTTTGGCGATGCGTCGAGTGGCGCGCACTTGGCGAACGGTCAGGAGCTGCTCGGCATAGACGAGCACCGTTGGCTGCTGCGAGGGCACCCCATCATCGCCCAATGCACCGCTCACCGGTGGGCGCAGCAACACGGGATCGAGCACGAGGGGCGGAGTCGCTCCCGTTACCGCTGTCACGAGTTGTTGCGTCGTCGTGTCTCGAACGGTGATGGCGTCAAAGGCGCTGAGTGCAGAAGAAATCGCCCCCGCAGAGGCACCGAGTGTGGTCGTCCTCCCAACGCTCGCGGCATAGGAGATCCGGCCGAGATCCTCTGGACCAAAGGCCAAGAAGTACGGCGCAGTGAACCCGTACTTCAGCGTCCACACCTCGTCGCTCCCCACGACCACGGCATCGAGATCGCCGGCATCGAGATCGCCGGCGCTCGCGACCAGCGCAGTTCTCGGCGTTGCGGTGGCGAAGAAGTCGAGGAAACGGCGTTCTTTCTCTGCGAACGCTCGACGGTGGATGTTGAGCACACTTGGTGGTCGCCGCTTGATAACGAGTTGGCGTGCTTCATCTTCGTAGAGCTTGTTGTAGGTCCCGCGCAGATCAATGAGGACGACGTCGTGGCCGAGGCTTGAGATCTCGTCAGCCAAGGCAACGGCTTGGAGGGCCGCTCCGTAATTGTAGGAGTGGTGCATTGTGAGGATGCCGACCTTCATCGCACACCAACGATCTCCACTGGCGCGAGCAACTCGGCCATGCCCATCGACATTGGTGCAGTGCTCGAAAGCGATACCGGCAGCACCGCTATCCGAGCACGACGAATCGGGCGGCAACGAGGGCGACGGTTACGAGCGCCCCGCCGAGCACCACCACGGCAAGTCGCCGATTCGATGCGACATCAGCCACGATGGCGACGATGACCGTGGCCACACAGAAGAGAACGGTCACGACTGCACTGAGCACCGCAAAACTCATGACCGCTCCTCTTTCGCCAAGCGAAGGCCAGCGAGCAGGAGCCCAATGATCGCGCTCAACGCTGCAGCTGCAACCGGCGTGTAGAGCCTGGCGAGCAAGAGCACCGTCGTGACCACAATGGCGAGGGAGAGCCCAATAGCCATCACGCTTGCGCCGAGGAGGTCCCATCGCAGCGGTGGCAGCCACGACACCACACCGAGACCACCGACCAACACGGTGACCACCGCGACAACGGAGGTCCGCAGGGCAACGGGTAGCGGGAGCACGTGGACGATCAGTCCAACGACCGCTGCGGTCGCACAGATGATGAGGATCTGGCGCAGACGCTTGGCAGTTACCGAAGACTCAGTTTCGTACATTGGAGAACGCTCCTGGAGAGGGTTGCCACTTCTTGTCGAGGTTGATGATCTTGATCTCAGGACGGTCCACCACGTAGGTGCCACCCGCCTCGGTGACAAGGTAGTCGAGAATCTTCGTGTCCCATCCCTTCGGAAAACCACTCGAACGGACGGCGAAGCTCGCCGCCTCAGGCGACCAGACCACCACTTGTGGGTGGATCGCTTGGAGTTGGTCGATGGTCTCTTGGTACCCGTTCGGACCGCTCGGTCCTGGGGCGACGTAAGTGAAGAAGTTCATGTACTTCGTCTGGGTATCGCCGACGCGGACGAAGGACACCGGGAGGGCGGAACTGAAGACTAACATCCGAACCTTTGGTGGGGTCACGTGGTAGAGGTCCTCCATTGCGGTGAGCTGCACGGCGCTGACCTGCTCGAATTGCTCGTTGCCGTATCGAGAAATTTCGGTCATTGCGCTGAGGATCGCGAGGGCAACGGCGGCAGCGGCGATGCTCCAGGCTCGCCAGCAGATGCGCTCGAGGAGCAGTGCGCAAAGGATCGAGAGGAACGGCAGCGAGAAGAAGAAGGCGCGAAGTAGCGCTTCGCCGCCATATCCCGTTGATCCCAAGAACACGAAGGGTGCGAGCGCCAACAGACTGATCACGCCAATGCGGCGATCGCGGCGATGGAGCCAGAACACCAAGAAGCCCGCCGCCATGAAGACCAAGGACAGGGCCACCTTCGCCAGCGCGACGACGAGTGTGAGCCCATCGCCTTGGAGGCGATTGGTCAAGTTCTGGGCGATGATCGTGGTCAAACTGAGTGACTGACCACTGAATTGACGTACCCCGAGCAAGACGTAGAAGTTCCCCACCCAGAAGGTGTAGGCACCAACGGACAGCCAGGTCACGAAGATCACGAACGTCGCAACCGGGAACACCCGCATGGTGGTCGCACCGCTGATAACGAGTGCGAGGATGAGGGCGATCTCCATCATCGGGGTGAGTTGGTGTGCCACAACGGTGGCGGTCACCATGAGGGTGAAGATCACAACCACAGCGAGGTCGGTGCGCCGAGGAGCAGCCCACTGCGAGAACCGACGGAAACTGGGCCCAGCCGCGGGGGCAAGGTGGAGTACCAAGGCCACCAAGGTGATGGAGATGAAGTACGCGAGTGCCTGAGGGGAGAAGTAGTCCTGGGCAATCCAGTCACCAATGACGAAGAGCACGAGTGCCGCGGCGCGAGTGCGTCGGCGGTCAACGAATGCCCGGACAATGGAGTGGATCGGCACCAAGATGACGCAGGCGAACACGGTCGGGAAGACTCGAATCGCACCGAGCAACATCGGTGGCCCTGCCGTGCCCGACAAGGTGGCGCCGAGGCCGAACGCGCCAGGCCAGGCGAATCGGGTGTTGACCTTGCTCGAGTGCGCATGGGTTCGGTAGACGTAGTCAATGAACCCAACGTGGTTGTAGGCCTCGAAGAATCGCGGTGCGGTCTCGATGATCATCGGCGTGCCGTGGAGGACCGCGATGAGGAGCCCCAAGCAGCCCACGACGAGCGGCCAGAACCACCTGCTCGCCGCAGCGATGCAGCGGATTGTCACCACCGCGCCAAGTGCTGCGAGCCCGAGGGCACACCAGGCCGCTGCGTTGAAGGCGCCAGCGAATCCGAGTCCGTTGACGTTGTTCGCCGACATCGTGGCCAGCGCCACGCACCACGCCGCGAACCCGGAAACGAGCAGGGCGAGCACGGTGCGGCGCGGCCCGAGCGAGGTCACCTCGGTAGGGGCATCGTGACCGGGTTCCACGTCGTGCGCCACCTCACCACTCCTCTCGAGATCCAACGAGCGCCATCGCTCCCGTCATCAACCGGCAAACCGTAGCCAACTTCACGACGCCAGCCGATCACCACTCCTCTCGAGATCCAACGAGCGCTCGAGCAACATCCGCCTTCATCGCAAGCACCACCAACACCAGTGCTCCAGCAACCGCACTCCACCCAATACCGGCCAAGCTGTGATGTGCAGCTGCGATCGCCACACCAACAATGGTGACCACCGCCGACACCATCTGCGCCACGGCAAGACGTCGGAACTGTCGGTTCACCCGAAGCCCCGCGAGGCCGAGGTTACCAGCCATTCGGATCAACACCGCTAAGAGCACGAGCCGCAAGAGGCCAACAGCATCGCTGTAGTTCCCCCCGAAGATCTTGAGAATTGCGGGGGCGAAGACGATTCCCGCGAGCAGAGTTCCTCCAATCGCCGGTATGGCTGATCGAGCAGATGCAACGGCTCGAGCTGCGGAGAGATCGTGCTCGGTTGCTGACGACACCACCACGCTCGACAGAATCGTGCCGAGTGAGTCCGCAGCGATGTAGAGCATCCAGCACACGTAGACCACGCCAGCGAACACTCCTCCACGGAGCGACGACACGATGACCGGAACTGTGCTGTTGATCATGACGACCGCAATGGCGCTCACGTACTCGGTGGCGACGTGCTCGGTCGTCACCGTGAAGGGATCAATTGCCCGAGACGGCAGGCGAGCAATGGTCCGATCGGCGAGCACGGCGATGATCGGCACCACGATGACCAGAGGAATCGCCCACGAGGCGACAATCCCCCGTGCCGCTGCTGCGAAGGCGACCAGCAAGACCAACTTGGCGACGCCGAATCCAACGTTGCTCATGAACAGCACCGTCGTGCGTCGCAAGCTGATCAAGATGGCGTCTTGGAGGGTGAACAGCGCCCACGCAGCACTGAGGAGCGCGAACCACAACCACGCGAAGCTGAGCGATGCGTGGCCCACGTGGAAGAGCCCAACGACCAGTCCTACCACTCCAGCGACTGCGGCGACAGCAGCGCAGGTCATGAGGTGGAGGCGACGAGGATCACCATGGGCCGCGAGTGCCCGGAGGAGGACGGCGTAGAGGCCACCGCTGGATGCGACCCCAATCCCAGAGATGAGCGAGATCGTCGCTCCCGAGGTGCCAACTTGCTCAGGGGTGTAGAGCCGAGCAGCCACCACCCAGTACACGAATCCCAGCCCCGAGGCCACCATGAGCGACGATGCTGCCGGACCGAAGATCCTCAGGATCGACCGGTGAGGAGGCTTCGCACCGCTTCGCGTCATCGTCACCCTCTCACACCACGAACGGTTCTTCCGGCCAGCGAAGTCTAGACCTGGGGGGTCCTCGGCACCTTGCACCACAGCATCGAGCATTGGCACGATCAAGACGCGAGAGCGTGACGCGCCCATGGCTTCGAAGACCATCTGGAGTCGTATAGATTTGAAAAATGAGTAACGTTGATATTCTTGGATCACGCCCAACGGTCTCGCTCGTCCTTCCCTGTTTCAACGAGGCGAAGAATCTTCCGGCCGTATTCGCCAAAATTCCCTCGATCGTGACCGAGGTCATCTTCGTCGACGGTGGATCCCATGACGGTTCCGTTGAGGTTGCTCGCGCACTTCGGCCCAACATCGTGGTCCTTGGCCAAGAAGCCCCCGGCAAAGGCCTCGCACTCACCATTGGCCTGCTCGCTGCCACCTCATCGATTGTGGTGATGGCCGATACCGACTGCTCGACCGATCTCGATGAACTCGAGTCCTTCGTGGCAGCCCTCATGGACGGCGCCGATCTCGCCAAAGGCACACGGCACCTGCCGCCTGGCGGTTCTGATGACTTCACGAGAATCCGCCTCCTTGGGAATTGGATCCTCGTTCGCTTCGTGAACCTCCTCTTCAAGACCCGGTGGACCGACCTCGCGTATGGCTACGCCGCGTTTTGGACCGATACGGTTCGCGCCATTGGTCTCGGCGAGATCCGCGACCTCCAACACGAGGTGAACGCTGGCACCTCGCGGCGCCCCCAGATCTACGGTCATGGTTTCGAAATCGAGACCCTGATGTTCTGCCGGACGGCGCACTTCGGCTACACCGTGGCTGAAGTGCCGAGCCACGAACACCTCCGCGTCCACGGAGGCTCGAATCTCAACGCGCTGCGAGATGGACTGCGCGTCCTGCACTGCATCTTCCAAGAGCGGTTCTCGCGAACTGCTGCACGCATGCGCGCCACGACCACCCTCGCCGACCGAATGGCAGCACGCGTGGCGCAGTCCTCAGTTCCAACGTCCCCCGCCGAATACCCCATGGCGGACCCGTCGTCGCCCGTCTGAGCGAGGCGTCGATGACCAAAACCCCCCTCTCAAACCAGGATCAACTGCCAACGGCATCGGTCGTGATCTGCGCCTACACCGAGGACCGGTGGACCATGCTCGAGGCGGCGATTGCCTCCGCGCAGCTACAGACCTATGCCCCGCAAGCGATCGTGGTCGTCATCGACCACAACCCCTCCTTGTTCGCTCGGGCACGTGCTGCGGTACCCGAGTGGACCTCGGCTGGTGGACCACCACTGACCGTGGTCGAGAACGCCTTCGATGGGCACCTCGGCAGCGCTCGCAACACCGGTGTGGCCCAGTGCGGTTCCGACGTGGTCGCATTCCTCGACGATGACGCCGCCGCGGATCCCACGTGGCTTGAGACCATCGTCGGCCCGTACGTTGACGCCTCGGTCCACGCCGTTGGCGGGGCACCGCTCCCGGTCTACGAGACCAAGCGGCCTCGGTGGCTGCCCGAGCAGATGAACTGGGTGTTCGGCTGCGCCTACGACGGCCTTCCCACAGTGCTCGCCCCCACAACCCGACTGATCGGAGCGTCGATGTCGGTGCGGAGGAGTTCACTGGCAGCCATTGACGGCTTCCACTCTGATGACCACGACGACATGGTCATGTGCCACCAACTCGCGATGACCTTCCCCGATGGTGCAGTGCTCTTCGAGCCCCGTGCCGTCGTTCGACACAACGTGGTTGCCGCCCGGGTGACGTGGTCCTACTTTTGGAACCGGTGCTTCAAGGTGAATCGGAGCAAGGCCCGAGAGCTCCACCGCCTCGGTAACGCCGGCGACACGACCGAGGATCGATCCTTCGTGCTCGGTGCTATCGGACGTGGCCTGAGCGGTGCGGGACGAGACCTCACCCATGGCGACCTCTTTGGCATCGTCCGTTTCTCGGTGCTCCTCATCGGGATCGGCACCGCGGCAGTTGGGTTCGCCGTTGGTCAACTCGACAACCGTCGTGCCTCATGACGCCCCCCTGCAGCAGGGAACCACTGGCGAGTCACCGCTCCCGCCGACGCTGACCATGGGTTCTACACTTTGGTCTTGCGCCGCGACTGAGGAGCACACCCAGTGACGAACATCTTGATCATTGGCTCAGGTCCAAGTGCCGCCGGCGCAGCATTGGCCTACGCCGACACTCCCGATGTGACGATCACAGTGATCGATCTCGGGCTCACCCTTGAACCAGACCATCTCGCCGCTCGAGATCGCCTCGCTGGATCTGCGGAGGGAGCATGGGACTCGCGTGACCTCGACCTCATCCAACACCAACCGGTCGCGGTTGGTGGCAGCAAATTGCCCGAGAAGCGGACCTACGGGTCGGACTTCCCGTTCCGCGACGTTGGACAACAAGAAGGCCTTCCAACCATTGACGCCGTAACCGCTCCGGTGGTGTCGGGAGCCTTCGGTGGCTTCTCCAATGTCTGGGGTGCCCAGACCATGCCGTTCTCACGCTCCACCTTCGACGCCTGGCCAATCAGTTTCGATGCCATGGCGCCGCACTACGGCGTGGCGCTCACCGAGATGAAGGTCTCTGGGGTCCACGATGCCCTCGACACACTCTTCCCGCACCTCGTTCCCCTCGCACCACTCCCTCCGGTCTCGGCGCGCACCTCATCGGTCCTCGATGCGTTCACGAAACGGCGAGCCGAGGTCGAGTCGCTCGGCATCACCGTCGGTCACGCTCGTCTGGCGCTCAATGCTCCAGCGTGCACCAGGTGTGGACTGTGCATGACGGGGTGCCCCGATCAACTGATCTACTCCTCGTCGCAGACCTTCTCGCGCCTGATCGCGAACGGAACGGTGCAGTACCGCTCGGGCCTCATGGCCCTGCGGGTCGACCAAGACGACCAAGGCCCAGTCGCGGTGGTGCGCGACCGCAGAACCGGTGCGATCGAGCACCTGCGAGCTGATCGGATCTTCGTTGGCTGTGGCGGCCTCGGCACCACGCGCCTCGTGCTCGGATCGCTGCCCGAGAAAACTCACCACCTCGAGCTCTTAGAGAGCGTGCAGTTCCTCCTCCCCGCCGTCTCGCTGCGCGGGGTGGGAGATTTCGGGGCCGACCGGGACTTCACGCTCAATCAGTTCAACATGGTCTACGACGACACCGGAACGGGCCTCGACCTCGTCCAGGTGCACTTCTATCCGAACAACCCCGCCATGGAACGCGCCTTCCCCGCACTCGTCCAGCATCGAAGCATGGCGGGGATTCGCCGGGGTGCACTGCGGAGGTTGAGCGTCGGGTTGGGCTACCTCCCGAGTTGGGCGTCACCCACCATCACTTTTTCCGCCCACAGTGGCGGGGCCGACGCGTTGCCGTCCATCACGCTCGAGCGAGCGAACCCCAAGCTCCCACCACCGATGCTCCGTCGCTTCCTCGGTGCGATGACCAAGGCCGCACCCTCGCTCGACCTGTGGCCAGTGCTCCCCATGGTGTCGGTGTCGGCGGCGACCAAGAGCTACCACTTCGGTGGCACGTTCCCCCACGCAGCAATGCCGGGAGGCTACCGAACCGACGTCCTCGGCCGACTCGATCGCTGGAGCAACATCCACCTGATCGATGGCTCGGTCTTCCCCTCCGTTCCCGCCACCACGTTCACCTTGACGGTGATGGCCAACGCGCACCGCATCGCCAGCGCAGCACGCGCCCTCGACGGAGCGGCGTAAGCCATGGCTGGTCAACCCGTCGTCGCCATCACCGGTGCCAATGGCTACCTCGGGAGTGTGTGCTGCGACGCGTTCGCAGACGCTGGGTACGAGGTTCGTCGCTTGGTCCGTCGTCCACAGCTCCGTCGTGGAGACCGGGGCTTCTCCCTTGAAGGCGGATGCAATGAAGGAGCGCTCGACGGGGCCGACGTGCTCCTCCACTGCGCCTATGACTTCACGCCGCGTTCACGTCGTGGCATCTGGTCGGCCAACGTGGTCGGTACTCGGGCGCTCCTCGATGCGGCCAGCGCAGCCGGGGTCCGACGGGTGATCCTCATCTCCTCCATGTCGGCCTACGCCGGAACACGCCAACGCTACGGCCGAGCCAAACTCGCCAGCGAACTCGACGCCGTGGCCCATGGAGCAACCGTCGTGCGACCCGGTCTCGTCTACGGTCCGCGCTGGGGAGGCACCGTTGGTTCGCTTCGAACCTTGGCATCACTGCCCATCGTCCCCCTCGTTGGCGCAACGACCCATCAGTTCACGATTCACGAAGACGACCTCGCTCGTGGGCTCCTCGCCCTTGCCAACAGCGCGCCAACCTCGGTACCGATCGGTCTGGCGAATCCAACACCCGTGCCCTTTCGAGCACTGCTGAGCGACATTGGCCGCGCAGCGACGGGCCGCACCCCGCGATTCATCCCCATTCCCTGGCGTGCCCTCTACGCCGTCATGCGCCTCGGTGAAGTGCTCCACCTTCCCCTGCCCATGCGTGCCGACTCGCTCCTCGGTCTCGTGCGCCCAGCTCCCGAAGTGCCGAACCCGGAGGTTCTCGCTGAACGTGGGGTGGCGGTTCGACCCTTCAGGCTCGACGAGTTCCCCACCGCCGGCTAACCCGACGCAGCGCTTCAGCGATCGAGGATCTTCGCCACGTTGATCGTGATGCGAAATGCCACGAACCCAAGTGCGGTGGTGACCACCCCCACCACGATGGCAGCCGCTTGGCTCCACGTCGATGGCGTCTTCAGATTCCGCAGCACTCCGCGTGGCAGGACCGATCGGACATAAGCTCGCTCGGCACTCAAACTCTCTCGGCGACCCGCGATCTCGACCAAGATCGCCTTCGAGCGACCCTCGCGCCAGCACCGCTTCACGAAGTAGGAAGGCGTCGTCCGCACCTTCGGGACGAGGTGCTGCACGGCCGATTCCCCAGCCATCACCACCACGGACTCTGGGAGGGCGTGGTGGGCTCGGATGGCGTACTCGGTCTCTTCGCACCCATTGCCATCGGTGCTCACGCGACCGAGTCGAGACTCAAAGGTCCCAACCGCCTCAATCACCGATCGCCGAATCGCCATCGACGCTCCAATGGGATTGCGCAGCACCGCGCCACTTTCCGGCAGACCGCGATAGGAGCACCCCACGGCCCAGAGGAACTCATCGGGGAACCACGATGGGCGCTTCGTAACCCAGAGGGGATCAATGTGCCCTGAGGTCATCATCACGTTGGGTGTGGCGAAGGGTTGGATGAGGTTCGCGAGCCATGACGCGGCGGGGAGGGCGTCGTCGTCGATGAAGGCGATGATGTCGCCACTTGCGGTCTGCACACCGAGTTCTCGAGCCACCGATACCCCGACATTGGAACTCTCAACAACGGTCACGCCATCAAACGTCGCAGTGACTTCGCGCGCCAACTCGGGGTTCCCGTTGACGACCACCACGACTTCAGTCGGACACGGCACCTGGGCTTGGATGCACGCAACGGCTGCGAGGAGATTCTCGAGGCGATTGCGGTCATAGGTGCAGATCACGACCGAGACCGTGGAAGCGACGACCGTTTCTTCAGCGTCGTCACCTTTGGTCATTGTCATATTCTACCGATGACTACGAAGGCGTTGCGAGGGATTTCTGAGAATCCATCCTGCTGAGCGCAGCAGTCTCGAGCCAGCCCCTCGGGACCTCTCCTCAGCTCAAGCGGGAGAAGCAGGCCTGAATGGCCGTTGCGCTCGCGGTGTTCTGCCAGCCATAGGGCTGGGCAAGGGTGGGGTCTGGCGAATCTGCACTCGCGGCCGGATCGAAGTCCACGTTGAAGATCAAGGACCAGAAGTAGATCCCACGCAGATGCAGGTCCTGCACCGCGTTGCACGCAGCGGTGAACCAATTGGCTTGAACCGAGCGGACGACGGTCTGGGTGGTTGGGTCGTATTTCGTCACCCACGGATAGAGCCAGGAGTGGTCGAGCGCGGCAATCCCCACTTCGGAGAACTGCGCGTCAGTGGGTGCCACAGGGAGACCCCCCGAACTCGCTCCCGAGAGCAGGTTCGCTTCCATCTTGGTCGTGAACGCCGCGGCGGTGGCATCTGCGACGGTCGAGACTCCATCGATGGGCTGGTAGTTGTCGTAGCCGTAGGTCGCACCCGGAATGCTCGCTCGACCATTCCAGTTGGCCTCGAAGATCACCTCGGCGCGAGTCACGCGCTTGGCGGTTGCCACGAGGGGGACCCAGTAGCGGTCGTAGGGGGCCATACTCGTCAGTTCTGCACCAATGGAGAAGGCCTCCACGTGGTGCTGGCGGGCGGTGACGAAGTACGGAGCCAAGAAGGCGCTGTAGCTCGAGAACCACTGGGCAACGTTGGTCGGGTGAATGCCACCCCGCCAGGAGCTGACCTGGTGGAGGAGATCCTCGTTGATCAAGGGACGCACTTGCACGGTTAACCCAGCAGCGTGCGCTAGGTCGATGAACTGCCCGAGATACGACGGGCTTGGGGTTGCAGGCCCGGCGCTCACCGCACTGGCCTTGACGGGATCGCCGCCAGGGGCGACGCTCGGGTAGACGGCGATGCACAGCGCAACGGCATTGGCGTGCAGGGATCGGAGATAGGTGAAGAGCCGCTTGGCTGCGGCGAGGTTCGCACTGTGGGTCCCGAACTCCGGGAACATCTCCACATCAACACCGAGGCTGATGGCCGGTGTCGATGCTGCTGCGGTGGCCGCTGGTGTGCGAACGGGAACTGCGAGGGCGACGACGATGCTCAGCACCACCGTAGCCAGGACAACCCTGCTTCTTCCAGCGAAGGACGTCACCATTCGTTGCACTCGTACACCTCTCTCGTCAACTGCTCGGCCACGGCGCGTGGTCAACCTCGGGTGCAGCACCATCACGATGCGCTCGCGATCACCGCAGTGGGAGTGAACACCGCACAGCCACCCGTTGACCAACAGGCGAGGCCCAACGCCCCACCAGAGGGGTCCACCACCGTGAGCCCCGACCACGAACTCCCACCGACACTCGTCGCCACGCGACCCGCAGCATCGAGCGCCACACACGCACGGGTTCCAAGGATGCACGCCAGACCCACGAGGGCATGGTCTGACACCGTGGCGAGTTGCCAGGTTGAGCCCGTCCAGGTGGCCGCCCGCCCGTCTCGGCTCGCAGCCACGCAGAACGTCGTCGAGGCACACGAAATTGCCTGCCCGGGGACGCTCTGCGCGAAGACCGTGGTTGCCGTCGACAAGGTTCCCGTCCAGAAGTACGCCTGACCACCCTGGGCAATTGCGGTACAGAACGTCGACGAGACACACGACACCGCATTGAGGGCAAGACCCTCCGTGGTGGTCGAAGTCGATGACCACGACGTTCCCTTGTACGCCACTGCGTCACCGCCAGCGCTCACGGCGAGGCAGAACGTCGACGACACACACGACACCGCATCGAGCGGCAACGCTCCGGCCAGCGTCGGGGCGGCTGACCACGATGACCCCGTGAACGTGACGGCTCGGCCCTCGAGGCTCACCGCGAGACAGAACGACGCCGAAACGCACGACACGCCCGTTGGCGTGACGAGACCCGTTGGCGTTGGCGACGTCCAGGACCCTCCAGTCTCTTTGTAAGCAGTACCGACGCTGTCGAGTGCCATGCAGTTGCCAGCAGACCAACACGACATCGCGACCACGGTCCCCGACGCTTGGTCGATCGTGCTGGTCGTCCATGCGGTCGAGGACCCACCCGACCATGAAGCGCCAGTCCCTGAAAACGCCGTTGCGAAACACGACGACGTCGAACTGCACGACACTGCGGTCATCACATCCGACGCAGCGATGGAGGTTCCTGAGCTCCAACTCCCGCTGCGATCGAGGTAGGCCGAGCCGCTGTCATCGACGGCGACGCAGAGCGTCGTTGACGCACACGACACTCCCGTCACGGTGCTCGACGATCCAAGGAGGGCGACACCAGACCATGAGGTTCCGTCGAAGGCGATGACGTTGCTCCCTTGGCTCGAGATCCCCGCAGCGAGACAGAACGATGCGGTCGGACAACTCACCGCATCGAGGGCATCGCTCGACGCTGCAACGGCGCTCGACCATGCCTTGCCGTTGAACGTAAAGGCTTCGCCAGCTGCGTCAACAGCAACGCAGACGTTCGTCGTTGGGCAACTGAGCGCGGTGAGGGGATACGCGCTCACCGCTTCTGTAGTCGTCCAGGTCGTGCCATTCCACACTGCCGCGTTGCCGTCGATCCCAACCGCAACGCAGAACGAGGTCGTTGCACACGACAGACCCGTAAGGGCCGCAGGAGAAATGCCAACCGGTGCGCTCCAGGACGTGCCAGAAAAGGTCACCACCCCACCTGAGGCGTCTGCAGCGAGGCACAACGTCGTGCTCGGGCAACTCACTGCTGTTAGGGGAGACGCATCAACGACTTGAGGCGCCGACCAGCCGCTCGCCGAGTGCGCCACAACTGAACCAGCGAGATCGACCGCCACGCAGACCGTTGCCGAAGGGCAACTCACTGCCGAAGGATTCCCGTGCGCCGCGATGAGGGCCGTCGGTCCACCGAAGGAAACCGCCGGGTAGACCGCAGGCACCGTTGCCGTGGTCTGCGCCGTGACCGCAACCTTGGCATCATTGGTCACCATCAACGTGAAGCGGTAGTTGACATTCGATGTGCCGCTGTTTGCTGGGAGGGTTACGCCTTGGGTCACCAAGCCGCCGCTGCACGATGTCGTCTTGGGGAAACCCCCAAGCGACGGAGTCACCGAGACTGCACAGGTCGATGCATTCGCTACCGCAGCGGTCAAGGTGATGGAACCACCGAGCACGCTTGTGGGCCCAGCTGACGTGGTGAACGAGGTCACCTGCGGAGCGGGAACTGCGAGGACAGTGACCGCCGTTGATGCCGTCGTTGCCCCTGCAGCGTTCTTGGCGGTGAGGACCACCGTGTAGGACACCGCCGTGGCCGTGGGGTTAGCCGGGAACGTGACGAGTGCTGCGAGCGAACCATTTGCGCAGGGTGCCGTCGCTGGAGCACCGTTCACCTTGGGGGTGATCGCGAGCGTGCAGGACGTGGCCCCGGTGATCGCTGCCTGGAGGGTTGCTCCACCACCGAGGTTCGATACCGCTGTCGGCGATGCAGCGAACCCTCGTACCTGCGGGGGAACGAGGCCCGCTTGGCTGAACGCAACGAGCCGCTTCACCTCGCCGGCAGCGCTCTTGGCCGTGATGGTGACCGCGTAGGACTTGGGCGCCTTGGATGCGTTGGCGGGCACCGACAGGGACTCGGTAAACGTGCCAGCAGAGCACTTCGGACTGGCAACGAGCCCACTGACCTTGGGCACGACCGAGACCGTGCACGTGGTGGCACCGGTCACGTGGACAGCGAGCACCACCGCTCCACCTTGTGCCGAGACCGACGCTGGGGTCGCGCTCACCGCGGCAATCACCGGCGGTTTCGGCTTCACCGCAGGTGCACCGTGCGCGTGTACTGCGAGCGGCTCGCTCGCTCGCACTCCAGGGCTGATCGCAACGAGGGCGCAGATGATGCTGACCACCGAGAGGAGCGACAGCCGACTTCGAAACGTGGTCATAGTCCTCTCACTATAGAAAGCATATACCCCGGCGTCTACGGCTCCTCACAGCAATCTCTTCTGTGCCCATTTGGACGCCAACGACGCGATCATCACCGCCCGGCCCCACCACCGGTGCTCCACCTCCTCCTTGAATGCTCTGGTGCTTTCGAAAGGGCAGGTGATGCATTCTTGGTCAATGGCCCGAAAGGGCCCTCGGAGTTTCACCACAAATCTCACTAGATTCGATAGAGATTTACGAGAAAGAACCGCTGACCTGCTCAAATATACTGTGGAGGTGACCACCCCCAGCGATCGAACCCCTGTTTCCACCGTGTTCATCCTCGGGGCGCCGCGGTCAGGGACGACGTTCGTCCAGCAAGAGCTCGCCCGGCGCAGCGGGGTCCGCACGACAACCGAATTGCACTACCTCGCGCACTACGTTGCACCCGCGCTGCGTCGTTGGTCGGCGCAACGTGACCACGTTGCCAAGCTGCAACGAGAATTCGCCACCACAGGAACGATTTCGGACAAACTCGTCTTCCTCCCGGCGTCACTCGAAGAAGCAGAATTCTTGAGCGCCCTTCGGGGGCCCATCGAGGCCTTGATCACTCGAGGGCAAACCGACGAAGCGCCGATGTCGCTCCTCGTTCTGAAGACCCCCTCGGACTCGCTCTACGTCGACGACATCGTTGCGGTCTTCCCCGAGGCCAGTTTCGTCCACGTGGTGCGGTCCCCTTTCGACGTGATCCGCAGTTACCGGGCAGTGAGCAAGACCTGGGCTGGGAAGTGGGCACCTCGGTCGACGCTCCTTGGCATCATGATGTGGCGAATCCACGTGCTCGGATCCGCATCTGCTGCGGGACGAACGACAATGACGACGGTGCGCTACGAAGACGTCCGTGTCGACCCAACGGCAACACTGAACGAAGCGCTCAGCGCGATCGGACACACCCTGAGCAGCGAATTCGATGAGGCGCACATGTGGTTGACCTCAGCGGCAGGCCAAGAACTCATGGGCGATCGAGACCCCATCGACCCCCCAGACGTTGGCGACGGCACAAAGGCTCGCCCCGAGCTCAACGCACTCCAGCGGCGACTCGTCACCGTGTTCTGTCAAGATCTCCTCGCCACCTTCGGCTACCTCGCACCTGGTGAGCGCACCGAACTGTCCGGTATTGCCCGGTGGACACTGCGCCGTGTGGAGCGGTGGTACAACGCGAGGCTCCGTCGGGGCATCGCCAACGCACTCGCAGCGCCGAATGCCACCGTTGTTCTCCTGCCTCCCGCCTCTGCCCGCTGAGCAGTAGTGCTAGGAGCACTGCGAGGTGCTCCACCTCCCTCTCGTTTACCCAAAGGTGAAGGCGTAAGCCGACACGCCGGGGGTGAAGGTCACGTGCAGGAGACCACTCTCCACGGCGGATGCCTTGGCCAAGGTGTGTAACGTTGGGAATCCTCGGACCGGAAGCGTTCCGAGTAACCGGCCGTTGAGGGTCTCAGTCACTGAACCGTTCCCTGAGAGCACGAGGTAGACGTCTCGAGCCTGGAAGTTGAGATCGAGGGCAGCGTTGGCACCTGCGGAGATGTGCTCGGCACTCGTCGTCCAGGTCCCGCCGAGGCCGTAGAAGCCGGACTGGACGTCACTCGGCATCGTGTAGGTCGTGGTGCCTGCCACCGGAGTTCCGTTGTAGAGATACGCCGAGCGTGCGCTGCCGAGATAGGTCTCAGGTGACAGCGCCTCTGTGGGCGTGGTGTCAGGGAGATTGGTCAGCGGCGGCAGCTGGACGCTCGGGTGGGCTTCGTGGAGCAACGTCCGGATGAACCCTTCAGCGGCGGCGTAGTTGCCTTCGCCGTAGTCGACGTGGCGGATGACTCCCGTGGCGTCGATCAAGTACTCCGCTGGCCAGTACTCGTTCCCGTAGGCCGACCACGTGGCCAAGTTGTCGTCGATGGCAATGGGGTAGGTGATGCCGAGGCTGTTCGCTCCTGCTTCGATGTTGGAGGGAACCTTCTCGAACGCGAATTCTGGAGCGGCAACGCCGATGACCACGAGGCCGTCCTTCTGATAGCGCTGGTACCAGCCTTCGACGTGGGGAACCGTGCGTTGGCAGTTGATGCAGGTGTAGGTCCAGAAGTCGACGAGGACCACG
>CAIQEU010000067.1 GCA_903870905.1 uncultured Actinomycetes bacterium | reverse complement strand
CGGCAGTCTCGTGACCGTTGTGCTACTTGACGGCACCACCGGTGAGTGAGCGTACGAGCTGCTTGTTGAAGACCACCATCAGCAGCAGCATTGGCACTGCAGCGATGACGGCACCGGCCAGCACGACGCCGAGACTCTGGAAGGTGCCGGCGTTGAGTGCCTTGAGGCCAATTTGCAAGGTTCGGTGACTCTCGTCGTTGCTCGTGAGCAGGAGCGGCCACAGGTACTGATTCCAGGCCCCGAGCGTTGCGATCACCACGAAGGCGGCAATTTGGGGTCGGACGAGGGGGAGGGCGACGCGCCAGAGGTAGCGCAGCGGTCCGCATCCATCGAGCACAGCGGCCTCACGCATCTCAACGGCCACGCCGAGGAAGGCCTGACGGAGGAGGAAGATGCCGACGGCGGAGACCATGAAGGGAATGGTGAGCGCCCACATCGTGCCGAGCAGGTGGAGCGACTGAATGGTCTTGTAGTTGGTCACCAAGGTGACCTCGAAGGGGATGAGGAGGGTGCCGAGGACGATCGTCCACAAGATGCGCTTGAACGGGAACGAGAACGTGGCGAACGCGTAGGCGGCCAGGACGGCGGTGATCACTGAGCCCACCACGATCTCGAGCGTCTGGATCACCGAGTTCACGATGTAGTGGCCGAGGTGTCCTTGACTGAAGGCGTCGGCGTAGGCGTGGAACTGTGGGGTCGGCGGGAAGAAGTACGGCGGCGTGGTGCCGATCTGCACCGGGGTGAGGAGTGAGTCCACCACCGCCATGTAGATCGGGAAGAGCACGACGAGAGCTCCGAGGGACAAGATGGCGTAGCTGGCCACCGTCGAGAGGCGACGGCGGCGCTTTCGCTGCTTGGCGAGGGCGACAGGGTCGAGAACGTCAGTTGGCATAAGTCACCCGGCGCTCGAGGAAGCGGAAGTTCACGAAGGTGATCACCGCAGTGATGATGAACAAGGCGATCGAAATGCAGGCAGCGAGTCCAGGGTTGGGTTCGGTGACGACGTACTGGTAGATCTGGTACGCCAACGTGTTCACGTGCACGTACTGGGCGGAGTAGGGCCCAACGAGGAGGTCCATCTGACCAAAGGTGTACATCGCCCCGATGGTCCCAACGGTGATGGCGTAGAAGATGGTGGGCGAGAGCAGCGGCACGGTCACCCTCCAGAACACCCCAACCTCGGACGCCCCATCGATGCGAGCAGCTTCGAGGACCTCTTCGGGGAGGGACTGCAGACCTGCTGAGAACAAGATGAACGACAGGCCCATGAACTGCCACAGACCAATGACGCCCATAGCCAGCATCGCCCAGGTGGGGCTCTGGAGGATGGGCGGATTGGGGTTGATGCCGAGCCAGGGGAGGAGGCCGAGCACCGGGTTCATGAAGGTGCCGAAGATGACGGCGGCGACGGCGACCGAGCTCACTGCGGTGGTGGCGAAGATGGTCCGGTAGATGGCCATGCCCTTCAACTTCTGGTGGGCGACGACAGCCAGGATGAGGCCGAGGAGCACTCCGGTCGGCACCACGATCACGGTGTAGAGGAGGGTCGCTCCAAGGCCTTGGAGGAAGGTCGACGAGGTGAGCATCGTCGTGAACTGGCTGAGGCCAGCGAAGTGGGACGGCAGACCGGGGTAGGGCGGTGCGTGGTAGAGGAACAGGGAGAAGTTCCGCATGAAGGGGTAGATGATGAACACCACCGCCAGCACGAGGGCTGGGGCGATGAGGAGGTAAGCGAGCCCAGCCTCCTTGGTGCGGTCGAGGTGGCGACTCACGACAGGCGCTGCCCAGAGGTCGGATCGAACAACAGCACGCCGTTGCCCGTGGCCCGAAGGCCACAGGCCTCGCCGATTCCAGGGCGAGGTGCGGTCGCCGACTGGCGCACCACCACGTGATCCTCGCCAATGGAGCAGAGCAGGTGGACTTCGGCACCCAAGATCTCCACACCCGTGCAGGTGGCGTCCACGCCGCTCGGGTCGAGCACGAGGTCCTCGGCTCGAACGCCGACGAGCACCGGTCCGGTTCCAGTCGCTGGTCCGGCTCCGAGCGACTGCTCGCCGACGCGGAGCTCGCCGTCACCTCGTGCAGCGTGGATCAAGTTCATGCCGGGATTGCCAACGAACCCTGCAACGAAGGCGTTCGCTGGGTTGAAGAAGAGCTCAGTTGGGGTGCCGACTTGTTGGAGGACGCCCTCGTGCATCACCGCGATGCGGTCACCCATCGTCATGGCCTCCACCTGGTCGTGGGTCACGAAGATGGTGGTGGTGCCGAGGCGCCGCTGGAGGGTCACGATGTCGGATCGAGTCTGAGCCCGAAGGGTGGCGTCGAGGTTCGAGAGGGGCTCGTCCATGAGGAAGCACACCGGGTTGCGGACGATGGCGCGGGCGAGGGCCACTCGTTGGCGTTGTCCACCGGAGAGCTCTCGGGGCTTGCGGTGGACGAGGTCGGCGAGGCCGAGCATGGTGGCGGCTTCAGTGACCTTGGCAGCTCGCTCGGCCTTGCTCATCTGGGTCTGGCGAAGGGGGAACTCGATGTTCTTGGCCACGCTCAGATGGGGGTAGAGCGCGTAGCTCTGGAAGACCATCGCCACGTCCCGCTCACGTGGGGGCAGGTCGGTGACGGCCACCCCGTCGATCTCGATCTCGCCACTCGTCGGCGACTCAAGACCAGCCACCATCCGCAGCGCGGTGGTCTTGCCACAGCCCGATGGGCCGAGGAGGACCAAGAACTCACCATCGGCGATCTCGAGGTCGAGCCCCTTGAGGACGGACTTGTCGCCAAACTGCTTCGCTACGGAACGGAAGGCCACAGTGGCCATAGCAACTCCTCGGGAGGTGGTTCGAACGTCACGATTGTGGCACGGCGCCCATGGAGTGGGAAACGAGCTAGATGAGCGGCTCGTTCGGTCGCGTCATGAGCCAACCCTCGAGCCGCTTGTGGCCACGACGACGCGCCAACTTGATGGCCAGCATCCGGGTGAAGAAAGGGAGTCGTCGGAGGAGGCCAGCAGCCGAGACCACTCGCTGGCTGAACGTCGTGCGTCCAACGGTGAACTTCACCAAGGTGCGCTCGCAGCCGGCGTATCGGACGGTGCTCGACCAGAGGAATCGTCGCAGCACGGCCTTCGTGGTCCCAATGGCGCTGAAGGCGTCGTGGACGTAGAGCTCACCACCCTCGGCGATGTGAGGGAGCCATCCGTCGAAGTCCGCCAACGTGCTCTCGAGGTCGTGGGCACCGTCCACCCAGCAGAACCCGACCGGACCACCGCTCCAGGTGCTCGACGCCTCGATGGAGATCCCCCGGAAGAGGTCGATGCGATCGGTGAGTCCGGCTCGAGCAATGTTCGCCTCGAAGGCGGCGAGGGACTCCGGGCCCCCACCCCACCGTGGGTTGTCGAAGGGATCCACGGCGACCAGACGACCGCCAGCAGGGAGGCCGCTCGCGATGAGGACGGCGGACTTGCCTCGGTGGCTCCCGATCTCCACTGCCGTCGTTCCGGGTAGTAGGCGACGTCCCGCTTCGAACAGCGCTCGGCCCTGCGCCTCGGTGAGCCACCCATCGACGGTGCTCGCCATCGTCCATGCCTCTGCGAAGGTTGCCGACATGGAGCCAAACCTACTCTTTGGCCGAGTGGCTCCAGAGTCTTCGGGTCTCGTAGACGACGACGGTGGGCGACACTGCAACTCGGACGTGGCCGAAGGCGGCGTCGAGGTACGTCTTGGCGAGGAGGGGGAAGTGGCCGCTGCGCTGCCAACAGATGGCGTCGACGTGGTTGGCGACGACGTAGGCGCGCATGGCAGCCAGCGTCGCTCGGTCGAGGGGCGGCGTCGGTCCGACGGGGAAGTTGAGGGTGATGGGCTTCGGTCCGAGGTAGGCGTGGAGGAAGAGGTCGATGATGGTCTGGGGTTGCTGGGGCACCACGCCGGTGTTCGTCCCTGACGGGCCGGGCACGATGGCTTGACCACCCATGAGGTCGTACCGCATGGCGGCCTGGGCTTGGTCGACCATGGCGGTGTTGAACACCGACACCGGGTACGGATAGGTGAGCACTCGGGACCCCGCGGGCAACAGGGTGCGACCGAGGTGACTCGTGAAGAAGGGATCGTGGGCGGCCTTGGCCGCTCGAATGGTGTGAGCAGGGAGCAGGGTGACCACAACGGCCACGGTGGCGAGGGCTGCACCAGCAACATGACGAGGTGCTGCCGACGCGGTGCGACCCGCGGGGAGCGCCAGGGCTCGAGCCGCCAGCCATGCCACACCGCAGATGGCGACTTCGACGAAGCGACCGGGGATGATGTCGCCGACGAGGGGAAGGTGCACGAAGAGCCGATAGGGGCTTGGAATGGCGATGCCGAAGACCTCGATCGTTCCGCCGAAGCTCATGACGAGCGCGATGAGCGAGGCAACGGCGATGCTGCGATCGAGGGTCGAGCGCCGCCACCGCCACGCGCCGAAGGTCGCCAGTGCGATGAGCGGGATGCCGAGGTAGGTGCCGTTCGTCCAGCCCTCAGCCGACAGTGCGAACTGGGTGGGATAGGAGCCAACGGGAGCGAACATGGCGTATGGACCTGGTTGCACGAGTGACGAGAAGGTTGCCGTGAACTGCTGGATGTAGGCGTGGGGCGCGCCATGGACGTGCTCCGGGCCGACGAGGAGCATCGCTGCGGGGTAGGCGGCGAGGGGAAGGAGGACGACGCCCACCCACATCGCCGTTCGGATGAGTGCGGTCAGCGTTGTTGGGCGTCGGACCACGAGGAGCCAACCGAGGGCGATGCCGACCAGGGTGATCGCCTCAATCGCCACACGCTCAGGCGAGATGAGGAAATCGACGCTGAGAAGCGCGCCGCAGAGGAGTCCGGTGCGTCGTGGTGACCACGTGCCCTGCACCAGGCGAATGGCTGCGACGAGGAGCCACGGGAGGACGAGATCGACGGTGAAGTAGGCGTGGACCACTCCGTTGACGAGTCGCGGAGCTCCGAAGCCGAAGAGCAGCCCAACGAACCACGCCCCGAACCACGACGCACCGACGACACGGGCCGCAGCTGCGGCGCTCACCGCGGAGAGGAAGAAACCCAGTTCGAGGATGAGGACGTAGGTCGCGAGTGGACCTGCCCACCAGGTGAACGGGGCGAAGAGCAGCCCGAGGAGCGGCTCGGAGGTATTGGTCATGAGGTTGACCCCATGGGGCACGTTCATGGCATGGCTGAAGAGGGGGTTCAGTCCGGCCTGGAGCGCATGGGCAGGCCAAGCCAAGAACCACACTTGCTGCACTTGGTCGCTCGTTGGGGTGAGGGGAATCTGGCGTCGAGCGATCGCTGAGAACTGCCAGAAGAGGCCGAACACGCTGAGCCCGTAGGACGCGACGATCAACCACGGCTGCCAGCGTCGCACGACGCTTCGCCTCCGAGCCTGCTCGTCGAGGTGCACCGCCGCTACGCCGAACGCGCCGCGCGCTCCTCGATGCCCCAGGGAGCACCGTGCGCGTTGACGAGGTCGAGGAACGGCTGGGCGGGGAGTGCCTCGGGCCCAAGGACTCCTGTTCCCTCCCACGCACCACTGTCGAGGAGCTCAAGGGCGACGATGGGGTTGAGTGCGGTCTGCCAGACCACTGCTTGACTGTCGAACTCGCGCATCGTCCACTCGTTGTCGGCCAAGTGGTAGAGGTACACCTCACGCGGCGCTCCATCGATACCGGTACCGGTGATCCACGTTCCCGCACAGGTCACACCGGTGATGAGGTCGCCAATCTCTGCGGGGTTCGGGAGGCACGCAGCGACGAGGTCTCGAGGCGATACCGACGCGCCGCCAACTGAGACCGGGCTCGTCGAGTCGAGGCCGAGTTTGTGGAGCGTCGAGAGCACCTGAATGAACTCGTCGCCGAGTCCGTACTTGAAGGTGACCCGGTTGCAGTCGACCCACCGGGGGATGAGGAGGACCTCTTCGTGTTCGACGTTGACGCACTCAACGGGCCCAATGCCACCGGGGAACACGAACGTCTCGGGCTCAGAGAACGGTGGCGTCGTGAACCACCCGCGGTCGCGTTCGTAGATCACGGGTGGGTTGAGGCACTCTTCGATCGTCGTCCAAATCGAGAAGGTTGGGGCGAAGTCATACCCTGCAACGGCCAGATTCGCTCCGTCGCGTACGCCAATTTCGTCAATGGAGGAGAAGAGGGAGTCGGCGGCGTAGCGAGCGAAGACGTCGGACATGCCGGGTTCGATCCCCATGCCGCACAGTGCGAGGAGCCCGTGGTCCTCCCACGCTTGGGACTTGGCGAACTGGTCGTCGCCGAGCATCCGTCCAGTGGAGCGGTAGGGATCGGTTGGGTGGGGTGTGGAGAGCGACATGGCCATGTCGAGGTAGCTGGCGTGTGCTGCGAAGGCTGCGTTGAAGACGGGCATGACGAAGCGGGGATCGAGGGCGTTCAAGACCACGGTCGTGCCCGAGGCCACCATGAGGTCGGTGAGGGCTCGTTCATTCGAGGCGTCAACGGTCGCCGACGAGAATCGCGGCCCTGCTCCGGCAATGGCCCGAGCCGCTCGGTCACCGAGCGCATCGGCGACCACGACCTCACCGAAGAGGTTCCACTTGGCAATGGTCTTGGCGACGGCGGTTCCCACGCCACCGGCCCCCACAATCAACAGTCGCACGTCGCTCTCCTTCTCAGACCCGAGGTCTCACGCTGTGCAGTCTCGCACTCGCGCTTCAAGAGGAGTGGTAGCCCGACGGCTCGGGCCGGTCAGGAAGCGGCGTCGAATCTGGCGGTGATGAAGTCGCCAATCTGCGCTCGGGCCTTCGCACCTTCGGGGATCGGGAAGAGGGGGAAGTCGTGCAGGAGTCCCGGCTCGTTCACCATCGTCACGTCCACCGACGCAGCAGTTGCTGCGGCAGTGAACCGGTGAGCGTCGACGTTCAAGAGATCTCGGGTCCCGGTGAGCACCATGGTTGGAGGAAGGCCCGAAAGGTTGCCCTTCAGTGGACTGATGTTGGGATCTGCTGGGTCGTCCGTTCCCGCCCACATCGCACCGGCGACGAGAAGTCCGGGAACCGAGAGCAGGGGATCGGTTGCCGCAGCTGCGTGCACCTCGGCGTCATCGGCCGTGGCGTCGAGCCACGGCGAGATGAGCACGACCGCGGTTGGCGAATGGCCGGCATCGACGAGTCGACGGGCGACCGCCAGGGTGAGGCCACCCCCGGCGGAGTCCCCGGCGAGCACGACCTGTCCACGTGAGACCAGTTGCTCGCAGTAGGTCGTGAGTGGAGGGATCGTCTCGCGCCAGGTGTGCTCAGGGGCGAGCGGGTAGAGCGGGACGTGGACGGTGAGGTTGAGCGTCGTCGCCACCCACGCACAGAACCGCCAGTGGATGGACTGCAGCTCGCCGATGTAGGCGCCGCCGTGGCTGAAGACCATGGTGCCCCTCGACGGTGCACGAGGGGTGAGGATCACGATGGGAAACCCTGGCGAGGAGGTCGTCGTCACGTTGCACCGCTTGGTGACGTATCGAGGTACACGTCGGCGCTTGGCATCGCGTGGTCGACTCTTGGCGATGCTCTTCGCCAGGCTGGCTTCGCTCGAGAAGGCGTGCTTGAGCCTCGCGGCACGGACGACGAGCACGGCAATCTGGTGGCGACGACTCGGCATGGTTCCCCCTCTTCCATGACGGCAACTCCCGCCGTGATGGACTCCCCCAGAATTTACGGGTTGCACCACCCGCATGCACCGGAATCGACGGCATCGTCGGAGAGGAGTTCTCGGGCACCATCGTCGGGGGTGACCCTGCATCGACGGGAGACCTCGAGCGCACAACGCTCGGTGGGGTGCTCTCCGAACTCACCCACGAACCATCGGCGATGTTCGCGGTGGCAGAGGTCGCGGGCGTGGTCAGCGCACCGTGGGTACTCGGGCGCAACGTTGGTGGCCTGCGGCGCCGTCAGGCGGCATCGAGTGGGGGCCGGTGGCGCCTCGAGGTCGAGGACCAGGTGGCGGTTGCCGCATCGGTCTTGGCTGGAATTGGTCTCACGGCGAACCTCGCCCCGACGGTCGTGATGCTCGGCCATCACGCCACGACGACGAACAACCCCCACGCTG
>CAIQEU010000066.1 GCA_903870905.1 uncultured Actinomycetes bacterium | reverse complement strand
GGAAGATCTCAACGGTGTCGCGACCTGAGACCCCGTCACAGGCCTCGCAGTGTGGGCGCAAGCCACGAACTCGCACCTGGCGGGTGAAGCTCGGGTAGCTGAGCGCGTAGCCGAGGCGGGTGACCTCGTCGAACAGGGCGCCGGCCCACACGTGCGGGTCGTCGGCCAGTCGCTGGGTGAGGTCGGCAACGAAGGGCTCCGGTGGATTGGGTGCAGTTCGCGCCCGGACTCCCGGTGTTCGTTCTCCCTTGAGATCGCCCCGGATCGTCGTTCGATCCCGGCCGAGGTGCTTGGCAATGGACGAGATCGTCCATCCCCGTTCCTTTAATGCGTGGGCTTCCACGTCTTCTCCTTGTGTGAGCATGGAGGAGGGTCCCTTCTGGTTGGTTGGCTCAAGAACCACCAGCCTCGAAGGGGCCCACCTTCTTTTGGTGGGCCTCGTGGCCCACTGCCGCTCTCACGGGGTGGGGAATTTCCATGATTCTCGTCATTGCTTCAGTTGGCGCCATCACCTGAAGAGAAACGAGTCCTTCAGGTGTACCCATTCAGCGTTGGTGCTTTGCTGTCGTCGTCGAACACTGGCTGAGCCGCACCTCAAGTGACCAAATCGTCCGAAGTGACGTCTGAAGGGTGGCGAGTCTTTGGATCGATCTCGACCACCCACTAAACTCCCTGCATGACTGAAGGTCTCGAAACCGCAACGCCCGTCAACGTAAGGTCCGCCGGCAACCCAGGTCGCGACGTTCAGCGCGTCGGTACGGCGGCGTTTCTCGGCGAAGACCCCACGAAAATTCACGATCCCGTCTGGGCCGTGCTCGGCAACCTCGGTGACAGCCAGTGCTACCTCGGAGTGCAAGCCAAAGTGGCCGCCGTCCAGGCCGCCATGTCACGACGCATCGCCGCTGACGGGCGGGCCAATCGGCTGATTGCCCCCGCTTTCACCGTGGGCGTGTCAGACGGCCAGCTGAACGGCACGCCCGAGATGCGATTTTCACTCGTTGGTCGTGAACTCGTCAACGACGTGGCTTCTAGTCACTTCGCCGCCAACCGGGTCGCAGGCGCCATTGCGGTGGTGGCATGTGACAAGCCACCGGTTGGCACCGTTGCTGCCATGCTCGAGCACAACGTCCCCGCAGTCATTCTCTCCGATGGCTCGATTAAGCCTGGCCACCTCCCCTCAAGCGGCGAGCGCATCGACCTCGTCACGGCTTTTCAGTATGCGACGAGCACCGACGAGGATGCCCGCGCCGAGGTAACCATGAACGCCTGTCCCGGCCAGGGCAGCTGTGGTGGCATGTTCACCTACAACACCATGCAGACGTTCATTGCGGTACTCGGGCTCGAACCGCTCCACATGGTTGCTCCTCCGTCGGATGATCCTCGTCGGCTCACCGAGTTCCCTGACGAACTCGTGCAATGCCTCGCCATCATGACTGAGCGCAATATTTGTCCCCGTGACATTGTGACCCCGGCCTCACTGCGCAACGCCCTCACCGTGGCGATGGCCATGGGTGGATCCACCAACGTCATGCTGCACAGCGTTGAGATTGCCCGCGCTGCTGGACTCGACCTGTGGACCGACGTCTTGAGTCAAGATGCCTTTAACGAACTGTCTCACCGCCTACCCGTCATTGTGAATATGCGTCCCTTCGGTGAGTTTTCCATGGTCGACGTGGAAGCCTCCGGCGGCCTGCCGAGTGTGGTGAATGAACTCCTCGCAGCTGGCTTCCTTGACGGAACCACCATGACCTGCACCGGTGAAACGCTGGCCGAGCAGGTCGCTCGTCTCACCCCACCGGCGGCTGACCATCAGGTCATCTACTCGGTGGCAAAGCCCTTCAAGAGCACTGGTGGATTGCGCCTGCTTCGCGGCAATCTCGCTCCCGAAGGTGGAGCAATTTTGAAATTGGCCGGGGTCGAAAGCGGCATTGTCGACGGCGTGTTTACCGGTCGGGCCCGGGTGTTTGACTCTGAGCGCTCACTCATCGCCGCTCTCGATGAGTCGCCCGAGAGCTTTGTCGATAACGACATGGTCGTCATCCGCTACGAGGGACCTCGCGGCGCCCCGGGTATGCCCGAGATGCTCGACCCCACCTCCAAGATCACCTCACTGTGTCGAAAGCACGACATCACCATTGCCCTGATGACCGACGCACGTTTCTCAGGAGGCTCTGTGGGCCTCGTCATTGGACACATCGCTCCAGAGGCCCTGCTTGGTGGCCCTATTGCTCTCGTTGAAGATGGTGACACCATCACGGTCGATGTCAACAACGACCGTCTCGACTGCCTCGAATTGGCAAATGACGCCGTTGCCTCAGCCCGTTTACGTGCTTGGGATGCACTCGTCGCGAGCAATGGTGGCCTTCACCCGGCTGCCACGCCAGTTGATCACCGAGTGCTGAAGCGCATGCGGGCAACTGCCCTGCCCGCTTTGCGTGGTGGCGGCATGTCGTCGCCAGTCTGATGGCCTGAGCACAGCTACGAGGCCAGACCTGAGTCGTGCGGGCCTCCATTCCACGATCCCTTCATGGCCGAGTTCTGGCAGCAGTCGGGTACCAGGAATTCGTGATTGTCGAAGTGCTGAACGGACATTGGGGGCTCTTCGGTTTCCGTCGATGATTTCGTCCCGCCGATGTTCTGAAGAAATTGGATTTACTGTTTGCAGGAACAATCCGAACTGTCGCTAGCGACGCATCCATCATTTGTGGAAGGGTCGAGCGTGGCAGGATTGCGTTTGCTTGATGCCCGTTTCTTCCTCACCCCTGCTCCTCACGGCACATGATGCCGACCGTCTCGCTCGACGAGCAGCCGCGGGTCTCCGAGCCACCGCCGGCTTGCGCGACGGGGACATCGTGGCCTTTTGCCTGCCGGGTTCGGTCGACCTGCTGGCCGCAATTCTCGGCGCCAGCCGATCTGGGCTCCGACCTGCGGTGATGAACCCAGGCCTCACGCCTGCTGAACGCGCCGTGCAGCGATCCATCCTCGGCGACCCGCACTGCATCGAGGACCGAGGAGCACTCGCCGCGCTCTTCGGTGACGCAACGATGGACATTGCCGAGGTCCCCCTCACGCGAACGATGCACTTCACCTCGGGGACGACGGGTGTGCCCAAGGCGGTCACCAATGGCGTCCTCGACGAACGAACCGCTCGAGCGGTCGTCGACGACGAGCTCGCGGTCTGGGATCTCGGCCCGTCGGATCGCTTCCTCATGTGCTCTCCGCTCCACCACACCGTCGCCGTTCGATTCGCCACGTCGGTGCTCGTCGCCGGTGGCGAGCTCCTCGTGACCCCGCACTTCGAGGCCGGAGCGGCTCTCAACAGCCTGCGCGTCGATCAGCCGACAGCAGCGTTCATGGTGCCGACCCACCTCCAGCGGATCCTCGGCCATCCGAGCCTCGGCCACGACGAACGCTTCAGCAGCTTGCGGTACCTCGCCCACGCCGGATCGGCGTGTCCGCCAGCACTCAAGCGCGCCGCGATGGAGCGGGTCGGCGGGCGAGGGGTGCTCGAGTTCTACGGCGCCTCAGAGACGCAGTTCGCGTTCTGCACGCAAGAGGAGTGGCTGGAGCGACCGGGAACCGTTGGTCGAGCCCGCCAGGGCCGAACCCTCTCGATTCGACCGCTCGATGCTGACCACGGCGCAGGGGATGGCGTTGGCACCATCTGGTGCGACGTCCCCGAGTTCGCTCGCTGGTCCTACCTCGGTCAACCCGAGGCCACTGCTGCGGCGTGGGACGGCACATCGTGCACGGTTGGAGATCTCGGAACCCTGGATGACGATGGCTTCCTCTTCCTCACCGGTCGACGCCACGACCTCATCATCTCCGGTGGCGTCAACGTCTACCCCGCCGAGGTCGAAGCGGCGTTAGCGGGAACCGATGGAGTCACCGAACTCGCGATCTTCGGGTGGGATGACCCGACCTGGGGTCAACGCGTCTGCTGCGCACTCGTGGGAGACGATGGGGCCGAAGCGCGGCTTCGGGAACGTGCGAACGAGCACCTCGCACCCTTCAAACGACCGAAGGACTACTACCGACTCGACGCGCTCCCGATGACGTCGACCGGCAAGGTCCTGCGGCGTCTCCTCGGCGAGGCGGTCGGACTCGCCACCTGACGCGCCACGACCGGGAATTCCTCAGGCAGACTGAAGCCATGCCGTATACCTCTGTGAACCCAACCACTGGCGCCGTCGTCGAGACCCACCCCGATCACACCGACGAGCACGTCGACGCACTCCTCGATCGGGCGGTTGCAACCTTCCAGTGGTACCGCACCACCAGCCTGAGCGACCGGTCCATGTGGCTCCGCTCTGCAGCCGAGGTCCTCGAAGGCGAACTCCCGAACATCGCCACGATCTTGACCGAGGAGATGGGCAAGACCTTCGCTGCGGCCAAGGGCGAGGTGCTCAAGTGCGCCATGACGATGCGCTACTACGCCGACCACGGCCCTGCCATGCTGGCGCCTGAGCCCGTCGAGTCCCCGGCGAGTCGTTCTGAACTGCGCTACGACCCGATTGGCTGTGTGCTGGCGGTCATGCCGTGGAACTTCCCGCTCTGGCAGGTTGTCCGATTCGCAGCCCCTGCGCTCATGGCCGGAAACGTCGGTGTCTTAAAGCACGCCTCTAACGTCCCGCGGGCAGCGCTCTGTCTCGAAGATGTGTTCCGCCGGGCAGGGTTCGCCGACGGGGTCTTCACGAATCTCTTCCTACCTGCCTCCAAGGTGGCGGCGCTCATCGCTGATGATCGCATCGCTGCGGTGACGCTGACGGGGAGCGAGGCAGCCGGGGCATCGGTCGGTGCAGCTGCTGGAGCAGCCCTCAAGAAGTGCGTGCTCGAGCTCGGAGGATCCGACCCCTTCATCGTCGCGAGTTCCGCCGACCTCGATCGAGCAGTGCCGATGGCGGTGACTGGTCGTGTGCAGAACAACGGCCAGAGTTGCATCGCTGCCAAGCGGTTCTTGGTGGTCGCTGATCGCTACGACGAGTTCGTGGCCCGATTCGCTGAGCAGATGGATGCCCTCGTCGTTGGGGACCCCATGGACCCGGCAACCAACGTTGGACCACTCGTCTCGGCCAGCCAGCGCCAGGAGATTTCCGAGCAGGTGGCGGATGCAGTGGCCAAGGGGGCAACGGTGCACGCCGGGGGCGTGGCGGTCGACGGCCCGGGCTTCTTCTACCGCCCAACAGTGCTGACCGGAGTCGACCCGTCCATGCGCGCTGGTTGCGAGGAGCTCTTCGGTCCCGTCGCTGTGGTGCAGTCCGTTCCGGATCTCGATGCGGCGATCGCAGTGGCCAATGCCACGCCGTGGGGTCTTGGGGCATCGGTGTGGGCCATGGACCCGGCCGAGCAGGAGCGATGCGTGGCAGGGATCGAGGCGGGCATGGTGTTCGTGAACGCCATCGTGGCCTCAACGCCAGAGTTGCCCTTCGGTGGAATCAAGCGAAGTGGCTATGGACGCGAGCTCTCGGCGCTCGGGATGCGAGAGTTCTGCAACATCAAGACCGTCTACGTCGCTTAAGTCCATGGTCTACCTCGATCACGCAGCGGCAACGCCGCTCCGTCCCGAGGTGATCGCGGTCGTCACCGAGCACCTGGCCGCCTACGGCAACCCGAGCGGTGCCCACGCTGCAGGGCGCGCTGCTCGTCTCGTCCTAGACGATGCTCGAGAGGAGATCGGCGCGTTGACCGGGACTCCCGCACAGGGAGTGGTCTTCACGAGTGGTGGGACCGAGGCGGACAACTGGGCGGTCGCCGGCGTCATGGCGGCGAAGCCAGCGTCGGTGGCCAACACCATCATCGTCTCTGCCATTGAGCACAAGGCCGTGGCAGAGGCCTGCGCCCGAGAAGCGGCACACCGAGGGACCACGGTGCACGTCGTTGGTGTTGACGCCGAGGGCCGGGTCGATCCCCGAGACGTGGCGAGCCTGCTCAGTCGAGGGGCCGCCCTCGTCTCGGTGATGGCAGCGAACAACGAACTCGGCACCGTGCAGCCAGTGGCCGACATCGCCGCTCGTGCCCACCGCATCGCCCCCGATGCGGTCGTGCACACTGATGCCGTCCAGACCGCTCCATGGCACGACCTGGCCACCACCACGGCTGGATGCGACCTCGTCACCATTTCTGGGCACAAGCTCGGGGGACTCAAGGGCACCGGCGCACTCCTCATCCGACGGAGCGTCCCCTTGGCGCCACTCCTCGTCGGCGGGGGTCAAGAACTGGGCCACCGGGCAGGGACCCAAGATGCCCTCGGTGCCGTGGCCATGGCCACCGCGCTGCGCTGCGCAGTGCGCGATGCTGTGGAGGCAGCGGCAACGGTGAGCCGCCTCCGTGATCGACTGCGCGACGGACTCGTGAACGGCGCTGGCGCGGTGGCGACGATCTCGACTGCCCCCCAGTTGCCGGGTCACCTCCACGTGCACTTCGACGGGATGATCGCCGATGAGCTCCTCTTCGGCTTCGACCGGAGCGGCGTGGCCGCATCGGCCGGCTCGAGTTGTGCGAGTGGCGCCATCGAGCAGAGCGATGTACTGGCCGCGATTGGCCTCGCGCCGAGTGCTGCCCGGGGCGCGGTGCGGTTCACGTTGGGCCACACCACTACCGAGGCCGAGGTCGAAGCGGCCATTGCGACCGTGAGCGCGGTCGTCGAACGATTGCGGCGACGCGCCTGATGGACGACACCGGTCTGGTTGACTGAGTGGCATGGAGGTTGCCATCGCGATGTCGGGAGGAGTGGACTCCTCCGTTGCTGCAGCGCTGCTCGTCGAGCAGGGCCACGACGTCACCGGGGTGACGCTCCGCCTCTGGGGCGGACCGAGCGATTCGGGGTGCTGCGCTGCGACCGACGTGGACGACGCCCGGCGGGTGGCCCAGCAACTCGGGATCGCCCACCATGTCGTGAACTTGAGCGAGGAGTTCATGGCAGCGGTCGTGACCCCCTACATCGAGGGTCATGCTGCGGGCAAGACTCCGAACCCCTGCATTGAGTGCAACCGCCACATCAAGTTCTCCTTGATGCTGGACCAGTGCCGCCGGCTCGGCTTCGACCGGCTGGCCACCGGGCACCACGCTCGAATCGTCGAGCGGACGGTGGCTCCCACTCGTCGACTCGCTCGAGGTGCCGATCCGCTGAAGGACCAGTCCTACGTCCTCTCCATGCTCCCCGCATCCACCATCGCCGCCCTCGAACTTCCGGTGGGGGAGATGACCAAGGCCCAGGTCCGTGACCACGCGGTGCGACTCGGACTGCGCACCGCGACCAAGCCCGACAGTCAAGACGTGTGCTTCATCCCCTCGACCAGTGGTCGAGACGGCTTCTTGAGCACGCGCCTCGAGCTTCGCAGTGGCCGAGTCATCGACCAGCCAACGGGCCAAGCACTCGGAACGGTTGCTGCCATTCAGCTCGTGACCTTGGGGCAGCGGCGTGGCATTGGTGCCGGCCCCGATGGCACGCGGCGCTACGTGGTCGACGTCGACCTCGACACCGACACCGTCACGGTGGCACCGCTCGACGGGGCGATGGCATCGGCGATCCGACTCGACGCCGCAATGCTCACCACCACCAGCGACGAATTGCCCTCCGGCCCGGTCATCGTGCAGGTCAGTGCCCACGGCAGGCCAGCACCGGGGGTCATCAGCGACGATCGATCCACGGTCACCCTCGACACCCCTGCTCGCCTCGTTGCTCCGGGACAGACCCTGGCGTTCTACGACCCCGCTGACCCTGACGTGGTTCTCGGTTCGGCGGTGGTGGCGTGACGGACGATCCCGCAGCCCGAGTGCACGCGCTCCGGACGTTGATCGCACACCACACCGAGCGCTACTACCTCGACGACGCTCCAGAGATCGCCGACGCCGAGTTCGACGCGCTGGTACGCGAGCTGCGGGCGTTGGAAGAAGCCCATCCCGATCTCGCCGGGGAGACGTCGCCGACCCGAACGGTGGGTGGAGCGCTCTCCACTGCGTTCTCACCAGTCGTTCACGCCGCGCCCATGCAGAGCCTGGACAACGCCTTCGATGACGACGAACTGCGGGCCTGGGCTGATCGTGCCGTGAAGCTCGCTGGGGGTCACCCCCTCACGTTCTGCTGCGAGCCGAAGATCGACGGACTCGCCATGTCGCTCACCTACGTGGACGGGGTCCTCGTGCGGGGAGCGACCCGGGGTGATGGGACGACCGGCGAGGATGTCACCGATAACATCGCCACCATTTCGTCCATTCCCAAGGTGCTCAACCCCGATCTCGGAGCGCCACCGGCGCTCGTCGAGATCCGTGGTGAGGTCTACATGGAGCGAGCTGCCTTCGAAGCGATGAACCGTCGCCAACTCGAACTCGGGGAGAAGGCGTTCGTGAACCCGAGGAACGCAGCAGCGGGATCGCTCCGGCAGAAGGATTCGAGCATCACCGCTACTCGACCGCTCTCCTTCCTCGCCTACCTCCTCGGGCCGACCGAGGGTGTGGCGCCCGGGAGTGCGTGGGACCCCTCGACCCAGCACGGCGTCTTGGAGCTCCTTCGCGGTGCCGGGTTCACGGTGACCAGTCGTGCCGTCGTCGCTGCGTCGGTGGAGGAGATGCTCGAGGCGTGCGCTCGATTCGAAGCCGAGCGGCACCTGTTGTCCTTCGACATCGATGGAGCGGTCGTCAAGGTTGATGATCGGACCCTCTACGAGGACCTGGGATCCACCTCTCGAGCGCCCCGCTGGGCAATCGCCAAGAAGTTCCCTCCCGAAGAGCGCACGACCACGTTGCTCGACATTCAGATCTCAGTTGGGCGGACCGGCAGGGTGACGCCCTTCGCCGTCTTGGAACCGGTGTTCGTCGGTGGGACGACGGTCGCTATGGCGACGCTCCACAACGAAGACCAAGTCGCGCTCAAAGACGTTCGACCCGGAGACGTGGTCGTCGTGCGCAAGGCTGGCGACGTCATTCCCGAGGTCGTTGGGCCTGCTCCGGGTCAAGCGACTCGTCCGGGCCGGCCGGGCCCGTGGCAGTTCCCCTCCACCTGTCCCTCGTGCGGTGGACCGTTGGCTCGCCTCAACGGCGAGAGTGACACCACGTGCGTGAACCGCTCGTGCCGAGCACAGATCATCCAAGGGTTGACCTACTTCGCGTCTCGGACGGCCCTCGACATCGAAGGACTCGGGGAGAGCCGTGTGGCGCAACTCGTCGACGCGGTACTCGTGACCTCACCAGCAGACCTCTACACCTTGACCCCAGCAATGCTCGAGGGCCTCGAGGGACTCGGCGAGATCTCTGCCACCAAGCTCTGTGCCGCGATCGAGGGATCACGCCGCCAGCCCATGCACCGAGTGCTGATCGGCCTCGGCATCCACGACGTTGGCCCAGCAGCAGCCCGCATCACGAGCGCTGCGTTCCCCACGCTCTCAGCCGTTGCGTCCGCAACGGTCGACCAACTCGCCGCCCTCGATGGCATTGGGCCGGTGATCGCTGGACGTATCGTCGAGTTCGCTCAGAGCGCACATGGCCGGACCCTTCTCGAGCGCCTCGAGCAGGCAGGCGTCGGCGTCGAGGGAAGCGGGGGGAGCGGACTCCCTCAAACCCTGCTCGGCAAGGCGGTCGTGATCACGGGCTCCCTCGAGGGGTACACCCGAGATGGGGCAGAAGCTGCTGTGCTCGCTCGTGGGGGAACGTCACCGGGATCAGTCTCGAAGAAGACCTTCTGCGTCGTGGCTGGCGATGCACCCGGCGCATCCAAGCTGACCAAGGCCGAGACGCTCTCGATCCCCATCGTCGACGCGGCGTCGTTCGAGCACCTGCTCACAACCGGCACGCTCCCCGAGTGACAACTGTCTCACCGTCCCACCGGCGAGGAGACGTGGGCAGTAGTCTTCTGAGTGAGCCATGACCACACCCGCCGACTTGATTGGATCCCTGCTCGACGGACGGTATCGCCTCATCGCGCTGCTCGGCGATGGCCCAACTGCGACCACCTACCTCGGCGAGGATGTGTCCCTCCAACGTCAAGTAGCTGTGCGGGTGGCGCACGCAGCCAAGGCGCTCGACCCGGAGTTCCGCCAACGCTTCGCCGCTGAGGCGAAGGCCATCGCTGGCCTCAACCACCCCTCCATCCTTCGCGTCTACGACTGGTCAGATGATGCCGCCTCGGCATTCATGGTGCTCGAGTACCTCCCTGGTGGTTCTCTGCGTCAAGTCCTCGATCAGCACGGCACGCTCACCTTGCCCCAAGTGGTGTCGGTTGGCTCGCAGGCGGCCCATGCACTGGCCTCAGCCCATGCCAGTGGGATCGTCCACGGAGCGGTCACGCCCGCCAACCTGCTCTTCGACGAAGACGACCGTATTCGGCTGACCGACTTCCACGCCGTGCCTGCCGGTCGTGATCCCTTCGCCTCTGGAGAGCACCGGTTCGATCTCGAGCACGCAAAGTACGCATCGCCAGAAGAAGCGCTTGGGATGGCAATCGACGGCCGCTCCGACGTCTATGCCTTGGCCGTGGTCCTCTACGAGGCTGCCACCGGGTCAGTCCCCTTCGACGCCACGTCGGCGATTTCCACGCTCATGGCGCGTGTCGGTGTGGCGCTGCCCCACCACCCAAGCCTCGGACAACTCGATGCGCTGCTGGCGCGTGCTGCTGCCCCCGAACCCGACGCTCGCCTCGATGCTGCCGGGTTCGCCGAACGCCTCGATGCGCTGGCGGCAACGCTGCCGGGGCCTGGCCCCATCTCTGCTGCTGCCACCCGTCGGTCAACGGCGACCGCTGTCGTTCAGGGAACCCAGACCACGGGGATCATGCCTCAACCCGATGCCACGGCGATGATCCAAGAGTCGGTGGCGACGAGTGGGACGACGGCTGCGGCGGTGCCCATGCAGTCGAGTATTGGATTCCGGCCGCCATCGGCGACCGAGCTCACCGGATCAGTGCCAACCGTGACGAACGCGTCGCAGGGAATTGCAGGCGCAGGGCGCGACCCAATGACGGTGGCCACGGCTGCGGTCGCGGCTGGTGGTCTCGGCACGGAGCAACTCACCGACGTCGATGATGCTCCGGATTGGGATGGTCCTCGTCGTCGCCGGTGGCCGTGGGTGGTGGCCGTGCTCCTCCTCCTCGGCCTCCTCGGTGGCGGGTACCTGGCCTACCGTTCGGTTAACTCGGCGAACGTCCCCGTGCCCAATGTCGTGGGCGCGACGAAGGATCAGGCCACCACGATCTTGGCTGACGCCCGTCTCGTGGCCGCGTTCGGCCCCGGAGCGATCTCGCCGACGATCCCCGTGGGGCAGGTCATCAGCCAGTCCGTCGCCCCGGGAACCAAGGTGAAATCCGGCCGAGTCGTGACCTTGGAGCTCTCCATTGGCGCCGCATCGGTGACAGTGCCATCGCTCGCTGGGCTCACCTGCACCCAAGCCGAAGCGCAACTGGCGACGGCGCAGCTGCACGGCACCTGTCCGACTGCTGCGACCTCGTACTCCTCAACGGTGCCTGCCGGGCAAGTCGTCTCCTACACCGTCGCAGGGTCAACCGACCTCAATCCACCAGCGGTACCGTCAGGCTCGACGATCGTGCTCTCCATCTCGGGAGGAGATGCACCGACCGCAGTCCCCGATGTGCGTGGGCTCTCCTACACCGACGCTGCCACCAAGCTCACAGCCGCAGGGTTCGTGGTGACCCAGGGGTCGGAGTTCTCCTCGACCATTCCCCTCCAGCAAGTGGTCCGGACCGTTCCTGCTGCGGGATCGCAGCTGGCCAAGGGTGGATCGGTCACGGTCTACGTCTCGGCCGGTCCCGCTCCCGTCGTCGTACCGAGCGTGCAGGGTCTGACGGCAAGCCAAGCCACGGCGGCAATTTCGGCTGCCGGCCTCAACCCGCAGATCCTCGGGCCTGCCGGAACCTGTGGTGCCACCGTTCCTCCTGTCGGGACGTCGGTGCAACCAGGCTCGACCGTGACCTGCACCCTGTCGGGCTGATGGGCTGCGATCTCTGCGAGGCGGCGCAGATCACGCCATGGCACTACGAAGACGACGTGTGCTGGATTGCCGACTGTGAGGTCTGCGACGTACCGATGGTCGTCTGGAAATCCCACAGTCCAACGCCACCCGATGACGCTCGCGCCCACATGGTGGCGCAGTTGACGATCGTGGCTGATCGCGTCCTCGGGCCAGAGACCTACACGATCGACCAGGTCATGCGGCAGATTCCCGATCACTTCCACGCCCACGCCCGAATTCCCAATTGGTGGTTCAAAGGCTGAGGGCTGCAACCGCCTGGCGGTTGACTCCTAGGATGGGGCGAGAACGCCGAGAGGGAGACAGTCATGGGTGCATTGGACGGACGGGTAGCAATCATCACCGGAGCAGGCCGCGGCATTGGTCGTGAGCACGCCCTGCTCTTCGCCCAAGAAGGCGCCAAGCTCGTGATCAACGACCTCGGTGGCGCGGTGGACGGTTCTGGCGATGACCGTGGCGCAGCCGAGATGGTGGCCGATGAGATTCGGGCCATGGGCGGCGAGGCTGTGGCCAACACCGATGACATCGCCGACTGGGAAGGTGGCAAGCGCCTCATCGACACCGCCATTGAGCACTTCGGTGACCTGCACGTCCTCGTCAACAACGCCGGCATCTTGCGGGATCGGGTGCTCATCAACATGACAGAGGATGACTGGGATGCGGTCATCCACGTGCACTTGAAGGGCCACTTCGTGCCCACCCGCCACGCCGCTGCCTATTGGCGCGAGCAGACCAAGGCGGGCAAGGACGTGAAGGCCAGCGTGATCAACACCTCCTCGACCTCGGGCCTCGTGGGCAACCCCGGCCAGTCCAACTACGGTGCGGCCAAGTCCGGCATCGCCTCGTTCTCCCTCATCATCGCCGAAGAGCTGAAGCGCTACGGCGTGCGCGTCAACGCCATTGCTCCGGCTGCGCGAACCCGGATGACCGAGTCCACCCCAGGCCTCGCCGACATTGTGGCCGTCCCTGAGGACCCGAGCGCCTTCGACAGCTGGGACCCGGCCAACATCTCGCCGCTGGTGGCCTACTTGGCCACCGAGCAGTGCCCGGCGACCGGTCGAGTGTTCTTCGTCCAAGGTGGCACCGTTCGGAACTTCGAGAACTGGGCAATGACCGACAAGATCGAGAAGAACGATCGCTGGACCGTTGCCGAGCTCCAGGCGCAGATGCCCACGCTCGGCGCGTGAGCGACGGCGAGCGCGCAGGAGCGAGCACGCGGGAGCACCACCTCGAAGAGGGAAATCCCGACGATCTCCTCAGTCCACGGAAGGACCCTGGCGCAGCAGCGCTCGGTGCATCGGGATCTGAAGCCTCGGTCGACACATCGTGGTTCGTCCTCCTCCACCGACGGGTCGGGGAGCGCGCCGTTAAGAGCGCTCGCTACCAGTGGTGGGTGCTCTGTGCGCTGCTCTCGGGCCTCCTCGCCCTCAACTTCACCTTCACCGCGTTCAACATCGCGCTGCAGCCCGTCGCCAAGCAGTTCAACACCTCAGTTGACGTCCTGACCTGGACGATGACCGGCCCCCTCTTGGCGTTTGGCCTCGCTGCGCCGATCTTCGGTCGAGCGAGCGACGTCTTCGGTCACCGTCGCCTCTACCTCTTCGGCCTGCTCGGGGCCATGCTCTCCGCAGTGCTCACCAGCTTGGCGGTCAACGCCCCGATGCTGCTCGCCGCTCGTGCCTTGGACGGCGTCCAAGGGGCGGCGACCGCCACCGCGTCGATGGCGCTCATCAACTCCGTCTTCGCCAGGGAAGACCGCGTCAAAGCGCTCGGGTGGTGGTCGCTCATCGGCGCCGGAGGTCCGGTGCTCGGTGTGTCCGTTGGCGCCCTCGTCATCCCCACCCTCGGATGGCGAGCGCTGTTCTGGATTCAGCTCGTGCTCCTTGCCATTGCCTTCGTCGTGGTCTCCGCCATTATCCCGCGGCACCTCCACGAGAAGCCCAAGGGAGCGAAGGTCTCCTGGGACGGCATGGACTGGCTCGGTTCGTGGAGCCTGTCGGCTGCGGTGCTGTCGTCGATGCTGGCGCTCACCTTCTTGCCCCATCACCCCTTGACCTCGTCGCTCACGCTCACCCTCATCGCCATTGCGGTCGTCGCTTCCGGGGTCTTCCTCTGGCGGATGACCCACGCCGCCACACCGCTCATCCCGCTCCACTACTTCACGAACCGGAACTTCGTGTTCCCCATGGCGGTCCGCGTCTCGGCGAACTTCGCGTATTTCGGCGGGTTCATCTTGTTCCCGATCCTGATGGAGGTCGGCTACAACGCGTCGACGGGTCGAGTCGGCACCATCTCCGTCGCCCGCCCCATCGTCTTCGCCCTGGCATCACCGATTGCGGGCTACGCGGCAGTGAAGTTTGGTGAACGATCCACCACGATCTTCGGCACGATCGCGCTCACGGTCTCCATGGCGGTGTTCGCCTTCGCCGTGGCCGGCACGTCGGTGTGGTGGTTGGTGCTGGCCCTCGGCCTCTCCGGTATCGGGATGGGCGTGGCCATGCCCTCCACCTCGGCGACGATGGCCAACGAAGTCGACGAGCACGAGTACGGCGTGATGTCGGCTGCGCAGTTGATCGCCACCCAGGTTGGCGAAGTGGCCGGAATTCAGATCGTGATCGCCATTCAGGGAGCGAAGCTCCGAGCGCTCGGACCGCATCCGACACAGGCTGAGCGATTGGGGACCTTCCACCTGTCGTACTGGTTGGGGGCAGCAGTTGGACTCGTCGGTGTGGTGGCTGCGCTCTTCATGCGATCCATGGATCGCCGAACCCGGCCGAGTGAGGCCGAACCCGTCCTCGAGATCTAACTCAGGCGGTGATGTCCCGGATGGCCTCGGCGTAGGCGGTGGCGTCACCGTCCATGGGCTGCTGGGCGAGGGCCATCAACTTCGTGATGTCACCTTCGACCCGAATCTTGTTGGCGAGGAACGCCTGCATGGCAGCCTGGGGGTTGCCCTCAATGAGGATGGCCCGAGCGGTGGCGTAGTCGACAACCACGAAGAGGTCGGCGCCGTCTCGGTGGCCGTGGTCGATGACGAGTCCGCCGGCGCTCGTGTCGAGGTGAGCGGTGACCTCGCCGGGTTCGAAGGGCGCTTCGTTGACGAGGAGGTTGACGACGACGGAGTGGGCAACCGGCGGTAACCGATCGGCCCAGGACTCGTACAGCGCCCGTGCCTCAGTGATCCAGGGTTCGGAGAGGAAGATCTCAGCCATTGTGCTCCTCGAAGGTCGTTCGCCGAAGGTTACCGGGCGCCGGTACGATGCCTGCATGGCACACCCCATTCTCCCCGGCTGCGAGCCCCTCTCGGTGGCAGGTTCTGATCTCGGCGTCCTCGTCGTCCACGGCTTCACCGGGTCTCCGGTATCGATGCGATCTCTCGCAGATGGTTTCGTCTCCCGTGGCTACAGCGTGGAGATGCCGCTGTTGCCTGGTCATGGGACCCACATCGACGACATGGTGCCCACTCGCTGGGAGGACTGGTACGGCGCCGCTGAAGCTGCCTACGTCGACCTCACGTCCCGGTGCAGGGCGGTGGCCGTCGTCGGCCTGTCGATGGGCGGTGGCATTTCCTTGGCCCTCGCCGAGAACCACGGAAGCGTCGCAGCCCTCGGTCTCGTCAACCCCATGGTGCTCCCCCTCAGCCAAGACCTCCTCGACGGCATCGACCTGCTGCTCGAGTCCGGTCTCGAGGTCTTCGAGTCCATTGGTGGCGATATCGCCATGGAAGGGGTGACCGAGGCGTCCTACGACGGCAACCCGCTCCGGGCTGGTCGGAGCCTGTCTGATGCCATGGAGACGGTGTCGGCGAATCTCGGTGCCATCACCTGCCCGGTCCTCGTCTGCACGTCGGTCCAAGACCACGTCGTCCCGCCGGCATCGGCAGACCTCATTCTGAGCGACGTGTCCGGTTCGGTCCGCCAGGTCCTCTTGGAGCGCAGCTACCACGTGGCCACGCTGGACTACGACCGCGAGCTCTTGGAAGCGGAGATCTTCGCCCACGTCGACGCCGTGCTCGGAGGTGCAGCGTGACGAACCCGAACCCCCTCACCGAAGCTGACGTCATCAAGGTGGCCTCCCTCGCTCGTCTCGAACTGCGCCCTGATGAAGTCGCCACCTTCACTGAGCAGCTCGGCTCCGTGCTCGGCCACGCCCAAGACATCGCTGCCCTCAACCTCGAGGGGCTCTCGCCCATGGCGCACCCCTTCGATCTCGAGAACGTGCTGCGCGAGGACGTCGTGACCCCGTCGCTCGACCGTGACGCGGTCCTCGCTGCTGCCCCTGATGCAGCCGAACACCGATTCCGCGTCGGCCGCATCCTTGGAGAGGCACCATGACCACGTCCGCCATTTCCCTCGCCCAGGCGATCGCTGCTCGCACGACCACCGCTGCTGCGGCCACCGATGCGGCGCTCTCGGCCATTACCGAACGCGACGGTGAGCTCCACGCCTTCTTGCACGTTGACGCCGATGCCGCTCGGCAAGCGGCGAGCGCGATTGATGCTCGCATTGCCGCCGGTGAGACGGTCGGTCCTCTCGCTGGGGTGCCAGTCGCCATCAAGGACAACCTGGTAATGACCGGGGTGCCCACGACGTGCGGTTCGAAGATCCTCGAAGGGTGGCGTCCGCCCTACACCGCGACTGTCGTTGAGCGACTCATCGACGCCGGTGCGATTCCCATTGGCAAGACCAACCTCGATGAGTTCGCCATGGGGTCCTCCACCGAGAACTCGGCGTACGGTCCGTCGCGCAACCCCATCGACCCAACCAAGGTTCCCGGCGGATCCTCCGGTGGCTCGGCGGTCGCCGTTGCTGCCGGGTACGTGCCGGTGTCGCTCGGATCGGACACCGGTGGATCGATCCGTCAACCAGCCGCCTTCTGTGGCCTCATTGGCTACAAGCCGACCTACGGCCACATCTCTCGCTACGGTCTCGTCGCCTTCTCGAGCTCGCTCGACCAAGTTGGACCGTTCACCACCACGGTTGCTGACTCTGCCCTCGTCTCGGAGATCATCGGGGGCCACGACCATCGTGATTCGACCTCCATCGACGCACCGGCTCCCAGTCTCCTCGAGGCCTGTGGGAGAGGTGTGGCTGGACTCCGGGTCGGACTCTGCAGCGACTTGCTCGATGGCGCAGACGCCGTCATCGTCGATCGGGTGCGGGCTGCTGCAGCCGCGCTCGAAGCCGCCGGTGCCACCATTGTTGACCTCGCCATCCCTGAGTTGCGGCTCGGGCTGTCGGCCTACTACCTCCTCGCCCCCGCAGAAGCGTCGTCGAACCTCGCTCGCTACGACGGTGTGCGGTTCGGCCTCCGGGAGGAGCGCGACGACGTGGCAGCGATGAACGTGGCGACCCGCACCGCAGGCTTCGGCCCAGAGGTCAAGCGCCGCATCATGCTCGGCACCTACGCCCTCTCCGCTGGCTACTACGACGCCTACTACGGCCAAGCGCAGAAGACGCGACGGCTGATCACCAACGCCCTCGACGCTGCCTACCAGGGTGTTGACCTCCTGCTCGGTGCCACCACGCCGACCACCGCGTTCGGTTTCGGCGACAAGGTCGCTGACCCGTTGTCGATGTACCTGTCGGACCTGTTCACCATCCCGTCGAACTTGGCCGGCCACCCGGCCATGTCCGTGCCCTTCGGCACCGACAGCGCCGGACTCCCCATTGGGGTGCAGTTGCTGGCGCCGGGGCGCAGGGATGATCTGCTGTTCGCGGCTGGTGCCGTGCTCGAATCGGAGGTCTCGGCGTGAGTGCCTGGGAAACCATCATCGGTCTCGAAGTCCACTGCGAGTTGAAAACCGCAACCAAGCTGTTCTGTGGATGTCCGAACATGTTCGGTGACGAGCCCAACACCAACTGCTGCCCCGTCTGCCTCGGACTCCCCGGTTCGCTACCGGTCCTCAACAAAGGAGCCGTTGAGCTGGCGATTCGCATTGGGCTCGCCCTCAACTGCACCGTGGCGCCGTCGACCTTCCACCGGAAGAACTACTTCTACCCCGACATGCCGAAGGACTATCAGATCTCCCAGTACGACCAGCCGCTCAACGCTGGCGGGTGGATCGACCTCCCCGAGGGCAGCCGGGTGGGGATCACTCGAGCCCACATGGAAGAGGACACCGGCAAGTCCACCCACCTCGGCGGCACCGGTCGAATCCACGGCGCTGACTCGAGCCTCATCGACTACAACCGTTCCGGCGTCCCACTCGTCGAGATCGTCTCTGAGCCCGATATGCGCAGCGGCGTCCAAGCCCGTGCCTACGTTGCCGAGTTGCGCGCCATCCTCGTCGCCGTTGGGGCAACTGACGGCCGCATGGAAGAAGGCTCAATGCGGGTCGACGCCAACGTCTCAGTGCGCAAGCCTGGTGACCCGTTCGGGACTCGCTGTGAGATCAAGAACCTGAACTCGCTGCGGTCCCTCCAGCGGGCCATTGAGTACGAAGCAGCTCGCCAGATCGACCTCATTGAGGCGGGGGAGCGCGTGGTCCAAGAGACTCGCCACTTCGACGAGCAGACGGGTCGCACGGGAACGATGCGGTCGAAAGAAGAAGCAACCGACTACCGCTACTTCCCAGAGCCCGATCTCGTGCCCCTCAACCCATCACGCGCCTGGATCGACGAGATCCGGTCCAACCTCGCCCCGTTGCCCAAGGCCCGCAGAGAGCACCTCCTCGCCGCCGTTGGCGAGGTCACCCCTGCGCTCGTGGACCTCGTTGCCACGGTGGTTGATCGCGATCTCGACACCTTGGTGAGCGCGGCCATCAATGCGGGGGCACCAGCACAGCTCGCGATTGCGCGCGCCGCCAATGAGCTCGATGCTGATGGCGTCCTGCCGAGCCCAGCGTCCTTCGCTGGCACGTGCCAACTCGAAGCCAGTGGACGCTTGTCAGCCACGCAGGCCAAGCAGGTGCTCGCCGCGCTGCTCGACGAACCGCACGGTGACCCGGCCGCAATTGCGGACCGGCTCGGATTCGTCGCCATGGATGATGGGGCACTCGACACCGTCCTCGACGCGGCGATTGCCGATCACCCTTCCGAGTGGCAGCGCTACTGCGACGGGGATGACAAGTTGGCCCAGTTCTTCGTGGGCAAGGTCATGGCGGCGACCAAGGGCAAGGCCAACGGCAAGGCCGTGATCGCGGCGATCGCTGCTCGGCGCCCCTGAGCGCACGGGAGATCGCCGCTTCGGTGTCCCTCGATGGGCGATGAAGGGGGTTTGATCCCCCGACCTATGCTTCGGTCGTGGAACCTACGCCCACCAACGCCATGAAGCCGCGGAGTTTCGAGGTCACCGACGGATCGTCAACGGCACCAGCCCGAGCGATGCTCCGAGCCGTTGGGATGAACGACGCGGACTGGGACGAGCCGCAGATCGGCGTGGCATCGTCCTGGAACGAGGTCACCCCCTGCAACCTGCCGCTCGACCGCTTGGCCAAACAGGCCAAGGAGGGCGTGCGAGCGGCTGGGGGATTCCCCTTCGAGTTCGTGACGATTGCGGTGTCCGATGGCATCTCCATGGCCCCCGAGGCAGTCGATGGTGGCCCTATTGGTCTCGTTGCTGATGGGGACCGCATCGTGATCGACGTGGTCGACCACCGCATCGACCTCATGGTGAACGACGAGGAACTCGAGCGCCGCAGGTCGGTGCTCGTCGCCCCAACACCTCGCTCCACGAGTGGCGTGCTGGCGAAGTATGCCCGTCTCGTGACGGGGGCGGAGTTCGGTGCGGTCACGCGAGCGTGAAGTAGACCTCGTGATGAGGGAGTCGCCGGAGGAGTCATCGCGGGTGGAATCGCGGTGGATGCTCGGCGTGACCATGTGGTTGTTGCTGTGGTCGCTCGTCTACACCGCAGCGATCTGGACCTCAGGGCACCCTGGGGGCTTCCTGTTCACGAACGAACGAGCTGACACCCAGCAAGAAATTTGGTTCCTCGGCTTCGCAGCCCATGCCATCCGTCACGGCCAGAACCCGTTCTTCACGACGCTCATGTACGCAGGGCGTGGAGGCGTCAATACCCTGGCCAATACCTCTGAGCTCGCGATTGGTGTCCTCCTCGCCCCGGTGACGTGGATCTTCGGCCCGGTGCTCTCGGTCAACCTCGCAACCTTGATGGCGCCCGTGGTGACGGGCGCAGTGACGTTCCGGTGCCTCCGCCATGTCACGGTGCGGCGATTCGGAAAGGCGCTCGCCGCAACCCTCGTCGCCTTCTCGCCGGGAATTGTCGGCGCAGCTGTGGGTGGTCACCTCATGCTCACCGTCTTCGTGTATCCCCCGATCGTGCTTGCCCTCCTGTTCGATCTCTTCGTCGCCAAGCGCCGTTCACCGCGGTGGATCGGCATCGCGTTCGCGCTGGCGACGACGGTGCAGTTCTTCATTGGCACGGAACTCCTCGCCATGACGGCGTGCACGACGGTCATCGGGCTCCTCGTCGCGTTCGTCGTGAATCCTCGGTACCGACCAGAGTGGGAGCGCCTCGCACAGGCAGCAGCATGGGCGATTGGTGGCACCGTGCTCCTCCTCGGCTATCCACTGTGGTTCGCCGTGGCCGGTCCCCAGCATGTGAATGGACCAGCGTGGCCGATCGTTCCATTTGCGCATCACGCGCCATCGGACATCCTCCATGGTGGGTTGCTCAACGACAACTTCGGTGGGACTGGAGTTGGCGGTGGGATCAACACGGCCTTTCTCGGCATGGCACTCCTCGTTGTGCTCGCCCTCTCCATCCCCGTGTGGCGTCGTCGGACAGCGACGGTCATCGGCATCGTTGGTGTGCTCGCGTGGATGTTGAGCCTCGGTGATCCGATTGGCGCAACAGGAGCCTGGGCGCACCTGACGCACCCAATGCACTTCCTCAACCACATCACGATCTTCCAGGGGATCATGGCATCGAGATTTGATCTCGTCGCCGCCTTTTGTGCTGCGGTTCTCCTGAGCTTCTCCGTCGACGGGTGGATTGCCGTCGTACGCAATCGACCAGCTCGTCGCGGGCCTCGGGTGCAGCGCGCCACCACTGTCGTGGTGTACGCCGTTGCGGCACTCGTGCTGCTCCCCATCTTCTCGATGTACGCGCTGCCTCCGGCTGCAGCAATCCATGAGCCGCGGTGGTTCGCTGCCTCGGCTCGCCACCTGCGGCCCTCAGGAAATGTGCTCGTCTTCCCGAACTTCTCCACGCTGGTGTGGGAAGCACGTGAGGATTTCCCATTTCCGATCATGGGGGGCTACGCGATCATTCCCGGGCCTGATGGTCAACGAGCGCTCTCAATGTTCCCCCCTTCGCCCCTCGACGAAGTCTTGTTGAGAGCTGAAGTGGCCCACAGGGTCCAGAGCGTCAATCTCACCTCGGCCACATTGCCCACTGCGCTCGAGACCCTCCGGCACCGCGGAGTCTCGACGGTCGTGGTGTTCACGAAGGCGCCGCTCGCCGGCGTGGTCGCTGCGAACTTCACCGGACTGTTCGCTCGGGGTCCGAGAATCGATCACGGAACGATGATTTGGGCCATCACCGGTTCGCTGCTGCCGAAGCGTCCACGACCTGGCGCTGGGCCGGCCATCGCTACGTGTGCATGGCGATGGCGACTGAGCGCGAATGACGCCGTTCGGTGCGTCGAACTGTATCTCGGTGAGCCAGAGACGGTCCCGGGCTTTGGCCATATCCGTTGAGTTGCACCGTGAACGCACGCGTGGCAATGTTGGGCATGGCAAATCGTGGTCGTGAGGTAGTACCCATCTAGCGCGAGCAGGTCCTTCCCTTCGCGCGTCGCCTCCCACACGGGAGGCTCTTTTCATTTCTCGACCTACTGCACAGCAGAGGAGCACTATGGAACTCACCGGAGCACAGGCCCTCATCAAGGCCCTCGAACACCAAGGAACCGAGGTCATCTTCGGTCTCCCTGGTGGCGCCATCCTGCCGGTCTACGACCCGATCATCGACTCATCGATCCGTCACATCCTCGTGCGCCACGAGCAAGGCGCCGGACACATGGCCGAGGGCTATGCCCTCGCCACCGGGCGCCCCGGGGTTGCCATGGTGACCTCTGGTCCGGGGGCGACCAACATCGTCACCCCGTTGGCCAATGCCTACATGGACTCCACGCCGCTCGTCGTGGTGACTGGCCAGGTGGCGACGGGATCCATTGGCACCGATGCCTTCCAAGAGTGCGACATCACCGGGGTCACCTCCGGGATCACCAAGCACAATTGGCTCGTCACCGACGCCAAGGATCTTCCCCGCATCGTCGCTGAAGCCTTCCACGTGGCAACGACGGGACGCCCAGGTCCGGTCCTCATCGACGTGCCGAAAGACGTCAGCCAATCCATGATGGAGTGGTACTGGCCCGAGGGCACCGACGACCTCGACTTGCCCGGCTACCACCCACCGGTTGGCGTGGACGAGGCAGCGATCGCCGAGGCGATCTCAATGCTCCTCGCCGCCGAGCGCCCACTGCTCTACGTCGGTGGTGGTGTGATCCAAGGAGGGGCGAGCGCAGATCTGCGGGCCCTCGCCGAACGACTCAACCTGCCGGTCGTCACGACGCTCATGGCCCGAGGGGCATTCCCCGACAGCCATGCCCAGCACCTCGGGATGCCCGGGATGCACGGGACCTACACCGCCGTCACCGCACTGCAGCGGGCAGACCTCGTGGTGTCCCTCGGGGCGCGTTTCGACGACCGGGTCACCGGCAAGGTTGACGGCTTCGCACCCCTAGCCAAGATCATCCACGTCGACATCGACCGGGCTGAGCACGGCAAGGTGCGCCACCCCGACCTCGCCATCGTGGCCGACTGCAAGGTGGCGGTTGCCGCACTAGCCAGCGCCGCGGGATCGGCGACGCCGTCGGATCTGTCGGCGTGGTGGAGCGAGCTCCGCGGCTACCAAGCCCGCTACCCCCTCACCTACGAACCCCACGACGGCCATGGACTGCTCAAGCCCCAGCAGGTGGTCGAGACGCTCCGTGATCTCAGCCCCGCTGGCACCATCGTGGCCTCAGGCGTCGGTCAGCACCAGATGTGGGCCAGCCAGTTCTGGAACTTCGAAGAACCCCGGACCTGGATCAACTCCGGAGGAGCAGGGACCATGGGCTTCGCCGTTCCCTCGGCCATTGGGGCCAAGGTTGGTCGTCCCGACCGCACGGTGTGGGCCATCGACGGCGATGGGTGCTTCCAGATGACCGCCCAAGAACTCGTGACCGCCCGTGCTGAAGGGATCCCCGTCAAGATCGCGATCCTCAACAACGCCTACCTCGGCATGGTGCGCCAGTGGCAGGAGATGTTCTACGACGAGCGCTACAGCGAGGTCTACCTCTCGCCCGATCTGCCCAACTACGTCATGTGGGCAGAAGCCATGGGCTGCGTCGGCATTCGCGTCGACGACCAGCGTGACGTCGAAGCCGCCATTGAGCAAGCCAACGCCATCGACGATCGGCCCGTCGTCATCGATTTTCGGACCGATGCCAGCGAGAAGGTCTTCCCCATGGTGCCCGCAGGTCTGTCCAATGACGCCATCATGGTCCACCCCTCACAGGAGCAACGATGACCCCAGAACCCATTGAACTCCCGAGTTCCCAAGGCGAACTCCGCCACCACGTGCTGTCGGTGCTCGTCGAGAACAAGGCCGGGGTGCTGTCTCGGGTGGCAGGCCTCTTCTCCCGGCGGGGCTTCAACATCTTCAGCCTGGCGGTGGCGCCAACGGACCCGTCCCGGCGGTTCAGTCGGATCACCATCGTGGTCGATGCCGCGTCGGCGCCCCTCAGCCAGATCGTCAACCAGCTCGACAAGCTGATCAACGTCGTCGAAATCAGCCACGTGAACGAGCAGTCGGTGGTTGAGCGCGAGCTCCTCCTCGCCACGATAGGCGTTGCTTTCGACCAAATGGCTGGTGCCCTCGCCCTGTGTGCGAGCTTCGGCGCAGAGGTCCTCGACGCCACGGCGAGCGAGGTCACCGTGACGCTGGCCGCTCATCCCGATCAGATCAACGCCTTCTGCGAACTCCTCGCCGCCTACCGCGTCGACCAGCTCCACCGGACGGGCCTCGTGGCCCTGCCTAGACTGACCACTCCGCCGGTCTCGCCGGCTTCTGCCGAACCGACCGACCCCCACTCGAACTGAAGGAGTAACCATGGCAACCATGTACTACGAAGCAGACGCTGACCCGTCCCTCATCGCCGGCCGCAAGGTCGCAATTCTCGGCTACGGCTCCCAGGGTCACGCCCACGCCCTCAACTTGATGGAGTCCGGCGTCGATGTTCGCGTCGGCCTGCGTGAGGGATCGACCTCGATCGCCAAGGCTACCGAGGCTGGCCTCAAGGTGCTGAGCCTCAACGACGCAGCGGCCTGGGCCGACCTCATCATGGTGCTCCTGCCCGACACCGAGCAGAAGGCCGCCTACGACGCCTACATCGAGCCGAACCTGAAGGAGGGCGACGCCCTGTTCTTCGCCCACGGCTTCAACATCCGCTTCGGTCAGATCACCCCGCCGGCGTTCGTCGACGTGGCGATGGTGGCTCCGAAGGGCCCCGGCCACCTCGTGCGGCGCACCTACACCGAAGGTGGGGGAGTCCCCTCGCTCATCGCCGTGCACCAAGACGCCACCGGCACGGCCCACGCCCTCGCCCTCTCCTACGCCCACGCCAACGGTGGCACCCGCGCAGGTGTGCTCGAGACCACCTTCACCGAGGAGACCGAGACCGACCTGTTCGGTGAGCAGGTCGTCCTCTGCGGTGGCATGACCGAACTCGTGCGTGCGGGCTTCGACACCTTGGTGGCTGCTGGCTACCAGCCCGAGTCGGCCTACTTCGAGTGCCTGCACGAGCTGAAGCTCATCGTGGATCTGATGTACGAACAGGGCATCGCCGGTATGCGCTACTCGATCTCGGACACCGCGGAGTACGGCGACTTGACCCGTGGTCCTCGCATCATCAACGAGAGTGTCCGTGAGGAGATGAAGAAGGTCCTCGGCGAGATCCAAGACGGCACCTTCGCCAACGAGTGGATCGCGGAGAACCGCAACGGCCGTCCGAACTACGAGCGCCTGAAGGCCGAGGGTGCCGCGCACCCGATCGAGGTCGTCGGTGAGGAACTCCGAGCCATGATGCCGTTCATCTCCGCTGGCAAGACCCGCGTCCAGGACGCCTCCGGCGGCTGAGTTGCCCGCTCGCTGAGCGAGAGGGCTGGTTCATTGAGGGTGGCATCGCTGTCCTGACGTGTCGGGGAACGCAGCGGTGGCACCCTTCACCAAGTCGCCCAGCGTGGGCTCATCGAGCCGCTTCGCGAAGCTCCTCCTCAATTCGAGCGAGTCCTCGGAGTTCATCGCTCGTCGGCCCGGCTCCTGCGTACTTCCCAGCGAGTGCTGCGATCGGGTCCTCAGGGGTTGGACGAACGACGAGGTGGTCGCCGCAGTCGACCACGGTGACCGTTCCTGTGCTCCATCGCTCGAGGACACTCGCCGGAAGAGTGATGGTGCCGTTGCCAGAGAGGTGACTGGTAGTCGAGGTCATAGGGCGAAGGGAGGGACGGTTGCGCTGACTGTCAAGGCCCGAGGCGTTGCGGACTCCAGTTCTCGTGGCGCTGGTCGTGGTGCACGGCTGGCGCCTCGGTAGGGTGGGCTGATGGGTCCTCAACCGCCGTTCTCCGATGAAGAGCTCCGCCGAATTCTGCAGGACTGCGATCGCCGCATCGCTGGCCACGGCCCACGAACGGCCGGAGCGATGCTCGCCGGGATCGACCCAGAAACTCCCCTCGACGTCTACGGCAACGGCGGCGTCGTCGCTGAACTCGAGCGGGAAGTCGCCGCGCTCTTCAGGAAGGAGGCTGCGTTGTTCCTCCCCACGGGAACGATGGCGCAGCAGGCGACGCTCCGGATCCACGCCGACCGGCGGGGACGTAACGCCGTGGTCTTCCACCCGGCGTGCCACCTCGATAAGTACGAGGAGCGGGCCTACGAGCGACTCCACGGCCTGGTCGGGATTCCGTGTGGGCCGATGTTCTCGACCATCACCACCGCAGCCCTCGAGCAGATCCGTGAGCCCTACGCGGCGCTCCTCCTCGAACTCCCGCAGCGAGAACTCGGCGGGGCACTGCCCGCCTGGGATGAGCTCATCGCCCAGTGCGCACTGGCGTCGTCGCGGGGAGCAGCGACGCACCTCGACGGAGCGAGGATCTTCGAAGCGGCGACCTACTACGAAGAGACTGCCGGCAAGTCAATCTCCGACATCGCGGCGCTCTTCGACACCGTCTACCTGTCGTTCTACAAGGGCCTCGGTGGGATCGCAGGATGCTGCGTGGCTGGCGACCAGGACGTCATCGACGAGCTGAAGCTCTGGAGGATTCGTCACGGGGGCCGGATGTACCAGATGTGGCCCTACGCCGCCTCAGCGCTCACCGGGCTTCGCACCTACGGTGACCGCTTCGGCGCCTACGTCGCCCACGCTCGAGCCTTCGCTCGTGCCGTCGCCGGCGAGGCCCGTATCGAGGTGCTCCCCAATCCTCCGCAGACCTCGATGCTGCACCTGCGAATCACGGGGGACGTCGAGGCGGTGCAGTGGGCGATGGTCGAGGTCGCTCGCCGATCAGGCGTGTGGCTCTTCGGTGGTGCCTACGCCAACGAAGGTCCGAACCTGCAGCGCTACGAACTCTCGCTGGGCGAAGCATCGCTTGCGGTTGATCCTCATGAATTCGCAACCCTCGTCCATGAAGTCTTGGAGATGAGCGACGCAGCCTGAGGATCATCATGGAATTCATGCATGGGTGGTCGTACGACCGCGGCGGCGGTCAACGAGCGCAGTCATTGGGTGAGGGAGGCCTTCTCCGCCGTGGGGAGGAGGTTGTCCGTGTCGCCGTCGAGATCGAGCGACCCACATCGTTCGTGAAGGACTGTGAGCCCTCAAACTGGTCGATGCCGATGTAGCGAGGGGACCCACAGGGGAGCACTTCCATCTTTGGGGTCCATCGCCGACGATGCGGTCATCACCAGAGGAAGTGGAGGGTGTCAGACGCTCCACACGATGCATGCAAGTGTGGTCAAGCCTCTTTGGACAAGCGCTCTCTTCGGACTACGGTGGCCTCTTTCACAAAGGCTGTCTCATCAAGCCCCAAGGCAGTCACCTGGCTGAAACGGTCAGGGTGGTCAATGAGGGCTGCTCCATAGGCCAAGACAGCGTCATTGACGGTGTGCCAGTCGCACCCAAGCTCTCTGGCCACCTCGTTGACGCTGCGACCAGCCTGACCAACGGCCCTCGTCACATAGCGCCCAGCCCGGTCAGTCATCTTGCACCTCGGTGCAGCGATTCTGGAGTCCTCTTCGGTCCATGACCCAACTGGGCAGGTCGCTTCTGCACAACGCCAACGACGCTTGTGCCAGCTGAGCCTCACTGGAGAACCGAAACTCGGCAGATCAACGAAGTTGACGATCCGCCAGCCCTTCAACTTCGCAAAGGTTCCGCAGCCTCGGCAGCCCGCAACCGAAGCGTTCGTTTGGATGTGGAGTTCAATCGAGTCATCTTCACGGCGCATTGCGCCAAGGACAGAGACACTCTCGAGACCAACGAGTAGCTCAAGAACCTTGACCGGGCCAGTGTCGAGGAGCGAAGGGAACTTTCGGATCTGAGGCATTCAGAGAAATTGCCATCACGAGCTCACCATCTGGTGGACCCAACCCCCCGGAAATCCGAAGATCTGTTACAGTGCCCGTTTGTTGATGAGAAGGACACCTACTTCAATCGGGAGATAAAAATGCGCATCTTCACTGCAGCTACTCGAAAAATCCGCCTTGTGGTAGCAATGGCAACAGTTGGAGCTGGCCTCACACTGCCGTTGGCCACCGCTGCTTCTGCAGCGACATCTACAATCTCGGTGGGGTCCTACCCTTATGGAGTTGCCGTAAACCCCTCAACCAACACCGTCTACGTCACCAACACTGCCGACTACACGGTGTCGGTTATCAATGGCTCGACCAACGCCGTCACTTCCACAATCTCGGTGGGGTCCTACCCCTATGGAGTTGCCGTAAACCCCTCAACCAACACCGTCTACGTCACCAACTCTGCCGACAACACGGTGTCGGTTATCAATGGCTCGACCAACGCCGTCACTTCCACAATCTCGGTGGGGTCCGACCCCGATGGAGTTGCCGTAAACCCCTTAACCAACACTGTCTACGTTGTTAATTTCGACGACAACTCGGTGTCGGTGATTAACGGTTCGACCAATGAAGTGACTGACACGGTCTCGGTGGGGACTGCCCCCTATGGAGTTGCCGTAAACCCCTCGACCAACACCGTCTACGCCACCAACTATGGCGACAACACGGTGTCGGTTATCAATGGCTCGACCAACGCCGTCACTTCCACAATCTCGGTGGGGTCCAACCCCTATGGAGTTGCCG
>CAIQEU010000065.1 GCA_903870905.1 uncultured Actinomycetes bacterium | reverse complement strand
GGTTCCGTTGGTTCCGTTGGTGCCGTTGGTGCCGTTGGTTCCGTTGGTGCCGTTGGTGCCGTTGGTTCCGTTGGTGCCGTTCGTTCCGTCTTGGCCAGCAGCACCGGTGGCACCAGTTGCGCCAGTGGCACCGGTTGCGCCTTGCGCACCTTGAGCGCCGTCAGCTCCTTGGACACCTTGGGCACCGTTCGTGCCGTTCGAGCCGTCTTGGCCAGCAGCACCGTTGGTTCCGTTGGTTCCGTTGGTGCCGTGAACACCTTGTGCACCCTGAGCACCAGTTGCACCAGTTGCACCGTCAATACCCGCTAGGCCCTGAGCGCCCTGAGCTCCATCCGCTCCCTGGAATCCAGTCTGCCCAGCAGCGCCAGCACGACCTTGAGCACCTTGGGAACCCTTCGATCCCTGAGCACCCGCTGCACCTTGGGAACCCTTCGATCCCTGAGCACCCTTGGCGCCTTGCGCACCCTGAGCACCTTGAACGCCCTGGATACCCTGCGCACCCTGTGCACCCTGGGCTCCCTCTGGCGCACCCTGGGCTCCTTGTGCACCCTGGGCTCCTTGTGCACCCTGGGCTCCTTGAGATCCCTTAGTACTGGTCGCCTTCGGCTTGACGGTGGTGGCGTTAGAAGACCACGAGCTGACTGATGGGCCACTCACGAGCGTGGAATTCGAACCAGTCGCTGCAGTCGACGTGGACGAAACAGGGGTAGCACCACGGGGTACGAGCTGCGTGGACGCGGCGGCAACACCTTGCGGGAGGAGACCCGTTGCAACACCACTCGAGGTGATTCCGGCCAGCGCCATCGCCGCGCTCGAGACCTTCTTCCACTTCGGCTCGGTGTAACGACCGTTCTTCTTCGGTTGGTTGCGCTTCGCCATCTGCTTCTCTCCGCTCAACTCTCAGGCTGCAGTCCCTCGAGTACGTCATTCACGCCCGGGGTCTCCCCCGGCTGCTCCAACCGCAAAAGCAACCAACCACCATCGGTCTTTCGATTGGAATATCATTGTTATTGATCGGAGGGGGCGATGCAAGTCGCCACGGACCATTGTTCTACGATCAATGTTTCTTCGGTCGTTGGGCAGAATTACGCACCAAGGACACCGGAGAAGGTCCGTCCCGTCACCACCACGAGCAGCGGACTCGCGAGGTGGTGTGGACCAATGGTCGAGGTGCCGCGTCCCGCACCGACTGCCCACCCGAGATTGTGCGAGGAGCTGCTCGTGAGCGTTGAGGCAACCGACCAGGTCCCGCCGACCTCGGTGAAGAGGGTGGCTCCCCCATTGACCCCCGTGTCACCTGGTGCTCCAGCAGCCAGCGTCGTCGCAAACCCGGAGAGCGATCGACCAAGGTGCCGACCGGCCGTCGGGGTCGCCTCAGTGAGGACTGCGCCCGCTGTCCCGTTCGTTGCGTTGAAGGTTGCAACGACGCCAGCTCCCGCGTGGCCGTCGACCGTTCGCCCTGGTGCCCCGACGGCCGCCGTTGCTCCGCTCACCGCAACCGACTGACCGAAGGCGTTTCCAACCGCTGGCGACGTAAGCCCCAACGTGGCAATGAGGTGCCAGGTGTGAGCGGCGAAGTGGTAGAGGTAGGCGGCGCCTTGGCCACCGTTGGCACCCGGCGCCCCGACCACCAAGGTGTTCGAACCGAGAGCCACCGACGTGCCGAACCCATCACCGACGGTTGGGGTTGGCGCCTGCACCGTCGACTTCACGAGCACACCCGACGGAGCCAGCGATCCCAAGGTCACCGAGCCCGCCACTGCTGCACCGGGTGCACCGATGGCGACCGTCAGTCCAGACAGAGCGATCGCCTGGCCGAAATGGGCTCCGGCTTGCGGTGCCGTGGCATGCGCGCTCGCGATAGTCCCCCACCGCCTGTTGAGGTGGGAGATGACGTAGACGGTTCCTTCGCCACTCGACTTCCCCGGAGCTCCAGCGAGCACGAAGTTTCCGTCGAAGGCCAACGCTGCACCGAAGGAGTCTCCAGCGACAATCCCACCGGGAACGAAGGTGGCCATCTTCTTCCAGCCAGTAGTGCCGAAGCGGTACTGGTACAAGATGCCGGTGTTGCCATCGGCGCCAGGCACGCCGAGCACGGCGCGTCGACCGTAGACGGCGGTGGCATCGCCGTACGGGTTGGTCGGGTCGTAGGTATGGGCGACTGCAGGACCGGCGACCACGGCAACGCACGCCGCGGCGAGCCCCAGACTGGTCGCTACTCGTCCCTTCACGGTCAGTCCTCGTGCCACAGCGATCCCCTCTTGTGCGTCGTTCGATCCGCGGTGCGTCATCTCGATGCTCCTCAGTGCCTCTAACTGTACCGGGGTACCTTGTCGTCGTCTCATCGCCAACCTCGACGTCACCGCTTCGAGGACTACAGTGCCAACCACTTCATGGGGAGGGTTTCATGCGCATTGACTTCACCGTTGGCTCGTTCCTGGAGCGGGCGGCGCTCGTCCAGCCCGCTGGTGTTGCCTGCGTCGACGAATCAGGAGTGGTCGGCAGCCTCGGCACCCTCACCTACGCCGACCTCTTGGCCCGAGCACAAGGCCTCGCTCGGAGCCTCGCTGACCGGGGCATCGCCGAGGGTGACCGGGTGGCGATCATCAGCCCCAACGCTGCGAAGTTCCTCATCTGCTTCTTCGGTGTCAGTGGGGCTGGGCGCATCCTCGTGCCGATCAACTACCGGTTGAGCGAAGAAGACATCGCCTACATCCTCGAGCACTCGGGATCTCGACTGGTCCTCGTCGATCCCGATCAGGCCCACCTCGTCCCATCCCGGCCCGACCTCGAGGTCGTCGTGTTGGACGGTAACGACGACGCAGCACTCTTCGCACCCCTCGGTGAGCGCTCACCCGTGCTCTGGGAGGCCAATGAAGACGCCACCTGCTCGATCAACTACACCTCAGGAACGACCGCTCGACCGAAGGGCGTGCAGCTCACCCACCGCAACTGCTGGACGAACGCCACGACCTTCGGGTGGCACGTGGGCATCTCCGATCGTGATGTCCTCCTCCACACCCTGCCGATGTTCCACGCCAACGGCTGGGGGATGCCCTACGCCGCAACCGCCATGGCGGCCCGCCACATCGTGCTCCGCAAGATCGACGGCGAGGACATCTTGGAACGCATCGAGCGTGAAGGGGTGACCGTGCTGTGCTGCGCACCAGCGGTCGTCGCCGCCATGCTCGATGCCCTCACCGCCCGGAGGACCGCAGGCCTTGGGTTCACGCCCCGCAGTGCAGTCCGCGTCGTCGTGGCTGGTGCCCCACCACCGAGCAAGACCATCGAGCGCGTGGAGACCGAACTCGGCTTCGAGTTCATCCAGATCTACGGCCTCACCGAGACCTCACCACTGCTCACCGTCAACCGGGCAACGGCCGAGATGGCCGCGCTCCCTGCTGCAGAGCGAGCCAAGCTGCTCGCTCGTGCTGGGGTTCCCGCTGTGGGCGTGGAGATCGCCGTTGATGACCAGGGCGAAGTGCTGGCCCGAGCGAACCACGTCTTCGCGTCCTACTGGAACCAGCCCGATGCCACGAGCGAAGCGCTTGGAGGTGGCTGGTTCCACACCGGTGACGGCGGCTACTTGGACGGCCCCTACACCGTCATCACCGACCGAAAGAAGGACGTCATCATCACCGGCGGTGAGAACGTGAGCTCGATTGAAGTTGAGGACTGCCTCTTCAGCCACGAGGCCGTGGCCGAAGTTGCCGTCATCGGTATTCCCGATGAGCAGTGGGGCGAGATGGTCACCGCGCTCGTCGTGCTCCGGCCAGGAGCGACGGCCACCGAAGATGACTTGATCGCCTACTGCCGAGAGCACCTCGCCCACTTCAAGGCGCCGAAACGTGTGGTGCTGCGAGATGAATTGGCGAGGACGGCCACCGGCAAGTTGCAGAAGTACAAGTTGCGGGCCGAGTTCTGGGCTGGACACGACCGGTCCATCAACTAGCGAGCGTTCCTCCTCGACACCCTCCTCCCTACGCTGGAGGGGTGACGACCACGAACCCCTCGCAGCGACCCCGTTCGGGTGCAGAGCTCACCTGGACCGAACTCGCCGGTGCCGCTCGGGACCTAGCCCGTCGCCGTTCAATGGACGCTGCAGCGACGCTTCGCACCAGCGCAGCAGAGGGCGTGCGCAGCGCGATGGGGCTCAGTGGTGAGGCCGTGCCGCCGTGCCTCGATCCGGAGGTCAGCGCACTCCCGATCGGAGGTGCTGCACGCACCCTCCACGCTGATCTCGCCTCCATGGTGATCGGCGGAGTGGCCTCGCTCTTCCTCCAGAGCCTGCACCCCTTGGCCGTTGCCGGCGTGGTCCAGCACTCGTCGTATCGAACCGATCCCTTGGGACGCCTCCAGCGCACGGCCAACTTCGTCGGCACCGTGACCTACGGCACGAAGGACGAGGCAGCTCGCCAGGTCGCCATGGTGCGGCGTATCCACGCTCGGGTGCAGGGAACGACCGCAGACGGCCGCCCCTACAGCGCCCTCGACCCCGATCTCGTGACCTGGGTACACGTGGCAGAAGTCGCCATGTTCGCGGCCGCCGCTGCTCGCTACGACACCGCCTCGGTGACCGAGGACTTCCTCGACGACTACTACGCCGAACTCGCCCCTCAAGCCCTCGCCCTCGGAGCAACCTCGGTGCCCACCACCGCCCGAGAGGTCGCTCAGTACTTCACTGCCGTTCGGCCAGAACTCAGCCTCACCGCCGAGGCACGTGAGATCCGCAAGTTCCTGCTCCGTGGCGTGGCCAAGACCCCAGCCCAGATCGCTGGCTATGGCGTCGTCGTCGCTGCAGCCATCGCGCTCCTGCCACCGTGGGCCCGTCGGATGCTCAACCTCCCGCTCGTGCCCCTCACCCGTCCGCTGCTCATCATCCCGGCCGCAACAGCGTTCGCCGCCACGATTCGCTTAGCAGTACCAACCCCACCGCTCGTCTAACGCCTCAGGTCGAAATGGTGAGGCCGCCGTCAATCACGACGACCTGGCCAGTGACGTAGGTCGAGGTCGCGATGTCAAGGCTCAACTCCGCGACGTCCTCGGGGGTTGCCACTCGGCGCAGTGGGGCCACCGCGCTCACGAGGTCTTTCAAGCCATCCCACTCTGCGGTCCACGGGGTGGCCACGAGGCCGGGGGCAATGGCGTTCACTCGGACCGCAGGACCAGCCACTTTGGCCAGCAGCACCGTCAGGTGGTTGAGGGCAGCCTTGGAGGCTGCGTAGGGGATGGAGCTTCCCGTCGGGCGAACTCCAGCAATGGAGGTCATATTCAGCACCGAACCACCGTTGACGTCGAGGGCGTCCATGGCCGCCATCGTCATCTGCCAGGTCCCAAAGACGTTGACTTCGAAGATACGCCGGAAGACGTCGACGGTGGCTGCCTTCAGATCCCGGTGATCGATCACGGCAGTGACGCCGGCGTTGTTGATGAGGACGTCGAGTCGACCGAAGGTGGCGAGGGTCTCGGCCACGAGGTTCGTGCAGTCCTCAGCGCTCGAGATATCACCTTGGACGTAGTGCCCCCGTTCGAGGGATGCCGCGACGGCGCGCCCTTCATCGACTGACCGAGCAGAGTTGACGATCACCGATGCTCCTCGAGCATCAGCGCTGTGGGCAATGGCCTCGCCAATGCCGCTCGAGGAACCGGTGACGAGTACCACCTTGCCGTTGAGATCCATTCGTGCCGTCATGGGTGGTCATCCTCCTCAGTGTGGCCAATGATGCCGAAACTCCCCGACCATCGCTGGCCCGGTTCGAGAACAATGCAGGCAACGCCACTCACCATGGCGTTGGGGGGACAGGTCATGGGCTCAATGGCGAGCGCCGACCGACG
>CAIQEU010000064.1 GCA_903870905.1 uncultured Actinomycetes bacterium | reverse complement strand
GACGGCTCGTCCGACGGAACGTCCAAGATCCTCCGAGCGCTCGAGGACTCGACCGTTCGGGTCGTGCTCCACGGAAAGAACCAGGGCAAGGGGGCGGCGCTGCGCACGGGCCTCAGTCACGCTCGTGGGGATCTCGTCATCATCCAAGACGCTGACTTGGAGTACGACCCTGAGGATTGGCCAGCGCTCCTCGCGCCGATCCTCAAGGGCAAGGCATCGGTCGTCTACGGCAGTCGCTTCACCGGACAGCGCAAGAACATGCTCCCGCTCCACTGGGCGGGGAACCGTCTGCTGTCGCTCGTCACGAACGTGCTCTACTCCTCCACGCTCTCCGACATGGAGACCTGCTACAAGGTCTTCGACCGCCGGGTGATCGAGGGCATCACCATCGTCTCCAATCGCTTCGACTTCGAACCGGAGATCACCGCCAAGGTGCTCCGTCGTGGATTTCGCATCTACGAAGTGCCGATTAGCTACGCCGGACGTGAGTTCGACGAAGGCAAGAAGATCACCTGGAAGGACGGATTCGGCGCGCTGCGTGCACTCATCAAGTTCCGGTTCACGAAGGACTTCTAGTGCCAGAGGCGCGTGGCGTGGCGCTGGTTGACGCCGTCATCGTCGACTACCACGCTGAGGCAGATCTCTTGGCCTGCCTCGAGAGTCTGCAGCCACCGCCGAAGACCATCACGGTGGTGGATAACGCTGGCGATGGGACCACGATCGCGACGCTCTCGTCACGATGGCCGAGCGTTTCGGTCGTTGAGCCACGCGTCAACGTTGGCTTCGGCGCCGGCATCAACCGAGGTACAGCGCGTGGCTGCGCTCCGTACGTCTTGGTCGCCAATCCCGACATCGTGCTCCACGACGGTGCCGTGGAACGCCTCGTGGCTGCCCTCGAGGAGAACCCCAACTGGTGCATCGCAGCACCAACCGTGCTGCGGCCTGATGGATCGCGCTACCCCTCCATTCGTCGATTTCCGAGTCCAGCGTTGGCGGCAGCGCACGCACTGCTCTCACCGGTGTGGGAGCACAATCCCTTCAGCACTCGCTACCGATCGGCACAGATGCGCGACCCGCAGTATGGGGTCGACTGGGTCTCAGGTGCCTGCTTCCTCATTCGCCGGTCGGCATTCGAGCAGCTCGGCGGCTTCGACGAGGGCTACTTCATGTTCGCCGAGGACCTCGACCTCTGCTTCCGAGCGCATCGGCTGGGTTTCGGCATTGGCGCCGTCGACATCGCGGTGGTGACCCACGTCGAAGGTGTGAGTCGAAAGCACACGCCCTATCGCATGCTCATCGCCCACCACCGGTCTGCGCTGCGCTTCCAGGCCCGGTCGGCAACTGGCGCAGCTCGGTTCCTGCTTCCCGTGGCGGCAGGAGTGCTCGCCATTCGTCTCGGCGTTGCCCTGCTCAGGGAATGGATCACCCGGTGGTGAGTCAAGGGGCGTTCGCACGGTCGAGGCGGACGGTGTGGATCATCGCCGGCGGTCGTGGCATTTCCTTCCTCGGCGATGAGTTCGCCATGCTGGCGCTGGCATTTCGAGCGAAGGACCAACTCGGTCACTTCGGCGTGGCGGCTGTCCTCTTGGCTGGCACGGTCCCCATGATTCTCGGGGCACCGTGGGCCGGGTTGCTCGTCGACCGAGTCCGCACTCGACCCATCCTGTTGAGCGCTCTGGGGCTCCAAGTGGCAATCTGCATGGCGCTCGCCATCGTGAATGGATGGGTTGACTTGGTCCTCATCGCAGCGCTCTCGGCAGGTGCCGTCGTCGCCGGTCCGGCGTGGTCGGCGCTCGTCCCGTCAATCGTCACCGATGACGAACTTCCGGGAGCGATGGGACGGATCCAGAGTTTCCAGACCCTCGCCGGGATTCTCGGGCCGATTTTGGGCGGCCTCGCCGTTGCTGGACTGGGCCTCACCTGGCCGTTCCTCTTCGATGCGCTCAGTTTTGCCGTGCTCGCCCTCGTCGTTATCGCCCTTCGTCTCGACCGTCGCCCCGAGGGAGCGGGGACGCCTCGAGCGCGTGGTGAGGCCTTCGCGGGGGTGCTCCTCATCTGGAGGCATCCGCTCATTCGCGCCGTCGTGGTGCTCTTCGGCGCGTTCATCGTTGCCGTGAGTGCGATCAACGTGGTCGAGATCTTCTTCGTGACCGAAGTCCTCCACGCCTCGGCAGCCGGTTATGGCCTCCTCGGAGCGTGTTTTGGGGCCGGTGCGCTCGTGACGTCAGTCACCGCGGAGCTGCAGACGAAGCGGCTCGCTCGCCTCGAGGTGCTCCTCATCGTGGGATGTGTGGCGATCGCCCTCGGCCTCCTCGGGATTGGGCTCGCTCCCACGCTCCTCGTGGCGTCGGTCGGAGCGGTGCTCGCCGGAGCGGGAAACGGCATGGTGAACGTGCACGGGGTGGTGCTCTTGCTCCGCAAGGCCGACCCGCTCGTCCAGGGGCGAGTCTTGGCTGCAGTGCAGGGAGTGCTCGGCGTGGCGTCGATCGCCGGCCTCGGCCTCGGCGGAGTCTTGGGTTCGGCGATGAAACCTCGAACGGTGATCATCGGGGCAGCCATCGCTGGGCTCGCCACGTTGCTCCTCACGATGTGGCCCATGCTGGCTCCTCCCTCTGACGAAGCGATCGCACCTGCCTAGACTGAAGGGTGGTTGCGTGCGGGTCTGTGGTTGCAAGTCGATGCCAGTCGCAGGCGAAACGACCCACGTAAGGCGACTCATGGTCGCTGAGCATGGTGCGGCTTAGAAGTAAGCCCTGCCGGGGCGAGGATCCGACCGGACCCGTCCCGAGATGGGAGGACTCTCACGGGGTGGCCGAACGGCAACCTCGTGCGGGAAGACCTGCAGCAGGCGAGTGTGGGGTCAAAGACCAGGTCAGCCGCACGCAGCCATTTGAACGGACGGGGCCATCTGTGGTTCGACCCAAAAATACCGAAAAACTCGGTGTTCCGCGTCGTTCTGCGGAGATGTTCTCTATAACATTACGGAGCCTTTGGAATCGACCTGCGATTCCACACGGCAGAGGAGCAGATGTGCAGAAATTTTCGAGGGAGATCCGTCGTTTCGTCGCTGGAGCGATGGCGATTGCGTCACTCAGTGGTGCGTTTACCGCGATCGGTGCGGTTGCCGGTCACACGACAACGGCAGGCGCGAGCAGCTCGTGCTCAACGCACACCGGATCGAGCACCTTCGATGCCGGCAAGTCCACGGTTTCGGTCAGTCCCGGAACCAATGGCTCCTCGACCTCTGGATTGCCGGGCAACTGCTCCCCGTTGACCTCCTACGTCACCGACACGATCTACGGCCCAACAACAGCGACGATCACGGTGAGCGTGAAGGACTCGAGCGGCAACCCGATGTCGGGTCAGGTCGTCGAACTCAACCCAGCGTCGTCGTCCTCTGCAGTCGTGACGACGGTGACGGGCACCACTGGTGCTGATGGCAAGGCCACCTTCACCATGACCGATGCGGTCCACGAGACGGTGACCTACACCACCTCCGACACGACGGCGTGCACGGACCAGTCTCGAGACGGATGCGTGTACGGCAGCTCCTACAACGGCACCGCCGACTCCTCTCCGCTCGACGATGGTGAGTTCTTCACCGCGCTCAAGATCACCTTCGCTGCCGGATTCACTGTTGCCTACAACGCCAACGGTGGAGCTGGCACCGACCCGACCGACAGCACGATCTACGGATCGGGATCCTCGGTGACCCTCCCCGACGCGTCGGGTCTGACCGCGCCAGCAGGGTGCACGTCCTTCGCAGGATGGTCGAACAACGCCAACTACCCAACTGCGGGCACGCTGTTCAGCGTTCCGGGAACCTTCACGATTACCGGCAACTCGACCCTGTACGCCGCGTGGAACTGCTCGACGTACTCCGTGACGTACTTCGCCAACGGTGGAACCGGTACTGCACCTACGGACGCGAACGCCTACCCAGATGCCAATCCCGCCACGATCGCCGATGGTGAATCGCTCACCGCGCCGACTGGGTGCACCTTCGCCGGTTGGTCCGAGAACCCGACGGCTACGACACCGGATGCGGCCTTCGCCCCGACGACGCAGGTCACCGTCACAGCCAATATCGCCCTCTACGCGGTCTACACCTGCACCACCTACACCGTCACCTACGACGCCAACGGTGGCTCAGGAACACCCCCGACCGACCCCACGGACTACGCACCGGGCGACACCGTGACGGTTCGCGGTGGATCTGACCTGACCGACACCGGTGGCTGCCACTTCATTGGGTGGGACCCGAGCTCCTCGGCTACGACGCCTACCTACCCCGCCACGCAGAGCAGCACCTTCACCATTTCGGACAACGTCACGCTCTACGCCATCTACGGCAACTGTGGCTGGGACGTCACCTACGACAACGGTGCGGGCTCCGGGTCGGTCGTTGACCCACAATCGCCCTACCTCGATGGCCTCACCGTCACGGTACTGGGTGGGGCAGGACTCGTGCCACCAACTGGTCAGGAGTTCATTGGTTGGACCTACACCAACGGACAGACCACGCCGGACATCACGGCGGGGCAGCACTTCACCATCCACGCTGACACGCTGCTCTACGCGGTCTACGGCGTCACCCTGGCCTTCGACGCTGGTGCTGGATCGGGATCCATCGCCTCGCAGACCGCGATCGTCCCTGGCGCCTCGGTGACCTTGCCCACCGACCAAGATGGACTCATCGCTCCTCCCTACCAGCAGTTCAACGGTTGGAGGTGCAACGAGACGCCCTACGCCGCTGGTGCCAGCATCACGCTGAACGCCGACACCACCTGCACAGCGCAGTGGGCTGCGATCCCCGTCACGCTGAACTTCAGCCCTGGCACCGGATCAGGCTCGATTGCCGCCCAGCCCTACAACGCTGGCGACACCGTCACCTTGCCGAGCACGCAAGACGGCCTCACCGCTCCTGTTAACCAGCAGTTCGCTGGCTGGAACTGTGGCGACACCCCCTACGCCGCTGGTGCGTCCTTCACCATCACTGGTGACACCACCTGCACAGCGCAGTGGGCGCCGATCCCGGTGACGCTGACTGTCGTGACGTCGGGCAATGGCGGGGCATCGGTCGGCGGAGCGGTGTTCGTCACGACGGGTGCGGGCCACTCGGCAACCTCGCACGATCAAGGCTCGACCGTTGTGCTCCAAGCGACGCCGCAATTCGGCTTCACTGCCGTGTGGGGTGGGGCGTGTGCTGGCGCCAGCGGCAACCAGTGTTCAGTCCTGCTGAGTGCGTCGAAGAACGTGACGATTCACTTCGTTGTGAACGTCACCCTCCCGGTCTTCTTCTTCGCCGTCAACAAGTGGGACATCCACCTGAGCCACGCGTACGTCGTGCAGCTCGAGCGCGACCTGCAGGCCTTGAATGCCGCAGGGATCCACCACTTAACCCTCACCGGCTACGCGGACGTCCGCTCGACGCTCGGGCACAACCTGATCCTCGGTCAGAACCGCGCAGGGGCCGTCGAGCGGTACCTCAGCATCGTCGCGAAGGAACTCGGCATCACGCCGTTCACGTTCACCAAGCACGACGGCGGTCCGACGACGAAGTTCGGTCGGTCGTACTTTACCAACCGCCGCACGGTCGTGACCTACACGGTCGTCCAGTAGGTGTCGCCGTTCTTCGAGGTGGGGCCCGTTGGGGCTCCACCTCGAAGCGCTGCGCCGTGCGTCGCACGTGCGCCTCGACTCGGCGCTGCTCTTCGGTGCAGAATCTCAGCAGGTAGGCTGGAAAGACTATGAGCCTCCTCTCCAAAGTCCTGCGCGCCGGCGAGGGAAAGAAGGTCCGGCGCCTCGAGGAAATTGTTCCGCTGATCAACGCCCTCGAGCCTGAAATCGAGGCCCTGAGCGACGAGCAACTCGCGGCCAAGACCATGGAATTCCGGAACCGCCTCGCAGAGGGGGAGACGCTCGACGATCTCCTCGTCGAAGCGTTCGCTGTCGTTCGCGAAGGGGCGTGGCGCGTGCTGGGCCAGCGGCACTTCGACGTGCAGCTCATGGGTGGTATGGCGCTCCACTTCGGGTGGATCGCCGAAATGAAGACTGGTGAAGGAAAGACCCTCGTCTCGACGCTCCCGGTCTACCTGAACGCCCTCGCTGGTCAGGGTGTCCACGTGGTCACCGTCAACGACTATCTGGCCACCCGT
>CAIQEU010000063.1 GCA_903870905.1 uncultured Actinomycetes bacterium | reverse complement strand
GTGGTCATCCTCCTCAGTGTGGCCAATGATGCCGAAACTCCCCGACCATCGCTGGCCCGGTTCGAGAACAATGCAGGCAACGCCACTCACCATGGCGTTGGGGGGACAGGTCATGGGCTCAATGGCGAGCGCCGACCGACGCAGCCAAGGATCACCGATGGCGTCACCGGAGTAGATCTGGACGTAGGGGAACGTCTGGTCCATCCACACCGAGACCGACCGCCCACGCCACCGGTCGACGAGGTGGGCCCAGGCCCTGCCCTCGAGATCGCGCTCGAGGCCGGTCAAGGTCGCGTTCAGTTCTTGGGTGCCGATGCGTCGTGGCGTCGTGAAGTCGAGTGGCGTTCCTGCCGTTCCTTCCACCGGGCCCTCGGGGAGGAGACGCTCGTTGGTCGGCACGACGTCGTGGGCACGGACCTCGAGCTCGCAGTCATCGAGGACGAGACCAACCGCGAAGTAGGGGTGGAAGCCCACACCGAAGGGAACCGGCACCGAGTCGAGCGAGGTCGCCGTCGTCGTGACCGTGAGACCGCTGCGGCCGAGGTGGTAGGTGACCTCGAGGTCGAGGGCGAAGGGGTAGGCGGGCGTCGGGAGCAGGGTGCAGCCAAGCGACACGCGGTTCTGCGCGGTGGCCCGAGCGGTGAAGGGGCGCCACCGAACGGTGCCGTGGTTGGCACAGCTGTTGGCCACATCGTCGATCGGGGCTTTGGACGTGCGACCCGAGAAGGTGAAGACCCCACGGTCGAGTCGATTGGGCCAAGGGGCCAAGACTTGGCCACGGCCTGCAACGGGGAGCTCGAACCGGTCGAAGCCTTCGAGGAGGGCGATGCCTCGGTGGGTGAACGATCGAAGCGTTGCCCCAACTTCGGTCACCACAGCAGTGTCGTCTCCATGGCGCAGCGTGAACTGCTCGCCGGTCGGGGCGACGCCGTACTGTGTTCGTTCCATCGGAACGTCTCCCCCCGTTCACCTGCCACCGGTAGCGTACGCCCCATGCGCGTACTCGTAACGAATGATGATGGCATTGCCGCCCCTGGTCTCCTCGCCCTCACCCAGGCCCTCGACGCTTGGGTGGCCGCGGATCCAGCGAACCGCCAAGCGGTGGTGGTCGCCCCACAGGTGAACTACTCCGGCGCCGGTGCCGCCGTGGGCGACATGTACTTAAAGCCCGGCCTCGACTACGTCCGCGTCGCCCTCGACGGGGTGACCCACATCCCCTGCTTCGGCCTCGACGCCACGCCGGCGCTTTGCACCATCGCCGGCGCCCTCGGCGGATTCGGCCCCCGCTTCGACGTCGTGGTCTCAGGGGTCAACGCCGGCGTGAACGTCGGTCGCTCCGTGCTCCACTCGGGAACCGTCGGGGCCTGCCTGACCGGCACCCAGCTCGGCATGTCGGGACTCGCCGTCTCGGTGCAGACGCATGCCCACACGAGCGTTGGCTACGCCACCGCCGCTGCCTTGGCCGTCGCAGCCCTCGAGGACTTGGCGGCAGCGCCGAGTCGAACCGTCATCAACATCAACGTGCCCAACGTCACTGCAGAGGATCTGAAGGGCGTCCGCCACGGGCGGATCTCGACGGCTGGCATCATCAAGTCGACCACTGCGGGTGAGCCGTCGCTCCCCACCGCTGCCGCCGGCAAAATTCCCTTGACCGTGGGGTCCGCGGTGCCCGACCTCGGCGACGTCAGCGATGAAGAACCCGATGACGACGGTGCACTCGTGGCTGCTGGCTACGCCTCGGTCACCGTGCTGCGTTCAGTGAGCGAAGCGACCGATGAGGCGAGCGATCTGCTCGCCCGCTCCACCATCCACCACCTCGTAGCCTTCGCGTCGGGGAAGTAGCCGCCCTCAGTCGTCGCTCGTCGGTCGGCGACGGTTCTGCTTCACCGAGGATCGGCGCTGCTTGGCGTCGACTCGGCGCGTGGCCGAGGCCTTGGTTGGCCGGGTGGCTCGCCGAGGTGGCGAGACCACGAGGGCGGCGTCGACCTTCTCAGCCAAGCGCTGGAGCACGGCAGCCTTGTTCTGCACCTGAGAGCGCTGCGCCTGTGAGCTCGCTTCAACCACCGGACCGAGGGCATCGATCGCTCGCTGGCGGAGCACGGGACCAAGCCCTGAAATCGTCGTGAGATCAATCCGGCCGATCACCTTGGACTGGGTCCGATTGGCGTGCTGACCCCCGGGACCCGATGACGTCGTCGTCGAGAGCTGCACCTCGCTGATGGGCAGGTGCACGGTGCGGTGGAGGACCAAGTGGGTCGCCGTCACCGTCACCGTCGCCATCAGGCGAAGCGGGCTTGGGCCAACTGGGTGGCTTGGGCGACCAAGACACCCTCGCTGTCGACGATGTGACACACCTCATCGACGAGTCGACCGTGGACCACGGTGATGGACTGACGAACCTTGAGTGGCCCCGGCGCGGGGAGCGCTCGGAGGTAGACCGTCAACTGAAGGGTGGGAACCCAGCCAATGGACCCGAGGTTGAAGGTGGCTGGTGGGAAGCAGTCGCCGGCGAACAGCAAGCTGAACGGGTCGAACTCGGTACCGTCGTCGAAGCGCACCCAACCTCGAAGCTCGCCGACGTCGCCGACCTCACCACGGGAGAAGGCCATGGTGCTTCGATCGAGGCGCTGCTCGCTGCCCTCGAGGATCGCCACGTGGAGTCCGTGCTGGTTGATAGCCGGGAGCCGGACGCAGTCCTCGAAGGTTGCGACGTCGATGGCCTCGAGGACGGAGTAGCGGGGGTGTTCGTCGTGATCGAGCCCACCGAAGGTGAACTGCGCGCTCACGACCACCTGCTCATCGCTCAGCACGTGCACGAGGACTTGGCTGGCAGAGCGCCCGGTGCGCAGCACCTGCACCTCGCAGGTGGCCGGACCACAGTCCGGCACGGTGGCGTAGATCGAGGACGCGGCCACCGGGTAGGGGTGCATGACCCCAATGGAGCGCAGGTGTGCCTCAGCAGCTCGCGCCATGACCGCCATCAGGTAGCCACCGTTGGGCTTGCCCATCACGGTCCAGTCCTGAGAGAGGTTCACGCCGTAACGAGCACCACCGAGCGAGGCGACCGCAGTGGCGTCAGCGAAGGACTCCGCCATTTCAGGAGGGCGAGGAGAAGCGCGAGGTGAAGGAGATGAGCGCCCCGGTGGAGTGGGTCCGGTGCTCTTCGAAGACCCGGGAGTAGCCGGTGTGGGCGATCTTCCAGTGCCCACCATCACGCACGTACCGATCGGCGTAGAAGGCGGTGCCGCTGATCTCGTAGTCCGACTCGGGGAGGATGACCCGGTCGACCAAGTACCAAGTGCCCTCTGCGGTGTGGTCGTCGATCATGCGCAGCTCTGGGTGGTGGCCCTGGTGCATGGAGATGAGCGAGGGCGTATCCATCGTCCGACGCAAGAAGCCAACGATTTGAGCGGCACCGTTGTAGGACTGGCGACCGTCGCTGTAGGACGAGGTGGCGTCCACGGTGAAGAGGGCCTCGAGGGCGTCGTACTCCTTCAGGTCGAGGTGCCGGAAGTACGCGTACTTGAGAGCGCAGATCGCTGCGTGGTCATCAGGGTGCATGGTGCGAACTTACTTCGCTCACTGCCCGTCATGGGGCCGACGAGACGAGATGCCCACCATATTCCCCTCGGTGTCGAGCACCATGGCGAGCGACTCAATTGCTGGCTCGCCGAAGATCCCCAAGGCGTCATCGAAGACGTCACCGAGCTCGGAGTGGAGCGTGAGACCGCTGGCGAGCAAGCGCTCGAGCGTGACCGCTGCGTCATCGGTGGCGAGGTAGCACCGCGACGGCGCGCTCCCCCGCTCGAACATGATCCGCAGGTCGCCAACGGCCACGAAGGCCAGCCCGGCGGGGTCGAACGTGGCTAGGTGGCGAGCACCGAAATGCTCGACCCAGCAGGCAACCGCCCGGTCCAAATCCTCCGCTCCAAGGGGTTGCTGGTAGATGCGCATGGGCTGAACGTAGCAAGGCGGGCGGAGCCGCCTTGGCTACGCTGCATCTGTTCGCCGAGGAGGCCCCATGTACACCGTCCACCATGTTCTGAGCGGCCAGCCGTTCGACGGCAGCGCGCACGGCGAGGGCGCCATCACCAATCCAGCGACGGGAGCGGTCATCGGCACCGTGCCCTTCGCCGATGCCGCCACCGTCGATGCGGTGGTTGAACGTGCTGCGGCAGCCGCCGAGATTTGGGGGGCGACGTCGCTGTCGAAGCGCACCGAAGTGCTCTTCGCCTTTCGGCACCTCCTCCTCCAGCGCGCCGAAGAACTGGTCGACGTCATCAGCACCGAGCACGGCAAGGTGCGATCGGACGCACACGGTGAGTTAGCTCGTGGTCTCGAGAACGTGGAGTACGCCTGCGGGCTCGTCGAACACCTGAAGGGCTCGTTCTCCGCCGAGGTGGCCAGCGGCGTCGACGTCCACTCGAGCAGCCGCCCCCTCGGCGTCGTGGTCGGCATCACCCCGTTCAACTTCCCCGCCATGGTGCCGCTGTGGATGGCAGCGAATGCCATTGCCGCCGGGAACGCCTTCGTGCTGAAGCCGAGCGAGAAGGACCCGTCTGCTGCGGTGATCCTGGCGTCGATCTGGCGAGAAGCTGGACTCCCCGACGGCGTGTTCAGCGTGGTCCACGGCGATGCGGCAACCGTCCAGCACCTCCTCGCCCACGACGATGTGGCTGCGGTGTCCTTCGTGGGGTCGACGCCGATCGCCAAGTCCATCTACGAGACCGGCACCAAGGCGGGCAAGCGCGTCCAGGCGCTCGGTGGGGCCAAGAACCACATGGTGGTGCTCCCTGATGCCGACCTCGACCTCGCTGCCGATGCTGCCGTCTCCGCCGCGTATGGCTCAACGGGTGAGCGCTGCATGGCCATCTCGGTGGTCGTCGCCGTCGATCCCGTCGGTGATGCCCTCGTCGAGAAGTTGGCCAGCCGAACTGCTGCCCTCGTGACCGGACCAGCCAGCGATCCCGCAACGCAGATGGGCCCGCTCATCAGCGCCGTGCACCGAACGTCCGTCCTCGGCCACGTCGATGCCGCCGTTGCTGCTGGCGCCACCGCCGTCGTCGATGGACGCTCCATTCTGGTGCCGGGCCACGAAGAGGGGTTCTTCGTCGGACCCTGTCTCCTCGACCATGTGACGACGGAGATGTCGGCCTACGACGCCGAGGTCTTCGGCCCCGTTCTGGTCGTCGTGCGGGTCCCCACCTTCGACGCTGCCCTCGCCCTCATCAACGCCAACCCCTACGGCAACGGCACCGCCATCTTCACGAGAGACGGTGGCGCTGCTCGCGCCTTCAACGACCGGGTGGAGGTTGGGATGGTCGGCATCAACGTGCCGATCCCGGTGCCGGTCTCGTCCTACTCCTTCGGTGGGTGGAAGGACTCGCTCTTCGGCAGCCACCACATCTACGGCCCCGAAGGATTCGCCTTCTACACCCGCACCAAGGTCACGACCACGAGGTGGCCAGACCCGGCGACGTCTTCGGTCGACCTCGGGTTCCCGCGGACCCGCTAGGGAAATGGCAGCAACCTTGGAGCGCCAACGCATCGCCGCCTACGGCATCTGCGTCGTCGGTGGCGCGGTGCTGCTCTGTCGAGCCTCGGCCCTCACTGAGGCCGAGGGCTGGTGGTGGCTCCCTGGCGGTGGGGTCGACTTCGGTGAACACCCTGAAGCAGCAGTCGCTCGAGAGGTGCTCGAAGAGACCGGACTCACCGTCACCGTCGGTCGATTCCTCGGCACCTTGAGCGACGTTCGACGGCGCCAACGGGTGGACGAGAGGATCCACACGATTCGCCTCTGCTACGAGGTCACGAAGCCTGAGGGCGTCCTCATGGCTGAAGAGCGCGGGACCACCGACCTCGCAGCCTGGATTCCCCTCGAGCAACTGCACGAACTGCGCATCGCGCCCTACGCCCTCGAGGCCCTCACGCTGCTCAGCTAACGTCCGACATCCTCACGAGCAGGGACGGAGGGTGCGTCAGTCGGCGAAGGCGGTCTCGCGCAGCTCGCGCTTTAAGACCTTGCCCTGCGCGCTGCGGGGCAGGCGCTCGTAGGTCACGAGGATGCGACTCGGCACCTTGAACGCAGCGAGACGCTCGCGCACGAAGGCCGCGAGTTCTTCTTCGGTCGCCGTCTCACCATCACGCAGCACGATGACCGCGGCCACTTCTTCGCCGAGGCGCTCGTGGGGGATGCCGAACACCGCTGCTTCGTAGATAGCAGGGTGCTCGTAGATGGCGGACTCCACTTCGGCGGAGTACACGTTCTCACCACCGCGCAGCACCATGTCCTTGGCTCGGTCTTCAATGTAGAGGAAGCCCTCCTCGTCGACCCGACCAATGTCGCCCGAACGCAACCAGCCATCGACGATGGTCTCGGCGGTCGCGTCGGGTCGGTTCCAGTACCCAGAGATGAGGTTCGGGCCCTTCATCCAGATCTCACCGCGCACACCAGCAGGAACGGCGTTGCCGTCGTCGTCACGAATCTCGGTGTCCATGACCGGCATGGTGGCTCGACCGGTTGAGGTCGGGTGGCTCACGTAGTCGTCGCCGTAGTTGCCGGGGCCGTAGGCATTGGTCTCGGTCATGCCGTAGCCGATGTTGGGGCGCCCGTTGGCGAAGGTGTTCTCGACGCGGTCGACGAGCTTGGAGGGCGCAGGAGCCCCACCGCCACCGATGGAGACGAGGGTTGAGGTGTCGTAGTCAGCGAACGTCGGGCTCTCCAAGAGGTCCCAGCTCTGGGTCGGCACGCCGACGAAGTTGGTGACCTTCTCAGCTTCAATGAGCTTGAGCGCAGCTTCGGGGTCCCACTTGTACATCATCACGAGCTTGAGGCCCATGATGTAGCAGGTCATCATCACCGGCACGCAGCCAGTGACGTGGAAGAGCGGAACGATCAAGATGAAGCACGGTGGGTTCGACCCACCGATGACGTCTGCGCCCCGACGAATCGACTGGATGCCAGCGTTTGCAGCGAAGGACAACATCGCTTGGACGACAGCTCGGTGCGTCGACACCGCGCCCTTCGGGCGACCGGTGGTGCCGGAGGTGTAGAGGATGGTGGCGTAGTCCTCACCGTCGATCTCGACCTCAGGCATGGCGTTGCCGACGTGGACGACGTCGGACCAGCGGTCGAAGCCTTCAGGCAGTGCGTCTGCACCAGCGCGAGCGACGAGCACCCGGGCTCCGTGCGCCGTCGCCCCAGCAACCGAACGCTCGACGCGCTCGGGGTCAACAATGAGGACCTTCGATCCCGAGTCCGAGATGGCGTAGTCGAACTCGTCTTCGGTCCACCAGGCGTTGAACGACACCGAGACCGCGCCAATGGACAAGATGGCGGCGAAGGCCTGGACCCACTCGGGCAGGTTCCGCATGGCAATGGCGACACGGTCACCCTTCTGCACGCCGTACTCGTGGACGAGGGCGTAGGCCAAGGCGTCGACTTGGGCGACGTGGTCGGCGAAACTCCACCGCTCGTCTTCGTAGACAATGAAGGTGCCTTCTTTCGTGCGCGCCGTGTCGAAGATCTCGCGCATTGAACGAGGGGTGCTCAAAAAGGCCCGGTAGGTGACTCCACCGAACTCACGTGGTCCAGTCTCGAGCGGCGAGCCCGGTCCTGTCACCATGGCCATTGCCTCTTCGTAGGAAACCGCCACTGCCCCTCCTCCTTACCGAGAAGGAACTCCTCCTCGAACGAATGCCGAGCCTAGGGCAACAAATCCCCCGACCGTGCCAGATCAGGCCCCGCTGACCGCGTCTTTGAGCAGGGCCAGTGACGCCGGGGCATTGGCCATCGATTCTCGGTAGAGGCGGCCCGTGGTGAGGCCTCCGTCGACCGCGATGCGCTGCCCATTGACGAAGCTCGCAAGGTCGCTCGCCAAGTAGACAGCGGTGTTGGCGATGTCCTCGGGGAGTCCACTCCTGCGCATGGGAGCGGCCTCTTGAGAGGACAGCGCCATGAGTTCGACGGTGGCCTGGGCTTGGTCACCCTCGAGACCTGCAGCTCGACCGAAGATGGCGGTGGCGATGAAGCCTGGGCAGATGGCGTTCACCCGGATACCGAGTTCGCCGAGTTCATTGGCCGCGGTCTCGGACAGGTGGATGATGGCGGCTTTGGCTGCGGAGTAGTCGTGTCCGGCGAAGTTCGCCTGCATGCCAGCGACAGATCCGGTGTTGATGATGGAGCCGAAGCCCTGGGCAGCCATGGCACGCCCCGCAGCACGAATCCCGAGGAACACGCCCCGGAGGTGCACGGCGAGCGTGCGATCGAAGGCCGTTGCGTCGAGATCGAGGATCGACCCAATGGTTCCCGGCGTACCGGCGTTGTTGAAGATCGTGTCGAAACCGCCGAACGCCGATTGGCTGAGAGCAATGGCGTGCTCAATCGCCCCATCCTCTGCTACGTCCACGTGGACGTAGCGAGCGGAGTCGCCCAGCGATTCGGCGAGGGCCTGGCCTCGAGCGTCGTCAATGTCGCAGAGGATGACCGACGCCCCTTCAGCGATGAACCGGGTGGCAGTTGCCGCCCCGATGCCGCTGGCGGCTCCGGTGATCACGGCGTGCTTGTTGTCTAAGAGTCCCATCGGTGTTCCCTTCGCGCTGATCAGCGTCAGCCTCGTTCTTGCACTCGGAGCAATCGCACCGTGTCGGTCATCGGGTGCACAGTGTCTCGGGAACCGGCGAGCACGACCACGACGTCACCAGGTGCGACGAGACCCTGATCGAGGAGCCGGTCGAGGGCGGCGTAGGTCAGGACGTAGCTGTCCTCACTCGGGTGCACGATGACCTCAGCCACGCCCCACGACATCCGAAGTTGTCGGGCCCGGAAGTCGGTCTTGGTCACGGCCACAATTGGCATCGAGGGTCGGAACCGAGAGATCGACCGCACTGTTGTTCCAGAGTGTGAACAGGCGATGATGGCTGCGGCGTCTTCTTCGAGTGCGGCTCGCCACCCAGCGCCGGTGATCGAGGCGGTGATCCGCAGCGAGGAGCTCCGGTCCCCGGAGATCTCTTGGACCCCGAGGTTCGCTCCCCAACCGACGTAGTCGAAGTCCTGCTCTGCGCGCCGGAGGATCTTCGACATCGTCTCGACGACGAGGGTGGGGTTCTGGCCAACGGCAGTTTCGGCCGAGAGCATGACCGCACTGGTGCCGTCGAGCACCGCGTTGGCGACGTCGGTCACCTCTGCGCGGGTCGGCACGTTGTTGTGGATCATCGACTCGAGCATCTGCGTGGCGGTGATCACCGGTCGACCGAACCGAACGCCAGCCCGGATGATCTGCTTCTGCAGCGACGGCACGTCTTCAATGGGGCAGCGAACGCCGAGATCACCTCGGGCGACCATGACGCCGTCGGCTGCTCGCACGATGTCGTCGATGTGCTCGACCGCTTCCCGGGTCTCAATCTTGGCGATGAGGAGAATCTGCGGGTCCCCGATGGCCGCCCGGATGGCGTCGACGTCAGCAGCTGAGCGCACGAAGGACGCCGCAATGGCTTCAACCCCTTCGGCGACCAGCGCGGTGATGCGCTCCAGATCCTCTGGAGTTGGGTTCTCGGCGACCATTGGGTGCGCGGGAATGGTGATCCCGGGTCGACCCTGCACCCGTCCGCCACAGGTCACCTCGGCAGTCAACACCTCGCCCGGGGTCACGACCTTGAGCGTCACGCCACCGTCGCCGATGATGAGGGCTTCGCCCTCAACGAGGTGACCAACGCCGCCGTCGACGTTCACGCCGAGCTCAGAACCATTCGATGATGGGAAGTGCTGGGCGTCGCTCACGAGGAGGGTGTCGCCTTCGGTCAGCACCACGCCACCTTCAGGGAAGGAGCTGGAGCGGACCTTCGGACCTGGGAGGTCAGCCATGATCGGGATGTTCGGCAGTGCTGCGCGCACCCGACGGATGCGGGCCAAGCAGTCCTCGATCGAACCGTGCGCCATGGCCACGCGAGCCACGTCGATTCCGGCGAAGCCGAGCGACGCCAGCGTGGACGCATCATCAGACGCCGGTCCAATGGTGGCAACGATGCGAGTCCGGCGACCTGTGAAAGATGGACGGCGTGCGCCACTGCGCACTTGGTCGATGAAGGAGGTGGAGTGTTGTGGGGCGGTCACGGAGTGTCGCTTTCGATTGAGGCTTCCCTCAGCCTACGATGCGCAACACCCACACCGGTGGTGCATTCCCCCGCCATGTGCCACACCTCGTGTCGCTCCTCCCCGAAGTGCAGAGAGTGTGCCGACTATCATGAACTGAACAGATCTCCCGAGAACGAAGCGAGCGCTCGTGACCAATCCCCACCTCTCCATCACTCCACTCACTGGCGCCTTCGGCGCAGAAGTCGACGGCGACCTGTGCGCCGTGACGAATGGTGCAGAGATCATGGAGCTCTTGGAGGAACACCTCGTCCTGGTCTTTCGCAACCAGCACCTGAGCCACGCTGCCCAATCGAAGATCGCCCACCTCATGGGAGAACCGACGCCTGCGCACCCCGTCGTGCCCGGACACCCCGACTACCCCGAGATGCTCATCTTGGAAGCAGCGGCAGGCGGCAAGAACGCACGCTGGCACACCGACGTGACCTTCGTCCCCACTCCCCCAGCCGCCTCGGTCCTCGTTGGCGAGATCATCCCGCCCTACGGCGGTGACACCTGCTGGTCCGACACGAGAACCGCGTACGAGCGACTCCACCCGGCCATCCAAGCAGCCATCGTGGACTTAGAAGCCGTCCACCGCATCGCCCCACTCGCCTACTGGGGTGAGCCCTTCGACACCGCGCTGTCTCGAGACGACGCCGATGCCCTGTTCGAGGACGCCAAGGCCGTTCCCCCAGTCATCCACCCTGTGGTCCGCATTCACCCGTCAACTGGTCGGCCGTCGATCTTCGTGAACCCCGGGTTCACCTCGCACCTCGTCGGCTGCTCTCGGATCGAGAGCGAGCATCTGCTGAAGTTGCTCTACGAGCACATGGCCCAACCTGAGCTCACCCTCCGGCATCGCTGGCAGCCCGGTGACGTCGTCATGTGGGACAACCGAGCGACCACCCACTACGCCGTTGACGACTACGCCAACCAACCACGCCGGATGCGTCGCATCACCCTCCGAGGCACCGTGCCGTTCGGACCAACCGGCATCGAGAGTCGGATCGCTGATGATCCGCTCGTCGCCGTTCGCTGAGCTCAGTGGCCCGAAGCGCTCGCAGCAGCGAGCGTCGAGGCGAAGATCTGCCACGCGAGCAGTGACTTGGCGGCCAGGGAGAGGACGAGGTAGGTCTTCTCACCCACGAGGTAGGTGGCGAAGCGGCCGATCTTCTTGTACTGCAGGTACTGCACGATGGCGAAGCAGTTGAAGGCCACGAAGAGCGAGACGTAGATGCCGTAGACGAAGCCTGGAGCGTGGTCGTGAGCGCCGGGTCCAATGAGGTAGACGCCAATGGCCACCCACGGAGCAATTCCGGCCACACATCCCAGCCAGAACGGGAGGAGGCTCCCTCCTGGGTGCTCGTAGCGCTCCTGCATCCACCCGAACCCAATCATCGACGCGTTCACCCCAACGAGGGCGACGAGTGCAGCCACGTCGCTGATGCCGGTGAGCTGCGCGATGGCCACGATCATGAGGGACGACGACAGGGAGTACTCGAGCCACCGGTAGGGGTTGCGGGACTTCGTGAGGTTGTCCTCGTAGCTTGACCGCTTGACCGTTGCCACGACGAGGTGGGCGATGGCCGAGAGGGCGAAGAACGCACCGATCAGCCACGCCATGCGGATGCTGAAGAGGTGGACGTACTGGTGCTTCGTGGTTCCCGGAGGACCAGCCATGTAGTTGGCCGTCACCGGCAGCGAGAACGAGTTCGCCAGGGCGATGACCGTGATCGCCGACAGTGCGTGGAGTGCTGCTGCACTCAGGTTGTAGCGGCGCAGCGTTGCGAAAGAGGTTTCAGTGGAGGCCATGGCACGAAGCGTACCGGGAGGGAAGAACTGGATCGCCAACCACACGGCGGAGGGGACGCAACGAAGAAGCGGGACGACCGTTGAGCCGCCCCGCTTCTTCTCTGTTCTCTATGGAGGTCAGCGTTGACCCCCACTATCGCAACTGGATCAGCTGCAGCCGCTGGTGGTCCCGCAGCTCGAGCAGACGTAGCAGGAGCCCGCACGCTGCATCGAGTCGCCACAGCTGTAGCAGTAGGGGGCATCGGCCTGCTCTGCACGGCTGATGAGGGTCGGGGCCGCCGGTGCAGGGTTGATGCCTGCGGTCGGCGTCGCCACTTCCTCAACACCCGGCAAGGTCGGCTGCGTGCGCTCATCGGAGGACAGCACGCCGAGCTCCTCACGCTCACCGAGCGTCAGGTAGTCGAGCGCCAGACGACGGAACACGTAGTCCACGAGCGAGGTCGCGATCCGCAGTTCGGCGTCGTCGGTGATGCCGGCGGGCTCGAACTTCATGCTGACGTACTTACGCACGTAGGTGGCAAGCGGCACGCCGTGCTGGAGGCCGAGGCTGATCGAGATGGAGAAGGCGTCCATGATGCCGGCGAGGGTGGAACCTTGCTTGGACACCTTGATGAACACTTCACCGGGTCGACCATCGTCGTACTCACCAACGGTGACGTAGCCCTC
>CAIQEU010000062.1 GCA_903870905.1 uncultured Actinomycetes bacterium | reverse complement strand
GCGCCACGCGTAGGCTAAGGGGGTGACTGACGCAACCTCGAACCGCCGAACCAGTTCTGACCTTCCGGTCAACGAGCTCTACACCGCCGCTGACCTTGCCGACTTTGCTCCTGAGCAGGCGCTCGGCCAGCCCGGGCACTTCCCCTACACCCGGGGTGTCCATGAGCAGATGTACCGCCAGCGCCTCTGGACGATGCGCCAGTACGCGGGATTCGGCACTGCTGCTTCCACCAACCAGCGATTCAAGTTCCTCCTCGACGCCGGCCAGACCGGCCTGTCGTGCGCCTTCGACCTCCCGACCCAGATGGGGTACGACTCCGATCACCCGCGTTCAGAAGGTGAAGTTGGCAAGGTCGGCGTGGCCATTGACTCGCTCGATGACATGCGCATCCTCCTCGGTGGGCTGCCCCTCGACACGGTGACGACGTCGATGACGATCAACTCCACGGCGTCGTCGCTGCTGCTCATGTACCAACTCGTCGCCGAAGAGCAGGGTGTCCCCGGTCCGAAGATTCGCGGCACGATCCAGAACGACATCTTGAAGGAGTACGTCGCTCGCGGCACCTACGTCTACCCGCCCCGACAGTCAATGCGGCTGATCGTGGACACCTTTGCCTACTGTGCTGAGCACCTGCCGAGTTGGAACACGATCTCGATTTCGGGCTACCACATCCGTGAAGCGGGTTCGACGGCAGTCCAAGAGATCGCCTTCACCTTGGCCAATGGCATCGCCTACGTGGAGGCAGCGAAAGCTGCAGGCCTTGACGTCGATGCATTCGCTCCTCGCCTGAGCTTCTTCTGGAACGCGCACAACAACCTCTTCGAAGAGGTCGCAAAGTTCCGTGCCGCTCGACGCATGTGGGCGACGATCATGACCCAGCGGTTCGACGCCAAAGATGAGCGCTCCAAGATGCTCCGCTTCCACACCCAAACCGGTGGCTCTACGCTGACGGCTCAGCAGCCGGAGAACAACCTCGTGCGCGTGACGCTCCAGGCCCTCTCGGCGGTCCTCGGTGGCACCCAGAGCCTCCACACCAACGGCTTCGACGAAGCCCTCGGTTTGCCAACCGAGAAGGCAGCGAAGTTGGCGCTGCGGACCCAGCAGATCATTGGCTACGAGTCTGGCATCGCCGACTCCGTCGACCCCCTCGCTGGCTCGTACTTCGTCGAATCGCTCACCAACGAGGTTGAAGCAGCTGCTTGGGCGTACCTGAACCGCATTGACGAACTCGGCGGAGCCGTCTCGGCAATCGAAGCCCACTACATGCAAGACGAGATCGAGGCCGCTGCCTACGCCGTGGCCAAAGACATCGACGCTGGCCAGCAGATCGTCGTGGGTGTCAACAAGTTCACCGATGCCACCAGCGAGCCAGCAGATGTCTTCCCCGTCGACATCGAGCTCCAGCGGACTCAGATCCAAGCGGTCAAGGATGTTCGAGCCAAGCGAGACAACGCCGCCGTGACCGCAGCGCTCGCTAACGTTCGCACTGCAGCGAAAGGTTCCCAGAATCTGCTCGTGCCGATGAAAGAAGCCCTCCGACACCTCGCCACCCTCGGCGAGGTCGCCGACGTGCTACGCGAAGAGTTCGGGACGTATCAGCCCTAGGCGACTTCAACGACCTCGAAGTGCTCAACCGTCGGCATGGGGTCGTAGAAGTGGTGGAGCGCCAAGCGCCACGGCTCGTAGTCGGGGCCTTGGCGGAAGTTCACGGTGTGCGCCTCCAGGGTCTCCCATTCGACGAGCAACAAGAACGCCGATGGATCCTCCATGCACCGAGAGACCTCCATGCCAAGAAAGCCATCGGTTCGAGCGATGAGTTCTTTGGCATCGTGCAGGGCGGCGAGGAAGTCCTCTTCCTGGCCAGGGCGGACCGACAGTCGAGCGTGCTCCAAGATCATGGTGCAATGATGCCAGACGCCGTGCTCAGGAGCCAAGGGCGAGGAGGTCACTTCGCCACGCGTCGTCGAGGGCTGCATCGAGCGCCGTGAGCGCCATGGCGATCGCGCCATCGGTAATGGCGAGGTCTGCAGACTCGGTGATGCACGCTGCAGCGAACTCATGCTGGTGGTTGACCGCCCCGCCGGCATCGATCTTGATCATGGGGTGGATGCTCGGCACGAGCAGGCTCACGTTGGCCATGTCGGTGGACAAGGTGGGTTTGGCGACGCCCGCATTATCGAGGTCGAAGGACCGTCCGAGAACCTCGGCGTGACGGCGGTACGAGGCGAGGAGTCGTTGATTTGATTCCATGTGTGAGTAGATCGGGGCGAGGTCGGTGAAGTCCACTTCGCAGTCCGTAGCGAGAGCGGCAGCGGTGAAGCAGTTCCGCACGCGTCGTTGGAGTTCGTTGAGATCCTCGAGGCGCAAGCTCCGGCACATGAATCGCCCCGTGACCTTCGCTGGAATCACGTTCGCTGCAGCGCCACCGTTGGTCACGATGCCATGGAGTTGGTCGCCAGGTTGGAGCTGCTGGCGCAGCAGTCCGAGCGCGACTTGGGCGATCACCATCGCGTCGGCGGCGTTGCGACCCTTCCACGGCGCAGCAGAAGCATGGGCTTCAAACCCGGTGAAGGTCACGTCGAAGTGGTCAACGGCGAGGCAGGTCGCCTCGAGTCGCTCCGTTGCCCATGGGTGCACCATCATCGAGCAGTGGACGCCAGTGAAGGCGCCGCGATCGGCCATGAGGATCTTGCCGCCACCGCCTTCTTCGGCAGGCGTGCCGAGGACGACCACGGTGAGGCCAGCTTGATCGGCGACTGCGGCAAGAGCCAGGGCTGCACCAACCGCCGAGGCAGCGATGACGTTGTGCCCACAGGCATGCCCAACGCTCGGCAGAGCGTCGTACTCGGCACAGAGGGAAATGACAAGGTCACCCGTGCCGAATCGAGCCTCGAATGCGGTCTCGAGGTCATAGGCACCGTGCTGCACGGTGAAACCGCGTTGCGCGAGTTCGTCAGCGACGCGTCGTGAAGAGTAGAACTCGGCGAAGTTCAGTTCGGGGTGGGCGAAGACATCGCGACTGAGCGCGACGAGCGCGTCTTTTGCCTCGAGCACCGTGGTGCGCGCGGTTTCGTAGAGGTCGGTCTTCACTCGATGACGCAGATCACATCGCCACCGGCGACCGAGTCACCAGCAGCAACCTTCAAGTCCGTCACCGTGCCAGCCGCACCAGCGGTGATGGGGTTCTCCATCTTCATAGCTTCGAGGATGCAGATCGTCTGTCCTGCTTCTACGGTGTCGCCAGCGGCAACCATGACCTTGACGATTGAGCCCTGCATGGGAGCGGTCACCGCACCGGCTTGTCCGACCGCAGCAGCGCCACCGCCTGAGCGACGGGTCTTCTTCTGACCACTCGGTGCCCCCCCGACGGCGACCGCAGCGGTCTCGGGAAGGTAGAGGGTCATGTCGTAGCGCTGACCGTTGACCTCGGCGGTCACCGACTTCGCGACTCGACCCTCGGCATCGGTGTCGGTACTGCCAATGGTGGCGACGATGCGTGAGAGGTCCAGGCGCTCCTCTACCCACTTGGTGGAGTGAATTCCCGCTGCGAAATCTTCGTGCTCCAAGATGGCCACATCGGCGGGAATGGTCGTCGCCACGCCCTCGATGATGGTCTCCTCGAGCGCACGGAGCATGCGTCGGCGAGCACCCTCGCGGTCTTCTGCCCACACGACGAGCTTGCCGATGAGGTTGTCGTAGTACTGGCTCACCGTGTCACCAGCGGCGTAGCCAGCGTCCAGTCTTACGCCAGGGCCACTCGGCTCGGTGAACTTCGTCAACGTCCCCGGGCTTGGGGTGAACTTTCCTGCCGTTGGGTCTTCGGCGTTGATGCGGACCTCAATGGCGTGGCCGAGGCGCCGAACGTCGGATTGACCGAAGGTGAGTTCCTCGCCTGCAGCGATACGCAGCTGCCAGGCCACGAGATCGAGGCCGGTCACGAGCTCGGTGACGGGGTGCTCCACCTGGAGCCGGGTGTTCATCTCCAAGAAGTAGAACTCACCGTCTTGGTAGAGGAACTCCACCGTTCCTGCATTCACGTAGCCACAGGCCTTGGACACCTTGACCGCAGCGGCGCCCATTGCCTGGCGGACTTCGTCGGGGAAGTTCGGGGCCGGGGACTCTTCGATCAACTTCTGGTGGCGACGTTGACAAGAGCAGTCACGCTCGCCGAGCCAGAGGGTATTGCCATGGCTGTCGGCCAAGATCTGCATCTCGATGTGGCGAGGCCAGGTGAGGTAGCGCTCGACGTAGCACTCGTCGCGACCGAAGTAGGACTTCGCTTCACGCATGGCGGACTCCAGTGCGGCTTCTGCCTCCTCCGCAGAGCGCACCACCTTCATGCCGCGTCCGCCGCCACCGAAGGCGGCTTTGATGGCAACCGGCCATCCGAATTCCTCACCGAAGGCAACCACCTCGGTGAAGCTCGTGAGGGTTTGCGAGCGCCCAGGAACGCCCGAGACGCCAGCGGCTTCAGCGGCGAGGCGTGAGCTGATCTTGTCGCCCATGACCTCAATGGCCTCAGGAGGTGGGCCGATGAAGGTGACGCCACGCTCGGTGATGGCGCGAGCGAAGTCGGTGTTCTCCGAGAAGAAGCCATACCCAGGGTGCACCGCATCGGCACCGGAGCGCTCAATGACATCCAAGATGGCCTCGGTGTTCAGGTAGCTCTCCGCAGCGGTCTGGCCGCCGAGGGCGTAGGCCTCATCGGCGAGACGCACGTGCATCGCATCCCGGTCGAGTTCGGAGTAGACGGCAACCGTCTTGATGCCCATCTCGCGACACGTCCGAATGACTCGGACCGCGATCTCTCCTCGGTTAGCGACAAGGACCTTCTTCAGCACGGGATTCCCTCCAGTTGAGACGCCCCATAACTTAGAGCAGGAGCGCTCAACCCCTCGCGGTGGTCTCGGTGTACCGTCACGAGCGTGCCTGCCGACTTCACTCCTGTCTTTCACCACTTCGAAGCGCTCGATTCCACCAATACCACCTGTGCGGAGATGGCGTCCGCTGGCGCTCCAGCCGGGACGACCGTTACCGCAGATGTCCAACACGCTGGTCGCGGTCGGATGGACCGGACGTGGGTGGCTCCACCGGCATCCTCACTGCTGTGCTCGGTGCTCCTGCGACCCTCCTGTGGCGTCGAAGACCTCCACCTCGCCACGCTGGCCATGGCCGTCGCTGCCCTCGACGCCATTACCGCCACGACTGGGATGCCCCCGGCGCTCAAATGGCCGAATGATCTGCTGTTCGACGGGCGCAAGTGCGGGGGGATCCTCGCCGAAGCGCAGCCGTCGACGGATCCATCCACCATGGCCGTGGTGGTCGGGATTGGGATCAACTGCACCTTCGCAGGTCCGCCGGAGGCGACGGGAACCTCCCTCCTCGCTGCGACCGGCGTCGACGTCGCGCCAGCCACGCTGGGATCCGCACTCCTCCACGCCCTCACCCCAATCGTTCCGCTCCTCGACACCGAATCAGGGCGGAGCATCCTCCTCGAGCGCTACCGGGGCCTGCTCGACACCCTTGGCCGAGAGGTCCGGGTGGAGATGACGGGAGGGTCTGTCGAAGGCCGTGCCATTGGGGTCGATGGACGCGGAGCACTCCTCGTGGAGCACGATGGTGCAATCGATGCCTTCCACGTCGGTGATGTGGTGCACCTCCGTCCACGCTGAACCCCGACACGCCGAGGACCGTCGCTAGCATCGGGCCATGCGCGTCCTCATCACTGGTGCATCTGGCCAACTCGGAACCGACCTCCTCGATGCCTTCAGCGGACGCCTGCCGATGGCGGGGGATCCCGCCTACGCCGAGGGTCACCTGAGCAGCGCTCACGAGGTCATTGGGTGCGACCTCGAGCAGTTCTCCCTCACAAATGCTGCGGCGACGATGGACTTCATCACCCGAGCGCAACCGGACCTCATCGTCCACGGCGCCGCCTACACCGCCGTCGATCGAGCCGAAGCCGAGGCCGAACTCGCCATGGCGGTCAATCGTGATGGCACGGCCAACGTGGTGGCTGGCGCACGAGCGGTGAACGCCCGGGTGTTCGCGCTCTCGACGGACTACGTCTTCGATGGCACGGCATCGGTTCCCTACCTACCTGACGATCACCCGAACCCGAAATCGGTCTACGGTGCCACGAAACTGGCCGGCGAACTGGTGTGTGGGCCTGAGACCACGATCGTCCGCACGAGTTGGGTGGCGGGCTACCACGGCCACAACATCGTCAAGACCATTCTCGCCCTGGGGGCGAAGGGGACACCGATGACCTTCGTCGACGACCAACATGGCTGCCCGACGCTGGCTGCCGACCTCGCCGTCTCCCTCGTTCGTCTGGCGACGATCCAGCCCGGCGGGATTGTGCACGCCACCAACACCGGAGCAACGACGTGGTTCACCCTTGCCCGAACGGTGCTCGATGAGGCTGGATACGACCCAGAAATGGTCCAGCCCATCGCCACGGAGAAGCGCGTCCCCGCACCAGCTGCGGTGCGGCCGATGTACTCGGTCCTCGACGGCGAAGCCCTCGTCGCACTCGGCGTCGGACCGCTTCCGGCCTGGGAAGGCTCTCTCAGGCGGCTTGTTAGGCTGCTCGTGGACTGAATGGAGTGCAGGTGTCGAAGACCACCCAGCAATCAGCAGGAACGATGCGGACCGTCGCCGTCATCGGTGCCGGATACGTTGGACTCCCAACCGCGGCGGTGCTCGCCCACTTCGGACATCGAGTGGTGCTCGCTGAGCGTGAGCCCCATCGCTTGGCGACCTTGCAATCGGGCCGTTCACCCATCGTCGAGGAAGGCCTCGAGGAAATGCTCAAGGGTGGTGTCGCTACCCGCCGACTCACCTTCGTCGCCGACGCTGCAGTGGCGGTCGCTGATGCCGACGTGATCTTCCTCTGCGTGCCAACGCCGCAAGGTGACGACGGTGCAGCAGACCTCTCCTACGTGATCGCCGCAGCCAAGGAGATCAGCTCCTCGCTGAAGGCGGGCGCCATCGTGGTCGACAAGTCGACGGTGCCGGTCGGGACGGCACGCTTGGTCGAAGAAGCCCTCGGGCGCACCGATGTGTTCGTGGTGTCCAACCCCGAGTTCCTCCGTGAGGGAACGGCGGTTGACGACAGCCTCCACCCCGACCGCATCGTCATTGGGTCGACGCATCCAGCTGCCGCAACCGTGGTGGGGGACCTGTTCTCCGCCACGCGCGCACCCATCGTGATCACCGACACCGCAACGGCAGAGACCATCAAGTACGCCTCGAATGCGTTCTTGGCGACCAAGTTGTCGTTCATCAACGCCATCGCTGGCCTCTGCGAAGCCGTAGGGGCTGACGTTCGAGATCTGACCCTCGGCCTCGGCTACGACAAGCGCATTGGTTTTGAGTTCATGAGCCCCGGACCGGGTTGGGGTGGCTCGTGCTTGCCGAAGGACACGGCTGCCCTCATCTCCATCGCCGCCGACCACGACTACGACTTCTCGCTCCTCAAAGGCGCGGTGGCCACCAATGAAGAGCAGATCGAGCGGGTGGTCGCCAAGATCGCCACTGCTGCCGGCGGCCTCGAGGGCGCCACGATTGGCATCTGGGGACTCACCTTCAAGGCCAACACCGATGACCGTCGGTGCTCTCCCGCGCTCGATATCGCCAGCCGCTTGGTACAGCGTGGCGCAATCGTGCAGGCCTTCGACCCGACCATCGCCGCCGGGGAGAGTGCTGGCGATCTCGCTGGGATCACCACCGTCGCCGATCCCTACCTCGCTGCATCCGGAGCCAGTGCGGTCGCCCTCCTCACTGAGTGGCGCGAGTTTCGATGGTTGGACTTCACCAAGGTGCGTGACGCGATGGCCACCCCATCGATCGTCGACGCACGAAACCTCCTCGATCCCGCAGCGATCCGTCGGCTCGGGATTACCTACGCAGGAATTGGCCGTCCGTGAGAGTCGTCGTTGCTGGAGGGGCGGGGTTCCTCGGTTCGCACCTCGCTGATGCCCTCGCTACTCGAGGTGATGACGTCGTCATCCTCGATGACCTCTCTTCGGGGAACGCGTCGAACGTGGCGCACCTCGTTGCCGCCGGACATGAGTTCCACGTGTGCAACGTGGCTGAAGAACTCCCCGAGATTGGCGCCGTCGATGCCGTCTGCAACCTGGCCTCGCCGGCATCTCCTCCCTTCTACCTCGCCCATCCGCTCGAGACCTTGGCGGTTGGGAGCGAGGGGACGCGTCGATTGCTCGAACTCGCGAACCAAAACGGCGCTCGATTCTTGTTGGCATCGACCTCTGAGGTCTACGGCGATCCCAAGGAGCACCCGCAGCGGGAGACCTACTGGGGGAACGTGAACCCTGTCGGCCCTCGCAGTGTCTACGACGAAGCGAAACGATTTGCTGAGGCGCTCACGATTGCCCATGCTGGAACCAAGGGCACCAACGCCTGCATCGTCAGAATCTTCAACACCTACGGCCCGCGCCTCGATCCAGGTGATGGGCGAGTGGTGTCGAACTTCGTTCGCCAGGCTCTCGAGGGAAGCCCGCTCACGGTCTACGGTGACGGACGCCAGACCCGATCGTTCTGCTACGTCGACGACGAAGTCCGAGGGCTCATTGCACTCCTCGATGCAACCGAGCGCGGACCAATCAACATTGGCAACCCCGAAGAGTTCACGATGTTGGAACTGGTCGACGCGGTGCTCGAAGTGACGAGATCGACCTCCACGGTTGTGTTCGAGCCACTGCCGACCGACGACCCGACCCGTCGGTGTCCCGACATCACCTTGGCAAAAACCCTGCTCGGCTGGGAGCCAACGATTTCTCTCCGCGAGGGACTGGAGCGCCTCGTGGAGTACCTTCGAGGAGTCCAAGGAGTTGGGGAGTAACGGTGCCAGAAACCAAGCTTGAGTCAATGGAGTACCGGACGCTGACCGTCCTCATCCCGGTCTTCAACGAGCAGGGGACGATCGCCGAAATCCTGCGTCGAGTCCGTCAGGTCGACGTTGGCCTCAACCTCGAGATCATCGTCGTCGATGACGGCTCGTCCGACGGAACGTCCAAGATCCTCCGAGCGCTCGAGGACTCGACCGTTCGGGTCGTGCTCCACGGAAAGAACCAGGGCAAGGGGGCGGCGCTGCGCACGGGCCTCAGTCACGCTCGTGGGGATCTCGTCATC
>CAIQEU010000061.1 GCA_903870905.1 uncultured Actinomycetes bacterium | reverse complement strand
TCGCCACCATCAGAGCCCTCTTCCACCACGAGCGCTGCACGGACCGGACCATCAACGTCAGGGAGATCTACACCATCGACGAGCTTCGCTCGTTCGAAGATCGCTCGACGATTGTTTCGCGAATCAATCGAGGCGAGTTGGTTCCGGGCTTCTTCGTTGCCTCGCTCTGCCGCTGCCCGGGTGTCTTCCTCTGTTGGAAAGATCACGAGAGCCAAGGTTTGGTCGCTGTGACAACTGGGGCAGAGCATCTCTTGGAGTTCGGCGAAGAATTCACCGCTCGCCAGATGATCCCCAGTTCCCGTCCAACCACATTGGCACCGGAATTCTCGGGTTCTCCAATCACTCCAGTACGCAACGTGTTCGCCCATGCCCCTGAGGGTAGCAACGACAGCACCTGACGCCACGGCTATCGATATTCCCCTGTGGTGGCGTTGGTGGCGTCTGGAGAAGTTCATGCGAACCCTCATCTCATCTTCACTGCGTCGCCATCAATTCAGTGGCCAGCTACAGCCAAAGGAATGCTGAATCCGTCCGAGCCATCGGGTTCACCGCACTCCTCCGCCTCGGGCGTGCATAGGGAGATCGCCCGCGGCCATGACGTGACCCCTCGCGTTACCCGAAATCGGCGTCAAGCCAGGAGGTCTCATCGCTCGTGAGCGGGGCTCTGAGCTCCTCACCCATTCGCTCCTGTAACAAGGATCGGACTGCGAGGGCCACCACTCGCCCAGCGGTGATTCCCATCGACTCAGCCAATTGATTCAACGCTTCATTGGTCGCCGCATCAATTCGAACGTTCGCCGATTGAGCGCGACGACGGGCACCTCCAGGAACCACCCGATCGGCTCCAAGGGAGCGAGAAGTCACTTCATCACCGCTGTTGCTCAAGGGAGGACCTCCCCGACCCGCTTCATGAATGCCGCAACCGCTGCAACGGCGTCATTCGCAGCGATCTCCCCATCGAGATCGGGGTGCAGCGCAACCATGGTGCCGGCGTAAGCAAGGGCTCCTTGGGCGGAACTCTCAGCGAAGTTGGCGTTGAATTCGTGCAGCGCAGTCGCCGTTGCTCCAGACAGTGAGTCCGAAAAGTGCTGGACGACCAAGTCAGCAGCAGACATTGGACCTCCGGCGTCATTATGCAAGAGCACATAGGCCAGGTCGTACCAGTCCTTCTGCAATCCCCGACCGTGAGCGGCATGGACCTTGGCCAATACGTAAGCAGGGAGCGTGGCGACGCGAATCTGTACAGAAGTGCTCGTACCCTCAACATCAGTCGTGAGTGCATGGAGGCTCCAATCGCGAGCTGCGAACCCCGTACCGCGGAGGTTGACTGCACCAAGGGACTCGCATCCGTCAAATGAAACCGTTGCTCGGTCAGCAACACTCGAGAGATCGGCGAAGAACTCCACCTTGATCACAAGGTGGGGCGCTGACTCGTCCTGCCACCTCCAGATTCGTTCCCGATCAGGGGTGAACTGACACTCGATCAGCGCCCGTTCGAGTCGCTGCCCGTTACCGAGACCGCTCTGAATTTCCAAGTCAACCTGCACGTCAACATCAGTCGTTCCTACATGGGACCGAGGCGCGCTGGAGCACAGGAGGTCAGGGACGAGCCCGCCGAGAAGCACGAACTCCGGGATCTCCCCATAGGCATGGACGAGGCGTACTAGGGCATTCTCAGCCAAAGCTCGCGACTGTCGACTACGAATGTGGTCCGACACCAATGACCTCCCGCAAGTGTTGTCCTGCCTCGGCAGATCTCCCCCCGGCAGCCATGAGGTCGGCGTAGACGCGACAGGGGACAGCCACGCGTACCCCGTTCACGAGGGGCCCTCCTGCGGTGACGGGGGTTGGGAGTTCTCGAACTTCAATCCGATGTCCCTTATCGACCACCCTCCCTCCGACCAAGTCGGCGAGTCTGGCAGGTTCGGCAAACAACACCTTGTCGACGTAGAGATCGACCGTTGTGACGCTCCCGAGGTATGGGGCCAGCAGAGTTGATGCCGCAGTACCCGTGACTGCCCACGGCACCCCATGACGATTGAGCGCTGGAGCAATGTCCGCAGCAAATTCCTCAAGAGGATCACTCCACAGGCAGTGGATCTTGAGCACCTTCTGCTTCGACCTCGCGAAGGCTGCAGCAACTGCGTACTCATCAACGAACGCGGCCACATCAACGATCTGGCGGGCTGACTGCGGTCCTCGAGTGTGGCTGGGTCTCCTCAGTAGCCCACGACGCTCAAGACGAGCGAGTGCGTTTGCCACAGCTCCTCTCGACGATGACGTCGCGCTCTCGACCGCTTCTACCGTTGGTGGAGCGCCATTGAGAATTGCTTCAGCAGCTGCCAGCATCGTTGTCGTCCAGCGGTCCACTGCGTCGGGCACGCTTGGTTTTCCAGTGGCCTGACGAGAAATAACCAACCCTGTTGGGGTGGCGACGGAGGCATTCCCGATCTCATCGACCCAGCCGAGCTTCTCTGCCGCGAGCCATTCCTGCGCACCCTCGGACACCTTTGCCGCGAAGATCACGTCTGCATTCGGAGCGAGGGCTGCAGCGCGCCGAACGTCAGACGGCCATCCCTTACCTGCCCACACGCCGCCGAACCGCTGCGCCCCAGCAGCGGTACGAACCGTGATGTCGAAGGTTGGAATGACACCACTGAGTTGGGGCTCAACGTTCACGTCGAGCCCCAGGGGCAGGACGGCGATCACGGCCATTCGAATCTTCGGAACGAACTTGCTCGCACTCTCCATACTTCACTTTATACCTTACTTCACTGTTGCGCTGAACAATAGACTCTAAGTGAAGATTGTAAACGTCAGACATCTCGCCTTCCAGAAAGTCTTCAAAGTTCATTCGGCACCCATCAGCGCCGAACGCCAGATTTGAGGGTCTCAGGAAGAGAGGTTCCAGGCGCGTAACGTATCGATGTCCATCCCCCGACGATGGTTCATGTCGCCATCGAGCGAAACGACGGGAGTTCACGAGGCCGATTAGAGGGAATCGAAGGCCAGCACCATGGTTGGAGGGTCCATCAGGAGTTTTCACCCCTGAAGTCTCTTCGAGCTCTTCGCTCGAAACCTTTCCCGCTAGTTCGCAGGAATGTCCCAACCCATAGATTCTGCAATTTCCTTGCACGTTGGGCAGAGGCCGTATCGGCCGGGGTTGCGCCCGGGGACCCACTCCTTGCCGCACAGTGCCTTCACCGGGGTACCCATGACCATGCCTTCGACCACGCTTGGTCCGGTCGAGATGAAGTCCCCCTTCTTCGGGTGGAATCCCTCGAGGACGATGTGGGCCATTCGGTCGTGGTCACCGTCGTCGAGGACCGGGTCGGCGGTGACGGGTTCGAGCACTGACAGCGGTTCGGCCATGGCCCAATGGTAGCGACTGCGAACCGCTGCTCCTAGAGTGCTTCGGTACTCGTGTGGTGCGAGTCGGTCAACGAAGCGAGGCGTGCAATGGGGTGGTTGAGCGTCGACCTCACGCCGCTTCGGGTCTCCCCCACCTACCGTCGGCTGTGGATCGCAACCCTCATCACCGCGCTCGGCACTCAAGCCACCTTCGTCACTCTGGCCTACCAACTGAGCGCCCTCACCAACTCCGCGCTGGCCGTTGGTGCCCTCGGTGCAGTTGAGCTCGTTCCCCTCATCGTCTTCGGTCTCCTCGGTGGCGTCCTCGCTGACTCCCTCGACCGACGAGTCCTCGTGCTCGCCACGGAAGCTGCGCTCATGCTCGGCTCGGTGGCACTCCTCGGTAATGCGCTCCTCACCCACCCTGCAGCATGGGTGCTCTACGTGGTGGTCATCATTCAGACGACCGCTGCCAGCCTGCAGCAGCCCTCCTTGGACTCGCTTCGCCAACAGGTCATCCCCCACGAACTGCAGCGCCAAGCAACCACCCTCAACTCCGTTCGCTACAACGCCACCGCCATCGTCGGCCCGGCGCTCGGCGGCATCTTGGCGGTGTCGGTGGGTTCAGGCTCGGTCTACGCCTTGGACGTCTTCTCGTTCTGCTGCTCGCTCTACCTCCTCGCCCAGGTGCACCCACCCTCACGGGTGGGCAAGAAGGTGGAGGTGGAGTTCGCCTCCCTCACCGCCGGGCTCTCCTACGCCATCTCCCGTAGGGATCTCCTCGGCACCTACCTCATGGACTTGGCCGCCATGTTGTTCGCGTACCCAATCGTCATGTTGCCCTTCGTGGCCCGCTCCTTCCACACCCCTGGAGCCCTCGCCATGCTCTACGCCGCACTCCCCCTCGGCGCCTTCGTGGGATCGGTGACCGCCAACGCCTGGACGGGCAAGATCCATCGCTACGGACGAGCCATCACCATTGCGGCGGCGAGTTGGGGTGTTGGGATTGCGATCTTTGGGTGGGGCCCCAACCTCGCCATCTGCCTCTTCGGCCTCTTCGCTGCCGGGTGGGCCGACACCATCAGTGCCCTCTTCCGGGGCACGATGTGGAATCAGTCCATCCCGCCGTCGGTTCGTGGCCGCATGGCGAGCGTCGAGCTGCTCAGCTACTCGATTGGTCCCTCGGCAGGCCAGCTCCGATCCGGGGTGATGGCAACGGCCCTGTCGCTTCGGGCGTCGCTCGCCATTGGTGGCCTGGCCTGCACCGGGGTCTGTGCGGGACTCGCTGCAGCCCTGCCCGCCATGTGGAACTTCGACGTGCGCACCGACGCCAACGTCCACGAGGTCGAGCGCATCCGGGCTGACGAGGTGGCCCACGGCGGCGAGGCAGACTGAGACCATGGGACGACGCAACAAGCGCCGCGGCACCGACCACCACCGGCCCCTCACGATCCGCTCCACGCACTGGAGAGCTGACGGTCGGGCTAAGCAGCGCTACCACTCGAGCCGTGAAGCCCAGCTGGCAGCGAATGACCGCAGCGTCGAGGCGGGCTATCTCCTCCACGTCTACCAGTGCGACTTCTGCAACGGCTGGCACATGGCTCGCTCCGGCGACGACTGAGGTGCCTTGACCCTGTGGCCCGGTGGGCCTAGGGTCAGATCGGACACGGTGTCCGATCAAGGGGGACCTCATGCCTGACTACGACCTGTTGTTGACCGATCCCGAGACCTACGTCTCCGGCGTTCCCCACGAGTACTTCGCAACGCTCCGAGCGACCGCCCCGGTCCAGTGGCGTGAAGAGCCAGGCCAAGAGCCCTTCTGGGCGGTCACCGGCTACAACGACTGCGTCACCGTCAACCGTGAGTGGGAGCAGTTCGGCAGCGCCCGCAAGAGCGCCCTCCCCTTCGACATCCCCGACGAGGAGCTGGCCCAGCAGCAGCTCATGATGCTCAACATGGACCCGCCGCTGCACACCCGCTACCGCCGGCTCGTGAACAAGGGCTTCACGCCCCGCATGGTGCGTGACCTCGAGGCCTCCATCCACCAGGCCACCGATGAGCTCCTCGACTCGGTCATCGAGCAAGGCCACGCCGACTTCGTGGTCGACATCGCCGCCGAGCTCCCGCTCGTCGTCATCGCCGAACTCCTCGGTGTTCCCCGAGAAGACCGCCACAAGATGTTCGACTGGTCGAACCAGATGATTGGGTCCCAAGACCCAGAGTTCGGCATCACCCCTGAGGTGGCTGCCCAAGCAGCCATGGAGCTCTACCTCTACGCGTCTGCCCTCTTCGCCGAGAAGAAGATCAACCCCCACGAGGACTTGATGTCGGTCCTCACCCAGGTGGAGGTCGAGGGTGAGTCCCTCAACCAGATCGAGCTCGAGCTCTTCTTCCTCCTCCTGACCGTGGCCGGGAACGAGACCACCCGCAACCTGATCTCGGGAGCGATGGCCGCGTTCTTCGAGAACCCTGAGCAGTGGCAGATGCTCCGTGACGACCGCTCGCTCCTCAACAGCGCCGTGGAGGAGATGCTCCGCTTCGTGACCCCGGTCATGAACTTCCGTCGCACCGCGCTGTCGACCGTCACCCTCGGCGACACCACCATCAACGAGGGCGACAAGGTGCTGTTCTTCCACGCCTCGGCCAACCGGGATGAAGCGATCTTTACGAACCCCAACACCTTCGACATCACCCGCAACCCCAACCCCCACATCGCCTTCGGCGGTGGCGGCCCGCACTTCTGCCTGGGGGCCAACCTGGCACGTCTGGAGATCAAGGTGATGTTCGAGCACCTCTTGGACCGCATCCCCGACCTCGCCCAGGCTGGTCCGGTTGAGCGCCTGCGCTCGCCGTTCATTTCTGGGGTCAAGCACCTCCCCATCACCTTCACCCCGGGTAAGAAGGTGCTGTCGTAGGGGGGAAGGTCGAGCGCGAAGCGACCCTCATCGCTGCCGCTCGTGCTGCCTTCGTGGCAGCGGGAACAACGGAGGTCTCCATGGAGGAGATCGCCCTCTCAGCAGGCGTGGTGCGCTCCACCCTCTACGTCTACTTCCCCTCCAGAGAAGCCCTGCTCAGCGCCTCCATCCAGTCGATGTACGCGGAGTTCGAAAGAGAGCTCGGGGCCACGAGCGCCATTGCTGAGGATCCCTTGGGTGAACTCGAGCGGGTGATCGCAGCCCTCATCACCGTGGTCGACCGCGACCCGGTGTTCTTCCGGCTCATGCTGGGCTTGGAATCGCACCTGACCGCTGCGGGTGCAGCGGTCGGTGCAGAACTCGCGACCATTGCCGTCAGCATCAGCACGGTCATCGAAGGCCTCTTGGAAGCCGCCAGTGCTTCTCGGGTCATCGGCCAGCACCCGGTGTCGGACGCCTCGCTCCTCGTCGGCCAACAGCTCTACGGTGCCCTCGCCACCCGCAACGCGGTGACCGCCGTCCCGAGCGCGTCGGAGATGGCCAAGCGGATCGTCACCTTCTGCGCGCGCGGCCTCGCCTAGCCTCTCCCTCGTGGCCACCACCAACCAACGAGGGAGCACTGGTCGTGGCACGGCCACCTCGGCGTTCGGGGTGTCGAAGCGTGAGAGCCACGACGCCACGGCCTTCTACGACCGCTTCCCGGCCCCGGTGCTGTCCGATGATGCGACCGTTGCAGGAAGCGACGGCATCACCGAAGGCTGCCGCCTCGGTGACGCCCGACACATGGACGGCCTGCCCGATGCCTCAGTGGCCCTCGTCGTCACCTCACCTCCCTACTTCGCTGGCAAGACCTACGAAGCCGAGCTCGGCGTCGACGGGGTCCCCGCTTCCTACGTCGACTACCTCGCCATGCTCCGTGACGTCTTCGCCGAGTGCGTCCGGGTGTTGGAGCCCGGAGGGCGCATCGCCGTCAACGTGGCCAATCTCGGTCGCAAACCCTTCCGGAACCTGGCCGCAGACGTCACCACCATCCTCCAAGACGACCTCGGGATGCTGCTCCGAGGAGAGGTGATCTGGCAGAAGGCCAAGGGGGCTGGCGGCAACTGTGCCTGGGGGTCCTATCGCTCCCCCGCTAACCCCGCCCTTCGAGACGTGACTGAACGGGTCATCATCGCGAGCAAAGGCCGCTTCGACCGAGCGCTCAACGCCACAGAGCGAGCATCCCGTGGACTCCCCCACCGGGCCACGATCGGTGGCGATGAGTTCCTGGCTGCCACCTTGGATCTGTGGAGCATCGACGCTGAGAGCGCCACCAAGATCGGCCACCCAGCTCCCTTCCCCGTGGAGCTCCCCGAACGGCTCATCGAGCTCTACACCTTTGAGGGCGACCTCATCTGCGATCCCTTCTGCGGCTCGGGGTCAACCTTGGTCGCGGCCAAGAAGACCGGTCGGCGAGGCGTTGGCTACGACCTCGACCCGGCCTACGTCGCCCTCTCCGCTGAGCGAGTCGCTGCCACCGAGGCTGGCCACCGAGAGATGCCGGAGCGGACGACCAAGGCTGAGGTCACGGAACGCTTCACGAACGCTGGGGCAACCGTCGCTCCCCGGCCAGACCGCTTCCCCGGTTGCCCCCTGACCGCCGATCTCTCCGTGGTACTCAGCGACGACACCACCATCCAAGTCCTGATCGCTGGAGACTTCAGCATGGGCCGCACTGGAGCGATGACGACTGCCGGGTGCCTCGAAGTCCTCGGCAAGGCCTCGCTCCTCCAAGGTGCGGGAGCCGAATCGATCTGCATCGTGGTGCCCCAGGCGCCACGACCGCAGAGCGAACAAGCCAAAATCTTGGACGCGGCCAGCATCGACGTCATCGCTGCCAGTGTGGCGTCCATCCAGCACTACCTCTCTCGAAGGAGCACCCCATGAGCATCGTCGTCACCCACGATGGACCCATCGCCACCATCACCCTCAACCGCCCAGAGGCTCGCAACGCCCTGACCGCCAAGATGCTCGTCGACTTCGAAGCTGCCGTGGCTTCCCTCGATGCCGATGACGCGGTGTCGGCCATCGTGCTGACTGGCGCTGACCCCGCCTTCTGCTCGGGTCTCGACTTGAAGGACCTCGCCAACACCTACAACGGCGTTGGCGCCGATCAGGAACGGGTGGCAGTCGTCCGTCGAGGTCTCGGCATCGTGCACCGCACACCGATGATCGGGGCCATCAACGGGCCAGCGGTCACCGGTGGGTTGGAGTTGGCGCTCGGGTGCGACTTCCTCATCGGCAGCCACCGGGCCACCTTCGCCGACACCCACGGCCGAGTCGGCATCTTGCCTGGGGGTGGCATGACGATTCGCCTGCCCCAGTTGATCGGCATCAATCGGGCCCGCCAGATGTCACTGACCGGCGCCTTCATCGACGCCGGAACCGCAGCCGAGTGGGGACTCCTCAACGAAGTAGTCCCTCACGGCCTCCTCATGGACCGGACCATGGAGATCGCCCGCCAGATCGCCGAAGCCGATTCGGCCACCTTGGCCCAGTTGCTCGAGATGTACGCAGCGAACGCCGACGCACCAGTCGATACCTACCGCGACGAACTCCGCTGGAGTCGAAAGTTCATGGCTGAGCACTTCGATGACGCGGCCTTCGCCAGTCGGCGAGACGGCATCATCGAGCGCGGGAGCAAGGCTCAGCGCTGAGCCCTCACATTCGAGGGGCAGGGTCCTGATAGGTCTGGGCGAGGGTTGAGATCCAGGCCTGATCCGACAGAGGGTCGGTGGGCAGCTCAGTGGCGATACCTCGCCGGGTGAGGTCCTCGTGGAAGAGGGCGACGACCGTGTCGAAAGTCAGAGGGTTCTCACCCCGGTCATGGATCGCTGCAGCATCGGCGTTGGCGAAGACGTCTGCCTTCCACGACACCGTGAAGCGCACCTCATCGTCGGTGAAGTGGGCCTGGGTGGCTGCGTGCTCGTCATGGACGTCCCAGCCACCCTCACCGCGAACGAGGCGGGACTCACGAGTCAGTCCCTCGGGCATGGTGGAGCCCTTCGGACCGAGCGGGGAGACCGCGTGGAAGGTGGCCTCGTTATCGGCCAGCACGCTCACATTGGCGTAGGGGGAGGATTCGACCTGCATTGGACCCTCGGGGCCTTCAGGCCAGTAGTGGAAGGAGCCACCTTCACCTTCGTAGAACCAGGAGACGGCAGTGGCGATCGTGGTACGCCACTCTTCAAAGAGTCCTGAGGTCTTCATGGTCTTGAGCAGCCACACCGGCTGAGTTGCTCGGGTGAATCCCCGGAACGCCGGGATGTCGAGGTGGGGTGGGAAGGAGAAGGGCGTCGGCCCCATGATGTTGACGTAGACCGCTTGGGGGCGGACGACGGCATCTGCCCCACCACCGAGCTCCTTGGCCGCTGCAGCGAAGGTCGCATTGGTGAGGATCTGTTCAGCAGCGGGGACGAGGATCTCTGCCTCTCGGGCGAAGTCCTGACGGAACCACGGTGGGGTGAAGGTGACGCGTTCTTTGCCGAGGGCTGCCATCTCGGCGTCACTGGCGGCGTAGTTGGCGAGGGGCCAGAAGGGACCGGCACTTCGAATCAGATCGATGATCGCTTCGGGGTTCTCCCACGCTGGGCTGATTCTGACTGCCGTTGCTGCCATGGTTGCCTCGCAATCCTCAGGTGTCGTCAGTCTCGCGCACCAACCCCTCGGGCGACCACTCAACGGAAGTCTGAGTTGCCCTGCGAGTTGGAGGCTGCGACCCGGTTAGCAGGGCCAAGATCACCCCGCGAGTCGTATTGGCATGACCACACCCTGCGCTCAGCGATATGGCTGCAGGCAACAACGACCATTGCGGAACGAGCACCTGCAACGGCGATGTCGGCTGAAGCATCCCGGCTGAGCTCGACACGCCGCACGAGCTCTCTGGGTTCCAGACTCCGTCAACGCCGAAGCCTACGTTTGTTGCGTGGCTCATCAATGTTGGACTCTTCGGGCCCCGGCATCATTGCGTCACAGCCACGTGGCGTAATGAGGAGGCGACGAGGAGGACTTCGATGAGTGATTCAGTGACTTGCCCCATTTGCGGGGCGCCAGCCGTGGAGATCGCTTACGGATATCCGAGTTTGGAGCTCTTTGATGCGGCAGACCGTGGGGAGGTCGTTTTGGGCGGCTGTGTGATTGGGGATTTCAGTCCAACCCATATGTGTACGAACGAAGGTCAGCACGAATTCACTCCGTAGCGAGAGCCGCCTGGATTGCATCGTCTGCCTCTCACAATTTCGGGACGATTCGACCCTTTGGGGCCGAGTGTGATCAGTTCGGCGACAGGCAGAGGCACTGACGGCTTACGCCACAGACCTTCCAGGTCCTCTGAACACTTGCTCACGGTGCCAGTCCAAATGACGTTCATCGACCAGCGGCAATCCGGGCTGGGGTTCGCCGATCTCACGACCGGCAAGGCTGAGAACGACCGCTGATGCTGCCGAGGTGCGGCTGCAACATTGGCGGGCGTAGGGGCTTTGCCCGGCTGGGAGGTGTGGTTAGCACCTGAGCGGGGCGGTCGACGCCTAATGGATATTCGAGACGAGTTTCTGGCGTCTGTTTCGAAAGAGGATCGATAATCCCTGAGTTAATTCGAATCTGCGGCCCGCAGACTCCAATTGAACCCTTCAGTACATAAATTGTTCACATTCACACGATCGCACGAATGAGATGGAGTTCTGTTAGTCGATCGGTTGAAACTCCCCACTTAGAAAGTCCGGCATTAGTGTGAGCTCCTGGAGGAGCACCTTGGCTCGTGATCTCCCCTGGAGTTCTGCTGAAACGTGGCGCCGGACTCGGCTGAAGAGCCCCGCCGATCGTCTGGAACGCCCCCCGCTCATTGTTGTGGGCATACTCATGCGCCTCCGCTGGCGAAAGCACCGGCGTCGTACACGCGTCCGTGTCCTCAAAGATCAACGTCCACTCATCACGAGTCTTCGTCTTGAAGATCTCGGCGAACCGCTCCTTCATCGCTGGCCACTGCGAGCGGTCTTGCTGGGGCGGTAGGTCATCTGGGTTGAGCTCGAGTCCCTTCAGGAGCTCGGCATAGAACTGGCGCTCAATAGCACCAACCGCCATGTAGCCCCCGTCCTTGGTCTCGTAGACCTCGTAGAAGTGGGCGCCGGTGTCGAGCATGTTGGTACCACGCTCGTCTTGCCACATCCCCGCTGAACGAAAGCCGTAGATGAAGGTCATGAGCGACGAAGCCCCATCGACCATGGCCGCGTCGACAACCTGACCCTTGCCTGAATTCTTCGCTTCGAGGAGTGCTGCGCAGATGCCGAAGGCCAGCATCATGCCGCCACCACCGAAGTCACCGACGAGGTTGAGTGGCGGAACCGGCTTCTCACCTGCTCGACCAATCGGCCAGAGTGCTCCAGCGATCGAGATGTAGTTGATGTCGTGGCCAGCACGCTGCGACAGGGGGCCCTCTTGCCCCCAACCCGTCATACGGCCGTAGACGATGCGGGGGTTGACGGCCCAGCAGTCCTCCGGTCCGAGTCCGAGGCGCTCAGCAACGCCAGGGCGATAGCCCTCAATGACCGCGTCAGCAGATGCGATGAGCTCAAGGGCGAGGGCCTTCCCTTCAGGGTGCTTGAGATCCACGCCAACCGACGGACGGCTCCGAGCGCTCACGTCGTACCACGGGTCATCGGGCTTGGCTCCGCCAGCAGCACGCTCTAGGCGGATGATGTCCGCTCCGGCATCAGCCAAGAGCATGCAGGCATAGGGGCTCGGGCCAATCCCTGCGAGTTCAACGATCTTGATGCCACTGAGTGGACCGGGCATAACTCCTCCTTCGACCTCGCCATGATGCCACTTCTCACCCGAGGGCCCATGTTCGCTCCTCGGTCATGGTGAAATGGAGCCGTGACGACGCCCATCCTCCCTTCCACCTTCACCTTCGGCGTAGCGACCGCCGGCTTCCAAATTGAAGGTGGCTACAACGGCCCCGGAGAACCAACCAACAACTGGGCGCCCTGGGAGCACGAAGGACGAGTCGAGCCCTCTGGTGATGCGGTGTCGTTCTGGACCGACTTCGAGGCCCACCTCGACCGGGCCAAGGCCATTGACCTCGACTCGTTCCGCCTCTCCATTGAGTGGGCCCGAGTCTTCCCCGCTCGAGGCGAGGTCGACCACTCCGTCGTTGAGCACTACCGGACGATCCTCCAAGCCATTATCGACCGGGGCATGACCCCGCTCGTGACCTTGCACCACTTCACCCACCCGGGCTGGTTGCCCGTCGAGTTCTGGACGCTGCCGGAGTCCCCCGAGACCTACCTCGAGTGGGCGAAATTCGCCGTCTCCACCTTCGGCGACCTGTGCTCCACCTGGATCACCACCAACGAACTCAACATCTACTCGGTGAACTCCTTCTTCACCGGTATCTTCCCTCCAGGCTGGAGGGGCAAGTTCGCTTCAGCCATGGCCTCCATCGACCACCTCCTCACCGCCCACGTCCTCGCCTACGACGCCATCCACGAGATCCAGCCCGAGGCAGTCGTCGCCACCAACAACTACTCCCTCTCCATCTACGAGCTCGACCGGATGCCCCTCGACCTCCTGGTCGCTCGCCGAGAAGGGATCCCCGAAGATGGACTCGGCACCTGGTTGGCCATGCGCCGGCGTCGCCACAACGACCTCGTGCCCAACGGGCCGGGGAAGATCTACCCCGTCGTCGAAGAAGCCCTCCGCAAGATCGCCAGCGACAACGTCGATCTCGCAAGTGCCCTCCCCCGGGCCCGCCGGGCGATCTACCAGAGTCGTCACGACTGCACCTTGGACGTCGCCCAACTCGACTACTACGCGCCCGTCGCCGCTGAGCACATTGTGATCCCCGGGACCCGCACCACCGGTGGCCGCAACGTCCTCCCGGCCCGTTTCCTCTGGGATGACCGTCCCGATCCGGAGATGTTCACCACCTACTGCATCGAAGCTCGAGACCTCGGCCTCCCCCTCTGGGTGGTGGAGAACGGCCTGTGCAACCGAGTGGTCCACGCTCGGAGCTACCCCCGTGCCGATGGCTGGACTCGACCGAAGTACCTAGAAGCCAACCTCCACGCCATTGGTGATGCCATTGCTCGTGGGGTCGACGTGCAGTCCTACTTCCACTGGACCTTGGTCGACAACTACGAGTGGGGCTCCTATGAGCCCAGGTTCGGCATCTACGGCTGCGACCGTCCTCGAGGGAACCGCATCACCGACCTCGACGCCATGGGCATCGACTCCGCAGCCGCCTACCGTTCCCTCATCCACGAACTCCGAGCATCACGGGAGCACTCCAGCGGTGCCTGAGGTGCACCGCATCGCCCGAGTTCCGGGGCGAGTCAATCTCATCGGGGACCACACCGACTACACCGGTGGCTTGGCGCTCCCCATGGCGATTCCAATGGCGACCACCGCCACCTTCACCGAACACCCAACCGGCGTGCTCTCCATCACCTCTGATGCCATGGAGCGCCCCGTTGAGGTCGAATTGGGTACTGACGTCCCAGATCTCCCTTCGTGGGCCCGTCTCGCCCAGTACCTCGCCCAGCAACTCAACTGCCCTGGTGGATCGATGAGCGTCACCACCACCGTCCCCCTCGGCGCTGGCCTGTCCTCCTCCGCTTCCTACGCCGTCGCCGTCGCCTTGGCCCTCGGGGCAACCGGGGACGCCTGGGAGTTGGCAGAACTGGCCCAAGCTGCCGAAGCAGCTGCTGGGGCGAACGTGGGCCTCCTTGACCAAGTGGCCGTGCTCAGTGCCCGAGCGGGCTTCGCCACTGCCATCAACTTCACCGCTCGCACGGTGACCCCAGTCGAAATCCCTCCAACATGGCAGTTCCTCATCGTGGACTCCGGTGAACGGCGATCGCTCGCCACCTCCGCCTATGGCGACCGTCGAGCCTCCTGCGCCGCTGCTGCAGCCATCATTGGGCCGCTCGCCACAGCAAGACTCGAGAACTGCTCGGAGCTTCCCGCTGACCTTGCCCCCTTCGCCCGCCACGTTGTGACTGAGAATGCCCGGGTGACGAGCTCTATCGCCGCTGCTCGCACAGACGATGCCGTTACCTTTGGACGGCTCATGACCGAGAGCCACCAGAGCCTCTCGAAGGACTTCCTCGTCTCCACCCCCGGGATCGACGCCCTTGTCCACGATCTCAACGCCACCCCCGGCATCTACGGCGCCCGAATGACCGGTGGAGGCTTCGGTGGTTGCGTCGTTGCCCTCTGTAATCCTGTGGTTGTTGATCGAGAGGGCCTCGGAGGTCGTGGGTGGTTCGTCGCTCCGAGTGCTGGAGCAACGGTGACCGACCGCAGCGGTGCAGTCACTATCCTTGCGGCAACCTGAGGAGGCGGCATGGGATTCAACGACGTACTCGACGCAAATGCCGCCTATCGCGCCACCTTCGTCGATTCCAAGATGGCGGGAACTGCTGCCAAGGGACTCGCGGTTCTCACCTGCATTGACTCCCGCATTGATCCCCTCGCCATCATGGGTCTCGCCCCCGGTGACGCCAAGATCATCCGCAACGCCGGTGCTCGGGTTACCGACGATGCGCTTCGCTCCTTGGTGCTCGCCACCAACCTCTTAGGCGTCCGTCGGATCTGCGTGGTCCAGCACACCGAATGCGCCATGGCTGGCACCACCGAGGACGCGCTTCGAGAGCGTATTGAGACCATTCGTGGGAGAGATGCTGCTGGATGGCGCTTCTTGCCGACGACTGATCAACTGGCAACCTTGGACGGCGACTTAGACGTCATCCGCAAGTGCGAACTCCTCGGGGACATCACCGACCTCGGTGGGTTCCTCTTGGACGTCCACACCGGTCAGTTGACCCAAGTCCGCTAACTAGGCCGTTGCCACGGCCTTGCTCGTGGCCACCAGGCGCTCGAGCACGGTCGCCGCTGCACCAGACTCAACCGAGGTGCGAGCGAGCTCGAGACCAGCGTCGACGCTCCCAGCAACCCCAGCGTCAATGAGGGCAACTGCGGCGTTCAGGAGCACCACGTCCAAGTAGGGCCCAGGTGTTGCACTGAGTACCTGGTGGACAGCCGCCACGTTCACGTCGAGTTCCCCACCGACGAGGGCGTCGGGGGCCACGAGGGAGAGGCCGTGGTCTCTCGGATCCAAGCGTCGCTCGGTGAGCGTCCACGCTCCCCCATCACGCTCTAATTCCACGAGGGTGCTCGAACCGGTGAGGGTGATCTCATCGAGGCCGTCATCGGCGTAGACAACGGTGGCCCGTTCGCTGCCTTGGCGAGCGAGCACTTCTGCCACGAGACGCGCCCGGGACGGATCGGCCACGCCGACCAGCTGCCGGGTGGGTCGAGCCGGATTGGCCAAGGGCCCGAGCACGTTGAAGATCGTTGGGGTCAACAGTTCTCGGCGCACTGGTCCAACAAAGCGCATGGCGGGGTGGAACCGCTGGGCGAAGCAGAACCCGATACCCGCTTCCGCCAAGCAGGCCTCAACGCCTGCCGCATCGAGTTCGATGACGACGCCGAGACCTTCGAGGACATCAGCAGCGCCGACCTTGGAGGATTGGGCCCGATTGCCGTGCTTGACGACGGGGACGCCTGCGCCGGCGACCACGAAGGAGGCCATCGTCGAGACGTTGACGGTGCCGCTGCGGTCACCGCCGGTGCCCACGATGTCGACGGTACCCTCGGGAGCGCGCACGATGCTCGAGTGACTGAGCAGCGAGGCCACGAAACCCTCGACCTCTTCTGGGGTCTCCCCCTTCATCTTGAGGGCCATGAGCAGGCCGGCAATCTGGGCATCGGTGGCAGAGCCAGTCAGGACTTCGTCCAAGACCGCCGTGGCTTCAGCGCCACTCAGGTCACCTCTGCTCGAGAGTCGAGAGAGGACGCCACCCCACCCACCGAGGTCGCTCAGTCCCACCACAGGTCTCCCGACAGCACGCCCTTGCCAATGAGGCCGAGTTGGACCTGGCTTGTGCCTTCGACGATGGTGAGCTGGCGAGCATCTCGATACCAGAGCTCGGTTGGGTGCTCCTCCATGTAGCCAGCGGCACCGAGGAGCTGCACGGCGAGACCGGAAGCCTTCACCGCCATCTCGGTGGCGTAGTACTTCGACATCGACAGCTGTGGCACGTACTGCTTGGTGAACTTGCCCTCATCGGCCAAGACCGCAGCACGGTAGGTGAGGAGACGAGCGGCTTCAATCTCGGTCGCGCACTTGGCGATCTCCCACTGAATGCCCTGGAAGTCGGCAATGGTGCGACCGAAGGCCGGACGGTTCTTCACGTACTCGGTGGCGTACATGAGGGCCCCCTCGGCGAGTCCAAGTCCACGAGCAGCCACGACCGGGCGCATGGCGTTGAGGCCTTCCATCACGAGGCGGAATCCTCCGACTTCGCCGAGCACGTTCTCAGCTGGGACCCGAACGTTGTCCAGGTGCAGCTCACCGGTGTCCACCCCTCGGACACCCATCTTCTTGTCCGTGCGAGGCACTGAGACGCCGTCCCAAGCTCGCTCGACGATGAACCCGGTGATCGAATCATGCGCACGGCTCGAGGGCTCACCGGTCTTGGCGAAGACGATGTACCAGTCGGCTTGGGCAACCCCGGACATCCAGCACTTGCCGCCGTTCAGGATCCAGCCACCGGGGCGGTCGGGGTCCGGGGTGGCCCGGGTCTGCATGCCAGCGACATCAGAACCCGCTCCGGGCTCAGAGAGACCGAACGCACAACGCTCGGTGCCCTCGGCGATACCGGGGAGGTAGCGACCCTTCTGATACTCGGTGCCGGAGATCATGATGGGCCCCGTGGGCAGTCGGGTGAGCAGCAGCATGAGCGCTGCGGTGTTCGAGTATTTGGCCACCTCTTCAATGGCAATGGTGAGGCCCAAGATGCCCGCACCCGCTCCACCGAACTCCTCGGGGATGCACAGTGCCAAGAGCCCAGCGTCACGGAAGGCCTCGAAGAGGTCTTGGGGGTACTCACCGGTCTTGTCGATTTCCCGTGCTCGGGGCTTGACCTTGTCTTGGGCCAACTTGCGGACCGAGTCGCGCAGTTGGGTCAGCTCATCAGAGAGTTCGAAGTTCATGCCCCAACGCTAGTCGGGGCATTTCGCTTCCTAGCGAAGGAGCGTCAACACCTTCTGCGCGAGTTGCGTCAGTTGCTGGGTGCTGAGCGGAGCGGACTTGATCGGAATGGGATTCGGGTTGAACGTCGTCGTGGGCCAACCGCTCAAGGCTGCTGCCCCACCAGCACTGGCGACATCGGCCGAGACCAACAGGCCCGTTGCCGTGACTCCGGCGATGGCCACGAACCCGTTCCTCGTTCCAACCGCGAAGGCCACGAACCCACGGGGGGCAGCAACCGTTTTGTCGACGAAGAGCAGGTTGGAAATCGCAAGCGGCCCCCCGAGTTGTGCGGTTCGCACGTGGGCCAGCGCTCCAGCTGGGGTGAACAGCGTCGTTTCAATGTTGTAGGGGCAACCTTGACGCGAACCCTTATGGATGCGCTCAACGAAGGCTTGGCCAAAACCATGTCCGAACCATGCGGCGTAGCGCTTTGCTCGGGTGGCATCGCCCGGGGCTCCAGGGGCCGACACCCCGGCGTCGTAGAGCACGTCTTGGCCGCCATACCCGACGCTTGGTGCATCGGAGTTCAGCCACCCAGACGTCACCCCATGGGCGGACTGGCCAAGGCAGAGGACGTTGACCGAGGGGGTCGCTGCGCCACCACGAGATGGCGTAACGCTGAAGAACGCTCCCGAAAAGACGAGGAGCGCAGCCAGGACGCCGACGCTGCTCTTTCGCATCCTCAAGCGGTCTTGCGACGCTGACGGATCATCCGGCGGCGCTCCCGCTCAGTCATTCCGCCCCAGACGCCTTCACGCTCACGGTTCTCGAGCGCGTGCTCAAGGCAGGGTTGCTTGACGGGGCAGGTCTCACAGACGGCCTTGGCCGGTGCCGATGCGGCATCGTCCTCAGACGCTGGGTAGAAGATGTCCGGGTCGAGGCCCTCACAGGCCGACAGCTTGCGCCAATTGGTGTTCATCGACTGCTCTTTCGGGTCAGGGGCAGCGGTCTGCCAACGCTCCCCCGACCACCATTTCCATGGCCTCATCTGGGGGGATCCCTATTCTGCCAGAGGCCCCCCAGCGTTGTAAAGGACTTCTAGCAGAAAATTAGAAGCCCGCCATCACGAGTTCATCGGCTGCTGAAATCTTGCCGGCGTCCTTGGTCACGAACGTCACCGCCACGATCGCAGCGAGGGCCAACGCAATGGCTCCAGAGACGAAGCCCACCGAGAAACCGTGCACTGTGGCGCGACTGACGAGGTCGAGGTAGGCCGGCGAGGGGCGCTCGCCCGGACGAGGGGCGATGGCCGCGATGCCGTGGCCCTTGGCGAAGCTGGTCGAGGCGTTGAGGGCCAGGGTGTAGAGGAGGGAGAGTCCGAGCGCTCCACCGATCTGCTGGGAGGCGTTGAGGGTGGCACTGGCCACCCCGGCGTCGTGGTGGTGCACCCCGAAGAGCGCAGTCGACGACAGCGCCACGAAGGACAGTCCCATGCCACCGGCGATCAACACGCAGGAGGGCAGGATGTGGACGAGGTAGGCGCTGTGCTCGTTGACCGTGCTCAGAAACGCCAATCCAATGGCCGCTGAGGTGAGTCCCGTTCCCATGAGGGGCCGGGGACCGAATTTCGGGAGCAGCTTCGAGCTCAAGCCCGCGAAGCCAATGACGCACATCGAGAACGGCAGGAAGGCGCCGCCGGACTTGAGGGCGCTGTAGCCGAGGACGTCTTGGAAGTAGAGCGTCAAGAACAAGAACATGCCCGTCATACCAGTACCGATGAGGAACGCAGAGAGGAACGATCCACCGCGGTTGCGCTCGAGCAGGATGCGCAGCGGCAGCAGGGGGTTCTCGGCGGTGCGCTCGTAGGCGAGGAATGCAGCAATCGCCACACAGCCACCGGCGATGAAACCGATGGTCGACCGCGAGCTCCACCCGTGCAACTCGGCCAGCGTGAAGCCGTAGACGAGGGAGGTGAGGCCGCCGGTGATGAGGATGGCGCCTGGGAGGTCGTAGGAGGTGCCGTCCTTGGAGGTCGACTCGTGGACGTACTTCACCGCACCGGCGAAGGTCACCAGCGCAATCGGCACGTTGACGAGTAGACACCAGCGCCAGTTCGCGAACTCGGTCAGGAGACCTCCGGCGAGGAGACCCACCGCTGCACCGCCTCCGGAGATGGCGCCGTAGACGCCGAAGGCCTTGGCCCGCTCGTGGCCGTCGGTGAAGGTGGTGGAGATGATCGAGAGCGCGGCTGGGGCCATGAAGGCTGCGAAGGCACCTTGGAGGGCACGAGAGGAGAACAACATGGCGCCGTTCTGGGCCAGACCGCCGAGGGCAGAGCTGAAGGCGAAGCCGAGGAGGCCGATCAGGAAGACCTTTCGGCGACCGACGTAGTCGGCCACACGGCCACCGAGGAGGAGGAGTCCACCGAAGGCCAAGGTGTAGGCCGTGACCACCCACTGCTGCGAGTTCGGCGAGATGTGGAGTGCCCGTGACGCAGAGGGCAGGGCGATGTTCACGATCGACGAGTCGAGGACGATCATGAGCTGGGCAGTGGCGATGAAGGCCAGGGCGCGCCAACGCATGGGGTCGATGTTCATGGACGCGTCCGACATGTGGCTCCTCAGGGGGTTCGCGAAGGCTCCACCCTACCGGGAGACGCCAAACCCCGGAGCAGAATTGCGGGAATGTCGGGCCTCGTGTGGCAGGCTGAAGGCGACTGCTCTGAGGGAGATCATGACCGCGTTGAACCGTTCTGCTGCACTCGCACAACTCGCCAACGCGGAGGTCGACGTCCTCGTGATCGGGGCGGGCATGACCGGGGCGGGAATCGCCCTCGACGCTGCCGCTCGTGGCCTCTCCGTTGCCATTATCGACAAGGACGACATCGCGGCGGGAACCTCGTCCAAGTCCTCCAAGTTGGTCCACGGAGGCCTGCGCTACCTCCAACAACGTGAGTTCCGCCTCGTCTACGAGAACCTCTACGAACGCCAGCGCCTCTTGGAGAACGCTCCCCACCTCGTCTCCCCACTCCCCTTCCTCATTCCCCTCTTCGGGAAGAACGGCGTGGTGTCGAAGACCGTGGCCCGGTCCTACTCCACTGCCCTCTGGCTCTACGACGTGACCGGTGGCCTTCGCATTGGCAAGCGCCACCAGCGCATCTCCAAGGCCACTGCCGAAGGCCACCTCCCGAACCTTCGCACCGATCGCCTGGTCGCGGGCTTCCTCTACTTCGACGCCCGTGGTGATGACGCCCGAGTAGCCCTCACCCTCGTCCGCTCGGCCGTCGACCGTGGGGCATTGGCTGCGAACTACGTGTCTGCGGTTGAGTTCTTGACCGATGGATCCGGTGCGGTCACCGGTGTGGTGGCCCAACCGGTTGGTCCCAATGACGCAGGAGCACCGAGTTTCTCCATCCACGCGAGAGTCGTCGTCAACGCCGCTGGGGTCTGGGCCGATGACGTCCGAGACCTCGAGACCGTCGGTCGCCCGGCGTCGATTCGCCCGGCCAAGGGCGTCCACCTGACCGTGCCTGCCGATCGGCTCCCCTGCGACATCGCCGCCGTCATCCCGGTCATCTCCGATCGCCGTTCGATCTTCGTGGTGCCGTGGCCCGAGGTCCCCTACACCTTCATCGGCACCACCGACACCGCGTACGAGGGATCCCTCGATGACCCTCGCTGCACCGATGAGGACGTCGCCTATCTCTTGAACGCCGTCAACGCGGTCACCACCGCCGACTTGACCCCTGACGATGTCACGGGCGTCTGGGCCGGGCTCCGCCCGCTCCTCCAACCCGACGAAGGCGAGTCGGTCAAGGAGCGCACCGCTGATCTCTCTCGTCGCCACAAGGTGCACACGACGACTGCCGGTGTCGTCACCGTCACGGGGGGCAAGTGGACGACCTATCGCAAGATGGCCGAAGACACCGTCGACGTCGTGGTCAAGCACTTAGGCCGTGGGGCGAAGTGCACCACCAAGCACCTCCGACTCCACGGGGCACCAGCCGTTGCTCCGACCGATCACCTCGGCATGCGCTACGGCACCGACGCTGACGCGGTGGCTGCCCTCGACACCACGCCGCTCATCGAGGGACTCCCCTACTCCGCCGCCGAGATCGCCTACGCCGTCACCGAGGAGATGGCCCAGGACCTCGCCGACATCCTGCTCCGACGGCTCCGCCTCGGCATCCAAGACGCCTATCTCGCTGCCAAGGTCGCCCCTGCAGTTGCCGCCCAAGCCGGTGCGCTGCTCGGCTGGGACGCCGAACGTATCGACCGTGAGGTCGCCACCTTCCTCGCCACCTTGAACGCCGACCTCGAGGCTGCTGGCCTCAAACCTGCGGAGCCGAAATGACCGAACCCACCCCACCGACCACCATCGACGGCGACCTCGCGTCGCTCGCCACCTGGTTCCCCGTCCTCGACCAGCCGCTCGAGCCTTCGCTGCTCGAGGAGTTATCGGCGATCGCCCCGACCTCCATCGACATCGCAGACTGCGCTGAGCACGCCCGCGACTGGTGGCCCATCGCCATTGGCTGGGCAGCAGGGAACACCATCCCCGCACTCCCGCGCTGCGTCGTCCGACCTCGCTCAACCGCTGAAGTGTCGGCAGTCATGGCCTTCGCCACGGAGCTCCACCTCGCCGTGACCCCGTCTGGTGGTCGCAGCGGCGTCTGCGGTGGTTCCATCCCCCTCTACGGCGGCATCGCCCTCGACCTGACCGGACTCACCGGCGAGATCATCGTCGACGAGGTGTCCTTGACCGCAACCGTTGGAGCGGGGACCTTCGGTCCGGACTTCGAAGCGGCCCTCAACGCCACGGGCCCGGGCTACACCTGTGGCCACTTTCCCCAGAGCTTCGCCCTCTCGACGGTCGGTGGATGGCTGGCGTGTCGAGGTGCAGGTCAGTACTCCAACCGCTACGGCAAGATCGAAGACTTGGTGCTCTCACTCACCGCAGTGCTCCCCGACGGCACGGTGTTCTCCACCAACGCCCACGGCCCCCGCACCGCCACCGGTCCGAGCCTGACCCAGCTCTTGGTCGGTGCCGAGGGCACCCTTGGGATCATCACCGAGGCCACCCTCAAGATCTTCGAGAAGCCGAAGGCCGAAGCCCGCCGGGCCATGACGTTTCCCACCTTCGCTGAAGGCTTAGAAGCCTGCCGGAGGATTCTGCGCCGAGGTGCCACCCCAGCAGTGCTGCGCCTCTACGACGAAATCGAGACCAAGCGCTCCTTCGACGTGGTCGGCAATGCCTTGGTCGTCCTCGACGAAGCCGATCCCCATCTGCTCGCCGCCACCATGGCCATCGTCGACGAGGAGTGCGCTGGCGCCACCCCGCAGAGCGATGACCTCGTCGCCCACTGGTTGGAGCGCCGCAACGACGTCAGTCAGTTAGAACCGCTCTGGCGTAACCACGTCGTCGTCGACACCATCGAGATGGCCGCTCCCTGGGGTGAACTCCAGGCCGTCACTGATGCGATGTTGGAGGCGCTGCGCTCAACGCCGGGCACCCTCCAAGCCTCGGTGCACCAGTCCCACGCCTACTCGAGTGGTGCTTGTTGCTACTTCACCTTCGCCGGAAGGCCCCTCCCTGAAGACGGCGACGAGCCTCTGGCCGCAGAAGCCGCCTACTACGCCCGCGTCTGGGAACGTGCGAACGCCGTCCTCGTGGCTGCTCCAGCAGCGGTCAGCCACCACCACGGCATCGGCCTCCACCGAGCGAGTGCGCTCGTGGCCGCCATGGGCGAAGCCCACGGTGTCCTTGAGCGCGTGAAGGATGCCCTCGATCCCCTCGGCATCTGCAACCCCGGGAAGCTGGGGTTCGTCGGAGGTCCGAAGTGAGCTCCTCCGTCCTCGTCGTCGACGTGGGGACCTCATCAGTTCGCTCGTCACTCGTCCACCCTGACGGGACCGTTACCAACACCCACCAGGTGACCGTCCTCCCAACGAGCCCCGCTCCTGGTCTCGTAGAGATCGATGCTCGAGGTATCGCCACTGCGGCGCTGGAGACCGCTCGAGCAGTCCTCGAGATCGCCGGTTCGGTCGCAGCAGTCGGCATCGCCAACCAGCGCGCATCGTCCATTGTGTGGGACCGAAAGACCGGTGAAGTCCTCGGGCCTGCCATTGGTTGGCAGGACCTGCGCACCGTCATCCAGTGCCTCGTGCTCCAAGGCGAAGGTCTCCGCCTCGCCCCCAACGTCTCGGCCACGAAGTACCAGGCGATCTTGGACGAGGTCGACCCCGACCGCATCCGATCAGCAGCTGGAGAACTCTGCTGCGGGACCGTGGACACCTACGTCGCCTGGCACCTCTCCGGTGGCACCGTCTTCGCCACCGATGCCTCCAACGCCGGAGTGACCGGTCTCGTCAACGCCTCCATCACCGACTACGACGACCACGTCTTAGAAGTCCTCCGCATCGACCGGGCCACCTTGCCGCAGATCTGCGACACGAGCGGCATCATCGGCGCCGCCTCTGCCCTCCATGGCGCACCGCCAATTGCCGGAATGGCTGGCGACCAGCAAGCCTCACTCATTGGCCAAGGGGCCATTGCACCAGGGGACGCCAAGATCACCTTCGGCACCGGGGGCATGCTCAACATGGTCACCGGTCCCGATGCGCCGAGCACCGCTGCTCGTGGGCCCCATGGCACCTTCCCCATCGTCGCCCAACGCCGAGCAGGTAGGACCCTCTGGGGCCTCGAGGCCATCATGCTCTCGGCGGGTACCTGCATTGAGTGGCTCCGCGATGACCTCGGTTTCTTCGACCACGCTTCGGACTCCGACGCGCTTGCTGCATCGTGCACGACGACAGATGGCGTGACCTTCGTCCCTGCCTTCCTCGGCCTCGGCACCCCGACGTGGGACTTCGGGGCCCGTGGCGCGCTCCTGGGCCTCACGCGAGGCACTGGGCGAGCGGAGATCACCCGTGCGGTCTTGGACGGCATTGCCCAGCGCGGTGCAGACCTCGTCGAAGCCGCCGAAGCAGAATCGGGCCACCAGCTCGCGACGATTCGCGTCGACGGTGGCATGTCGGCCAACGCCACGTTCGTAGGGCTCTTGGCGAATGCCACCGGTCGTCCGGTTGAGCGATCCTCAGAGCTCGAGGCCACCACTCGAGGCGCAGGCTTCTTGGCCGGACTCGGTGTCGGGACCTACAGCTCTGTAGAGGAGATCGCCGCCTTGGTGCAGCCTGCAGACGTCATCGACCCGAGCATCTCCGATGACGAGCGCGCCGCTGCTCGAGCCACCTGGCTCGATCGACGAGCTCGGGCTGAGGGGACGATTCCCGACCTCTCTGGGGTGCAGTTCTAGAGACCGAGGACGGCGAGCGCTTCGGCCTTTGTGCACCCAGCCACCATTGCGGCTCGGAGTTGCATCAACTGGCGGGGCTTCGAGATCGCGAACGCCGCGCTCACGAGGTTGCCCCTCGTGTAGAGGGCGAGGAGTGAGCCATCCTCTTCGCTGCCGAGGACGATCTCCACGGTGTCGCCCGGTGCCGGTCGTCCGAGCATCTGGAGTTTCACCCCGTATTGGTCGGACCAGAAGTAGGGCAGGATCGCCGCAGGTTGGGCCTTCTCCCTCCCGGCGAGGAGCGAGTGGGCGGCAGTTGCCCCGTGGTCAGCGGCGACCTGCCAGTGCTCGATGCGGGTGGGGGTCACGGTGCCGAGTGCGTGCCAGGCAAAGCGGGCCACGTCCCCCACGGCCAGGATGGTGTCCGTTGCGAAGAGCCGGTCGTCGACCACCACGCCGTTGTCGAGCTGTAGCCCACTGCCCTCCAGCCAAGTGGTGTTGGGCACCACGCCAATGCCGACGACGAGCAGGTCGGCGGTCAGCACTTCACCAGAGGCCAGGTGCACGGTCGCCCCGTATGGTGCACCTGGACCCTCGGTGATGCGCTCGACGGTGGCCCCGGTCGTGAGGGCCACGCCCTTCTTGGCGTGGAGGTGACCACAGATGGCGCCGAGCTCCGGGCCGAGAATGGTGCCGAGGGGGATCTCCTGAGCTTCGATCACGGTCACGACGTGGCCGAGGTCTGCTGCCGCCGAGGCGACTTCGGCTCCGATGAACCCGGCGCCAATGATGACCACCCGCAGCGGCGTCCCACCGGTCAGCACGCCGGCCAAGGCCATGCCGTCTTCCATGGTCCGCACCGACAGCGGGTGAACCCCTTCAGGAACTGGCAGGTGGCGAGCGCTCGTGCCGGTGGCGATCACGATGCGATCAGCGGCGCGCACGGCCCCGCTGGCGAAGGTAACGGTCATCGCTTCTGGATCGAGCGCAGTGGCGGCATCGCCGCAGATGAGCTCCACGTTGAGCTCTGCTCGGCGCTCCTCGCCCATGAGCACCGCTCGTTCAGCGGGCCACTTCCCCGTTGCAATTTGCTTCGATAGCGGGGGGCGGTCGTAGGGGGGATGGGGCTCATCGCCCACCATGGTGATGCAACCAGTGAAGCCGCCATCGCGGAGCCCCTGAGCGGTGCGCAGTCCGGCCAGACCTGCACCGACGATCAGGACGTGGTCGTTCTCAGTGATGGGTCCGGCGCTCATGAGAAGGCCGCCAGCCACTCGTCCTTGGTACGCGGCGCGAGCACGTAGTTCCACTTCCGGGTCTCCCCCATGGGCTGAGAGGGCTCGGCGGCGTAGAGGTGGCCGGGGAAGAGCACCGTCTGGTCGCTCACCACCGACAAGCGCTCGGTGAGGGTCCGGTACATCTCCTCGGGGTCGCTCCCTGGGAGATCGGTCCGTCCGCAGCCTTCTAAGAACAAGGTGTCGCCTGAGACCAAGCAGTCCTCGACGAGGAGGCACTGGCTGCCTGGGGTGTGGCCCGGGGTGTGGATGCAGGTGATAGCAATTTCTCCGACGGTCACGACGTCACCGGGAGCATGGGCCACGAGTTCAGAAGTCACGCCCGTTGTGCGAGCCACCCACGGTTCTTCGTCCCGCTGGACGTGGATGGGGACGTCGACGATCTCCAAGAGCTCGGTGATCCCGGCGATCTGGTGGCCGAAGAGCGAGCCGCCGACGTGGTCGGCGTGGTAGTGGGTGGCGAGGGCACCGACGACCTCCATGCCCTCGCCTCGGATGACGTCCACGAGGTCCGAGACGGCGTAGGCGGGGTCGACGATGACCGCTTCTTTGGTCACGGTGTCACCAATGACGTAGGCGAAGTTCACCATCTGTCGGGCGATGGGGTCGCCCACGGCGAAGTCCCGACCAGCCAGGAGTTGACGGAAGTAGAGCCGGTCGCTGCTCACGAGAGGATCTCCCCGGTCTCAGGGTCAGCAGCGATGGCCAAGAGCGCAGGGGCGAGTTCTTCCACCCGAAGCGTCGTGGCCTTGATGCGGCGGTCGAGCTCAGTGGCGAGTTCAGTGGCCCGGGTGAGCTGGGCCACGACCTGGTCCAAGTCCAAGTCGCCGTCTTCGAAGGCGGCCACGATGGCGTCGAGCTCTCGACGAGCAGCAGTGGAACTCAGGTCGGTGGCGGGTTGGGGTTCAGACGTCACGACGCCTCCTCAGTGGTCAATGGTTGATGGCCGGTCACCGTTGCCGTCAGGGTTCCGGTGGCGAATTCTGCCGAGATCTCGGTGCCGATGGCGACGGCTTCTGGGGAACGGACAATGCTCCCGGTCTCGGTGCGGATGATGGCGAAGCCCCGGCGGAGCTGGGTGTCGGTGGCACTGGTCTTGGTGAGGCGCACGGCGGTGCCGAGCGAGGTGGCTGCTTCGATGCAGCGAGCACGTGCTGCACGGACGAGGCGCTGCACGTCGTTGCTCAAGCGGAGGTGCTCACGGGCGAGCGCTCCAGAGGCCAAGAGGCCGAGTTGCGAGGTCGCTCGCTCTCGGAGGTGCACGGCATCTGCGACCACGGACTCTGCTGCTCGAAGGACCGCAGCAGCCGAACTCGCTACCGACGCTGCGACGAGGCTCACCCGCTCGACGATGGCCCCGCCACAGGCGGTTGGGGTGATGTGGGCCCGACCGGCCACGAGGTCACAGATGGACTCATCGCCGCTGTGGCCAATGGCGGTCCAGACCGGAATCGTGCTCGCCCCAATGGCTCGGGCCAAGGCGTCGTCGTCGAAGGCAGCGAGGTCGGTCTTGGCTCCCCCACCTCTCGTGATCACGATGAGGTCGACGGAGTCTGCGAGTCGTTGGAGCGAGGCCAAGCCCTGAATCACCGACGGGGCCGAGCGTTCACCCTGCATGGTGGCGGGGCTCAAGATGACCTCGAAGGCGAAGCCCGACCGTTCGAGCTGGCCGAGGAAGTCGGCGCAGCCTTCGGTGCCGGGACTGGCGATGAGCCCCACCCGGAGCGGTAACTCGGGGACTGGAATTGATGCGTTCCTCCCAATGGTGCCGTCTCGGCGAAGGGCGTCGATGAGCTCTTGGCGCTGGAGGGCCATCGCACCCTGGAGGGCGGTGACGTCGAGTTCGGAGATGACGAAGCCGACTTTGCCCTGGGGTCGGTAGAAGTCGACGGTTCCCTTGAACCGAATGGTCATCCCAGCAGTCAACGTGATGCCCGCTGCTGCGAGGGTCCGTTGAAGGGGTCCCCAGGTGGACTTCCAGCACTTGCCACCGAGCACACTCGGCCGGGGGCCCCGCTCTGCGGGGTCGACGAGGTCTAAGTAGCAGTGACCGTTGGAGCCGGAGATCTTGGCAATCTCCCCTTCGACCCAGAGGCCAGACTTGCCGCCGAAGGTGGAGTTGAGGGCAGCGTCGACGCGGTCGTAGAGCTGGGAGATGGAGAGCACCGGAGGTACGGTCGTTCCATCGCTTGGCGTCATGGCCCTACCCTACCGAGCCTCACCGGCGCAGAGGTCAGAGGACAATCCCGTCCACCGAGCGGTTGGCCAGGTTGGTGACCCACAGGCGACCAGCGAGGAAGCACATGGCCGCAGGTCCCCGCCCGGTGCGGTGCCCGCGGTAGATCTTGCCGGTCGACGCCTTGAGGTCCATGACGAGGTTGGTGGCTGAACTGGCCACGAGGACATGGTTCCCCACCGCGGTAATCCCGGTGGTCTTCAGGCCTGCGGTTGGGTAGTAGGCCGAGATGGCTCCACCCGCGAGGTCGAGCACCGCCACGGTGTGGGCAGTTGCGCGGACCACCCAGACCGTCGAGCCAACGAGGGTCATCCCCACCGGAGACTGCCTGACGGCGAAGGTTCCTTGCAGATCCCCAGTTGCTGGGTCGAACTCTTGAACCTCACCCGAGGTGGCGTTGGTGGCCAAGAGGTGTCCGGGAACCATGAGCAGCGACGAGAGCCCCTTCCCTTGAGAGGAGAACGACCCAATGACGTGGCCGTCGACGGTGCTCGCCACCACGATGGTGTTGGTTGCTGCATCGGCAATCCAGACGCGCTTCCCCGACACGACGAGGGAAATCGGCGTCTGGGCGGCGGCGATGAGGAGTTGGCGGTGCCAGGTTGTGGTGGAGTAGCGCGCCACCGTCCCGTTGGTCATGGCCACCCAGATCGTTGGGCCAGTGGTGAGCACCGCAGTCGGTGAACTCGGCAAGGGCCGGGTGCCCACCACCTTGGCCGATGCTGCGTTGATGACGGTCAGCGAGTTTGACAGGGTGTTGGCGACGTAGAGCGCGGTGCCGGCGCCAGTGATGGCGGAGGGCGCTTCGCCAGCAGGCAGCACCACGTTGACCAGCTTGTGACTCTTGATGGCACCAGCAGGTGCTGCGAGCAGCGCTCCAGCGAGCACTGGGGCGAGCAGGCACGTCAACCACCGAGTTCTCATGGCTTCATCCTAACGAACAGGTGGCGAAATCCACCTGCAGGACTGCCCCGCTTCAGCGCCTTGGTGCGGGCAATGGCACAATGGAGGTGATGGTGAGTTGGCTGGGTGACCGCGGGGAGTGCGAACTCCTTGAGGAAGGTCGGGACTCCACAGAGCAGGATGCTCGCTAACGGCGAGTCGGGGCGACCCGCAGGACAGTGCCACAGAGAACAGACCGCCGATGGCTGGGTAACCAGCACAGGTGAGGGTGAAACGGTGCGGTAAGAGCGCACCAGCAGCTCCGGTGACGGAGTTGGCTCGGTAAACCCCATTCGGAGCAAGGCCAAGTCGGCGTATGGGCTGCTCGCCCGTCAGCAATGGCAACGTCGAGGTGGGCTGCACAGATGGATGGTCACCCAACCCCGCAAGGGGTGGACAGAATCCCGCCTACAGGCCAACTCACCATCACCTGCTCAGCGCAGGTGGGGCTTGCGGAACCTCGAGCTCAACCGCCAGGTCTTGGTCGATCGAATCCGATGCAAGGTTGCCCGCTCAGCAGCCAGCACCGCTTCGAGGTACTGCACCGTGCGCTCGTGGTCGGCGATGCGGTTCTGGAGCTCGGTGGCGAGCTCGTTGACCTGACTCTGGAGCTCATCACGCTCAGCGATCACCGTGGCGAGGCGTGGCTCCCACTCCCCGAAGAGGGAGTCCACCGCCCGTGCGTGGGGGATGTCGACGGTGAACTTCCGGTCCTTTCGGTGGAAGGACGCGGCCACGAGGCCGTCACCAGAGAAGGATTCGCTGACCGAGTGCTCGGCAATGATGTGGCCGCCGAGGGCGGTGATGGCCGCCACCACGTCGCGGTGCGTCATGGCTGAGCCAGAGATGAGCGGGTCGTGGGTGGAGACGAGGAGGAAGCGACAGGCGCCACTGCGCAGGAGATCAGCGCTGGTGTCTAAGAACGTGGTCTCAGCCCCTTGGATATCGGCCAAGATCACGTCGAACTGGTCCACGCCAGCCAGCGCCAACAGCTCGCCGAGGCCGTACTGTCGGACCTCGTGGAACTGGCCGTCTGAGGCTGCTTGGAACGACAGCATCTCCCCCGGGTTGGGGCCAACGACGCCGTGCAGGAGGGTGCCCTCCATCTCGTTCAGTTCGAAGTTCCGACGCCCCGTGGCCAAGAACGGCGCATCGGGCTCAATGCCGATAACGGCGGCCTCAGGGAAAGCCTGCTTGAACCAGAGGCTGTAGTAGGACCACCACGCGCCGAGCTCCAGCATCGCTCGGCCACCACCCTTCTTCTTCTTGGCCAAGCGCTTCACGATGGCGTCGAAGACCACTTCTTCTTGGGGTTCGTGGTGGCCGCGGAGTTCGTTGATCACTTGGCTCTGCCAGGGGCCGAGGTAGCCGTCACGGAGTACGACGACGCCGTTGTGCATGACCTGCACGGGGGTGCCATCGACCTCGGTGAAGAGGCCGGCGTCGTCGACCTTCGTGATCGACGCAGTGAGATCGGCGGCAACCGTGAGCGCAATCCGGCGCTCCAAGTCGTTGCACAGCGAGCGGGCGGGGTCGTTCGGTGACGTCACGTCGCGAGGTTAGCCCTTACCCCTGCGCCAATTTAGTGGTTCCAACCTCGGGGGCTGCCTGAGGGCCGGCGGTAGGCTGAGGCCATCGTGCAGTGCTCACCCCTCCTCGCCGTTGGCGTCCTGCCATGAGTCGATCGGCAAGCCCCTTCACCTTGAGCGACGACGACCGGCGCCTGCTGTCGACCGCCCCGAAGAGCATGAGCCTGGTCGCGACCGTCGGGCTCCTCCTCGCCGCCATGGCTGTGGCCGTGGCGTTCCAAGCGGCAGCCCTCGGGACCCTCATCGCTGCCATTGTCCACGGTCGATCGCTCGATGGCGCTGCCCTCTGGTTGTTCGTCGGCTCTGTGGCCGCGCTCCTCATCGTCGGTCACCTAGTGGACGTGGTCACCGCCCGCTGGGCACGCCGAGCTGGTGACGCACTGGTGGAGGACGCACTGGCCGCCATGGCCAGTGGACCAACGGTCGCTCCTGATCGAGTCGGCGGGCTCACCGTCGCCCTCACCAGTGGCCTCGACGGTCTCCAGGGCTACTTCGGCCGCTACCTCCCTGCCCTCCTCCAGTGCGCCATTGTGCCCATTGGGCTCCTCATCTGGATCGCCACCTTGGACCCGATCGCCGGAGCGATCCTGCTGGTGATGGCAGGATCGCTCCCGGTCGTGATGGCCCGACTCGGGGCCAGCGGTGCGGCGGCATCGGCCAAGCAGTGGCGGAGCCTCCACGCCCTCTCCGCCCGCTACTTCGAGCTCTTAGATGGCCTCACCACACTCCGTCTCCTCAATCAGGTGGATCGGGCCGAACGAGAGGTCGCCGGGGCAACTGCCTCGTTCAGCACGGCGACCATGGCGGCGCTGCGCATCGCGTTCCGTTCTGCGGTGGCCATGGAGTTCCTCTCCGGCGTCGCCGTTGGCCTCGTGGCCATGGAGCTCGGCTTCGGCTTGCTGTCGGGGCACCATGCACTCGCCACCTCGCTCACCATCGTGCTCGTGGCTGCCGAAGTCTTCGCCCCACTCCGTCGGGTCGGCACCGAGTACCACGCAGCCCGGAGCGCCATCAGCGCAGCGAACGCCATTGCTGACTTCACCAGTCACGGAGAAGGAGACCCGCCACCCCTCAACGCGCACCCAACGCTTGCGCTCCGTGACCTCGTGGTCACCCTCCCCTCAGGCGATGACCTCCCCCCGCTCTCGGGAGAGGTGCGCCCCGGGCTGCCCTTGGAGATCACCGGACCCTCAGGTGTCGGCAAATCCACCACGCTCTCGACCATCCTCGGGCTCCACGCAGCCCGTTCTGGTTCTATCGGCCTGCCGGGGGCGTCAACCGGAGCCATCGCCGCAGCCCCCCAGCAGCCCTTCCTCTTCGCCACCACCCTGGCCGAGAACCTCCGCCTCTTCCGCCCCGAGGCAACCGATCAGGACTTGGCCGATGCCACCGCAGCCGTGGGGCTGACCGACCTCATCGCTGCCCTCCCCGTGGGCCTCGCCACGCAGGTCGGTGACGGTGGGACCTCGTTCTCCGCCGGTGAGCTCCGCAGGATCGGCATCGCTCGAGTGCTCCTCGCAGACCGGCCCGTCGCCGTGCTCGATGAACCCACCGCCAACCTCGACGCCGCCGCTCGGAGCGCGATGCAGACGGTGCTCGAACACCTCGCTCGCACCCGGTGCTTGGTCGTCGTCCACCACGAGGCAGCACCGATGTTCGCCACCTCCACCACGGTGCACCTCGGAGGTGCATCGTGAGGAGTCGCTCAACCGTGCGCTCCCTCATGGCAGTTGCCAATCTCCCCCGTCGTCGAGTGCTCGCCTCTGCTGCGCTCTCGGGTGCCACCTCGCTCAGCCACGTCGTCACCATGGCCGCCGTCGGTGGGCTGCTCGCGTGGTCTGCAGCACGGCCAGGACTGGCCGCGGTTGGTGGGCTCCTCATCCTCGTCGAGCTCTTGTCGTTCTTGCGGGCTCCCGTCCGCTTCGCCGATCGCTTGAGCGGTCACCGAGTGGCCTTCGACGCGCTGACTGCCTGGCGTCCGTGGCTGTTCCGGAAACTCATCCCCCTCGCCCCTGCTGGTCTGTGGCGCCGCCGGTCGGGCGACCTGCTGGCTCGAGCCATTGGCGACGTCGACCTCCTCCAAGACCTCTACGTCCGCATCGCGGTGCCTATCGGCGGTGCGGTGGCGGCGCTTCTCGTGACAGCGATCTGCCTCGGCGTCCTCATTCCACCGCTTGGGCTCCTCACCCTCGTGGCCTCGAGCATTGTCCTGGTGGTCGCAGCACTCGGACATCGACGAGGCGCTCGGGCCGCTGAGGAGCTCCTCCAGTTGAACGGCGAGCTGGCTGCCACCATCAGCGATGCCCTCCTCGGGGCTGAGCTCCTGACGGTGGCTAGAGCGTGGGCGCCAACGGTGACTCGAGTCGTTGACCTGCGTGCGCGGGTGGCCACCCTCCACCAGGTGGCCGAACGTGCGGTGCGTGGCCGTCGCCTCGTCGGCCAAGGGGTCGTGGCCGGCCTCATCCTCGCTGCACTGGTGCTCGGGGAGCAGTGGCACCGCCATCACGGACTGAGCGGCCCGTGGACCGCTGCCGCGATCTTCGCCGCCATTTCCACCGCCGATGCGGTGGCCACCATTGTTGCTGCAGCGTCCGCGATCGATCCGGTCCTCGCCGCCGCGAACCGCCTCGGTGAGTTGCCCAGTGGGCCAGCCACACCCGACCACCCGAGGGCCGTTGCGTTGACGCCGCACCACCTCGCCATAGAGGACGGAACCTTCCGCTACCCCGGGGCCACCGTCGACGCCTTCACCGCGTTCTCCCTCGACGTTGCAGCAGGGAGCCGGGTGGCGGCGACCGGGCCATCAGGATCGGGCAAGACCTCAGTGCTCCTCGCACTGTGTGGACTGTGGCCACTGGCATCTGGCGAACTCACCATTGACGGCCTTCCGGCAACGGCCGTCGACCTCGACCAGTATCGAACGACCCTCGGCGTCCACCTCGCCTCCACCACGCTGTTCGCTGGAACCGTCCGGTCGAACCTCGATACCCTCGGCACCGCCACCACCGAGGCACTCCTCGAGGGGCTCGCTTCCCTCGGACTGCCGGCGACGCTCGAATTCCTCGAACGCGAGGTCGGCGAACGAGGTCGGTCGCTCTCTGGCGGTGAGCGTCAACGGTTGAGCGTGCTGCGCGCACTCCTCATGGCCCGTGGAGCCCTCATCCTCGATGAACCAACGGCCGAACTCGATGGTGCATCGGCGTCACTCACCTGGGATGCCATCAGCGACGCTCGCACCACGGTCGTCCTCGCCACCCACGACGCACCGCCCATTCCGAGCGTCACCAGCGTCAGCGTGGCCTCAGTCCTGCGCACCACCGAGTGATTGGCGGAGCTCGTCCAAGGGAGGGGCTGGGTAGTGGCCGCCGGGCCGCCACCCGATCTCGAGCTTCTGGTGGCCAATGCCGCCCGTCGCCCAGAAGTGGCAGGTGTCGTTCAACCACGAGGTGTTGAACAGCACGTCCTTGCCGGCAACCTCTGGTGGCTGGCGCCGAAGTGCGGTCGAAGGAATGGCCTGGATGACCGCCGGACCGAGGGCCCGGGCTAAGAACTCCAAGTGCGAGCAGCCCTTGGCTCGACCGAAGCGCTCCTGGACCGCCTTGGTGAACCCTTGGGCAATCGAGAGGCCGACGAGCCCAGCGAAGGCAGGGGCGATGCCGGGGCACTCGGCGTGGGGGTAGTCGAGCATCCGAGCCTCAGCTCGAGAAATCTCGAGGTTGGCCCGTTGCACTTCCAAGCGCAGCTGCATGGTGTGGAGCTTGATGGGAGCAGTCTCGCCGTCAGCCCACGGGCGTCGGTCGGTCAAGCGACCGTCGATCTCGAAGGTCGTCGGGGTGTCGTAGACGTCGATGGTGATGGTTCGGGTGTGCGTCGGCACGACGCCCTCGGCGTCAGCAATCCACGGAGTACTCACGATGGTGCCCCTTCGGCAATGTGGTTGTAGCGATGGAGCACCGGAGTGGCACCCCGCCACCCAATGGTGGTCACCGACGCGTTGGACAGGTGCATGCGCCACACCACGGCGTCGTCGGTGCCGAGCGCCCAGGCAACGGCTGCTTTGATCGGTGAGACGTGGCTCACGACCACAACGTCTCCGTCGCGTCGTCGGGCCCCTTCGCCCGGGGTGCCGAACAGCTCCTCGAGTCCGGCTCGCACTCGGGTGCTGCAGGACCGGAGCGACTCTCCGCCCGGCGGGGCGAAGTCGAGGTCGCTCACCCACGCCGCCCAGAACGATGCGGGAAGTTCTGCGTTGATCGCCCCATCGGCCTCGCCGTAGTCGAGCTCGATGAAGCGGTCGTCCATGGTGGCCTCGATCTCGGGAACGAGGAGCGCTGCGGTCTCTCGTGCTCGAGACAGTGAACTCGAGCGCACCTCAACCACGGGCCCGAGGAGCGCTGCAGCCGCTCTGGCCTGGGCTCTTCCGAGGTCGGTCAGGGGGAACTCGAGTTGCCCAGCCAAGCGACCTTCGCTGTTGGCCGTCGACTGCCCGTGCCGGACGAGGTGGAGCATCTCAGCTCAGCTGGCGGTCGCGGATGAGGATGCGCCCGCAGTGCTCACAGGTCGAGACTTCGTCCAGGCCCATGGCGAGCACCCGGTCTCGCTCCACCGCCGACAGCGACAGCGAGCACCCGTCGCAGCGATCGCCGCGCAGTCGAGCAGCACCGACGGCGCCGTGCTGTTTGCGGATCGCCTCGTACTGTCCGAGCAGCGCTCCGGGCACGTCGTTGGCAAGCCGATCCCGCTCGGCCCGGCGCTCAACGAGGGCTGCGTCGATGGCCGCCACCGCTTCGCTGCCACGCACTCGAATGCTGGCGACCTGCTCCTCGAGCGCCGTTGCTCGCTCGTCGAACTCAGCGAGCGCAGCGTCGAGGGGTTCGAGTTCTTCCAAGAGGAGGAGCTCGTCGTCTTCCAAGGTGGAGCGGAACTCGGCCACCTGGTGGAGTTCGTGGTCCATGGCTTCGAGGTCTCGAGGGGCGACGTTCTGCGCAGCCTTCATCTGTCGCTCGAGTTCGTGCAGTCGGGTCGACTGCTTGGCGATGCGCTCTTCGAGCTCGGCTTGACGCTCGGCCACGAGGTCCCGCTCGGCGACCACCGTCGCTCGCTCGGCCTGCAGCGCTCGCTGCTCAGCAGATGCCGCTTCGAACTCCTGGGCTTCGGGGAGGTTGCCGCGTCGATGGAGGAGTTGGTGGATCTCGGTGTCCACGCCTTGGAGGGCGAGGAGGGCCACCATCGGGTAATCCGGAGCAGTCGCAGAGGCGTCGGTCATCGACTCCAATCTACCGCCCGACCTCTCGCCCGTTCGGCGTGGTGCTCAGTCGGAAATCGCAGCGAAGAGACCAGGCAGGAACGCAGCGAGGGCAGGTTCGGCTCGCTCGAGCGCTGCTCCGGGATCGAACCAGTCGATGACTTGGCTCTCCCCTGCTGGCGGAGCTGGGTCAGCACCGTCTGAGGTGAGGAGGTAGCCGAAGTCGAGGTGGGTGTGGCCACGTGGACCGGGGTGGACATCGACACGAACGAGTCGAGGTCCCGCAACGGGGTGTGCGCAGCTGAGGCCGGTCTCCTCCTCTGCTTCTCGGAGGGCGGCTTCGGGCGGGAACTCTCCCGGTTCCACGTGACCCCCGGGTTGGACCCAGATCTCGAGGCGTCGGTGGAGGAGGAGCACCATGCCCCGGTGCGACACCACGAATCCGGAGGCGGTGATGTGGACGGGATCGGCGTCTTCACTGAAGGGCATGGCGAGGTCAGGCAGCCGCTCGAGCACCGTTGCCGCCGAGGTGCGACAGCGCGCGTCGAAGGGTTCGTAGGCGGCGAGTGCCGTCCGCACCCAGGTGTGCATCTCCTCTGGTTCGATCTCGCTCACCGCGCCTCCTCGGTCAGGGCGAGAACGGACGGGGGAATGGGAATCGTTGGGTCGAAGGACTGCGGCACACCCAGCGCCGAGGTGATGGGGACAACCCCTGCCCAGATCGGTGGGCCGTCGCTTGGTTGGGTGGCGTCGGGAGGACCGAACGACACCTTGGCCACGCACTCATCGAGCGAAACTGCCAACACCACTGTGGCGTTCAGCTCTTGGCGGGTGGGACGAGGGATCTCGGCCGAACGGCCCGGGATCACCCCGTCGACGAGGAGGTCGAGGGCACGCACCTTGTCGGCGCCACTGAGCACGGTCGGTTGCCCCACCACGACGACCGAGCGGAACGCGACGGAGTGCTCGAAGCCGGTGGTGGCGACGAGGAGTCCATCGATGATGGTGAAGGTGCACGACACGAGTTCTGCGGCACGGGCTGACCCCAGCGCGCTGCTCCCCCGGGCACCGTGGACGAGGAGGGTGTCGCCGTCTCGGACGCCGAAGGTGGGAATGGCCATGGCCACCCCGTCGACGGTGACCGCCAGGTGGCACCACGGCGAGGCGTCAATGATGGCGTCGATCGTGGTGCGGTCGTAGTTCGCCTTCTGGCGTTGCCGCCGAATCGTCGTCCGTGGACCACCACTTCGACGAGCGTGCATGGTCTGATCCTATTCGTCGCCTCCTCTAGCGTGAGGGCCGTGCCCCGCTCCTTCACCGTCGCCAGCGCCAACCTGCACGCTGGCATCGATGGCTGGGGTCGCCCCTTCGACGCCGTGGGCGGCTGCATGTCGCTCGGCGCCGACATCCTCCTCATTCAGGAGAACTGGCGACCCGAGGGTGGAGCCTCGATTGCTGAAGCCATCGCCGAGGGCATGGGAGCGTCGTACCTCGAGACCACCTACGCCACCGGTCGTCGGGGCCATCCCATGCCCGGGGCATCGGACAAGTGGCTGTCGAAGAAGGGGTTCATCGGTCACGACCACTCCCTCTACTTCGACAGCGTCAAGCCGCTCGCACCGAAGCTCGCCGCACGCACCCACTACCGAGACGCGGAACCAGGGAGTTGGGGCACCGCGATCGTCACTCGATTTCCAATCCTGCGCAGTGAGGTCATCGACCTCCCCTACCTGCGCCGTGATCGCTCGCACCGCCGCCCCCTCATCGCCGAACTCGACGTGGACGGCGTCGTCGTGACGGTGTTCTGCGTGCACATGAGCCACCTCACCTACGGCTCCCCGCTCCACTTCAAGGCGTTCAACGAACTCTTGGAGCAACGCGGCGCCCACAGTGAGGCCACCATCATCGGTGGCGACATGAACAACTGGGGCTGGCCCCTCGTGGCCCAGGTCCGTCACCTCCGCCGAGCGGTCCGCCAGCGCACCTGGCCAGCCTGGCGCCCCCACAGTCAACTCGACCACCTCCTCGTGAGCGACGCCGTGGTGGTCGACGCCGCCAGTGCTGGCCCAGATCTCGGCTCCGATCACTTACCCGTCGTGGCCACCGTCCACCTCGACTCGAACCGTCCGCATCGCCCATCGAACCCCTAGATCGATACAGGAGAACCCATGGCTTCCTACCCCTACGCCAACGACGTGCCCATCCACCGGGGGCTCCCTGAATCGGGGACGCCGCGGGGAGAACTCCTCGCCCAACTCGAGATGATGGCCACCACCGAGGACGCTGCCTGGGAGCAGGGCGGGTGCTCAGGCACCATGTACTGCGGCGACCACGACCACTACGACTTCCTCAACGAAGCCTTCGCCAAGTTCAGCCACGTCAACGTCCTCCAGCGCGACATGTGCCCGAGCGCCACGAAGTTCGAAGCCGAGATCATCGCCATGACCTTGGACCTGCTCGGCGGCAGCGGCATCCCGACCGCCGGTGGCCTCGTGACCTCGGGTGGGACGGGGTCGATCACCCACGCCATGCTCGCCTACCGAGAGGCGAACACCGAGCGCACGCGGCGTCCGAACGTCATCAAGCCCGAGACTGCCCACCCCGCCTTCTCCAAGGCCTGTCATCTCTTCGGCATCGAGGTGATCGAAGCTCCCGTCGACCCAGTGACGACGCAGGTCGATCTCGACTTCGTGGCCCGTGCCATTACGAGTGACACTGTTGCCCTCATTGGATCGGCCTGCAACTACGGCTACGGCACCGTGGACCCCATCACCGAGCTCGGCCAGTTGGCCCTCCAGCACGAGATTGGCCTCCACGTCGACGGCTGCCTCGGCGGGTTCATCCTCCCCTTCGGCAGGGCCCGTGGCGAGGACATTCCTGCCTTCGACCTGAGCGTTCCCGGGGTCACGACGATATCGGCCGACACCCACAAGTACGGCTACGCCCTCAAAGGTACGAGCGTGCTGCTCTTCGCCGACACGCAGCTGCGCAACAGCCAGTACTTCTTCCAGACCGGCTGGTCAGGTGGGAAGTACTGCTCGCCGGGAATGGACGGCTCGCGATCTGGTGGGCTCCTCGCCGCCACCTGGGCGGCCATGGTCAGCCTGGGCCGATCGGGATATGCCGCCTACGCCGATCGCATCTTCGACACCGCAGCGGCCATGCGAGCGGCAGTGCTCGAGCACGGATCGCTGCGCCTCATGGGGAACCCGACCTTCCTGTTCTCCTTCACCGCTGATGCGTTCGACGTCTACCACGTGAACGATTTCCTGCGCACCCGTGGGTGGCGGCTCAACGGCCAGCAGTATCCGAACGCCCTCCACATGGCCGTCACCCGTCCCCAGACCCAGCCCGGCGTCGTCGAGCGCTGGCGGACAGACCTCGCCGACGCCGTGGCCTACGCCACCTCCAAAGCGGGCGAGCCCGCCCAGTCCTCCGCCATCTACGGTGGCGTGGCTGGCGGTCTCACCGAGGACGCCGCGATCTTCATTGAAGCAGTCATGGCCGAGATGATGGATGCCCACATGGCCATCCCCGGTGCCATTGCGTGACCGGGTCGGTCTGCCTCGCTATCGACCTCGGCACCGGAGGGCCCAAAGTTGGCCTGGTGACGACCGATGGCACGGTGCTCGACCACCAGGTGCACAGCGTCACCACCACCTTTGGACCTGATGGGTCGGCCACCCAAGACGCTGCTGCGTGGTGGGCGATCATCCGTCGTGCCGCTCGTGAGCTCCTCGCTCGCCACCCCGACGCAGCAGCCCGCACGACCGCAGTAGCGATCACTGGACAGTGGGCCTCCACGGTGCCGGTCGACGCCAACGGCACCCCAACTGGTCCGTGCTGGACCTGGCAGGACACCCGAGGCGGGGCCCTCGTCCGAGCCCGCATCGGTGGCCCCATCGCCGGATACCGCCCCCGAGCCGTCCTGTCCTTCATTCGGCGCAGCGGCGGGGCGCCCTCACTGGTCGGCGCTGACCCCATTGGCCACCTGCTCGGCATCCCCCATCTGAGCCCCGAGGTCGACGCCGCCACCCGGTGGTACATGGAACCAGTCGACTACCTGACCATGGCCTTCACCGGCATCGCCAGCGCCACTCACGCTTCTCGCCAGGGCTCCTGGCTCACCGATACCCGCCACCTCGACCGCTTCACCTACGACGCCACGTTGCTGGCGCGCATCGGGGTTAGCGACGAGAAGCTCCCACCCCTCGTGCCCATCGGCGCCGTGATCGGCACGGTGCTTCCCTCCATCGCTAGCGAGCTCGGCCTCCCGGCAACCTGCGTGGTTATCACCGGCGTCCCCGACCTCCACGCCGCTGCTCTCGGCGCGGCGACGACGGCACCGGGCATTGGCCACCTCGCCCTCTCCACCACCTCGTGGATCTCGGGGGTCACGGGGAAGAAGAAGACCGACATCGCCCACTCCATCGCCACGGTGCCGGGACTCACCAACACCGACTACCTCGTCGTCAACAACCAAGACACCGGGGCCAAGGCTCTCGAGTGGCTCCGCTCCGTGCTGCACCCCGGCGGTGGGGCGTCCTTCGATGACCTGACGGCACTGGCGGCAACAGCTCCCGCAGGATCCGGTGGCGTGCGCTTCACCCCGTGGTTGGCCGGGGAGCGATCACCCCTGGAGGACCACCAACTCCGCGGCACGTTCTCGGGGCTGTCGCTGCAGACCGATGCCGCAGCGATGATCAGAGCCGTGCTCGAAGGGGTGGCGGCCAACTCAGCGTGGCTCCTCGGCCACGTGGAGTCCTTCGTAGGTGCACCGTTCTCGGAACTGCGCATGGTCGGCGGTGGAGCGATCTCGCCGCTGTGGTGTCAGATCATGGCCGATGCCTGCAACCGAACGGTCGAGCAGGTCCCTGACCCCATGGTGGCGCAACTGCGCGGCATGGCCCACTTGGCCGGCATCGCCCTCGGGGAGTTCGCCCTCGCCGACCTCAACCAGCTCCGCCACCGAGGAACGCTGTTCACGCCACGACCCGAAGGCGTCGCTGCCCTCGAACCGGTGGTTGGTGCACTGCCCGAGCGTGCACGCGCCGACCGACGGCTCCGCTGAACTATGACGCGCTCGGCGCCCAGAGGTCCTCGGGTTCCCGACCAAGCGTCTCGGGGAGGAGCACCAAGAGGCCCAAGACCGCCAGCGTCGGAACGAAGGTGACGAGGGCTGCCACCTCGAAGCTCGAGGTGGCATCGACCAGCCACCCGAAGAGCAGCAGGCCGGCCACCGAACCAGCGACACCTGCGGCCAGATTCCACCCAGCAACCGATGCCCGCACTTCGGTCGGGAAGAGCTCGTTCGACAGCGCAGCTCCTGCAGGCGCCAGCGCCCCAGCTGCTGCCACCGAGGCGACGTAGCCGAGGAGGAGCATGACGGGTGAGCCGGCGTAGAGGAGGAGGCTCGAGCCCACGAAGGCAACCGATGCCATGGCCACCATGGGACGGCGCCCCACCCGGTCGGCACCGGCCCGGCCGAGGAGGAGACCAACGAGGCCGGTCACACTGGCGGTGATCACCATGGCTGCGGTCAGTGAGGGCGCAGCCTTCACCACGTTGTCGGCGTAGAGGAAGACGTAGCCATTGGCCGGACCCGACGCTGCCGAGACCGAGAAGGTGATGGCCATGACGGTGAGGAGGCGTCGACGCTGGGCAGACTCCACCCGCCCAAGGACGGCGTGGTTCCAGTGGTCGGGTCGGTGCCAGCGCGGCGGCTCGCTGATGCGGTTACGCACGCCGACGACGATGGCGAGGGGGATGAGCGCCAGGGCGAAGACCACTCGGAATCCCCCGGCGTGGGTGAAGGTGGTGTGGACGAGAGCAGCGGTTCCCGCCCCCACGCCGTAGCCACCGGTGATGAGCGCCAGCGCCCCGGCCCGAGTGGTCGTTGAGCTGAGCTCGGCTCCGGCCACGTGGGCAATGGACACCGCAGCCGACAGCAGCGGTCGCCCGAGGGCGAAGATGATGACGAAGAACCAGTAGGAGGGGCTGAGGGCGGCCACCACGGTGCAGCACAGTCCGAGGCCGCAGTACCAGAGCAGCGTCCTCCGTCGTCCGAACCGATCGGCCAAGACCGCGAGCGGCAGGCCACCGAGGGCAGCAATCCGCAAGATGGCGAGGCCGAGGCCGAGCACCGATCCCGACAAGCCCATCTGCTCGGCAACGCTCTGCCCATGCGTCGCGTGACCGAAGGCCTTGGCAACTTCACCGAGCGCTGCGACCGCCCCGAACGAACCGAACCCGGCCGCGAAGGCCAAGAGGGCGAGCACCACGATCGGAGCGTCTCTCCACGACGCGTTGGCGCCCGGCGGTTCGGCGTGCTCCACTCAGACCACCACGACAACCTTGCCGGTGTTGCCTCCCGTGAAGAGCAGGTTGAGGGCCTCTGGTGCGTGCTCAAGTCCGTGGACCAGGTGCTCGCGGTGCTTGAGCTTGCCCTCGAGCACCCAGGTGAGGAGCGCCCCTTGGGCCTCGCCGTAGCGCTTGGCGTAGTCCAAGATGATGAAGCCCTCCATGCGACCTCGACGGGTGATGAGGTTCAGGTAGTTCGACGGACCAGACGGTCGACCCGGCGTCGTATACGACGAGATGCCACCGCAGAGCACGATGCGCCCCTTGAGGGCGAGTTGGGCCAGCACGATGTCGAGGAGCTCGCCGCCGACGTTGTCGAAGTAGAGGTCGACGCCCTTCGGCGCGGCCGCCTTGAGGGCGGCCCGCACGTCGTCGGTGCGGTAGTTGATGGCCACGTCGTAGCCGAGTTCGTCCACGAGCAGGGCGCACTTCTCATCCGTACCGGCGAGACCAATCACCGTTCCCGCTCCGCTGGCCTTGGCGATCTGGCCAACGGTCGACCCCGTGGCACCGGCGGCTCCCGAGACCACCACGGTGTCACCGGGACGAAGGTTGCCAACTTCTAAGAGGCCGAAGTAGGCGGTGAGCCCTGTCACGCCGAGGACGTTGATGGCGAGGAGTGGGTCGACGCCCTCGGGCACGACGGTCATGCCAGCCTGACCCTCACCGGCGACGGCGTAGCGCTGCCAGCCAACGGTGCCGAAGACCGTGTCGCCGACGCGGTAGCGATCTGACTTGGACTCGATGATGGTGCCGATGCCGCCGCTGCGCACGACGTCACCAATTCCAATGGGGGGAAGATAACCCGGAGCGTCATCCATCCAGGTGCGAATGGTGGGGTCAATCGAGAGCCACCCCACCTGCACCAGCGCTTCTCCGTCGGCAATCTCAGGGATGGGTGCAGTCTCGAGGCGGCAGGTCTGGGGTTCGATGATCGTCGTTGGGCGCTCTGCGAGGACGACGAGTTCATTCATGGCGGTCATTGGGGGATCCTCTCGTTCCCCTCCATCGTCGCAGATGCGCCACACCTCGCGGACGCGTCACCGGAGCCCATCTGCCCGGTTGGCTAGATTGGCCCCAGCGAACCGAGGGGGACTCATGCTCGACACGATTATCAAGGGCGGACTGGTTATTGATGGAACCGGATCAGCGCCAATGGTGGCCGATCTCGGCATCCGCGACGGTCGGATCGTGGCCGTGGGCACGGTTACTGAGGACGCGACGGAGACCATCGACGCCACGGGCCTCATGGTCATGCCGGGTGTCGTTGACCCCCACACCCACTACGACGCCCAGCTCTTCTGGGATCCCTCTGCGTCACCGTCCAACCTCCACGGCGTGACCACCATCATCGCTGGGAACTGCGGGTTCACCTTGGCTCCCGTTCGCCCCGAAGACACCACCTACATCTCCGAGATGATGGCCAAGGTTGAAGGTATGCCGCTCGTCGCGCTGGCCGAGGGCGTGCCGTGGAACTGGGAGACGTTCGGGGAGTACTTGGACGCCCTGCAAGGCCGTCTCGGGGTGAACGCTGGGTTCCTCGTTGGCCACTGCGCCATCCGTCGCATGGTCATGGGCGCTGAACGAGGTGAGCAGGTCGCAACCGATGAGGAGATCGACCAGATGGTCGCCCTGCTGCGCTCCTCGATCGAAGCAGGTGGCCTCGGCTTCTCGTCCAGTCAGTCCCGCACGCACTCCGACGGCGATGGCAAGGCCATCACCTCGCGCTTCGCCGATCGCCGCGAGATGCTGGCCTTCGCCCGTGAGGTTGAGGCCCACGAAGGCACCACGCTCGAGTACATCACGAGCGGCTGCCTCGACGGGCTGTCCGAGGACGAGAAGGAGCTCATGGCCGACATGACGGCCACTGCCAACCGTCCCCTCAACTGGAACCTCTTGACGGTCGACGCACGAGACCCGGAGAAGACCGAGCACCAGCTCGAAGTCTCCGACCGCGCTGCAGCTCGTGGTGGCAAGATCGTGGCCCTCACCATGCCGACGCTCGTGCCGATGAACATGAGCTTCAAGAATCACTGCGCCCTCTTCCTCATCCCCGGGTGGGGCCCGATCATGGGGCTCCCCCTCGAGTGGCGCGTCGAGGCACTCAAGAGCCCTGGTGTTCGAGCCAAGCTGAACGAGTGCGCCAAGTCCAAAGATGCCGGGGTCTTCCGTCGACTCTCAGGCTGGGGTAGCTACATCATCGGCGACACCTTCGCCGAGGAGAACGCCGGCCTCGAGTGGCGAGAAGTTGGTGAGATCGCTGCCGAACGCGGCGCCGACCCCTTCGACACCCTCCTCGACATCGTGGTGGCCGACGGACTGCGCACCGTGATCTGGCCGAAGCCCACCGATGGCGACGACGCCACGTGGCTCATGCGAGCAAACACTTGGGCCGATCCCCGCGCCATGGTGGGTGGATCCGATGCCGGTGCCCACCTCGACCGCATGTGCGGATCGAACTACCCGACTGCGTTCCTAGCCGACTGCCTCCGTGGACGGAAACTCATCCCTGTAGAGACCGCCGTGATGATGATGACGAAGCAACCGGCCGAGCTCTTCGGACTTCGTGACCGCGGCATCATCGCCGAGAACACGGCCGCTGATCTCTTCATCTTCGATCCTGAGACGGTGGACTCCGAACCCGCTCGAATGGTCGAGGATCTCCCCGGGAACAGCCCTCGTCTGCTCGCCGCCGCCACGGGCGTCCGTCGAGTGATGGTGAACGGGGTGACCATCGTCAACGATGGCATGCCTACGGGAACGCTTCCTGGTGCGCTGCTGCGCTCGGGGCGGGACACCTACTCGGTGACAACGCGCTGAACGCTTCGCTCCTCCACATCCGCATTGGCACGTCGCCCATCCTTCGGGATGGGTGTTGTCGTTCCCAACAACGAACGGGGCGCTAGGCGAAACTCACGCTCTGCGTGAACAAGAGAATGAGCATCACGATGACGGCCACTCCGATCGGCTTCCACAGATCGTGAGCGCCCCATGGCTTCCCAGGGAACTTCGCGAGCGAGGCCAAGACGAAGAGCATGAGGGCCACGATGATGAAGATTGACGAGGTGAGTTGCTGAGAACTGTGGACTCCTTGGCCAATGAAGTACCGAGCAGCGAACTGACCGACGACGATGACCACGACAATGCGAGCGACTCCCACTGGAACAATCCTGTGGAGCCACGTCACTTGAGGGAACTCGGCCTCAATCTCTTCGGTGAGCAACATGAGGGCGTACACGCCAGAAATGACCCAGAGCTGCCAGCAGAAGCCAATCGCTGTCTCCAAGCAACCGACGACGATGATGCCCTGAACCACCGTTTCGAAGAAGAGCGTCAGCCAGCGGTTCCGATGCGGCATCTCCTTCGGTTCCACGACCGCCAATCGCCGCGGGAACCACTCTCGACTCGCCGTTTCGAGAAGTTGGCGCACCGGGACTGCACAGATCGCCACAATCCACATCTTTCGCTCGCAGTCCGCAATCGGAACGGCCACGCCGGAAACGATCGGCATGATCAACACGAACTTCCCGACGATGAAGGCAGTGATCACCCCCTGGACCACGTAGTCGCCGAAGAAATGCCAGATTCGGTCGAATCCCTTGCGATGGAGGTGTCGCTGAAGGGGACGAAGCCGTCGACCGATCTGTGGTCCGGGGATCCACATTGCTCCCAACACGAACAAGGTCACTGCCTCATGGATTGTCCAGACATTCCCGTTGAAGAACGCTGCCAGGAAAATCGGGGCGAAGGCGAATACTCCCGCAACAGGGTCAACGATGGCAAGCCCAGTGATAGTTGCCATGAGGGGGAACGTTGGCGGGAGCGCCTGACCATGAACCTGAACGGCAGTGAGGATTCCAGCGATGCAACCGATGATCGGGATGAGGAACGAGAGGTTCCCGAACATCGCCTGCGACCACTTTGAATCGATGAGTGGCCACGAGAACATCTTGGAGAATCGGGCGAAGATCGCAGGTCCGCGGTAGTACAACTCGTCACCGGCACGGTATCCGGCAAGTCGCCAGAGCCACCCACGGTCACCCGCACCCTCCTCGACAAGTCGAATGTGCTCCATACGACGAGCTTCGGTCTTGCCATCGTCAGGGGTATCAGGGATGTGCGAGAGGAGGTGCTCTTGCCCTGACGGTTCTCCGTGGCCGAAGTGCCCCTCACCACCCATAGGTCCTTGGAAGGTCATCGACTTCCCCAAATGTTCATTGCAGCCCTACTCATCGTCATCCGCCAGAGCCTCAGGACTCGAAGCGCTCGAATCGGAAGATTCTTCGGCTCCTGAGCCAGTTTCAGCGCCGCCTTCGTCGAGCGGCTGCTCGCCCGTCACGCCGTCATCGCCTCCAGTTTCAGCGCCGCCTTCGTCGAGCGGCTGCTCGCCCGTCACGCCGTCATCGCCTCCAGT
>CAIQEU010000060.1 GCA_903870905.1 uncultured Actinomycetes bacterium | reverse complement strand
GGGTCCCACTTCCTCCGGCGAGCACGATCCCCTTCACAGGGGGCGAGTGTAGTCTTGAGGCTCGTTGCTCGTTGGCCGACACGCTGGAGGACCGCCCGTGCGCCTGCTCATCACTGGGGTTGCTGGCTTCATTGGCTCGAGGTTCGCCGAGGTCATGCTGGAGAAGGGGCCCGCACTTGGCTACGACGATTTCGTCCTCGTCGATGCGCTGACCTACTCCGGTCGTCTCGAGAACTTAGAAGCGGTCCTCCCTGACCCTCGAGTTCGGTTCATCCACGCCTCGATCAACGATGCCGCTGCCATGGATGCAGCCATGGAGGGCGTCAACGCCGTGGTGCACCTCGCAGCCGAGAGTCACGTCGATCGTTCGATTGCTGGGGCAGCACCCTTCTTCGTGACCAATGTACTCGGCACGCAGCAACTCCTCGAATCAGCTCGTCGCTCTGGCGTGCAGCGCTTCGTCCACGTCTCGACTGACGAGGTCTACGGTTCCATTGACGTTGGTTCGTGGCGAGAAGACCACATCTTGGAGCCGAACTCCCCGTACTCGGCATCGAAGGCTGGCAGTGACCTCGCTGCCCTGGCCTACCACTCGACCTTTGGCATGCACGTCTCGGTCACGCGGTGCTCCAACAACTACGGACCACGGCAATTCCCCGAGAAGGTCATCCCGCTCTTCGTGTCGAACCTGGTGGACGGCCTCACTGTTCCGCTGTATGGCGATGGCCTCAACGTCCGAGACTGGCTCCACGTCGATGACCACTGTCAAGGCATCGCCCTCGTGCTGGCCGGCGGACGTGCGGGGGAGATCTACAACATTGGCGGTGGAACGGAGTTGACCAACGTCGATCTCACCCACCGCATCTTGGAACTCTGCGGCGTTGGCGAAGACCGGATCGTGCGGGTCGCCGACCGACTGGGCCACGACCGCCGCTACTCGGTGGACTGCACGAAGATTGCGACAGAACTCGGTTACGCCCCGAAGGTCCCCTTCGCTGAAGGGTTGGCGTCCACCGTTGCGTGGTACCAAGCCAACGAGGCGTGGTGGCGACCACTCAAGGGGGCGTGATGGAGGTTCGACCACTCGCCATTGCCGATTGTTTCGTTACCTCAAGCCCGGTGTGGGGCGATGACCGCGGCTTCTTCCGTGAGTGGCACAAACTCGGCGACCTCCCCGCGTCGTGGCAGGGCTTCGTCGCTGCGCAGGCCAATCTCTCATCCTCGGCCACGAATGTGGTTCGTGGGCTGCACTACTCCCTCGCTCCCGAGGGGCAAGCCAAGATCGTGACCTGCGTCGGCGGGGCGCTCGTCGACGTGATCTGCGACATTCGGGTTGGATCGCCGACCTACGGCGTCGTTGAACTCGTCCCGCTCGCCGCTGATCGGGGAGATTCCGTTCTCCTCCCCGCAGGTGTCGCGCATGGATTCTGCGTTCCTGAAGGACCGGCGACCTTGGCCTACCTCTTGTCCTCGCCCTACCGGCCAGACGTCGAATTCGAGATCGATCCATTCGACGAGGATCTCGCCGTTGCCTGGCCGATTTCTGGAACGCCGTTGCTGAGCCCAAAGGACGCCGCCGCCCCGTCGCTCCGAGCGAGGGCCGTTGCCGGAGAGCTCCCCACCTTCGCCCCACATTCCTAGGTTCGGCAATGCTCCACCGGTAGATTGAGAGGGCGCCGCCGCGCCCCCATCGATCGCAAGGAACCTCAATTGGCTGGTCACGACGCCCCGATGACGCTTAAGATGCGCGTCGGCTTCTTCATTCGCTCACTCCAGCAACTCTTGGCGCTCGATCCCTCTGGTGGATTCGTGGCAGAGCGCATCGCCAGTGAGTTGGCGTCTGCACAGTCGAGCCAGGCCAAGATTCTCCGTCGGGTCGTTCCGGCTGGTTCATGGCGCTACACCGCCGCGGTCAAGGCCTTCGTGGTCGCCATGAAGCTCGTCCCCCCCGGATCTCGTCGGTATCGGGCAGCGGTCAAGGTCGCCATCTTCGGCCTCCGGGTGCTCCGGGTCGTCATGCGGCGAGGTCGTCGCCAGGTTGAGACCCCCCTCGGTCCAGTCCCTGAGGTCGTTGCGGTGACCTCGAGCACGCTGCCTCTGGTGTTCGAGCCATCCCCCAACCCTGACGTGGCGATCGTGATCCCCGTCTACGGCAACTGGGCACTCACCGAGCATTGCCTCCGTTCACTCCTCGTCTTTCCCGAAAAGACGCCGCACCGCATCATCGTGGTCGACGACGCCTCTCCTGACGACACGGCCGAGCGCCTCCGCGCCGTTGTCGGGATTGAGGTCGTCACCCACGAGCAGAATCAGGGCTTCTTGAAGGCAGTGGCCAACGGCGTCGCTGCGAGCGACGAGGAGATGGTGGTCCTCCTCAACAACGACACCACCGTGTCACCGGGATGGCTCGACGCACTCGTCGCTCGGATGCGATCGGATGCGTCCATTGGGCTCGTGGGCTCCATGCTCCTCTACCCGAACGGCCTCCTCCAAGAAGCCGGCGGCATCGTCTTCAACGATGGGACGGGGAATAACTTCGGCAAGGGTGATCGTGCCGATCGGTCGTGGTACCAAACGCCAAGGGACGTGGACTACTGCTCGGGGGCCTGCCTCCTCATTCGCCGAAGTGTCTGGGACAGCGTTGGTGGGTTCGACGAGCGGTTCGCTCCGGCCTACTACGAAGATACTGATCTCGCCTTCGCTACTCGGGCGGCGGGGTCTCGCGTGGTGTTCGAGCCGGCGTCGAAGATCTACCACTTTGAAGGTGGCAGCTACGGCTCCGATGATGGACCGAAGAAACGTGCGCTCATGACGACCAACAAGCCCGCCTTCGTGGCCAAGTGGAGAGACGCCCTGGCCGAACAGGCCGACCCGCACCCTGCTACCTGGGTGGGGGCATCGTGGCGCAGTGCCGCCGGGCGGATCTTGATCGTCGACTCCTACGTTCCGCTCACCGATCAGGACTCTGGTTCGATCCGAATGGCAGGGATCATCGCCATCTTCCAAGAGATGGGTTTCGCAGTGTCGTTCATGGCGATGTCCATGGCACTGACTGAGCCCTACACCTCGGCACTTCGGGAACGAGGTGTCGAAGTCCTCAGCGGTCTCGTCGACTACGCCGATGAGATTGCTCGCTTGGCACCGAGTCTTCGATTCGCGTGGTTGTCACGCCCCGATGAAGCGACGACCACAGCCTCGATCATTGCGAAGCTGGCGCCGCAGGCCAAGATCATCTACGACACGATTGACCTCCACTACGTCCGTGAAGCTCGTCGATCCGAGATTGAGGGCCGACCCGAGATCATGGCGATTGCCGATGAGTACCGGCGCAAGGAGCTCGCCATGATGCGAGCCGCCGACGCGACAATCGTGGTGACACCCGCTGAGCAGGAGCTCCTCGCCACTGATGCCCCTGGGGTTGACGTTCGTGTGGTGTCGAACATCCATAGCCCACTGCCCGCCGGCCCCGGCTTCGCCGATCGATCAGGTCTGTTGTTCGTAGGGAACTTCAACCACCTGCCCAATCGTGATGCGATCACGTGGTTCGCTGAGGACATCTTGCCCCTCGTTCGAGCAGCGCTCCCCGAGGTGTCCTTGTCCGTCGTTGGCTCGAACATGCCTCCGGCCATTTTGGAATTGGCCCGACCTGGTCTCGACATCGTTGGATGGGTCCACGACCTCGCACCAATTTACGACCAGACCCGCGTGGTGGTCGCGCCGCTGCGGTTCGGTGCCGGCATCAAGGGGAAATTGGGTGAGGCGGCGATGCACGGCGTTCCCTTCGTCTGCACGGAGATTGCCTCAGAGGGGACCTACCTCGAGGACGGCACCAACTGCCTCATCGGCAACGACGCCGCTACCTTCGCAGCCAAGGTCGTCGAGCTCTACCACGATGCTGCACGGTGGGAGCGCCTCGCCGACGAAGGACGAGCTGCCATCTCCAAGCAGTGCGCTCCCGAGGTTGCAGCGTTGGCGATCAGCGCGTTGCTGCGCGACCTCGGGATTGACCGATCGGGCGCTTGAGCGCAGCGGGAAGCCCAAGCGCCACGAGGAAGATGATGGCGGGGAGGAGTACCGTCCAGTAGCGGAATCCTGGCAAGGCGCCAACGGCCACCGAGAACACGTTGGCGGCGATGAGCACCACGCAGAGTGAACCAACGAGCCACAGCGACGGTTGGGCAAAGGTCGGTCGGAACTTCCGACGAGCAAGGTTCTTGACCAGGTTCATGAGCCCGAGGATGGCAGCGAGGTAGAGCACGAGTTGGGGGATTCGCAGGGTGCTGGCCACTGCTCCTCCGAAGGGAATGGCCGAGGAGTAGGGGGCCTCGTGGACGCCAAACCACGCGGTGGCGTTCGGGAAGGCCGCCACTGCAGCACCCTTCGACCACCCACGTCCGGACCAGTACTGATTCAAGCTGTTGTAGGGCGAGTGGAACAACTGCCATGAGATTCCATGGAGCACCTGGGCGATGGCAGCACCGGGGTGGTGCTCAATGGCCGCAGTTGCTGCATTGGAGAGTTCTCCGGTGGTCGTTTTGAAGTCGGCTTGCGTCGTCAGCGCAGTGCTCATTGCGCCAGGATCCCAGATGATGCGAGTGGTGATCCCCGGTGGGTCGGTGAAGGTCTCGTGGCAGGCCTCAGCAATGGCGGCCTTGGCCAAGGCCGTGTCGCTCCTTGGCGCAGCACACGACAAGAGTGGTCCAAAGCGCGAGGCCATGACCGCACCTTGGGCGGGCGACGTCGTGAAGGTTCCGTAGACGTCGTTGTAGGCGGTGACGAGGGGCAGCAGGGGCAGTGCAGCGAGTGCCCCTGCACCAATGGCGATCGGGAGGCCCTTGCTCAGCCGGTGGAGGACGCGGCCGTCACTTCGACGGAGGATGAAGGTCGCGATCACGGCAATGGTGGCCAGACCTGCGAAGATTTGGAACGCCGGTCGAATGGATGCTTGGACGCCGAAGAAGAACGCGGCAGTGAGGAGCCAGACGGTCGCGGCACGCTTGGTGCGACACGTCACGCTGCGTTCGGTCGCCACCAATGCGAGGAGCAGCGCCAGCATGGCCGTCGACTCGGTGAGCATGGTGCGCTCGACGAGGAGAACGGACGGGATTGAGCAGAAAGCCGCGGCGATGAGCGTCGCTGGAAGGGGCTCCAGCACTCTGTTGATGAGACGGTAGAGCAGCAACGTGCACGCCACGCCGAAGACCCCTTGGAGCACCAGCACATGGGCTTCAGAGAGGTGGTTGAAGGTCCCCATGCGCCAAATCCACCCGACGACAGGGGAGTGCATGGCATTGGGGGCGTAGCCCTCCTGAGGCACGACGACGTAATCCCACGAATCGGGGAAGTAGGCAGCCCCGGGACGCAGGTGGTCGAGGACCAACCGGAGCACACTGGCGTAGAGCGCGAGGAGGGCGTACGGGGCGAAGGTGCTCGGAATCGTGGCGAGGCGGAGTCGAGGTGTTCGCGCGAGAGCCACGTTCATACCCTACCGTTCCCAACTCGCCGGACCCTGAGAAATTGCTGGTGTTCAGTAGTGGGGCGGACGCTCGAAATTCCTTCGCTCAACCTCACGGCGGAGGTCGTCGTAAGAGACGCGGAGTGCATGCAACGCTCTGCGAAGCTCTGCGATCACCGCATCAGCCTCGGGCCCGTACGTCACTGGCTCAGCCGAAGGGTCAGATTCCACGAAGCCCCTTTCGTCGAGCAATAGTCGTAGTGTAAGGGGCGCGGGAGCGCTCGAGGAGTTCGGGCGAACCTTCGCCACTATGGATCTCGTGAGGATCGAGGAGGGTGATGACCACGACCGTGCGGTACCTGCTCGCTGGAGGCGTGACGCTCCTCGGCGTGATCATTTTGCTCATCTTGTGGCGTCTCTCCGCGAGAGCATCGCTTCGGAGGATTCGGCGCGACCTCAGCGACCTCAACCCTCGAATTCGTCGGGCCGCAGTCCTCGCCCTCAAGGAGCGTGAACTGGCCCCTGTCGCCGATCGCCTCGTCACGCTGACGACGACTGAACGTGACGCGGACGTCCTCGATGCAATCGCCGAGGTCATCGCCCACACGGCCTGGCAGCCAGCGGACTCGCCTGCAATCGTCGAGCTGCGGACCCGGGCAGGTGTGATTGCCGCGCATGGTGCTCCGTCTCCAGTGCAACCTGTCGATGCCGCTCCATCGGTACCCGTCGACGAGGTTCGCTCGACCCCGGCTGAAGTCACGACCACCGATTTTGGCATTCGATCCACGCCCCTCGGCGACGTGCCGCCTGATGCTGCGTCGAGTGCCGCTGCGCTCCTTTCGAGCGTCATGGATCAAGTGGCAACCGCCACTGCGGAGGTTGCTCGTCCCGAGACCGAGCGGAGCGCACCTGACCTCGATGATCCGTGGGCCATCCTCTCTGAGCCCTTTGCCGATGCGGGCCACGTTCGCGACCAGGGGGACCCCCCTGAGACCACCACCACCTCGGAGGTCTTCGACGACGCCACAGCGCCAGATGGAGCGCAGGCCGGATCTGAGGTGGCACCCGAGGCCGCCACCCCACCGGCGACGGAGGCGAACCAGATCGTCCTCCTCGTGCACACGGGCAAGAAGGCCAAGAAGAAGCAGAACAAGAACAACAAGACGTCGTCGAAACCAAAGAAAGGCTGAAGCGACTGCCGCTGCTGGCAGTGGGCGGCCTACTCGTCGTCTCCATCGGTGAACGTCTCGACTCGATCGGCCTCCAAGCCTCGACGGATGAGTTCGGCCAACCGGTCGAGGTTTCGGGTCCAAATGCTCTTCAAGATGGGCTTGGCCACTGCAGCCACCAGCGACCCTCCGAGCCACCATGGAAATTCCAGGCGCTCTTCCCAGCGCAGGACGCAGAACTGCCCGAGTTCGCCCCGAAGCGAGAATCGCCCGGCGCCGGTGATGAGACCGCTGTGGTGCACGGTGATCTGGCGACCTTCGATCCAGTCGGTGATCTCCATGCGGTCGTTGGTCCGAAACGGTCCGACCCGAGTGAGGCAGCGAAACGTGGTGCCCACACCTTGACGTTGGTCGGTCTCGAAGGTGATGCGAACCGCGTCCTTCATCCAGATGACGTGTCGTTCAATCGTGGAGAGCTCCGTCCAGACCACCGACTTCGGTGCCTCGATCGTCTTGGAGACGCGAATGCGCGTGAGGGTTCTCAGCCATATCTTGAATCGCTTCAACGTGGTACCTCTGTGAGGGCGGCAACCGCAGCCCAGTCGTCGAGTGGGGGTGGCCCGAAGGGCTCAGCGCCGAGGATCTGGATGCAGACGTGATCTGCGCCAGCATCGAAGTGGGCTTGGATGCGGGCGTCGATCGCCTCGAGGTCGCCGTGGACGACGAGCGCCTCGCCGAGCCGGTCGCTGCCGCCCGGCACGAAGTCCTCATCGCTGAATCCCAGCCGACGCCAGTTGTTCTGGTAGTTCGGGAGCCCGGTGTAGATCGAGAGGTGCTGGCGTCGCCGAGCGGCGACCACTTCACGGTCGTTGGACAGCACCACCGCTTGCTCGACGGCCAAGAACGCATCGGGCCCGAGCGTGGCACGAGCCAGTGCGGTGTGCGCTGGGGTGACGAGGTAGGGGAGCGCTCCGGCAGTCTTTCGGGCCGCGAGTTCGAGCATCTTCGGACCGAGCGCGGCGAGGAGAATGGGCACCGTCGTGTGCCGTTCGGCGCTCCCTGGGGCGAGTTGGGTGACTGCGTCGAGGTACGCCGCCATGGAGGCGACCGGGGGACCGTAGGTCTGTCCACGGAAGCCTTCTACGGAAGGTTGGTGGCTCACGCCGAGTCCGCAGATGAACCGGTTGTTCGACAACGCGGCGATCGTCTTCGCTGCAGAGGAGACGGAGAACGGGTCACGGGCGTAGATCGAGGCAATTCCGGTGCCGACGATCAACGAGGAGGTGCCCTCGAGGAGCAGCATGGCGCTCGTGAACGCTTCCCGACCGACAGCTTCTGGGAACCACAGTGCGCGGTACCCCATGGACTCCACCGTCGCCGCCAGCGCTCCTGCGTCACGGGGGTGGACGAGGTCAGCAGCGAAGGTCCACAGGCCCACCGTTCCACGGAGGTTGTGGAGGGGCGCTTCGGTGCGGTCCATGGTTAGCCTCGTTCCCTTGTCGCTTCACGATACCGCTGAGAATCGACGCACGACACGTTCTGCGCGAGGGTGGACCCATGGAGATCGACTGCTCGCTGATGGGCGTGCCCTTGGCGGGTGTGGCTGAACGGACACGCCAACTCGCTGCTCTCGGTGCGCACGGGTGCTACACCGCAGAGGGGCCGAACGACGTGTTCTTCCCGCTCGTCCTCGCAGCAGCGGCTGCACCGGTCGCCATCATGACCAACGCTGCGATTGCCTTCCCACGAAACCCCGTGCACCTCGCCCATAGTGCGTTCGACCTGGCGCAGCTGAGCGCCGGTCGGTTCCGTCTGGGACTCGCACCCCAAATTCGCTCGCACATCGAACGGCGCTTCGGCATCGAATGGGGGTCGCCGGCAGATCGAATGGCAGAGCTCATCGGGGCGGTGCGGGCGATCTTCGCCACCTGGCAGGACGGTGTCCCGCTGGCAGTCGACGGCACCTTCTACCGCCATAGCTACATGCCGCCGATGTTCACGCCGGCGCCACTACCAACCGGTGCGCCGACCATCATCCTCGGGGCGCAAGGTCCGAAGATGGCAGCCGTTGCGGGTGCGACCGCTGACGGGTTGAGCGTGCTGCCGTTCCACAGTCAACGGCTGCTCCACGACGTCACCTTGCCAGCGGCGAGCGCAGCTCGAGCCAACAGTGTTCGAGCCGACGAACCATTGGAGCTCGTGTGCGGCGTGATCCTCGGCCTTGGGACGACTGCGACCGAGGTCGCTGCTGCTCGTCGGTCCGTGGCCGCACTCCTCGGCTTCTACGGTTCGACGCCTGCTTACGCCGAGGTCATTACTCGAGAGGGGCTGACCGGACTCCACGAGGCGCTGCGAGCCGCAGTGCGAGCGGGCCACTGGTCCACCCTGGCCGACCTCGTCCCCGATGCGCTCATCGATGCCGTCGCCGTGGTGGACACCCCGCCTCGTGCCGCACGACGCCTCCGCGAGCGGTTCGGTGGTCTGGCCGATCGCCTCTCCCTGTTCATTCCTGGTGCAACCAGTGACGAACTCCTCGGCGAACTGCTCGGCGACCTCGCCGCTAGTGGAACACTGGAGGCATGAACCTGGCACTGGTCGTCGTTGGGACGTGCATCCTCATCGCCAGTGGGATCGCCACCCGACCACTGCGGTGGAACTGGTTGTCGTCGATCACCTTCACCGTTGGTTGGCTCACCAGCGAATTGGCGCTCCAGATCCTGATCGCTGACGTGATCCTCCTCGGCGTGGCGCTCGGCGTTGGGGTGAGCGGAGTTCTCGGTTGGCTTGGTGTCGCCGCGAACGTGCTCGCCTGTGGGCTCCTCTTGGTGCACGTCGTGAGCGGGTTGCGTTCCTGGCGTGCCGTGGAGGCTGGTCTCGCTGCCGCTCGAGGTGGAGCAATCGACCTCGGTACGACCCGCCGTCCGATCTACGGAACTTGGTGGCGAGTCCTCCGAGCCGTGCCGCTCCGTCTGCCCGGAGTGCAGGTAACGAAGGACCTCGACTACGTCGGTGACGGCCATCGACGACACCGCCTCGATGTCTACGCTGCCGAGGCGCCTAGGGCTGCGCCTCGCCCCGTACTCCTCTACATCCACGGTGGGGCCTGGGTGATCGGCGACAAGTCCCAGCAAGCAATTCCCATGCTCAACGAGATGGCCAGTCGCGGCTGGGTCTGCGTAGCGATCAACTACCGGCTCTCACCGAAGGCGACCTGGCCCGACCACGTTGTGGACTGCAAGCGGGCCATTGCCTGGATGAAGGAGCACATTTCGGACTTCGGTGGTGATCCTGGGGCCATTGCGGTCGCCGGCGGATCTGCTGGTGGGCACCTCGCCACGCTGTGTGCGTTGACAGCGAACGACCCCGCCTTCCAACCAGGCTTCCACGATGCCGACACCAGCCTCGTTGCGGCGGTGTCGATCTACGGTGTGTTGGAGATGACGGGAGATCCAACGAGCTCTGGTCGCCATGGGGACCTCCTCCTTCGTCTCTTGGAGCGAGAGGTCATGAAGCAGAAGCTCGACGAGAACCACTCACTCTTCGAGGCAGCCTCACCGCTCCACCGGATTCACCCCGGTGCTCCACCCATGCTCGTGCTCCAAGGTCGCAACGACAGTTTGGTTCCAGTTGACGTGGCGCGGCAATTCGTCCACCGGTTCAACGACATCGCAACTGCACCGTTGGCCTACGTCGAGTTGCCGCTGGCGCAACACGCGTTCGATATCTTGGCCTCGCCGCGATGTGCGGCGACTACTGCCGCAATTGCCGCCTTCCTCGAGACGACCGTTGCTGGTCTCTAGAAACCTTTAGGCCTCGTCAGCAGCGGGGAAGTCGTCGTAGCGCTGGTGGAGGAAGGGCATGATCCACTCTTGGGGGACGTACTCCACGATGCG
>CAIQEU010000059.1 GCA_903870905.1 uncultured Actinomycetes bacterium | reverse complement strand
CTGAAGGAAGCGGCCGAGAAGGCCAAGATCGAGCTCTCATCCACCCAGGAGACCCAGATCAACCTGCCCTTCATCACCGCAACCGCCGATGGACCCAAGCACTTGGACCTGAAGCTCACCCGGTCGATGTTCAACGAGATGACCGCCGACCTCGTGGCTGCCTGCAAAGGCCCCTTCGAAGCGGCCATCAAGGATGCTGGGCTCACCATGAAGGACCTCGACCACGTGGTCATGGTCGGTGGTTCGACTCGTATCCCCGCCGTCCAAGACCTGGTGCGCGACATGACGGGCAAGGACCCGCACAAGGGTGTGAACCCGGACGAAGTGGTGGCCATCGGTGCTGCGGTCCAGGCCGGTGTGCTGAAGGGTGACGTCAAGGACATCCTGCTCCTCGACGTGACGCCGCTCTCCCTCGGCATCGAGACCAAGGGTGGGGTCATGCACCGCCTCATCGAGCGCAACACCACGATCCCGACCAAGCGGTCTGAGGTCTTCACGACTGCAGATGACAACCAGCCGTCGGTTGAGATCCACGTCCTCCAGGGCGAGCGCGAGATGGCGATGTACAACAAGACCCTCGGCAAGTTCCAGCTCGTCGACATCCCGCCCGCACCTCGTGGCGTGCCGCAGATTGAAGTCACCTTCGACATCGACGCCAACGGGATTGTGAACGTCTCGGCCAGTGACAAGGCGACGGGCAAGACCCAGTCGATCACCATCACCGGTGAGTCCAACCTCTCGAAGGAAGACATCGAGCGCATGGTGCGTGACGCAGAAGCCCACGCCGAAGACGACCGTCGTCGCAAGGAAGAGGCCGAAGTCCGCAACGGTGCCGAGAGCCTCGTCTACCAAACCGAGAAGCTGCTCACCGACCAGGGCGAGAAGATCTCCGATGAGGACAAGGCCAAGGTGACCGAAGCCGTGGCTGGGGTCAAGAGCGCCCTCGAGGGAAGCGACATCGAGGCCATCAAGAGCGCAACCGATGGACTCTTGAAGGCCAGCCAAGACTTCTCGACCAAGCTCTACGAGCAGGCAACGGCCCAGGGTCAGCAGCCCGGTGAAGCCGCCATCGACGACGACGAGGTTGTCGACGCCGAGATCGTGGACGAGCAGTGAGTGACGAGCCCGTGGTCGAAGAGCCCCCCGTCGACGAGGTCGTCGACGGGGAGGCATCGCTCGACGATGACCTCATCGATTTCTCCGATGACCGCACCGAAGCGGAGCGAGAGCGTGATCAGTACAAAGACTCCCTCCAGCGCCTCCAGGCGGACTTCGAGAACTACAAGAAGCGGGTCGCTCGAACCCACCAAGACGACGTCGCTCGAGCAGCCGGTGACCTCGTTGCCAAGTTGCTCGCCGTCGTCGACACCTTGGACCTCGCCCAGACGCACCTTGAGAGCGGCGAGGACGCCAAGGCAGAGGCAACGGCACTGGTGGCCGCCCGGGCCCAGCTGCTCGAGGTCTTGGCCAAGGAAGGCTTAGAGCGCGTCGATGCCACCGGTGTCGAGTTCGACCCAACGGTGCATGATGCGGTCATGCACGGCCCAGGCGACGAGGGTCAAGAGGGAACAATCGTGGAAGAGGTACTCCGATCGGGGTACCGCTGGAGGGGCCAAGTGCTCCGTCCAGCGATGTGCAGGGTGAAGGGGTAACACGTGGCCGTTCAGCGTGAGTGGTTCGAGAAGGACTACTACAAGGTCTTGGGCGTTCCAGAGAACGTGACCGAGAAGGACCTCACGCGTGCGTACCGCAAGTTGGCCAAGCAGTACCACCCTGACGCCAACCCCGGCTCGGAGGATCGCTTCAAGGAGATCTCCTCGGCCTATGAGGTCTTGGGCGATCCCGAGAAGCGCAAGGAGTACGACGAGGTCCGCAAGATGGGTCCTGCAGCTGCAGGGTTCGGCGGACCTGGTGGCTTCCCCGGTGGGGGTGGCCAGACTTTCCGCATGGAGGACATGGGTGACCTCGGTGATCTCTTCGGCGGACTCTTCGGTCGCAGGACTCGTGGTCGCCAAGCCCAACGTGGCGACGACATCGAGACCTACCTCCACTTGGACTTCGCCGAAGCCATCGACGGGGTGACCACCTCGGTCCACGTCCCCGGCGACGCTCCGTGTGGATCGTGTCGAGGAACCGGTGCCAAAGACGGCATTGCCATGAAGACCTGCACCCGATGTAATGGGTCGGGCCAGATGAACGACAACCAGGGCATGTTCTCGCTCGCCCAGGTGTGCCCGACCTGCACCGGCCGAGGGGCCGTCGTTGAGGTTCCCTGTGCCGTCTGCCACGGCTCGGGCCGTGCCCCGTCGAACCGTCAGGTCAAGGTGCGCATCGCTCCTGGGGTCGAAGATGGCCAGCGGATCAAGGTGCGCGGCAAGGGTGCTCCGGGCACGAACGGCGGTCCCGCTGGGGATCTCCACGTGGTCTTGAGCGTGAAGCCCCACCCGTTGTTCACGAAGAAGGGCCGCAACCTCATCGTGTCGGTGCCCGTGACCCCGGCCGAGGCAGTCCTCGGCACTGTCGTCGCCGTGCCGAGCTTGCACGAGTCGGTCACCGTCAAAGTGCCCGCTGGGATCCAACACGGCACGAGCCT
>CAIQEU010000058.1 GCA_903870905.1 uncultured Actinomycetes bacterium | reverse complement strand
CTCGCGTTCTTCCCCGTCTGGAACTACGCCACGCCGCCGGTCATCGACTTGGCCGAACGTCTGGCCTCCATTGCCCCCGAGAACCTGAACCGAATCTTCTTCACCACCGGTGGTGCCGAGGCCAACGAGTCGGCGTGGAAGCTCGCTCGGAACTACTTCAAGCTGACGGGTCATCCGAACAAGACCAAGTCCATCAGTCGAGAGATTGCGTACCACGGCACCGCCATGGGGGCCTTGGCAATGACCGCCATTGACCCCTACAAGGAGTTCTTCGAGCCCCTCGTCCCGGGGAATCGCCGGGTGCCGAACACCAACCTCTACCGAGCCCCCATCCACGGCGACGACCCGGTCGCCTTCGGTCGCTGGGCCGCCGATCAAATCGAAGAGGCGATCTTGGCCGAAGGTCCCGAGACCGTGGCCCTCGTCATCTTGGAGCCGGTGCAGAACGCCGGCGGGTGCTTCGTGCCGCCTCCGGGCTACGCGGCACGGGTCCGAGAGATCTGCGACACGTACAACGTGCTCCTCGTCTGCGACGAAGTCATCAACGCGTTCGGTCGCCTCGGTGAGTACTTCGCCTCCACCCGCTACGGCTTCGAGCCCGACATCATCACCTGCGCCAAGGGTATGACCTCCGCGTATGCCCCCATTGGCGCCGCCATTGTGCACGACCGGATCATGGAGCCCTTCCTCCGAGATGGCAACTCGTTCTCGCACGGCTACACCTTCGCCGGGCACCCAGTTTCTGCCGCCGTTGCCATGGCCAACCTCGACGCGTTCGAGCGGGAGGGCATCTTGGACCACGTCCGCACCAACGAGCCGCTCTTCCGTGCCAGCCTCGAGACGCTCCGTGACCTGCCGATCGTCGGCGATGTCCGCGGTGATGGCTTCTTCTACGGCATCGAGATGGTGAAGGACAAGGTCACCAAGGAGACCTTCACCGCCGAGGAGTGCGACCGCCTCATCGACGACTACCTCTCGACGGAACTGTTCGCCCACGGACTCATCTGTCGCTCCGACGACCGTGGCGACCCCGTCATCCAGGTCGCTCCCCCGCTCATCAGTGGACCTGCGGAGTTCGAACTCATGACCTCCATCATCCGTGAGGTTCTCGAGGGCGCCCTCGACCGCATCTGAGGATGGGCGCCCCGTCAGCAGCCGCTGTACTGCCCTCGTCGTTGTGGTGGGACACGCTCGACACGGCGCCGACGCCGCGGCCTGCACTGAGCGGTGATCGCTCCGTCGACGTCGCCATTGTGGGTGGAGGGTTCACCGGCCTGTGGACGGCACGAGAACTCCTCATGCGAGACCCCACCTTGTCCGTCCTCGTCATCGAGGCGGTCACCTGTGGCTTCGGAGCATCGGGCCGCAACGGTGGATGGGCGTCAGCGCTGTTCGCCAAAGGTGACGATGCCATCGCCGCACGCCACGGCCGCGAGGCAGCACTCGCCATGCGAGCCGCCATGCGCGACAGCGTGGACGCCATTGGTCACGCCGTTGCCGCTGATGGCATTGCATGTGACTACGTGAAGGGGGGAACGGTCACCGTTGCTCGAGGTGCAGTGCAACTCGAGCGCGCTCGAGCCGACGTCCTCCACGCACGCTCCTTCGGCGACGACGATCTCATCCTCCTCGGGCCCGACGACGTTGCCGACCTGATCCACGTCGACGGCGCCAGTGGCGGAACCTTCACTCCGCACTGCGCCACCATTCACCCAGCGAAGTTGGCCCGAGGACTCGCCACCGCCGTCGAGCGCCTTGGTGGAGCAATCGTGGAGGGAACCGCAGCGACCACCATTGTCCCGAGGGCGGGAAATCGCGGGCCGCAGGTCCACACCACCCACGGTGTCGTCGACGCATCGGTGGTCGTTCGGGCAACCGAGGCGTGGACGTCGACGTTCGCCACGTCACGCCGCTCCATTGCCCCGATCTACTCCTTGATGGTGGCAACCGAACCGCTGAGCGATGCCACCTGGGCATCCATTGGCCTTACAGGACGCCCGACCTTCGCCGATTTCCGACACCTGATCATCTACGGCCAGCGCACCGCCGATGGCCGCTTGGCCTTCGGTGGACGGGGAGCGCCATACCACTTCGGTTCCCGGATCGACCCAGCCTTCGATCGCAACGAGACCGTTGATGAGCACCTTCGAGCAACGCTCGACGAGCTCTTCCCCGCCCTTCACGGGACGACGTTTACCCACCACTGGGGTGGCCCGCTCGGCGCCGCTCGCGACTGGTGGTCCTCGGTGTCCTACGACCGCGCCAGCGGTCTCGCTGCTGCTGGTGGGTACGTCGGTGACGGCGTCACCACGTCGAACTTGGCAGGGCGGACGTTGGCGGATCTCATCTGCGGGATCGACTCACCCCTCTGCCATCTCCCCTGGGTTGGGCACCGCTCGCCGAAGTGGGAGCCCGAACCCCTTCGCTACCTCGGCATCAACGCTGGCTTGCTCGCCGCTCAACTCGGTGACCGCACCGAGCGCACCCGAGGTCGCGCGTCGAGGGTGGCTGCGACCATGCAGCGGTACCTCGACGCGACCTAGTCTCACGGCATGTCCGACGAGCAGCAGATCGCCAACCTCATCTACACCTACGCCGAGTTGATGGATGCTGGGGACTTCGCCGGCGTAGGCAAGCTCCTCGATCGAGCAGCGGTCACCTTCGAGGGATTCGACGTCGTGCGGACTGGAGCTCCAGTACTCAACGCGCTCTACAGCGCAACCACCCGGCGCTACGACGACGGCACCCCGAGAACCAAGCACGTGACCACCAACGTCCAGATCGAGGTTTCGGGAACGACGGCACGCGCGCGGAGCTACTTCACGGTGCTCCAAGCCGTTCCTGGTGCGCTCGCCCTCCAGCCCATCATCGCTGGGCGCTACCGAGACGCGTTCACCGAGGTGGACGGGGCCTGGCAGTTCAGCGCGCGCCACGTCGTCGTCGATCTCATGGGCGATCTCTCCGCCCACCTCCTGATGGACCTCGACTAACCCTGGAGGATGTTCACCGCTCGTGCCGCCACGACCACGATGGTCACGAGGGAGGCAGTGGACTCAATGGCCATCAGGCCCTTGGCTGCAGTGGTGAGCGGCATGGCGTCGGTCGGGCTGAACGCCGTGGCGTTCGTGAAGGCCACGTAGAGGTAGTCGACGAAGCGCGGCATCCACCCTTTCGGGGCAAAACGAGGGTCCGTCATCTGGGGGAATTGGAAGTCAGGGAGTTGCTCATGCACGGTGTTGCGCACCCCAGGGCCACCGCGGTCGAGTTCCCAGAACCAGAGTCCGAAGATCAGGCAGTTCGTCAACCAGACGGAGACGGCGGAGTAGACGAGCTGACGACCGTTCTCCACCGTGCCGTGGAGCAACTTGTCGACGAGGAACACAATGGACGCCACGTTCACGATGTTGATGATGGCGATCGTCAGAATCGTGAACATTCGGGTCCACCGCGGCTCACCGGGGTGACGCAGAGGATGGCCGAAGGTCAGCGTGATGATCGGCAGTGCCTCGAGCGCCGGCACGAGCCACTTCGGACCGAGGATCAATCGATCTGGGAGCAGCACGTAGAGCGCGATGCAGAGCAGGAGGGTGACGGTCGCCGGCCACCGCCGCACACTCCAGCCTGGCTCGACGGCGCTGGTTGCCCGCTGTAGCTCTTCTGCCGCGATTTCAGGTTGCTCCACGCACCGATGCTAGGGCGCAGGTGGCGTCGAGGGGGTCTCTGCCTCCGACTTGGGTATGGTGGCGCAACGATCTGAGGGGGTCACCATGCTGCAGGAACGCTTCGACATCACGGGTCAGGTTGCCATCATCACCGGAGCCGGTCGGGGTATCGGCGCCGGGAGCGCTGAGGTGCTCGCCGAGTGTGGCGCAGACGTCGTCATCGCCGCTCGGACGACCGAGCAACTCGAAGAGGTCGCCGCCAAGGTTGCTGCGCACGGCCGCCGAGCCCACATCGTCGCCTGTGACCTCTCAGATCTCGACGCGGTGGCCAACCTGGCCAACGAAGCGAGGGACGCCTTCGGCCGCATCGACATCCTCGTGAACAACGTTGGTGGCAGCATGCCAACCCCACTCCTCGACACCAGCTCGAAAACTCTGGAGTCGGCGTTCCACTTCAACGTCACGACGGCCCACGCGCTCACCCGAGCCGCCGTGCCGATCATGCTCGAGACCGGTGGCGGGGCAATCGTCAACATCTCCTCAGTGGTCGGTCGAGTGGCCGGTCGCGGCTACCTCGCCTACGGCACCGTCAAGGCGGCGCTCGCCCACTACACCCGCCTGGCCTCGAAGGACCTCGCCCCACGGATCCGGGTCAATGCCATCGCCGTTGGGTCAACGGCCACCTCGGCGCTCGACATCGTGATGGCGAGCCCTGAGCTCAAGAGTCACATGGAAGAGCGCACTCCACTCGGTCGTATCGGCACGGTCGACGACATCGCCACCGGTGTCGCCTATCTCGCAACACCCGCCGGCAGCTACCTCACGGGCAAGATCTTGGAGATCGACGGCGGCCTCGAGGTCCCGAACCTCGACTTCGGGTTCCCCGACCTGTAAGCCGACGGGGCGAACTCGCCCTCAGTCAGTCTCGGGTGGACTGGCCAGCGTTGCTCTCCACGCGATGGCTCCCCGCAACCCGAGCATCGCTAACAGCGAGAAGGCCATCGCCGCTGCTGCGAACATTGGGGCCGCGGTGGAGAACGGTGGGTGCTTTCCACCATTGCTGACGGTGAAGAAATTGGTGATGCACACCACGCCGGCGAGAACCTCGAAGCCAATCGCCAGTCGTATCGACCGGCGGTAGTCAGGGACGTAGCGCTCGAGGTGGAGGTCGCGGCGGTCGTAACAGGTCGCGAAGAAGTTCACCCGGTAGCGCGCGGGAATGGACGATGGTCGCACTCGT
>CAIQEU010000057.1 GCA_903870905.1 uncultured Actinomycetes bacterium | reverse complement strand
TGGCATCCCCGCTTGGGTCAGGCGTTCTGGTTCACCGGCGAGTCCACGGCGGTGCGCATCGGCGTCGAGGAAGACCGCCATGCCGGCGGCTTCGGTCATGCCGTAGCTCTGGGAGAACTCGCAGCCGAGCACGTCGTGGGCTTCTCGAAGGAGCGCCGGGGTGATCGGCGCTGCCCCGTAGTAGACGGTGCGCAGACTGGAGAGATCAGCGCCGGCTCGGCGTTGGTAGTCGATGAGCCGTCGGACCATCGTCGGCGCCAGCGAGAGCGCCGTGATTTTGTACCGCTCGATGAGCGTGGCGACCTCGGCAGGCTCGAATCCACTGATGAGGACTACGGGGCGGTGGTTCAGGTGAGCGATGAGGAGGTTGGTCGCTGCGATGTGGAAGAGCGGGAAGGGGAGTCCGAGCACTTCATCACTCGAGAATCGGCGAGCGACCCCGGCGTTCTCGGCGGCGGCCACCACGTTGGCGTGGGTGAGGACTACTCCTTTGGAGCGCCCAGTCGTGCCGCTCGTGTAGAGGAGCCACGCCGGGTCCTCGGCCCGAACGACGGGGTGCGGGTACTGCTCCAAGGATGCCGGCCGAGCCGCTGCGAGCGAGAGGAGTTGGACGTCGGTGGTCTCGCCGATCTCGTTCGAGAGTCCGTCGACGGCATGGTCGTCGCCGATCCAGAGCGCAGCACCTGATCGGCGGAGTTGAGCGACTTGTTCGTGAGGTTGGAGCCGTGCGTTGATGAAGACGGTGGTCACGCCAGCTAATGCGTTGGCGTAGATCTGGGCGACCATGTCGGCGGAGTTCTCCGAGATGAGCGCTACCCGCTGACCGCCGAGATTGCGTCCGGTGAGCAGGCTGGCCCGCAGGAGCGCTGCATGTTGGAGTTCCTCGAAGGTCAACGAACCGGTCGCGTCGACGATGGCCGTGGTATCGGGTGCCTGGTCCGCTGCAGCGGTGAGGAGTTCGGCGAGTGTGGTTGGTCGACTGGTCACCCGCTGCTCCGAGTTAGCGGGGGTCGATGGCGGCGAACGGAGCACCCCACTGCACCGTGGGCCAGAACTCTGGTCCATCGGCCAACCGACCAAGGTCGCCGTACGCGTCCATTGTGGTGATCGTGCAGGCGGTGAGGAGGTCTGGTCCGAACTCGGTGAAGACCGGGCCTTTGATGTGGATAATGACCGATTCGACCGAGTCGTAGGCCTCAACGAGCCGTGCAGTCCCCTCCGCTTCGTTCAGGTACCAGTTGTAGAGCAGCGTGCCCGGCTCGTCGTTGCTCACTGCGACACAGGAGGCGACGAGTTCACGGAACCGGGTGATGTCGTGGACAACGACGTCGAGGACGAATCGAACAGTGGTGTCAGGAACCATTGCTTCCTTGGGGTTGGGTTGGTGCGATTGCCAATCGCGCACGGAGTGCGTGTGAGCTACTGCACCGTGGTTGGGAAACTGGGGTGCAGATTCGTGAAGGCCACGGTGGAGCGGTCGAATCCAAGGAAGTTGCGTGCTGCACCAACGGTGAGCTCATTGATTGCTGGCCAGCTGTTGGTGAC
>CAIQEU010000056.1 GCA_903870905.1 uncultured Actinomycetes bacterium | reverse complement strand
TGCCTGTCACTTCACGAATGGCCCAACCGAGGCCATGAACAACCTCATCAAACGGGTCAAGAGGGTCGCCTTCGGCTTCACCAGCTTCCGGAACTACCGCGTCAGGGCGTTGCTTTACGCAGGCAAGCCTGACTGGTCACTCCTCAAGACCATCGCCCCCCACTGAAATCCGAAGAGCCGCAAAAGTGCAGCGAGCTGCTGCTGGGTCAGGTTCTGCGACCTGCGCAGTGAACGGAGGAATGTGCCGTACATGGAGGGATTCTCACATATTGAATTCAATAACCTAAAGCGCAGTGACTGCGTTACCGCTGGTGAATCCCGAGGGTCAGCGCCGAGGCGAGGGCGCCAACTCGAGCCTCGTTGACCCGCCACCACATCCATCGTCCCCGTCGCTCACCGATGATCAATCCCGCACTCGCGAGCTTCGACGTGTGGTGCGAGATCGTCGGCTGACTCCTGCCGAGTGGCCCTTCGAGGTTGCAAGAGCAGACCTCGCCTTCGGTGGCGATGATCGAGAAGATCCGCAAGCGGATTGGATCGGCGAGCGCGGCGAACGCGTACGCCAGGAAATCGGCCTCATCATTTGAGAGCACGGCATCGCCCATGGGCGCACAGCAGCGTTCCTCGGGAGCATCGGCGTTCTTCATATTGACAACTATCAATATAGCGTGCAGACTTCGTATCGACAACCATCAATGAAAGGTCGCACCATGGCACGAGTCCAATTAGCGCTCAACGTTGCTGATCTCGAATCGGCGATCGACTTCTACACGCGCCTGCTTGGAACAGGACCGGCCAAGGTGAAGCCCGGTTACGCCAACTTCGCCGTCGTTGATCCACCCCTCAAGTTGGTCCTCATCGAAGGTGGTGGTGCGCCCGGTTCGATCAACCACTTGGGTGTCGAGGTCGCGACCACTGACGAGGTGACGGGGGCGATCACGCGCCTCGACGCCCAAGGTCTCGCCACCGAGATCGAAGCCCAGACCACCTGCTGCTACGCCGTCCAGGACAAGGTCTGGGTCACTGGCCCAGACGACGAGCGATGGGAGGTCTACTGCGTGACCGCTGATGCCGACACCTTCTCGGCAACGCCCTCGGTTGACGGATCACCGTGCTGTGGAGAACGAGCGGTGGCGCTGGTGTCGGTCACGACGACGGTGGATCAGGCGGCCCCGTGCTGCTGAGCGCCAACTGGCGAGCACTGCTCGCAGAGACCCTCGGCAGCGCCCTGTTGGCCATGGTGGTCATTGGCTCGGGCATCGCCGCTCAGCAACTCTCGCCCACTGACGTGGGACTTGAGCTGTTGGAGAATGCGCTCGTCACCGGTGCCGGCCTCGTGGCGCTGATCTCGACACTGGGGCCGATTTCCGGGGCCCACTTCAATCCGGTGGTGTCGGTCGTCATGGCCCTTCGAACGAAGTCCTCGATGGCCATGGCCGCTGCAGAGATACCGTTCCAGACCCTCGGCTGCATCCTCGGTGCCATTGCTGCCAACGTGATGTTCGCCCTGCCGACCGTGTCGTTCTCGACCCATCACCGAGCCAGTGGGCCGCACCTGTTCGCTGAGATCATCGCAACCGCCGTGCTCATCGTCGTGATTGGCTCCATGGTCGAGCACCGGCAATTCGCAGCGATCCCCGCGGTTGTTGGTGCCACGATTACCGCCGCCTACTTCTTCACGTCGTCCACGAGCTTCGCCAATCCCGCCATCACCGTCGGGAGGATGTTCTCCAACTCCTTCGCTGGCATTGCCCCGGCGTCTGCGCCGGGGTTCATCATCGCCCAAGTCATCGGTGCTGCAGTCGGACTGGGAATCCTCGCCGCACTCGTCCCCGCAACTCCAATGGAGGGAACCCCATGAGTATGACCACGCCAACCGTGCTCTTCCTCTGCGTCCACAACGCTGGTCGCTCGCAGATGGCTGCAGCGCTCTTGGAGCAGATTGCCGGCGATGCCATCACCGTGCTCTCCGCAGGCTCAGAACCAGCAGATTCGGTCAACCCTTCGGTGGCAGCGCTGCTGTTGGAGGTCGGCATCGATGTGTCGAGTCGTGTGCCGAAACTCTTGACGAACGACATGGCGCTCGAGGCCGATGTCGTGGTCACGATGGGCTGCGGGGACACCTGTCCCTACTACCCCGGCAAGCGCTACCTCGATTGGGAGCTCGACGATCCGAAGGGCAAGAGCATCGACGAGGTGCGGCCCATTCGCGAGGACATCGAGCGACGAGTACGAGCGCTCGCAGCGGAGTTGCTCGGGAGCTGACCACTATCGTGATCTGGTGCACCCGCTCGATCACCCGGTCTGGACCTCGCTGACCGGGGGCCACGCCCACCTCGCCCTTCGCCAGGGCAACGCTGCTCGCTACGGATCTGGGATCTCAGGCTTCGCCGCCGTTGACGACGTCGACTACCCCGAGCACTTCGCTGACCTCGCCGCATTGGTTGCACCGGGGGAGACGGTGGCGATCGTGACCCCCGACCGAGACCTCGAGGCAACTCCTGGGTTCACCGTGCAGTTTCGAGGGGTGGACCACCAACTCCTCGCGACCGAGGTCGTCGGCGAAGCATCGACGCGAGCCCGAGTGCTCACCGTTGCTGACGTCCCGGCCATGGTCGACCTCGTGGGGAGAACCAAGCCTGGACCGTTCACCGAACGAACCATTGAGCTCGGACACTATCTCGGCATCTTCGACGACAACCAGTTGGTGGCGATGGCGGGACAACGCTTCACCACCGGCACAGGCCATGAGATTTCCGCCGTCTGCACCGATCCGGAGTTCCGCTCGAAGGGCTTGGCCCGAGAACTCATTCGTCACCTCGTCTCGGTCGATGCCGATGCAGGGCACACGGCGTTCCTCCACGTCGCTGCATCCAATACCCGCGCTCACGCCCTCTACCGGGCCATGGGGTTCACTGAGCGCCGAACCGTCTGTTTCGTCGGCATGGAGCGAATGCCCGACTGATCGCGTTAGGTCGCACTGAGCGGCAACGTGGCAGCCACGCGCGTTCGCCTCAGGTGGTCGTGTGGCCGAGCTCTGGTCTAACCATGACGAGGTGAGGAACCACGGCCCCGTCACCGAAGGTGACCTCCACGCTGCCAACGCTGCTGAAGTGGCACGCGGCGTAACAGGCGATTGCTGAGGTGGACTCGGCGTCGACGAGGAGCCAGGTGCGGCGACGGAGCGCTGCTGCAGCAGCAATGGCCCACTCAGTGAGGTCGCGTACAAGGCCTCGACCACGGGCGCTTGGGTGGGTCATGACCCGAGTGAGCACCGCCAGTTCGTCGAGTGATCGACCAGTTGCCCTTCCGACGAGGTCCATGGCGCCACTCCCGCCCATGGTGACCTTGAGGGCCGCGTGGCCGATGATCGTGCCAGCGTCATCGATGACCGCAGCGGCGAGCAGGTCCTCGGGGAAGAAGAAGGCCGTGAGATCAGGCGGTATGGCGTGCGGGTAGCCATCGGCAGCGTGGACCTCCTCGGTCAACGTCGCCAGTGCGGTGAGATCGCCGAGCTGGCGCTGGCGGATCACTCTGGTTCGGGTTCGTCGACCTCAATCGGCGCCCGTTCGTTGTGGCCGGGCTTCAAGGTGGGGAACGCGATGACCTCACGAATGTTGGCGGTGTTGGTGAGCAGCATCACGAGGCGGTCAACACCGAGACCCATGCCGCCCGTTGGTGGGAGGCCATGCTCCATGGCACGCAGGTACTCCTCATCGACCAGCATCGCCTCATCGTTCCCCGATGCGTGGTCGCGTGCCTGCTCTTCGAAGCGCGCCCGTTGTTCGGCGGGGTCTTGGAGCTCGGAGAATCCGTTCACCAACTCGCGGCCACAGACGAAGGCCTCGAAGCGCTCGGTGATGAGGTCGTCGTCGCGGTGGCTCCTGCTGAGGGGAGAGATCTCTTTTGGGTGGTGGAGGACGAAGGTTGGCTGCCAGAGATCGGCCTCGGCGGTTGCTTCGAACAACTCGGTGAGCAGGCGTCCAGTTCCCCAACCGGGCTGCACTGAGACACCGGCTTTCGTACAGGCTGCAGCGAGCGCTTCTCTCGGACTGTGCACGGTGAACTCGAGGCCAGTGGCCTCGGCGATCAGTTCCGACATCGTCGCTCGCCGCCACGGTGCGGCCAAGCTGAGCTCGCGGCCTTGGTAGGAGATCTCCGTGGTGCCGAGGACGTCGGTGGCGATCCCGGCCACGAGGTCTTCCACGAGGGTCATCATCTGCTCGTAGTCGGCGTAGGCCTGGTAGAGCTCGATCGACGTGTACTCCGGGTTGTGCCGGGGGCTCAGACCTTCGTTGCGGAAGTTCCGACCAATCTCGAAGACCTTCTCGAACCCACCGATGACGAGGCGCTTCAAGTAGAGCTCGGGGGCGATGCGTAGGTAGAACTCGGCGTCCAAGGCGTTGTGGTGCGTGGAGAACGGCCTGGCGATCGCCCCACCGGGAATCGGGTGGAGCATGGGGGTCTCGACCTCGGTGTAGCCGTCGGACCACAGCCGGGTGCGCATTGCTTGGAGGATCTTCGAGCGCAACTGCAAGGTGGTGCGCACTTCGGTGTTAGCCCACAGGTCCACCTCGCGCTGGCGGTAGCGCAGATCGGGATCGGAGAGCCCCTTCCACTTGTCGCCGAACCCACGTTCGGCTGCGGCGAGGAGCACCCAGGAGTCCACCTGCACGCTCAGTTCGCCACGTCGGGTGGTGATGACCTCGCCGGTGGCTCCCACCCAGTCACCGAGACGGCACTTGGTGAGCCCTTCGAAGTCGTCGGTGCGAGCTGCCATCCCGAAGAGTTGGATCTCACCGGTCTCATCGCGCAAGGTGGCGAAGGTCAACTTCCCCTGTGGTCGATTGAGCATGATGCGGCCAGCCACGGTGACCCGCACCCCGGTGGCGGCACCAGGCTCCAGTCCGACGAAGCGGTCGGCAATGGCCTTGGCCGTCGTGTCCTTCTCGAACCGGTAGGGAATGGGCACGTCAGTCACGATCCTCGTTGTACTCGTAGATGCAGCGGAGTCCATGCAGCGTCAGCCAGGGTTCCACGTGGTCAATGGCGGACGAGAAGGGGGCGATCAGGGTGGAGAGCCCACCGGTGGCCACGATCGTCGCGTCGCCGAGTTCTTTCGTGATGCGGGCGCACATCCCGTCGATCATCGCGGCGGAACCGTAGAGGACGCCGGATTGGATGGACTCTGCGGTCGAGCGGCCGATCACGGTCCGAGGCTCGACGAGTTCGACGGAGCGGAGCGCCGCGGCGTGGGTGTAGAGCGCCTCTAAGGAGATGGCGACACCGGGAGCAATGGCGCCGCCTAAGTACTCACCGTCAGCCGAGATGGCCTCGATGGTGGTGGCGGTGCCGAGGTCGACGACGACGACGGGTCCGCCGTAGAGGTCGTAGGCACCCACCGCGTCGGTGATTCGGTCTGCACCCACTTCCTTGGGGTTGTCGTAGCGCACCGACATGCCCGTTCGCACCCCTGGCCCGACGACCAAGCAGGGGATGTCGGTGAACCACCGGGCTGCCATGCGGCGAAGCGACGTGGTCACCGAGGGCACCGAGGAGCAGATGGCGATGCCGGTGGCGGTGGCGTCGAGTTCCATGCCCTCTAAGTCGAGGAGCTGGGCTAAGAGGACGGCATGCTCGTCGGGGGTGCGGGTGCCAACGGTGGAGAGGCGCCAGTGGTGCGTGAGGCCACGCTCAGCTTCTTTCGACGAGGCCTGACCGTAGCCAACGGCACCCTCGAGGTCCGGGGCGTCATCGCCGTCTCGGTGGTAGAGGCCGATGACGGTCTCGGTGTTGCCGACGTCGATGGCTACGAGCATGGGTCATTCTCCCTCATGGACGAAGCGCTCGTGGTCATGAGATCGAGCCCGAAGTCGAGGACTCGAGAGGAGTGGGTGAGCGCGCCCACTGAAATCCAGTCGGCACCAGCAGCTGCGAAGAGCGGTGCGGTGGCCAAGGTGACTCCACCGGAAACCTCAATCCGCGTGGCCGCACCACCGGCGCTGCGAATGGCGAGAACTGCTGCAGCGACCTGCTCTGGAGTCATGTTGTCGAGGAGGACGGCTTCGGCCCCGGCGGCAACGGCCTCGAGGGCTTGGTCCACCATGTCGCACTCCACTTCGACCTCCAAGGTGGGGTGGAGCTCCTTGGAGCGGCGGACCGCTTCGGTGACCGACATCGCCCCCAAGTGGTTGTCCTTGATGAGCACCGCGTCGGAGAGTCCCATCCGGTGGTTCTTCCCGCCACCAGCGACGACGGCTGCCTTCTCCAAGGTGCGGAGCAGCGGCGTGGTCTTTCGGGTGTCGAGCACTTGGGTGTTCGGGTTGGCCTCGTGGACTGCGGCGACGAACTGGGCGGTCAAGCTGGCGATTCCTGAGAGGTGGCCGAGGAAGTTGAGGGCGGTGCGCTCGGCAGTCAGGATGGACCGGAAGGATCCGTGCACCTCGGCCACGAGGTCACCGGGGCCAATAGTGGTCCCATCGGGACAGTGCCAGGTCACCACCAAGGTGGGGTCCACGTGGGCGAAGGCGGTGATGGCGCACCGGCTGCCCGCGACGACACCCGCTTCTCGAGCGGTGATGGCGAGGTGGCCACGAGCGGACTCGGGGACGAGAGCGGCGGTCACGTCACCGCGCTCGTCGACGTCTTCAGCCAAGGACCTTCGCACCGCATCAACGGTGGCGGCTTCGATCACGGCGTCGGTGAGCGGACCGATCACGCCGACTCCTCGATGAGGACCTGGCGTCGACGCCAGGCAGGGTCGGGCAGGGTGAACTCGGCACGTGAGTGGTTCCCCCGACTCTCGGTCCGGCGGGCAGCTGCGGCGAGGAGACCTCTGGCCACCGTCAAGAGGTTGCAGAGCTCCACTGCGTCGGCGGTGAGCTGTCCATGGGCACGGAGCGAAGCGTCGATTGCTTCGACGGTCTCGAGCGCTCCCTGCACCCCGGCTGCGGAGCGGACGACACCAGCTCCAGCGGTCATGGCTCTCTGCAGGCGAGCGCGCAGGGCTGCCACGTCGAGGTCGCCATCGCCGGCGAGGGCTTCGGGGCGAGTGGAGGCGACGATCGGCACGCGGTCGATCCCGATTTCGGCCGTGGCCGGCTCGAGCAGGGCCGTCATTGGGCCCGTGGCTGCTGCGGTGTCGTGGCCGGCCAAGATCGCCTGCGCGACACGCGCACCGAACACCATGCCCTCGAGCAGAGAATTCGACGCCAGTCGGTTCGCTCCGTGGACGCCGGAGCACGCCACTTCTCCAGCGGCGGAGAGGCCACGGAGACTGGTGGCGCCATCGAGGTCGGTGATGACACCACCGGCGAGGTGGTGCGCGGCGGGGGCGATGGGAATCCACTCGGTGGCAGGGTCGAGCCCAATGGCATCGAGCGATGCCGCCAGCGTCGGGAAGCGGCGAGAGAACTCCTCGAGTCCGGTGGCGTCGAGCCAGAGGTGCTCGCTGCCCTCTTCAGCCATCTTGGCCGCCATTGCTCGGCTCACGACGTCGCGTGGTGCCAACTCATCGACGAACTGCTCGCCGGACTGGTCACGCAGGATGGCGCCGTGACCCCGCAGCGCCTCGGAGAGCAGCGGTCGGGGCATGGCCGGGTGGTGGAGGGCCGTTGGGTGGAACTGCATGAACTCGAGGTCGGCAACGGCGACGTGGGCTCGCATCGCCATGGCGAGTCCATCACCGGTTGCCTCGGCGGGGTTGGTCGTGACCGCGAAGACCTGACCGGCACCACCGGTGGCGAGCACGGTGTGGTGGGCCCGGAGCGTCACGACCTCACCGTCACGCAGTACCTGGACGCCAACGCAGGTGTCGTCCTCAACGACGAGGTCCAACGCGAAGACGTGTTCGTAGATCGCAGCAGCGGTTGCCCGGGTGGCGGCGACGAGTGCTCGTTCGACTTCGGCGCCGGTCGCAGCACCGCCGGCGTGGACGATGCGCGCCCTTGAGTGCCCACCTTCTCGAGCCAAGGAGAGCGATCCCGAGGTCTCACGGTCGAACTCAGCACCGAGTGCGATGAGTTCACGGACCGACAGTGGTCCTTCGTCAACGAGGACGCGCACGGCATCGGCGTCGCAGAGGCCCGCACCTGCGGCGAGCGTGTCGGCCAAGTGGAGGTCGGTCGAATCCTCGTCGCCTCCGAGCACTGCGGCCACACCACCTTGCGCCCACGCGGTCGCGCTCTGGGAGAGCTCGCCCTTGGTCACGATGCACACCGACAGCGACGACGCCAGCCGCACGGCCACCGAGAGCCCGGCCACGCCACTACCGAGGACGATGACGTCGAATGCGCGGTTCGTGGACTCCATAGTTGGTTCGTTCGCTATCTCGCTGGTGGGTGGAGGAGCGCAGCGTTGTCGAGGAGCCGAACTCCACCAACGATGGTAGTGACGATGCACCGGGTCTTCGTCGGCTCGAGGACTCCTGGAGTGCGTTCGAGGCTCGTGGCATCGACGACCACCGCGTACTCAGGAACCACGGCACTGCCGCCGCCGGCGATGACCTCGGCCATGACCTGTTCGAGGGCAGCACCGGTCAGCGTTGGGTCAGCGGCGTAGGCGGAACTCGCAGCGGTGAGCGCTGCGCTCAAGCAGGTGGCCTGGGTTCGAGCAGCGGCATCGAGCCGCACGTTGCGTGACGACATGGCCAGGCCGTCGGGCTCTCGCCTCGTTGGGCACCCGACGATCTCGATGCCGAGCCACAGGTCTTGGACGACCTGTCCGATGACGGCGAGTTGCTGGAAGTCCTTCTCACCGAAGTAGGCCCGATCCGGTCGCAGCGCGCTGAGCAGCTTGGTCACGACCGTGGCTACGCCGTCGAAGTGCCCCGGACGAGCCGCACCTTCGAAGATGGTGCCCAAGGGGCCGGTGGTGACGGTGGTGGCAGGGGTATCAGGCCACGTGGGGTAGAGCTCGGCGACCTCGGGGGCGATGACGACGGTCGCACCGGCGGCCTCGGCGAGTGCCACGTCGGCCTCCAGCGTCCGTGGGTAGCGCGCGAGGTCGCTCGGGTCACCGAACTGGAGGGGGTTGACGAAGATCGACACCGCCACAACCTCGTCGCGTGCTGCGGCCGCACGAATGAGCGATGCGTGACCGTCGTGGAGTGCGCCCATGGTGGGCACGAATCCGATGCTGCACCCTCGGATGCGCTCGGCAGCCGCCCAGGCTGCACCGGCTCGGAGTGTCTGGAGCAGTTCGGTCACGGAATGCTGGGGACGACGTCATCACCGGCAGGTTCGACGACGACGTTGGCACCGAGGCCGGGGAGTCCGGTGGCGAGTTGGAGGGCCAAGGACACTCCAGCGTCGTAGGCCGGGCGCTCTTCTTCGGGAATGGCGAGGAGGTGTCGCTCGAGGGTCCCCCAGTCGCCGCGGGCTGCCGGACCGGTGAGCGCTCGTTGGGGTCCGAGTTCGGCAACGTCGGTCAACGCAGCTCGGGTCAGGTCCAAGAAGCACGCCAAGTCGAGGCCAATCGAGGTCGCCAAGCGCTCCACTTGACCGAGGAGGCCAACGACGTGGTTGGCGGCCACACAGGCGGCGGCGTGATAGGTCGAGCGGTCATCATCGGCAACTTCAACGACTCGCCCACCGAGCGCGGTGGCGATGCTGCGGGCGAGGGGGTCGCCGGCGACGGCGAAGGTCGCGCCGCCGAGGAGGCGGGCGGCACCGATGGATTCGTTCGGCAATGGGACGAGCGGGTGGATCGATCCACGGCGGGGGTGCTTGGCCAAGGTCGCCAAAGTCTGTGCGCCCGAGAGGTGGAGGACGACGCAGGAGGGATTGATCGACAGCGTGCTCGCCACTTGGGCGATGGCTGCATCAGGGGTGGCGATGAGCACGGCGTCGACGTCGGCGGTCGCCGACGTGCAGTCGTCGCCTCGACCGAGCACCTCGATAACGGTGAAGCCAACGGTCGTGAGTGCCGCGGCGAAGGACGCGCCGGCCCGACCGTGACCGATGATGCGGATGCGTGGCATTGGTGCTCCCTCACTGATCCAGCCCTTGCGGTGCCGGTCCCGGAAATCCCTACAGGCTCAGAGCATACCGATCTTCGCGACCTCGCCGTCTGCAGCCTCGAGGAGGCCGATCGGCACGAGTTCAGGGGCCAGATCTGCGAGGGGGGCGAGGACGAACGTCCGCTCCCACATCCGTGGGTGCGGCACGGTCAGTGTGTCGCTGTCATGGACTTCGTTGCCGAACAACAAGATGTCGATGTCCAGGGTTCGAGGACCCCATCGAACCTCGCGTACTCGATGGGCAGCCGCCTCAATGGCGAGGCACTGCTCGAGGAAGGCCAGCGCGTCGAGATCGGTGTCGACTTCCACGACGATGTTGAGGAAGGGGTCTTGGTCCACGCCGCCCCAGGGGGCGGTTTCGTAGAGGGGGGAGACCGCGAGCACCGTCGCTACGGTCGAGAGTTCCGTGACACCGAAGGTCAAATTGGCCCGGGCGTCGCCCATGTTGGAGCCGAGCGAACAGAAGACCCTGGTCACGCCATCACGGTGCGGGTCACGCCGACGCCGGCGACGACGTGGGTGATGGGCGGGTGCAACTTGGTCACCGTCACCGTGGCCCTTCTGATGCGCCGGTCAGCCTCGAGTGCGGATCGACCAATGGCATCGGCCAAGGCTTCAACGAGGAAGAAGTTGCCCGTTGCGACGAGGTGTGCGGCACGATCAGCTAAGTCGGCGTAGTTCACGGTGTCGACGAGGTCGTCGCTCGCCGCTGCTGCATCCATGTCGACGTCAACAGTGAGGTCCACCTGGAAGGGCTGGGCGGCAGTGCGCTCTTCGGGCAAGCAGCCGCAGATGCCGTTCACGATGAGGCCCTGCACGAAGATCTGGTCGCTCACGGTCAGTTCCCGCCGCTCGTGAGCTTCACGGTGTCGGCCACAATGGTGCGCGCCACTGGTCCGAGAGGGCGACCGGTCAAGTGCTCGGTAATCCTGATGGCTTGGGGTCCCGAGGTGGCCTTCTCCGTCCAGACCAGGTACCCAGCCACGGTTCCGAGGGTGAGGTCCGACAGCTCGTCGTGGTGGAGCAGGACTCGCTCTCCGCCGTCGATCGCCGCATCGAGCTCGGTGTAGAGGTCGCCTAAGACCTCAGGACCGTCGCTGAGACTCGACAGATCAAAGACGCTCGAGGCCAAGGCGACTTCGTCGTAGGCCGAGACGTTGTGGCTAGTGCCGAGGAGGGAGATCACCTTGGTGAACTCATGTCCCTTCAGCCACACGATCTCTTCACTGCGGCGGACGCGGCGGTGGTTCGCGGTGAACCCTCCGGGTCGTTCGCTCACGGCGAGGGAGTACTTGAAGATCCACGTCAAATGCTTCGGGGGAATACCCGCTGCCCACTTTCCCCGCATCAGATCGTCCCCACTTCGCCGACGAGCACCGCAGCACGCACCGTGTGGAGTCCGTCGTGGACCCGCACCATCGCTGCGCCGTTGGCCATCGCCCACACGCTCGCGGCGAGACTCTGGTCGCCTCGCTCCTCTACAGGGTATCGCTGACCGCTGGCGCCTTCTGAGAGGAAGCCCTTGCGGGAGACCCCAACGAGGAGACCGAACCCTTCGGCGCTGAGCGCAGTGGCCAGCTCACGGAGGTGGGCGAGGAGGTAGCGGTTCTGGTCGAAGGTCTTGGCGAAGCCAATGCCGGGATCGCCGTAGACGGCGGTAGCTCCATGGTCCTTGGCCGTGCGGCAGCGGTCGAGCAGCACTGTCGTGACCTCACCGAGCAGGTCGTCGTAGGTCGTCTGCTCCTGCATGGTTTCCGGGTTCCCCCGAGCGTGCATGGCGACGTAGGCCACGCCGAGTTCTCCAGCGAGGGCGGCGAGGTCTCCACGAACGTCGTTGATCATGGTGGCCCCGGCCACAACTGCTGCTCGAGCGACGGCTTCTTTGGTGGTGTCGATCGACACCATGCCGTGCTGAGCCAGGGCGGTGACGACAGGGAGGACGCGACGCAGTTCTTCGTCTTCGGCAACGGGTTCTGCGCCGGGACGAGTGGACTCACCGCCAACGTCGACGACTGAACACCCCTCATCGAAGAGCTGCCGTCCGTGGGCGATGGCCGCGTCAGGGTCGAAGAACGCCCCACCATCGGAGAAGGAATCGGGCGTCACGTTGCAGATCCCCATGACGAGGGCGGCCCCTGCGGTTCTCGTAGTTGGTTGCATCATGGCCAGAGCGTCGCGAGGAGGAGTGCGAACTCAGCGACCGTGGATGAAGGCCAGCGCCTCGGAACGAGCCGAGATGTCGGTTCGGAAGAGGCCACGGACGGCCGAGGTCACCGTGACCGCTCCCGGCTTCTTCACGCCGCGCATCGTCATGCAGAAGTGCTCCGCTTCAATCACCACCAGCGCACCACGGGGCGCCAAGACCCGGTCGAGGTCGTCAGCAATCTGGGCCGTCATCCGCTCTTGGACTTGGAGGCGGTGGGCGTACCCGTCGACGACCCGAGCGAGCTTCGACAGGCCAGTGATCCTTCCGTCTTCTCCAGGGATGTAGGCGACGTGCGCCGTACCCATGAAGGGGACGAGGTGGTGTTCGCACAGGGAAGAGAAGGGGATGTCGCGGACCATGACCATCTCATCGTGTCCCTCGGCGAAGGTCACGCCGAGGTGCACGGACGGGTCTTCGTTGAGGCCCGACAGGAGCTCTTCGTACATCGTGGCTACTCGGCGTGGGGTCTCGAGGAGGCCCTCGCGGGTTGGGTCTTCGCCAATGGCTGCGAGCAGCTCGGTCACTGCAGCTTTGGCACGGTCAAGATCGAATGGCATTAGTGGGACCCCGGTCCGGTGTAAGTGAAGATGCCACCCAAGTTGCGGTAGCGCTCGGCGACGTCGAGGCCGTAACCGACGACGAAGGTTGGTGGAATGGTGAAGCCGACGTAGCGAAGGTCGAGGGACACGCGCTGCTCGCCCTCTTTGAGCAGGAGGGCGCAGACTTCAACGCTCTTTGGTTTGCGGGCTTCTAAGTACTTCCGCAGGTAGTTGAGGGTGAGCCCTGAGTCGACGATGTCTTCGACGACGAGGACGTGGCGACCGCTCAAGTCCGCTTCTAAGTCCTTCACGATACGAACGATTCCGGAGGACTTCGTGGCGGAACCGTACGACGACACGGCCATGAAGTCGAGGTCAACGGCGAGTTCGATGGAGCGAGCGAGGTCGGTCATGAACATCGACGCACCCTTCAGCACACCGACGAGGAGCGGTGGATCACCGGCGTAGTCCTCGGTGATGGCTCGACCGAGTTCGTGCACTCGGGCGGCGATGTGGTCTTGGGAGATCACGACCGGTCCGAGGTCGTGCGCCGCCCACGCTGGTGGCGTTGCTGAGGTGTCAGGCACGACCTGCACTGTACCGGGTCAACTGGGCTCGATGGAGAGTCGCTGGTTCCGCCGGGCCACCCTGCGGCCCCCAGAGAGTTCACAGGCAACCACCGCTCCGCGGGCAACCTCGAGGACGCGTTCGAGCTCGTCGGCGCTCGGGGCGTAGCCATCGACGGTGAGCCACCGCCGCAGCGCCCGCCTCGCGAGCGGCAGCGGCGCTGCAGCGACGGCACGAGCATCGGTCGGATCCGGAATCGATGCGGTGGTGAGGTCGTCGAGGAGCGCGTCATCATCGGCGAGGAGATTCGCGGTGCGAACGAGCAGTGGGGCGACGGCTCGCTGGGCAACGGCATCGAGGAGGGGCAGTACCTCGAGGCGGAGTCGCGTCCGGACGAATCGCGGGTCGTGGTTCATGGGATCGTCGAGTACCGCAACTCCTGCTGCGGCGCAGAGCGCGTGCGTCTCTGAGCGTCGGAGATCGAGGATTGGGTGCTGCGTGCCAGGTCGAAGGGTGGAGAGGCCTGTTGCTCCAGCTCCCCTGATCAGGTTGATGAGCACGCTCTCGGCCCGGTCGTCAGCGGTGTGGCCCGTTGCGGCACCACCGAGGACACGGTGTCGTGCAACTCGGGCCCGGGCCTCGACGTTGGAACCCTCACCAACCGCAACGCTGTGGAACTCCACGGCAGCACCGAGACGGTTGGCCAAGGTGACGATGAGCGCACGGTCTGCAGCGCTGTCGGCGCGAAGGCCGTGGTCGACGTGGACGAGCGTGCACGGCTGGCCGGTTGCCACAGCGAGGAGTGCCATGGCCGTTGAGTCTGGACCGCCCGAGACGGCCAGGCGCAGTGGCCCTGTGGCGAAGGTGCACCGAGCGAGGAGCTCGTTGCGCTGCGTTGCGAATGCCGCCTCGCTCACGCCTCGCCGCGAGCAGCCTTCAGGGCTGCGGCGATTCGATGCATGAGGTCTTCAGGGACTTCTTCTTGGCAGCGATCGGCGATGACGTGGCGCAGCTCGGTCTCGAACTTCGCAGCTTCATCACACGGAGCGCAGTGGTCGAGGTGGTCAGCAATCGTGGCGCGCTTCTCGTCGGTCAACTCGCCGTCTAAGAATTCGTAGAGCTGGTGGAGGGCATCGCCGCAGTTGATGTAGTCCGTCATCGGGTCCCTCCGGTCGTGTGCTCGAGATTGGCAATGACGCCGCTCTGTGCGGCGTACTCATACAACGCCTTCTGGAGCGCCTTTCTTCCACGATGGAGGCGACTCATCACCGTGCCGATCGGAACATCGGCAATTTCGGCGATCTCGTTGTAACTGAATCCCTCGACGTCGGCCAGCAGCACGGCTTCTCGATAGGCGTCGGGGAGATCGTCGATCGCGGCCTTGACCATGGTGTTGGTCATCTTGTCGAGGGCGATGTCCTCTGGCGTCGTGCGGTTCATGAAGTAGTGCTCTTCAAGATCGTCATCGTCACCGATGAAAGCTTTGACTGGGCGTCGACTCCTGGTGCGGAGAGCGTTCTTCCAGTTGTTGTTCAGGATCTTGAACAACCACGCCTTGACGTTCTCTCCGTCGAACTGCTCGTAGGCCCGATACGCGTTCAGGTAGGTCTCGCTGACGAGATCTTCGGCGTCTTGGACGTTGCCGCTCAGCTTCACCGCGTGGCCGAAGAGTGGCCGCATGAAGGGGAGGGCATCGTCTTCGAAGTGGGAGCGGTCGACCACGGTCCCACCCTAGGTCCATGCCGATGGCGGCGTCGGCAGACCTAGGCCAAGGGCTCCACGCTGGCCGATGGCTGCACCTCGTCCTCACCGAAGAGGTGGCGGATGGCCACGATGCCGTTGCGCATGCCGGTTGTCGACAGCCACAGGGACCCGTCGTTCGGGTCGCTGGCAGCAATGGAGATGGTGAAGGGACCATCGCCGAATCGGGCCTTCACGTCCTCATCGGTCAGGCGAGCTGCCGGGTCCTCGAGGGACGTGAAGTAGGGGTCGTAGACGACGTAGGAGGAGTAGAGGGCCGTGGTCTGCGGCCCGCGCAGTACCAGGCGCTCGTCGTCAGCGACTTGGACGAAGCACCCGGTGTAGGAGATGTCCCGCGTCGGGTACAGGGCGCCGCCGTAGTGGGGCACCTTCACCTCGGCGTGTGGAGCGGGGTACGAGTTCATCGCCTCGCTCTCCATGAGGTCGGTGATCTCCATGGTGGCGCGCACGACTTGGTCGATGAAGGTTCCTGCACGCTCGAGGGCCACGGCCCCATCGAAGGCATCGGAGCTCCCGCCGGTCCACTCGATGTGGATGGGTGGACAGGGCGCGTACCGGTCGCGGTAGTAGTGGCGGACGATCACCGTGCGGTCGTTCTCTTCGAGGGGGAGCCAGTTGACGCCGCCCCCAGGGTTGTCGCCACCGAGGATCACCGTGAAGTTACCCGCAGCATCGGTCGTGAGCGCCGTGCCACCGAGGTTGCCGCTCGGGAGGTTCCATCCATAGGCAGTCGCGTAGACCTGCACGCCGACGTAGAGGGCGTTCGAGAGGTTCCCCGTGATGACGTAGGTGGCCTCAGGGTTGAGGCACGCCGTGTGGTACCAGGTTCCGGGGTTATCGCCTGCGAGTTTTCGGTCAGGGCGGATGAACTCGGCGAACCGAGGGTGCACGGGATCGCCGCCGGCGATGAAGAGCTCGGTGGCGAGGGAGACCGCGGCATTCGTGAGGCGACGAGCGTCGAGGTCTGGGCGCCAGGTCGTGAGATCGCGCTCGGCAGCTTCGGCAATCTGGGCCAGGTTCGAGAGGTGATCGAGCATGGGGCGACCGTAGACCTGACCCGTCTCCGTTGACAATTTGCCGGTCCCTCTGGGCTTCCGTAGGCTGCGGGCAGCACAGTGATCCTGAGGGGGGCCAATGTCAACCAAGCCATCCATCAACTTCCTCGATGGTGCCTTCTACGCTGATGACCTTGATGGTGCGATGGCTTGGATCCGTGAGAACGATCCCGTCTACTTCGACGAGAACTCCAACCTCTGGGGCCTCACCACCTACGACCACGTCCGAGAAGCATCCCGTCATCCTGAGTGGTTCTCGTCGGCCAATGGTGCCCGTCCCAATACCGGTCAGATGCCGATGATGATCGACTTCGATGCCCCTGAGCACGTCACCCGCCGGCGACGCGTCTCTGCTGGTTTCACACCAATTCGCGTGCGAGCCATGACCGAACGCATCCAGCGGGTGTGCGACGCCATCATCGATGAGGTCTGCGAGCGTGGCGAGGCAGAGTTCGTCCACGATGTGGCGGCACAACTCCCCCTCATCGCCATCGCCGATCTCCTCGGAGTGAAGCCGGAGGATCGCGCCGATCTCCTGCGGTGGTCGGACGACATGTTGATCGCCCAAGGTTCGACCGATGAGACGCTGCTCCTCAACATGATGAACGCCTTCATGGGCTATCAGGCCTACATCCGTGGCGTGATCGCCGATCGGCGCGCAACGGGCCATGACGATGACCTCATCGGCATCTTGGTCAACACGGAGATCGATGGCGAGCCCCTCGACGACGACACCTTGATCCATGAGACGCTCCTCCTCCTCATTGGTGGCGATGAGACCACCCGCCACGTCATCAGCGGTGGCATGGAGGCATTACTGCGCCACCCCGACCAGTTGGCCTACTTGAAGGCCAACCCCGATGCCGTCCCACTGGCCGTCGAAGAGATGCTCCGATGGGTGACCCCCATCAAGAACATGAACCGAACGGTCGTTGCCGACATGGACTTCCACGGCAAGGCCATGAAGGCTGGCGACCAAGTCCTCCTCTTCTACCCCTCGGCCAACCGTGACCCGGCCAAGTTCGACCGAGCCGATCAGTTCGACGTCACCCGCACGCCGAACGAGCACATGGCCTTCGGGTTCGGTGCGCACCACTGCCTCGGTAACCAGCTCGCGCGCCTTGAACTCAAGTGCATGGTGAGCACGCTGCTCACCCGACTCCCCGATCTGGCGATCGCCACCACCGAGCCGCTGCAGCTGCGTCCCGCCAACTTCGTCTCCGGGATCATCGAGATGCCCGTGACCTTCACCCCCACCACACCGATTGGAGCAGGACCGGTATGAGCCACCACACCTTGAAGGGCAAGAGCATCCTCATCACTGGCGGTGGCTCGGGCATTGGCCTCGGCACCGCTGAACTGCTCGTGGCCGATGGCGCACACGTGACCATCTGCGGGCGAACCGAGACCAAGCTCGAAGCTGCGGTGACGCAGATCTTGGCCAAGGCCAACCACGGCGGCACCGTGCAGCACCTCGTCGCCGACGTCACCGTCGAGGCCGACGTCGAGCGTGCGGTCACCGCTGCGGTGTCGCGCACTGGCACGCTCGATGGTCTCTTCGCCTGTGCCGGTGGATCGCTGGCCATGGGTCCCATGCTCGACGGTGACCTCGAAGGGTGGCGGGGAACGCTTGAGCTCAACGTGCTCGGGTCGTTCCTCTGCGTGAAGCACGGTGGTGCGGCCATGGCTGCGCACGGTGGCGGATCCATCGTCCTCATGTCCTCTGGAGCAGGACACTTCCCCCACCGCTTCCTCTCCGCCTACGGCATCTCCAAGGCCGCGATCGACGAACTCGTCCACTACGCGGCTGAGGAACTCGGTGACCGTGGGATCCGGGTGAACTCTGTGCGCCCCGGCATCATCGACGACGAGCTCATGAGCTTCATCACCGCCGGCGGAGCACTCCTCGACGACTACCTGGCAGAGATGCCGCTCAGTCGTGTAGGCACCGTCGACGACGTGGCTCGCATCGTTCGCTTCTTGCTCTCGGACGAGTCCGCGTGGATGACTGGAGAGCGGATTGGTATCGATGGTGGGCACCACACCCGTCGAGGGGCGAACTACCAGAAGCTCTTCGGCTAACCACCCGGCAGGTTCTTCAGTCGCTCGACGTCGACGAGGTCTTGGGGGCGACCGACGGCCCGCTTGTTCGCGATCAGATCCTCCTTCGAGATGCAGGGAAAGGAGAGATCTCCTGCGGTGCACTCGATTCTGCGGGTCCAGGCATCGTCGAAGGCGACCCCGTCAATCGTGGTGAGGAGATCGATGCGGTGCGGAGGTCGTCCGAGTTGGATAACGGTGTCGTGTGTGGTGAAGTCGGCGGCGCTCAACCCTAGAGAACCAAAGCCAAATTGGCGGAGGGCCTCGACGACTCGCTCCGCGTTGGTGTGGTCGATCCAGATCCACGCGTCGAGATCCCCGGTGTAGCGAGGGGCTCCGTGTGCAGCGAGGGCGTAACCACCGATGATGAGGAAGCGAACTTCGTTATCGATGAATAACCGTACAAACTCTCTGAAGTCGGGATCCAGTTCCATCGGATGCTCCAATCCACTGCCGCCGGAGTATCTCAACCGCCGAAATCCGCTCCTCGATGGGACGCGAGAGCCAGTACGCGAGGTCATCGTTCGGCGCGTGGAGATCTCGCTTCGTCACCACTGGTTCAATCACGACCTCATTCTACGAGGCCGCTCGACGCCGTGCCCTTCACGCCTGCGGTTCCACACGACAGTTCGGGCAGACGCCAATGAGGTCGAAGCGATGCCCCGTGACGTCGTAGCCGAGTTCGGCCACGGCTGCTGCTGCTTCGGCCAGTGCGTGCTCCAAGCGAGCGGTCACCGCGATGTCGTTGACGGCGCCGCACGTCGAGCACACGAGGTGGTGGTGGTGCCCGGTCAAGTCCTCGGCGAGTTCCACGCGCCCGTGCACGTCGTGGCCAGGAACCTTGACGAGCACTGCTGCGTCAATGAGCAGGGCGATGGTTCGATAAACCGAGGACTGGGGGATTGACCCAGCTCGAGCCACGATCTCTGGCGTGGTCGCTGGGTGCCCCAGTGTTGCCATGGCATCGACGACTTGGCGTCGAGTGCTCGTGTAGCGCTGTCCGGTGAGGGCCAGCCGGCGCTCGATTGCTTCGTGGAGTTGCTCAGCCTGCACGATGCCTCCTTCGGTTCTCGATGAGTGCGGTCACGCAGAACACCACTGCTGCCACGCCGATGATTGCCGATGCTGCCGGAATCGTCGGGACGAATCCAGTGATGATGAGGCCACCCCAGACGCTCGCGGTTGCGAGTCCCATCGACCAGACCACCGCTCGGTAGGGGTTCCCCGTGAGCCGATCTGCAGCTCCCGCAGGGGCGGCGATGAGACCGACGAAGAGCAGGGCGCCAACGGCTTGGACGGCCATTGCGGTTGCCAGCGCAACCACGATGGCGAAGATCCCTGAGATGAGCAGCACTGGAATCCCTCTGGCCTCGGCCACGGCACGGTCGATGGAGGAGAACACGAGCGGGCGGCCGAGGATGGCGATCGCGACGAGTGCCACAGCGCCGAGGACCACGGTCGAGATGACCGATGCCGTGCTGATGGTCAGGATTGAACCGAAGAGGACAGCGACGCCTTGGGTGCTGTCGACACCTCGCGTCGTGGCGATCGCGAGCAACAAGGTGCCAAGCCCGAGCACCCAGGCGAACACCGAGCCAATCGTCGCATCGCTCGATCCAACGCGGCGACCGAGGAGCACCAGCACGATCGCTGCACCCACACAGGCGACGATGAGGCCGAGACCGAGCGCAACGCCGAAGACGAGTGCCGCCATCGCTCCGGTGAAGGCGACGTGAGAGAGCGCATCAGCGGTGAAGACCTCGCTCCGCAGCACGAGGAGCGAGCCGACTGCGCCACAGACCAGGGCGACGACGGTCCCCGCGATGCAGGCGTGGACCATGAAGGGTTCGGTGAAGATCGAGAGCGATCCGAGCGTCATGACGCACTCCGCAGTCGATGGGACCCTTCGGACCACGACCTCCAGCCGGAGCTCACGAGGTAGAGCGCCATGCCCGTTGTGGTGATCGTGAAGCCGAGCGGGAGGTGCGGGAGGTAGAAGGCGATCGAGATGCCGGCCCACACGACGACGAGGCCAAGGGCGATGGACAGACCAACGGATCGCCAGACCTTGGTGGTCAACTGCACCGCAGCAGCCGCAGGCATGACGAGGAGGGCGAAGACGAGGAGCGCTCCGGTGATCTGGCTGACGGCAGCCACCACGATGCCGAGAAGGAGGACCTCGACGGCGTCGAAGATCCGCACCGGGAGTCCAGCTGCTTCACCGGCCAGTGGATCGAAGGTGGTGAGGACGAGCGGTCGGGCGCAGACGCCGAGCACGCTCAGGACCACGACCGCCACGATCGCGGTGGCGAGCACTTCGGTACTCGTGACCCCGAGGAAAGAGCCGAACAGCAAGGTGGTCGTCGATTCGAGGAAGGAGGGACTGAGGGAACTGAGGAGGACGCCGGCAGCCAGTGCAACGGCTTGAATCGTGCCGGTGGTCGCAGCAGCCCGGCGCTCTCCGCCGAGCCCTCGGCTACTGCTCGACACCGCAACTGCCGCCGCGATGAGGACGGCACCGTAGTAGCCGAAGAGGATGGGAATACCGAGCGCCGTTGCCGCAGCAGCGCCTGGGTAGGCCACGAGGGAGAGCGTGTGGCCGAGGAAGCTCTGCTTGCGGAGCACCATGAGCCATCCCATCGCTCCGGCCATGATCGCAACGAAGGAACCAGCGATGAGGGCGTTGCGGCAGTAGGGGTAGGACCACATTGCCGACAGGTCGGCGAAGAGGTTCCACGACGCCTGCGGGGTCATCCGTGCCCCCCGTGGTGATGTCCGCCGTGCGCGTCTGGTTGGCCAACGACGACGAGGCGCCCGGTCGAGGTGGTGAGGACGTCGACCGGGGTGTCGTAGAGGGCCGAGAGGTTCTCACTGGTGATGACGTCAGCTGGAGGACCGGCCAGTGCACCGCCGTGGGCCAAGTAGATGACCTGACTCAAATGGGCCAGGATCGGGTTGACGTCGTGGGCGACGAGGACGACGGTGACGCCGTGGTCTCGTGAGATGTTGGCGATGAGTTCGGCGACCGCTGCTTGGTTGGGGAGGTCGAGGGAGTCCAGTGGCTCATCGAGCACCAGGAGCCGTGGACGGCGAACGAGCGCCTGGGCGATGAGGAGCCGCTGTTGCTCACCTCCCGAGCACGCACCGATCGCTCGGTCGGCATACGCCGTTGCTCCGACCTGCTCCAAGACGGCCTCGACCTGGGCGCGGGCGGCACGCTCTCGACTCGAGAACTTCGCTGCGAAGGGCACGGGCATGCCGAAGCGGTCGCCGTCGAGTCCGAGGCGGACGAGGTCACGACCGCTGATTCTGGCCGAGGCGTCGAAGTGGTGCCGCTGGGGCAAGAACCCGACCATTGGTCGGGCGACATCGGGGCGTTCCCCGAAGACGGCGATCGTGCCGTGGGCCAGATCCCGGAGTCCCAAGATGGTGTTGACGAGGGTGGACTTGCCGACGCCATTCGGGCCGAGCACGGCGACGAACGCGCCAATGGGCACGTCGAGGTCGACGTTGGAGAAGATACGTCGATCACCAATGGTGACGGCAGCGTTCCGCCAAGAGATCGCGGTGCGGTGGTGGTCTGGTGTGGTCATCGATGGTCCTTTGCGGCGGTCAGTGCAGCCAAGAGCGCGGTGAGTTGACGGGTTTGCCAGGCCACGTAGGACTGGTGCGCCGGCGGGGTTTCGGTCACCGTGACGACCGGAATCTGCATGCGGTGACACAGCGCAACCTGGGCGGTTATCACCGGCGTCTGGTTCTGGGTGTTGTCGAGGTAGACGGCGATGGAGCGAGACCGCAGTTGGCGGTCAATGGTGGCGAGGTCGGCAGCAGTTGGTTCTCCGCCCTCCGACATTGCACGGAGGAACGATGGCGGTGTGACGAGGTTGAGCGACAAACTCCTCGCGAGTGGACTGGCGATGGACTCAGACGCCCCGACGCGCGTGCCCCTGAAGGTTGAGGCGATCGTCCATTCGAGAGTGCCGACCGCGCGGTAGGGGCCGTTCGTGAAGCCAACGGCGCCCGCGTCGAACCTCCCGCTGGCCTCGAGTTGTGGACGGACGGCGTTGAGGGCACCGGCGATGATCGCTGGGATCTCCTTGCGCACCGCATCGAGGTCGTACCACTGGTGGGGATTGTCGCCAGGATGGAAACCGAGTGCGGCGCCAATGTTGAGCACGTGGACTCGACTCCCCGCGGCAGCAGCGAGGTCGGTGGCCCAGGGGTCGTAGCCAATCCCGTTCACGATGACGAGGTCGGCATGGGCGATCGCATCGGCGTCGGTCGGGGATGGTTCGTAGGAGTGGGGGTCGATCGTTGGGTTGTCGATGATGTTCGTCACCCGGACTGCATTCCCACCGATCGCTGCCGTGATCGATCCCCACTGGGCTTCAGCTGCCACCACGGTGATGACACCCGTCGTCGGTGGGGTCACGGTGGTGCACGAAGAACACGCCATCGCACCGAGTACGCCGAGCACGGCGGCGATGGAGCGAAGGACCGGAGAACGCATGGTGAAAGCGTAAATGAGAATCATTCTCACTACAAATTGGATCGGGAGCGCAGCGTAGGGTTGGGAGATGGACTCCTCGGCCCCCTATCGCGCACCGTCGTTGACGTTCGCTCGCGAGGGGAACATCGGCGTTCGGGCGGTGTTGACGAAGCGAGCGACCGAGCCCACTGACGGCCCATTCTGTGGGGGAAACCTCGGCCTCCACGTCGGCGATGTCCCGAGTCGGGTCCTCGCGAATCGAGCACGCGCCGCAACGGCCATCGGTGCAACGCTTGAGGATCTCATCGTCGCCAACCAAGTGCACGGCGCGGACGTTGCGGTCTTCACAGAAGGGGATCGAGGTCGAGGTGCCACCTCCCTCGACGACGCGCCCAGCGTCGATGCCCTCGTGACCGAGGTTCCCGGTGTTGCGCTGGCGATCTTGGTTGCCGACTGCGTACCCGTGCTCTTCGTCGATCCTGTTGGACCGCGAATCGCCGTGGCCCATGCTGGCTGGCGTGGGGCTGCGGGCGGCGTCCTCGAAGCGACCATCGCCAGCCTCGGTGGCGCGCCAGTGGCGCAACGGCTCTTGGTCACCCTTGGTCCTGCCATTTGTCCCGACGCCTTCGAGGTTGGCCCCGAAGTCGTCGACGCACTGGGCCTCGACGACGACAGCGTGCACGTCCGCACTCGAAGGGGTCGGCACGTCGTCGACCTCGTTGGGGCCTGCGTGGACCGGCTGGTGGCAGCTGGCGTCGATCCCAGTGCCATCGTCGTGAGCGCTCAACCAACGGGAGCGTTGACGCCGTACTTCAGCGCACGGGCAGAACAACCGAGTGGCCGATTCGCCATCATGGCCATGATCGAACCGAGGATGGCATCGTGAATCGTCCACCACGCTTCACCTTCGCCGGTGTTGACCTCGATTACTCCACCTCGACGATTACCGGGCACTACGAGGTTGGTGGTCGATGCTTCAGTGAAACCTGGGGTGTGGGTGACGGAGCGGATCTGGCCGCCCCGGGAGTGTCTGCAGCGGCCAAGTGGCTCTACCTCTTCGGCGGGGTGTCGTACTACAAGGCCATGGTGCCTCCAGTGCTCGACACCGGTGATCTCGCACTGACCGACGATGACGCGACCTTCCTCCGGACCTTCTACCTCGACGGTCTCGGCGAGTTCAGCTACCGCAACGGGCTCTCCCTCGACGACCTCGAGGTCATCGGTTCGCGGTTCCAGGCGCCCGATCCCGTGCACCTCGCAACGAGGGAACCTCGAGCACTCGTCCCCTTCGGTGGAGGCATCGACTCCATCGTCACCGTTGAGGCGGTGAAGCGTGCAGGGTTCCCGGCATCGTTGTTCATTTGCTCACGTCCAGGAGACGTCTTCGCAGCGATTGAAGCGCCGGCCGCGGTGACCGGGCTTCCCATCCTTCGAGCGACCCGTCACCTCGATCCCCAGATCTTCGCCACTGAAGCAGAAGGCTGGTGGAACGGTCATGTTCCCATTACCGGGGTGCTGTCAGCGTTGGCGGTCGTGACGGCCCTGGCGCATGGGTTCACCCACGTGATCATGTCGAACGAGCATTCAGCCAGTGATCCCAACGTGGTCGAGAACGGTCGAGCCATCAACCACCAGTGGTCCAAGAGCGAAACGTTCGAACGCGGATTGCGTGCCGTGCTCGGCGCGTCCATGACCAATGGTCCCGAGTTCTTCTCCTACCTCCGCGCTCGCTCAGAGCTCTGGGTTGGGGAGCAGTTCGCACACATGGCGCCGTACCACCCGGTGTTTCGGAGTTGCAACAAGGCCTTCTACCAGCGGTCGAGCGACCGACTCGAGGAGTGGTGTGGGGTCTGCGACAAGTGCTGCTTCATCGATCTCATCTTGAGCCCCTACCTCTCTCGCGAGGAGCTCCAGCGAATCTTCAGTGGACGCGAGCCGCTCGAGAACGACGACCTCGCTCCGGTGTTCTCGACGCTCTGTGGACTGGTGCCGATGACGAAGCCCTTCGAATGCGTCGGGGACGTCACCGAGTGCGCCGCCGCAGCCTCGCTGGCAGCTCGTCGTCCCGACCGTCGGGGCAACGCCATCTTGGGGTCGTTGACGAGTGGTGCAGCGATCGACGACGCGACGATTGCAGCGCTGCTTCGCCCCATTGGCGACGATGCGGTCCCAGAGTTGCTCCACCGCAATGGCTGATCCCGTCCTCGGTTTCGCTGACCTCGCTGGTCGCTCGGTCGGGATCTTCGGCTTCGGGGTTGAGGGCCAGGCCGCAGCCGCACAGCTCCGCCGTCGAGGCATCGAACCGGTCATCGTTGACGATCGCGGACCGAGCGCCGGTGACGGGGTCCTCGCCACGATGAGCGGAGGCCTCGAGGCACTCGCGTCCTGCGACGTGGTGCTCAAGACGCCAGGACTCTCCACCTACGCCGACAGCGTGTCATCGCTCCGGTCGCGAGGGGTCCTCGTCACGAGCGCGCTCAGCTGCTGGTTGACTGACGCCGACCGCAGTCGAGTGGTGCTCATCACCGGCACCAAGGGCAAGTCGACGACAGCGTCGATTCTCGGCCACCTCTTAAATAGGCTCGGCCACGACACCGCGGTCGTCGGCAACATCGGTCGGGTGCCGTATGACCCAGACGTTGCCCCACCTAGGGCATTCACCGTGGTGGAGGTCTCGTCGTTCCAAGCGGAGGGGCTCGCCTGCACGACGCCGATCATCGGCGTGACCTCCATTGGTCAAGATCACCTCGACTGGCACGGAACGGTCGAGCGCTACGTGACCGACAAACTCTCGATCGCAGCCAAGCCCGGTGCAGCGCGTGCGATCGTTGCCGACACCGACGCCCTCCGGGCGCTCGCCCCCCTGCTCGGTCCAGCCCCATCCTTCGTGGCGCCGACCGCGCTCGATCGAGCGATTGCTGCAGCGCTCGGGCTGGCTGGAGGGCACCACGATGCCAACGTGGCCGTGGCGCGTGGCGTGATCGAGGAGCTCCTCGGTCCGGTTGCTGACGACCGGCTGATCGCCGCCGCATCGGGGTTCGTTCCCTTAGAGAGTCGATTCAGCGAGGTGCCACCGCTCGGGGCGGTTCGGGTCATCGACGATTCGTTGGCGACGAATCCCCTCCCGACGATCGCTGGTCTGTCATCCCTCGGTGCAGGGCGCGTCGCACTGCTGGTTGGGGGCCATGAACGAGGTGTCGACTACGCACCACTCGGTGCGGCGCTCGCTGAGCGACAAGGAGCGACGCTGGTTCTCGGGATGCCCGAGAACGGGCAGCGCATCCTCGATGCGGTAACGCCGAGCGCCACCATCACAACGGTGCTCGTCACCTCACTGGCTGAGGCGGTCGATCGAGGTCTTGCCTGGCTCAACGGTGAGGGCGTGCTCGTGCTCTCTCCGGCCGCGCCGAGCTTCGGTCACTTCATTGACTACCGAGATCGGGCGCAGCAGTTTCGAGCCCTCGTCGACGCGCACCGCACCACGACGCCCCCCGGGGAGTTCCCGAGGGGCGTCGTTGGGTGATGGTGGTGCCTTACCAAGCAGCGCAGCCGTGCTGGTCAGGCGGGTTGGCCTGAATGCGCTTGGCCACGACGATCTGCTCGGCGGGAGTTGCATACGCGGCGTTCCAGGCGAACTGACGACCGCCGTAGGCGACCCAGTTCTGGTTGGAAATTCCAAGACCACCGGAGAACCGGGAGCCGAGGACGTGCCACTGACCACTCTCTTCGCAGATGTTGACCCGACTCCACTCTTGGAAGTCTCGGGCAGTGATCATGGAAACCGCCACCGGCAACCGGACCGTTGCCGCGACCATCGAGATGCGGTGCGTGAGCACCACGTCGTGATGGACGACTGCGTGGGTCTGGTGAACTGCGGTGGTGGTTGACGCTCCTGCCATGGCAGCGAGCGGTTGAAGGAAGATGCTGGCGGAAATCGCCGGCAGAACAACGTTCCGTACAAATGGGTGTCGCATGTGGGCCGCTCCTTCTCGTTGAAGAGCCCTCGTTGCTGAGGACCTTTGAGTTGGGCTTGATGCGGGCAACCGTCTGGTACATGCAAATCGCAGATGTGTGCCGGGAAGGGCGGGCACATCCTGGGTAGTACTACCCGAACGACGTGTAGACGGGGGTCCCTGTGCTGTGGGTGTTGTCGGTGTCTTCCGTACCTCCGTTGTGGTTGGGGTAGGCGCGGCTACCTACCGGTTCTCGTTGGGCTCGGTGCAACCACGTGGTCCGCTCCTCGTGGCTGGTTGGCAGGTTCCCCCGCCGGAGTTGAGGTTCCCCCCGGAACTCACCAGCTACTGCACCGTCGCTGTGACGTGCCAGTAACTTTACCTCTTCTGTGTCACATGGGTGACATTTTGGTCGATTTCCGTGAGTTTGAAGGTCTGAAATATCAAGGGAATACTGGGTTTTCGTGGAATTGGTGCGACGGCGAATTCCAAGGGAAATTCCCCCCAACATCGATGCCCGAGCACCGGGCAACGTAGCGACCTAAGGTCGTCCCGGTGAGGGGGCGTCGGTCATCGGTGGTGGCATTGGCCGCCGTCGTGGTGCTCTCGGTGGTGGGCGTGGTGGTCGTCATTGGGCTGCAGCGATCGCAGCCATCGACCAGCCACGAACCGGCCATCACGGTGCGTCGACGACCGCTCAGTCCACCGTCGGCGCTGGCGTTGACCGATGCCTTCATCGCTCGCAAGACGCATCTCGGTGAGTTGCTTCCCGGTGATGTTCGAGCGGTCTCGCTGCCCCGCATGGTGAGTGTGGATGGGCAGTTCTTCGACCGCTGCCCGGCCCGGCAGCTCCAACCCCATGGGTGGTGGTGCCACCGGTATTCGCCAGTGGTGGTGCACGACGGACCGCACTACCGGTACTGGACCCTCGTGACGTTTTCCATCATCCCGGCGCTGGCCTCAGAGCGGGCACTGGTGAGCTTCCAAGATGGCGGCAACGCCATGGTGGCGACGGGGAGTGACGGTGTGCACTGGCGTGCCGTGGTGCTCGATCTCGGCGTGCCGCTCTGCGCGGGCACTGTCGAGCGTCGCGCGGCGATTCCACCTGCCGTGTTGGCCGACCTCGGCCTCGGACCGTGTCCGAGGCCGTGATCTGGCAGCAGTTGAGCCGAGCGATCTAGGGTTGCGACCAGGCAGAGCCGAGGGGAATTTCCATGACGATGACGGCGCGACAGGATCCAGCCGCAGCGATTGACCCAGGTCGAGTGACCCTCGAACCCTATGGGGTGGTCGTTGGACCGGCGATTCACTTGGCCGAGGAGCGACGACGTCTCGCTGCGTGCACCTACGAGGGCTTCGCCATTCGCCAACTCGGCGCCACGATTGGTGCCGAGGTCCACGGCCTCGACCTCACCGCTCCACTGAGCGATGCCGTCGTTGCCGAACTCCGCCGTTGCCTCCTCGACTTCAAGGTGATCTTCTTCCGCGATCAACCCCTGACGCCGGAGCAACATGTGGCGTTCGCTCGTCAGTTCGGTGACTTGGAGATCCACCCCTTCATCCCGTCGAACACTGGGCAACCAGAGCTCGTCCGCTTCGAGAAGGAAGCCCAAGTGGGTGGCTTCGAGAACGGTTGGCACTCCGATGTGTCGTGGCGTGAGGCTCCCTCTGCAGCAGCAGTGCTCCACGCCATTGAGATTCCGCTCGTTGGAGGCGACACCGCGTTCAGCGACATGCACGCCGCCTACGACGGGTTGAGTGACGAGATGAAGGAGCGCATCGACGGCCTCGTGGCGGTGCACGACTACACCAAGGCCTTCGGTCACGCAGTTCCCGAAGCGATGAAGGCCCAGATGCGTGAGCAGTTCCCACCGGCGTTGCACCCGGTGGTGCGCACCCACGGCGAGACCGGACGCAAGCTCATCTACGTCAACCGCTACTTCACCGACACCATTGTTGGAATGGAACGAGCAGAAGCTGAAGCGCTCATCGGTGAGCTCGCGGCCCATGCTGAGTGCATGGAGTACCAGGTGCGCTTCACCTGGACGAAGGACGCGGTGGCGTTCTGGGATAACCGGGCAACCCAGCACCTCGCGGTGTCGGACTACTGGCCAGAGCGACGGATCATGGAGCGGGCCTCGATCATTGGCGAACGCCCGATCTGAGCCTTCAGCCCTTCGGCAGGGGAACCAGCGCGAGCTGTTGCTGGGCACTGCGGTAGCGGTTCTTCGCGGTGAGGATGCGATTCACCGACGCAACGACCTGGGTCATCGAGAGTCGTCCATGGGCAACGGCTGCCCGAAGTCCCGCCAAGGATGGTGCGTAGAGCGAAGCGTTGTTGAGCATGGCCATGTCGGCTCCCGAGCAGATTGCCGTCACCGCTGCAGCAGTCTGGCTGGCCCCATGGCCAGTGATGGCGCCAGCTCCCAAACTGTCGGTGAGGATGACCCCAGTGAACCCCATCGACCGGAGGTAGGCATAGGCAGCCGGGTTGAGCGACGCAGGCGCAGCCCCCCAATCGGGAACGACCACGTTGCTCATCATGACGGCTGGGACCCCGGTGGCGATCGCGGCACGGAACGGAGCGAGATCAGGGTTCTGGAGTGCGGCGAGCGGAGGATCGGTGGCGACTTGGAGGTCGGTATCGCCGTTGGCATGTCCGAGGCCAGGAAAGTGCTTCACGACGCCGAGGAGGCGGCCAGCGGCGAGCCCTGCGAGGAACGCCCGGACGTCTCGACTGGCGATCGTCCCGTTCTCGCTGAAGGACCGGAGGTTCTCCAGATCAATCGAGTTCGTGGCGGACGCGGTGTCGGCAACGGGCCCGAGGTCCATCGTGATGCCGAGTGCTGCCATGTGCGACGCGACCGACTGCACCTTGTCTGTGATGGTGCGTGGTCCCCACCACGTGGCCATCTGGCGAGGCCACGGCAGCGAGCCCGCCACGTTGGCGAGCCGCTGAACGCCACCACCCTCTTCGTCCGTCGCCAGGAAGAGCGGCACCATGGCTGAGGCATTGAGCGTTCGAAGTCCGCTGGCGATTTGAGAGCGGGCGCTCGAGGGGGGTTGCCCGAGGAACACGACGCCACCGATGCCCCGTTGCACATCGCTCGTTGCCACGGTTGGCGCGGTGATGTTGGCGGCAACCATGACCAACTGTGACAGCAGCCGATCCTCCGTCCACCGTGGGGCCGGCACCGCGCTGGCGGTCGGCGCAGCACCGACCGGGAGCACCGAGACCATGGCGGCCGCCGCTGCGATCGCTCCTGCGATCAGGATGTGCGGTCGGCGCATGGGGGACCTCCTCTGTTGCGAGCATTCCACGTCATCGAGGGTTCCGCCGATCGGCCGAGACGAAGCCGGGTAGGGCTAGGTTGGCCCCATGGCTGCCGCGATCATCCTCGCCGTCGTGTTCTCTGGCGTCTTCATCGCCGCCTACATCGTGATGCGACACCCGAAGTTTGGGCAACGACGACGCAAGGGTCGCTGAACCTCCCTAGAAGGGAAGCGTGTAGGTGTTCTCGAACTCGTCTTGAACAATGGTGGCGAGACTCGCCGAGGTGTCGACGACGAGTTCCTCGTCGAGCACTCGCACCCGGTAGGACCAGCCCTCAGGCAGGGCGAGATCAGCACCCAGTGTCTCGAGGCGCTCTTCAGACATGGCGGGGTCGACGCCCACGCACCGTGCCTGCATGACGAAGGGGGCGCCATCGGGGCGGATGAGCTCGTAGACCTTCTTGCCGGCATCGAAGAAGAAGATCGCTCCTCGGTTGACGTGCATCTCGTTGTAGGGACCGAGCTTTGGCTCATGGCCGAGTTCCACCTGAGCAATACGGCGCATCGTGATTCCGCCAAAGTCGCAGAAGACGGGGTCGACGACTGCCACCTTGGTGCCGAGTCCATCGAGCATCCAGTAGCGCGGACCGTTGAGCTTGACGAAGAGCGCACCGAGGTCAGCAGCGATTGCCGCTGCGTCGAGGGCGACCCACTGCTCCTCGGGGCAGTCGTTGAGCAACTGGGTGCCGTAGACCTCGGCGCGGAGCCCGTCGTCGCCCATGAAGGCGGCGAGGACTTCGCCGTAGCGCTCTCCTCGTTGGTCGTCGATCAAACGAACTGGTGCATCCATGGCGAACCCCCTCGGTTGGCCGAGCGTATCGCCCGATCGGGAAGCGGTTCGACGGTGCTCCCTACTCCTCAACTCGTCCGAGGATCGGTCGGCGGTTCGTTCGGATGGGTGCAGGAAGGGTTGGCCTGGCTCCATCGATGAGGACGTCGGAGAGGCCCATCCTTCCGATTCGTCCAATCGCTCCCGGCGCCTCGGTGAGCTCTGCCCCAATTGCTGCGCACACGACGAGGCAGACCGAGATGCCCGACAACCAGGTAACGAAGGCGAGGGCGATCCCGAAGAATCCGAACTGGGCTTCGTTGCTCGCAATTTGCTGCGGCATCCACCACTGGGCAGCGACGCTGTAGGCAAGGGTGGCGATCCCAGTGAGGGCTCCCGTTGGCAGCAGCGCCCGAAGGCGAACCTGCTTACCGAGCGCGAACCAGGTCGTCATCGCCCAGAACATCGCTGAGCCGAGGAGGGCGAGGAGGCTGAAGGTCGCGAGCCCAAGTGGGCTGCCACCGAGCAGGGAGCGCACCCCGCCGACGAGTGCCATGTAGCCAATGCACATCGCCACCCACACCGCGCCGGCGATGTAGGCGCTGACCATGGAGGTGGGCGGGCGACGCCAGACCCGGAGGTACATCCGACGGAGCGCGGTGGTGAACGAACTCGCGTAGACAACCGTCAGGAGCAGTCCGAAGAAGCCAGTGGCCTTGCGGATCTGACTGGAGTTTGCGAACGCTCCTTTCACGAGGTTGGACGCGTCACCATGGATGCCGAGTCGGTGCGTCATGGTGGAGAGCACCGCGTTGCGCAGATGGGTCGGGAGGAACGCCGCGACCACGATGACGAGGGGGAAGAACGAGACGAAGGCCTTCCCCGCGAGCGCAATGCTGCGATCGAGGAACTCCACCTCCAAGATCCGCTCCCACATCGACCACAGCACGGTTCCTTGCAACCGGCCGAGGCCCTTGGTCGCAGCCGCCTCTGCCGCATCGAGACGAGGGGAACGATGGTGCTCGGATGGTTCCATGGCGGCTGCTCCTTGCGACGGTGCTCCATTCTCGCCGACGAGGTCTCCCGAGGAGTACCGCCGTTCGCTATTGGTGCTGATCCGCTCCGTTGGCTACGTTTACACCTGCACGAGCCTTCGAAGGAGCCCTATGTCAACCGCCTGGATCATCGATGCCTGCCGCACCCCTCGGGGAATCGGCAAGGCCGGAAAGGGAGCCCTCGCCGGCCTCCACCCCCAACACCTCGGCGCCTCAGTGCTGAAGGCCCTCGCCGAGCGCAACGACCTCGACACTGCTGCGGTCGACGACGTGATCTTCGGCACCTCCCTCCAGAGCGGGACTCAAGGTGGCGACCTCGCCCGCATGGCGGCCCTGACTGCTGGTTGGAGCACCAAGGCCTCGGGCGTGACCCTCGACCGCTACTGCGGCTCGGGCATCACCGCAGCAACCCTCGGTGCCTCAGTCGTCGCCTCAGGGTTCGAAGACGTCATCGTCTCTGGTGGCTGCGAGATGATGTCGACCTACGGTGCCAATCGGCACGCTCCCGGCATCGGTCTGCTCGACATGGGCAACGAAGAGCTCCGCGCCATGCACTTCCAGCCCCACCAGGGTGTGGCCGCTGACGCCATTGCCTCCATGGACGGCATCTCCCGTGAGGCCCTCGACCAACTCGGCTACGAGTCCCAGCAGCGCGCTGCAGTGGCGATCGCTGAAGGTCGTTTCGACCGTTCGCTCATCCCCGTGCACAGCTTGGCCGGTGAGCTCCTCCTCGACCACGAAGAGTTCCCCCGCCCCTCGACGACGCTCGAGCGTCTCGCTGGTCTTGAGCCGGCCTTCGGTTCCTTCATGGACTTCCCGCTCGATGAGAGCGGCATCACCATGCGTTCGGCGATCAACGCCAAGTACCCCGACATCGACATCCAGCCGGTCCACCACGCTGGTACGTCTTCAGGTGTGGTCGACGGCGCTGCCGCCATCCTCTACGCCAGCGACAAGGCGCTCGAGCGTTTCGGCTGGACGCCTCGTGCCCGCGTCGTCGCCACCGCCAACGTGGGCGATGACCCGACCCTCATGCTGAACGCCCCTGGGCCAGCAATCCGCAAGGTGCTGGACCGTGCCGGCCTCTCGCTGTCGGACATCGACGTCTTCGAAATCAACGAGGCCTTCGCCGTGGTCGTCGAGAAGGTCATCCGTGACCTCGGTCTCGACCGGGCCAAGGTCAACCCCAACGGTGGTGCCATTGCCCTCGGCCACCCCATTGGTGCGACGGGTTCGATCCTCATCGGCACCTGCCTCGACGAGCTCGAGCGCACCGGGGGCCGCTACGGCATCATCACCCAGTGTGCTGCTGGCGGCATGGCGCCCGCCATTCTCATCGAGCGGGTCTGATCAGTGGTGGGGTGATCCCACCTCCACGGTGTTCCAACACTCCCGGTGCGTTGCGCACCGGGAGTGTTGCGTCACAGCGAGGTGGTGAACTATGGCGATGACGACGCCACCCTTCGAGGATCGAACGCACGATCCACTGCAGATTGCAGTGCCGTCTCCGACGGCGCCGTGGTTCCCCGAGGTCAACGAATTCGCCCTGACGTGGAATGCCTACGAACGAGTTGGATCACTCGATGCCGTCCACGCCATCGCCAGCGCAGTGGACGGTGCCATGGACCGAGGTGCGATCGACGAGGTCAGCGTCGACGACCTTCGGACCACGTTGTTCTTCTACCAACGGGCGAGTCACCACACCGACAGCGTTCCTCGCCACCATCGAGTCGCAGCCATCCTCGAGGCACTCAGCCAGAAGACTGGTGGAGTAGTTCCTGGACCCGGAGATGAACTGCCCTGATGAGGTGATCTCGGCGATCCACCCCATGGCTGCATCCTTGCGGACTAGCTGGGATAGGGAAAGACCGCTTCAATCGTCGGGCCGTCAGATGCCCAGAACACCTTGTAGGGAGCGTGGCCTGGAACTGCGGAGCGGAACCGGATGCCGACGTTGGTCGTGAGTGCCGAAGACGATCGTTGTGCCTGCTCTGGATGATCCAAGATGAACTCGCAGATGGTGATGAGTGCGTTGTAGAGGTCGATCGCACCAGCAGCGAGTAGGGAATCGAGTTGCTCATTGGCTACTTCGGAGTACGAAGGCTCCACTTACGCGCGTCGCCTCCGAGTTGAGGATTTCGGTGCGCTTGCAGCCCGAGCCAGCAATGCTTGGAGTTCAGGAGAGTTGTCGTACTCGAACTGTGCCTCGCTCACTACTCGAGCTGGCTCCAGCAGGATGCTGCCGTCATCATTCTCGCGAACGATGAAGCGCATGTTGGCGTGGCCGGGGAGCACCACCCTGCTCCGGCTATCGGTTTCGACGAGTTGTGGTCCCATAGATCTCCTCTCGATGGAGTCTACTGAACTTTCCCATAGTGGGAAAGTGGGAACCATTCGCCAACTGGATTCTCGCGCATTTGCCGCAGCAACCTCCTCGAGAGGAAGTGGCACGGAGCCGGCGCTTAGTCGCCGTGCGGGGTGATGAGGTACTTCGCTCCGGTTGCTTGACGGGCGTAGTCGGCAATCGCTGCGAGGTCGAGCGCTCCCTCGAGGGCCACCGCGTTGGCGTAGTGGCTGGCGAAGGTCGTCGTGAGCTCATCAGCCACTCGTTGGCGCAGGCGACCAATCGTCTCGCCGCCGGCCTTCATGAGGAACGGCGTGAGCAGCCATCCACCGAGACCCCACGAGAAGCCGAAGTTTCGACTGAGGACGGTTTGGCTCCGGTCGAGCCCGCCGTAGATGTAGACCTGCTTGTAGGTGGTCGAGCCGTAGCGGCTGTAGGCGCCAGGCTTCGCGTTGGCTGCTGCTTCCATGGCGGTGAGCAGGTTGCTGGCGAGGGTCCCCCCGCCAACGGCGTCGAAGGCCAGTGTGGCGCCGGTCTCGGTGATGGCTGCGGTGAGGTCGGCCATGAAGGTCGGTGCTGACGAGTTGACGATGTGGGTGGCACCGAGGGCTGCGAGGGTTGCAACCTGCGCCTCGGAGCGCACCACGTTGATGAGCTCTACGCCGTCGGCCTGGCAGACCTTGACGAGCATCTGGCCGAGATTGGAGGCAGCAGCGGTGTGGATGAGGGCATGGTGACCCTCGGCACGCATGGTCTCCACCATGCCGAGTGCGGTCAGGGGATTGACGAACGACGATGCTCCCGCTCTCGCTGGCGTTCCCTCGGGGAGCACGAGGCAGGCCCCGGCATCGATGGTGCGATAGGAGGCGTACATCGACCCACCTGCGACCGAGACCGTCCGGCCGAGGAGCGCTTGGGCGCTGGCTGCTTCGCCAGCGGCGATCACCGTTCCTGCACCTTCGTTGCCGACCGCCATCGACTGGTCGAATCGGCCGACCAGCATGCCGAGCACCTTCGGGTCAATGGACGCCGTGACGACGGGGACGCCGTCGAGGGTGGTGGCGATGGCGGTTGAGAGATCGGCACCGGCGAGGAGGAGCCCGAGGTCGGAGGGGTTGATCGGCGTGGCTTCGACTCGGATGAGCACGTCGTTCGGTCCGGGGGCGACGACGGGGACCTCGACGAGCGTGAGCTCGAGCTGTCCTGAACTCGACACGGTCGAGCGGAGTTCGTGACCGGTGGTGGGTAGGTCGTGCATGGCGTGCTCCTCGGAGGTTGACGGCACCATCACGGTAGGGGCAATGGTGTGCTCCTGCGCAGGAGGTCAGTGCACCTCGCCCCGGGCGAGGCGGCGAATGGCCACCTTGTCGATCTTGCCGGTGGCGTTCACTGGCAACGCATCGACGACGAGGTAGGCCTTCGGTCGTTTGAAGCCAGCGAGGGAGTCTCGACAGAACGCACGAACCACTGCTTCGTCGAAGGTGTTGCTCGTCGGGACGACGGCGGCGACGATGGCCTCTCCCCACTCGGGGTCGGGCCGACTCACCACAGCGGCTGCGCTGATGGAGGGATGCGAACACAGGGCCGCTTCGACCTCCAAGGACGACACGTTCTCTCCGCCGGTGATGATGATGTCTTTCTTGCGATCGACCACCCGCAGTGCACCGTTGGCGTCGATCACCCCCATGTCGCCGGACCGGAATCCACCTGATCGGCACCGTTCGGCTCTCGCGACGTCAGATTCCTCGTCGTAGTCGGAGAAGATCTGCGGCCCACTGAGGGAGATCTCGCCAATGGTTCCCGTTGGAACGTCGTTCCCGTCGTCGTCGACGATCCGGAGGGTGATGTGTGGTCCTGGCATCCCCGCTTGGGTCAGGCGTTCTGGTTCACCGGCGAGTCCACGGCGGTGCGCATCGGCGTCGAGGAAGACCGCCATGCCGGCGGCTTCGGTCATGCCGTAGCTCTGGGAGAACTCGCAGCCGAGCACCTCGTGAGCTTCTCGGAGGAGCGCCGGGGTGATCGGTGCTGCCCCGTAGTAGACGGTGCGCAGACTGGAGAGATCAGCGCCGGCTCGGCGCTGGTAGTCGATGAGTCGTCGGACCATCGTCGGCGCCAGCGAGAGCGCCGTGATTTTGTACCGCTCGATGAGCGTGGCGACCTCGGCGGGTTCGAATCCACTGATGAGGACCACGGGGCGATGGTTGAGGTGGGCGATGAGGAGATTGGTCGCTGCGATGTGGAAGAGCGGGAAGGGGAGTCCGAGCACTTCATCGCTCGAGAATCGGCGGGCGACTCCGGCGTTCTCGGCGGCGGCCACCACGTTGGCGTGGGTGAGGACTACTCCTTTGGAGCGCCCAGTCGTGCCGCTCGTGTAGAGGA
>CAIQEU010000055.1 GCA_903870905.1 uncultured Actinomycetes bacterium | reverse complement strand
CGCGACATCGTGACTCTGGGCTTCGGCGCGCGGAGCCACTTACTCCCTCCTCCGTCCAGGTTTGGAGTCGGGAGTTCGTTCGGGACGGAGCCGGGGGCGTCATCGGTCATGATCCCTCACGCTACCAAGGACCACGAGCGCGACCGGTGTCGTTGGTTGGGTCGGTGGCGACCGACTAACCTCTCACTGCTGACCCGTCAGCGATGGGCGCCTAGCTCAGTTGGTTAGAGCGCTGCCTTCACACGGCAGAGGTCGTGGGTTCGAGTCCCGCGGCGCCCACCATGTGGCGTGCGATCGCACGCTGGTGTCGTCACGGTGCAGTGATCGTGAGCGGCTCTGCGGCGTAGGTCTTGAGGCCATAGGTCGTCCGAAGATCGATCACGATCTCTTGCGCCAACAGGTTCTCGCCGGTCAAGTTGATGTGGATCCCATCGGGGGCCCTGATGTCGGTGGCGACGTGGTTAACAATGGCCTGCATGCGGAAGTTGCCGCGGGGCCCTGTGAAGACGGCATCTGAGGAGAGGTAGGTTGCCCAGGGGGCCTTGTCGAGTTCTCGACGCACGACGCTGTTGATCATCGTCACGCCTTGGCTGAATGCCGGGTTCTGCATCGCCGGTTCGCCCATCCAGAGAACTTTGGTTCCCGCCCGGTGGGCGAGGACCAAGATGGCGTCGACGCGTCGGGCGTACTCGGCCTTCCAGCACGGTGTGCCGACTTGGCAGAACTGCCCGTGGACGAAGAAGTTCTGCTGGTCGTTGGCACCGAGGAAGACGATGAGCAGCTGGGGATGGTTGGCGGCCAGCAGGCTCGTTAGGTGTGCCGGCCAGTTGTAGTACCAAGGATTGGAGAGGCCCGTTGAGCCCACAGCGGCTTGGATGAGGTGAACCTGGGGCGATTTGGCGAGTTGCACGCCGAGCCCCCATCCGAGGTCAATGCCGAGCGAGTCGCCGATCTCGACAATGGTGACCGCACCTCGCGGCGAAGCCACGAGCTGGTGCGGGGCGACGGTCGTTGAGGTCGCGACGAGCGAGGTGGAACTAGTTGATGACGACTGAGGTGCAGCAGCGTTCGATCGCGATCCCGAGCCGGGAATGAAACTGAAGACGAAGAGGCCAACAATGGCGATGCTGATTGCAGTACCCAGGGAGCGCGCACGCCTCCCAAACCCATTCATGAACGCCTGACTTTCTCTCCGCAACGTCATTCTACCGCCGAGCACGACGGTCTCGTCGTCGACCTAATCTCGATCCATGGACGAGGTGGAGGACAGTCGGTGTCGAGGGTGCGGTGGCGAGCCAGCACCGCTCGTCGATACCCCTGAGGGTCGAATTCCACTCTGTCGTTCCTGCGCTGCCGACGCAGGGCTCGGTTGCCCCTAGATCACACAGGGGCGACGAGGGTGGCGAGGGGTAGCTGCTGCACCGGTTGGTGCGCCCAGAGGTCGTCGATGAGGTCGCTCCGCATTGCCGCAGCAGACGGATCGTTCCAGAGGTTCACCTGTTGGAGCGGATCTTCAGCGAGGTTGTAGAGCTCGCCATCGGTGCCATCGGAGGTCGTTCCTCTGAGGTACGTCGTGCAGACCCAGTTGTCGCGCGTGATGGTGCGGAGGTGGACTTCAACACCGAAGAGGTTGGAGTCCCACTCGGTCAGCACGCGTTCAAATCCTCGAGCAGCCGCGTCGTCATCTGAGACGGGGAGGGACGATCCTTCCATCCACGACGGAGCGTCGAGGCCGGCGACCTGACAGAACGTTGGGGCCAAGTCGACGAGTCCAACAGGGGCCGACACCGTGGCCGGGGTGATGGCTCGGTGCTTGGCGGGGCGCCAGATGAGCGGCAGGCGCATGAGGCCGTCGACGTGGTACGGGCCCTTGAAGGCCAACCCGAAGTCACCGCCCAAGTCACCGTGGTCGGTGCTGAAGAAGATGTCGACGTCATCAGCGATACCTCGGGCCTCGAGGTGGGCGATCACGCGCCCAATGGCTTCGTCGATGAGCTCGCAGGCGATGGCGTTGTAGGCGGTGAACTCGCGAATCTGGTCTTCGGTCAAGGTCGCCGGAACCCAGTTGGCTGGTGCTTCATAGTTCGACACGAGTCGTCCGTCGTACCAGGCACGCCAGTGGGCGGGCTTGGCATCGAGCACCGCTTCCCTGCGAGCCTGATCGGCGATGTAGCCGGCTGGGAGCTCCACGTCGCGCCAGTTGATCCGTCCGAGTTCTGATGCGGGCACGTCTTGAGGGTGGTGGGGGTCGGGGAACGACAGCCAGCAGAAGAAATCGTCGTCGTTGCCCAAGGTATCGAGCCATGAGATGGTGCGATCAGCGCACCAGTCCGTGTGGTACCACTCCTTCGGAATCGGATTGGTCCACAGCTGTGGCATCCCGGTCTCGCCCCCGCCCATGGCGTTGACCTCCAAGGCGCCGTCGAGGACGGGGTAGAAGCCACCCATCGCTTCTGGGTGGTTCTTCTGCATCCATCGGGCGTAGGCGAGGTTGCCAGCGACGCCGTGGGTGGCTGCTTCGAAGTGGTCGAAGCCACGGTGGCCGTTTACGGGCTCTCCGTCAGCGAAGCGGTTCTCGGCGAAGGCAGCGAAGGGATCGAGGAAGGGCTCGAAGTGGGGCTTGCCGATGAGCGCGGTCTTGACACCTGCGTCATGGAGGACCTGGGCGACCGATGGGGCATCGACAGCGAGGGGTACGCCGTTCATCCACACCCCATGGGTGGAAGGGTGCTGGCCGGTGATGATCGTCGACCGAGACGGCATGCACACCACCGACTGCGGCACCGCTCGCTCGTAGCGGATGCCCTCGGCGGCGAGTCGATCAGCCACTGGGGTGCGAGCCACTTGGCCCCCATTGCATCCGAGGGTGTCGTAGCGCTGCTGGTCGGTGGTGATGAACAGGATCTTGCGGGGCATCAGGCGACGGTCTCCTCAATCGGTGCTTCCATCTGGCGCTTGAGTTCTTGGAGTGCTCGGTAGCAGCCTCCAGAAATCACGAGCGCCATCGTCCGTGGGTCTGCCTCGGTGGAGTAGACCACCAGGCAGCGGTCGGGGTCGAGTTCGATCACATCGATCATCCCCCGGTGGAACGTGAAGATCGGCAGGGTGATCGAGTACTCGAATCGGCGGGCAGAAGGATCGTTGATCACGATGTCTTCGGGCATGGTGAGCCCGCCGGCAACGGTGATCGTGCGACGGTTGCCGTCGAGGGTGAGCCCGGTGATCCCTGGGAACCACTCATGGAGCCGTGCGGGATCTCCGGCGAGTTTCCAGACGTCGGCAGCTGGGCGGTTGATCACGATCTCGTGGCGGATAGATCCAAGTGTCACAGGTTCCTTCCGAGCAGCACCGGCAGCGCTGCGTCATTGCTCAACCTACCAAGCGCCAAAGCATCGACCGGGCGAGGAGGACTTCGATTTGGGGTGCTCGAGCACTAGCGTGACGAGGGTGATGGAGCGATGAGCGATACCTCGCAGGGATCGGGATGGTGGATGGCGAGTGACGCCAAGTGGTACCCACCAGAGAGCCACCCGTCGAATTTGGGCAAATCACTCCCTCCTCCGCCAGACCCGCCGATCGGCCCGGCGCCAGCCTTCGCAGCGCCGCCGCTCGCCCAGCCGGGACTCGTTGATCCGAAGGGTCGACCACTCGCGACCTTTTGGACCAGGGTAGGTGCGACCCTGCTCGACGGCGCTGTTGCTTCGGCCATCAACTACTGCACTGCAACGTTGGCGCTTGGATTGACGGCGACATCCTTCCACTTCGATCCGAACCGACAGGTAACTCCAGGCTCGATCCTGGCAGCAGTCGGAGTCTTCCTCGTGGCCTATGTGCTCATCGCTACGACGATTCAAGTGACCTACCTCGTGATCCAACTCGGTATCTGGGGAAAGACGCTTGGGAATCGTGCCGTCTCGACGGTCGTGGTCAACGCTGATAATGGCGCGGCGATTGGCTGGGGCAAGGCCTTTGGGAGGACGGGTGCTGCTGTTGCGCTCAACCTCACGCTGATCGGTGGACTCCTCGATGTCTTGTGGCCACTGTGGGACGAGCGAATGCAGACCCTTCACGACAAGATGGCGGGCACGCTGGTCGTCCACGAGTAATGAGAATCCCTGAGCGCTCGGCGGTTGAGCGCTAACCTTCGGAGAGATTCGAGTCCGTTGAAAGAGAGCACGATGAGCGACACGTCCCAAGGTCCAGGTTGGTGGATGGCATCGGACGGCAAGTGGTACCCGCCAGAGAGTGCGCCGGGCTACCAGCAGCCTTCGCCGCAGACGTCAGCGAACGGGATGAGCGACACATCCCAAGGTCCAGGTTGGTGGATGGCATCGGACGGCAAGTGGTATCCGCCAGAGAGCGCTCCGGGCTACCAGCAGCCCGCACCGCAGATGCCGACCTACGGAGCAATGCCGCAGTCGAACGTTGCCTATATGGCCGTGCCGACCGATCCACTCGGTCGCCCCTATGCCGGTTGGGGTGCTCGTGTCGGTGCCACCCTGATCGACGGCATTGTGATCCTCGTTCCCACTGGGATCATCGCTGCACTCAGCTACTCAACGACGACCTCCATCAACTACCAAACGGGAATTGAGACCACCACTCCCCACTTTGGAGCTGGGCTCTTCCTCTCGCTTCTCATTCCCTTCCTCTACCAATTCCTGATGCTTGGGGCCAAGGGACAGACTCTCGGCAACATGGCAGCCAAGACCAAGGTCGTCGACATGAGCGGTGCGCAGGTGACCTACGGACGTGCTGCAGGGCGGACCGGTGCCGACGTGGCCTTCAGTCTCGTGAGCAGCTTTACGATCGGCCTCTTGTCGCTCCTCGACGTCTTGTGGCCACTGTGGGATCAGAAGAACCAAACGCTGCACGACAAGATCGCCCAGACGCTCGTCGTCAAGGTCGGCTGAGCACTCCACGATGGACCTCCGCATCTTCACCGAGCCGCAGCAGGGCGCAACCTACGACGATCTCCTCGCTGTTGCCCAGTGCGCAGAAGCTGAGGGGTTCGACGCGTTCTTCCGCTCCGACCACTACCTGAAGATGGGTGGGGCTTCAGGTCTGCCTGGGCCAACGGATGCGTGGCTGACCTTGGCCGGGATTGCTCGGGAAACCTCCACGATTCGCCTCGGCACGCTCGTGACCTCGGCAACCTTCCGGTTGCCCGGGCCGCTCGCGATCTCGGTGGCCCAAGTCGACCAGATGAGCGGTGGGCGAGTAGAGCTCGGTCTCGGCGCGGGGTGGTACGACGACGAGCACACCGCGTACGGCATTCCCTTCCCGTCGCTGAAGGACCGGTTCGACCGCCTGGAAGAGCAGCTCGCCATCATCACTGGCCTGTGGAGCCATGAAGGGGGAGAGGGCTACTCCTTCGACGGGGCGCACTACCAGGTG
>CAIQEU010000054.1 GCA_903870905.1 uncultured Actinomycetes bacterium | reverse complement strand
TGCCATCATCGACGAGACGATGGGTGGGGCCCTCGGCATCATCAAGAAGCTGGCTTTCACCGGGCGCCTCACGGTGACCTACCGAGGACCAGTTCCCTTGGGGGTTCCGATCGAGTGTCGGGCGAGAATCGTCAGCGAAGAAGGTCGAAAGCTCATCATCCACGCCGATCTTCGCCACGAAGACACCGTGCTCATTCAGTCCGAAGCGCTCTTCATCATCGTGGACCCAGCCAACTGGGCGGAATAGATCACCCCTTCTGGGGTTGACCACACAACGAGCGATCATCGCGTCGCTCGTGGAATAGAGGAGTTCTGATGCCTGCCGTCACCGTTTCCAACACACTCACCCTCCCGAAGATTCTCGCCCCTGCAGGTGGCAGCGTCCGTGCCGTTCGTCAGGTCACGACCGCCCCGAGAGGTTTCGAAGGTGAGGGCTTTCCGGTTCGGCGAGCCTTCGCTGGGGTGACCGACGCCGATCTCGACCCCTTCATCCACATGGACCAGATGGGTGAGGTTGACTACGGCCCCGGAGAGCCCAAGGGCACTCCATGGCACCCGCACCGCGGTTTTGAGACCGTGACCTACATGATCGAGGGGACTTTCGAGCACGAAGATTCCATTGGCGGCGGCGGTGTCATCGCCAACGGTGCCACCCAATGGATGACTGCCGGTGCAGGCATCTTGCACATCGAGCGACCACCAGAGGCGCTCGTCATGTCCGGTGGGCTCTTCCACGGGATTCAGCTTTGGGTGAACTTGCCGGCGGCCAAGAAGATGACCGCCCCTCGCTACCAAGACCTCCTGCCTGATTCGGTGGGACTTACCACCACGCCCGATGGTGGATCACTGCTCCGAGTGATCGCTGGGAACCTCGGCGATGTGGCCGGTCCGGGATCCACGCTCACCCCCATCACGATGGTCCACGCCTCCCTCAGCCCCGGCGCTGAGGTTCGGATTCCGTGGAACCCGGACTACAACGCGCTCGCGTATGTCTTGGCGGGGGACGGAACTGTTGGTGACGAACGTCGTCCGGTGACCTCAGGGCAACTCGCCGTGTTCGGTTCGGGTGACACCTTGGTGTTCACTGCTGCTGATGCCCAAGACAGCCGCACCGAGTACTTCGAACTCCTGCTGCTCGGCGGCGAACCCATTCGTGAGCCGGTGGCGAAGTATGGTCCCTTCGTGATGAACACCCGCGCAGAACTCGTCCAAGCATTCGAGGACTTCGAGGCCGGTCGCCTCGGTTCCGTTCCCGTTCGCCACGACCAGATCTGATGGCGAGATCGACCTGGAACCTCGAGTCGGTGGCATCGCTTGAGGGCACGACCGCGCTCGTGACTGGGGCGAACTCTGGCCTCGGCTTCGAAACGGCCAAGGCGCTTGTGGTGAAGGGCGCCTCGGTGACACTCGCCTGTCGCACGACCTCGAAAGCAGAAGCTGCAGCCGCAGCACTTCGATTCTTCGGCTCCGGGCCGGTCTCGGTGCTGACCGTCGACCTGTCGAACCTTGAGTCGGTGGCGAGCGCTGCTGCGACGTTCGCCAGCAGCCATGACCGCCTCGACCTCCTCATCAACAACGCAGGCATCATGGGTGTGCCGCTCAGTCGGACCCCTGAGGGCGTCGAACTCCAACTCGGCACCAACCACGTTGGCCACTTCGCCTTGACCGCTCGACTCTTCCCGCTCCTCAGCGAAGCGCCAGCGGCACGTGTGGTGACGGTGTCATCGAACCTCCACAAGGGAGCAAACCTCGATCTCACCGATACCGCGTCGGAACGCTCCTACTCGGGTCAGAAGGCCTACGGTCGCTCAAAGCTCGCCAACTTGCTCTTCGCCCTTGAGCTCAATCGCCGACTTCGAGCAGCAGGATCACCGGTGCTCTCCGTGGCAGCCCACCCCGGATGGAGCCGCAGCCAGTTGGCGGCGAATGGGCCGGGGAGTGCGGGGGGACCAATGAGCGCGATCTTCTCGACGTTGGCGACGAAGCTCGGCCAAAAGACCGCAACCGGTGCCCTCCCCTCCCTCTACGCAGCCCTTGGGGCCGACATCGTTGGTGGTGACTACGTCGGACCGGTTGGGCCCTTGGAGCTCTTCGGTGCACCAGTCAAGGTCACCCCCTCAGCCACTGCAAGCAACGAGGCGCTCGCCGCAGCACTGTGGGACTGGACCGAAGCTGTGACCGGGCTGACCCTGCCCTAGGGCACTGCCTGCACCGGGGGCTTCGTGGAATGCGAAGCACCAGGGTGCTGGGGCAAGAAGAGGAGCACCGCGGCGCACGCCGTCGTGCTCGCGAGCAGCCCGATGAGCAGTGCAAGGCGCCGACGGATCTCTGTGGCGCTCAAGTCGCGCCCTGCGGTGTGCGTGCTGGCCATTGTCCCTCCTCAGTACTCGTGCCATTTCCTTGCGCGGCGATGACGATGGCCACGACACCTCGTATCGGGTTCGGCAATTCGGCCAAGATGAGTAACGGTAGCAAAGTGGATTTTACTTTGCAAGGGGGGGCGGCGACGACACACCCTGATTCAGGTGCTCGCGGTGGAGGCGGGAGGCACCCCTAGACGGCTGGTGCTGGAGGTTCGCGGTGCAAGAGGAAGGTGCCCGTGGTGCGAGAGATGAGCGTCCCGTCGAGGGACTTCACGGTTGCTTCTCCAAAAGCCACCTGCTTGGTCATCCGGACGACCTCGCCCCGCAGTACATAGGACTCACCGAGGATGGCGGGCCGCATGGTCTCGCATTTCAGTTCCAAGGTGGCTTTCGTGCGATCCCGGCCAACGAGAGCGGCGTTGATGGCGAAGTTCATCGACGCATCGAGCAAGATGGCGTGGACACCCGCCTGGGCGGTGCCGTGGGGGTTGCACGCCATGGCAGTTGGGGTCCAGGTGCCCTCAGCCCAGCCCAGGTCTTCGCCGTCGACGCCGTAGGCGGTGAATGCCGCACCAACCACGGGAATGATTGCCATCCCGCCGTCGCCTAACCATCGGTCCATGTTCTTCTGCGCCATGGGCCGAAGGCTAGTCGGCGATTTCGCTCCTGAGAGAGCCGGTAGCGTGGGGGAGCCGGCAGGGCCGACCGCCGGAGAGAGAAGGTCATCATGGTTGATGCAGTCATCGTCGATGCCG
>CAIQEU010000053.1 GCA_903870905.1 uncultured Actinomycetes bacterium | reverse complement strand
TGCACAGGTGAGGGTGACTCCGGCATCGTCGGCGAGTGATCCCTTGACGGCGTGGAGCACGCTATGGCGGAGCACCAAGTGGTAGGGGCCGACGTCGGTGAAGTTGAAGTTGACCTTGCGACGCAGTCCCGCCGCCTTCACGCCGTCGAGGCGGACGGCCAACACGTCGAAGAGGTGGTCGACCGACAGCGCACCAGCCAGCGCTGCGCCGGTTCCCCCCGTCGTCGGTTCTGGTGGTCCTTCGATCAGCTCCTTGGCACCGGTCAAGTAGAAGTTCCGCCACACCCCGTTCTCCTGGGTGTAGGCCAATTGCTCGAAGGTCTGGGCCAGCAACGCTCGAGCTTGGAAGTTCGTCGGATCGGCGAAGACCAGGTGCGAGAGCAGTTCCGCCCCCCATCGGTAGTCAGCGGCATCGAAGGCTGCTCGGGCGTGGGCGAGCAGTGCCTCGGGTCCACCGGCCAGTGCCACGTAGCGCTTGCCCACCTCAACCGGAGGGTGGGGGTGGAGGTGCGCCGGGTTGGCGTCGAAGTAGCCGAGGTAGAAGTTGTAGACGGCCTTCACGTTGTGGCTCACCGAGCCGTAGTAGCCACGGTTCGCCCAGTGGGCACCGAGGTCGTCCGGCCAGTCCAAGGCTTCGGCGATCTCGAGCATCGTGGCTCCCGAGTTCGCCATCCGGAGCGTCTGGTCGTGCAGGTACTTGTAGGCGTCCATCTGCGCCTCCAAGAACTCCCGGATTTCGGCGTTGCCCCATGTGGGCCAGTGGTGCTGGGCGAAGCAGACCTCGGCGTCACCGAATCGCTCGAGGGTGAGCCCTAAGTAGTAGACCCAGGCCTTGGCGTCTCGGGTCTTGGCCCCCCGCAGCGTGTAGAGGTTGTGGAGCACGTGGGTGGCGTCTTCTGCTGAGCACAGGGCCTTCCACTTGGGCAGGTAGAAGAGGAGTTCAGCTGGGGCTTCGGTGTTCGGAGCGAGGAGGAACTCGAAGTCGATGCCGTCGATCGTGACGAAGCGATCAGCCTCGGTCAGTTCTACCGTCGGTGGGATGAGGTTGACCTGGCCCGTCGAGGTGGTGAGACCGAGACCATTGGCCAGCATCTCCCGTGGGGCAACGGCTAAGCGGTTGCCGTACATGTACTGCGCCCGACGACCCATGGCGATGCCGGCGAGGACGGACTCGTCAACGGCGGCCTCCATGAAGCCCACGGGCGCGTAGATCGGCACCGACTTGGTCGCCACCTGCTCGTCGGTGAGCACACCCATGACGCCACCGAAGTGGTCGGGGTGGGAGTGGGTGTAGATCACGGCCACGACAGGGCGATCCCCGCGCACCGAGCGGTAGAGCTCGAGGGCTGCCTTGGCCGTCTCAGCCGAGATCAGCGGGTCGACGACGATGATGCCGTGGTCAGACTCGATGAAGTCGACGTTGGAGATATCGGCGCTGCGGACTTGGTAGACCGGACCAACGACGTGGAAGAGGCCACCAATGGCCAAGAGCTCGGTCTGGCGCCACAGCGAGGGGTTGGCTGAATCAGGACGGTCTCCGGCCACCATCTCCCGGACGGGTTGGATGTCCCACACCAGGCGGCCGGCCTCCGTGCGGATCTGCTCGAACGCGCCGAGGTCGGAGAGTTGACCACGGCGGGCATTCTCGAAGTCGCGGTCGTCAGCGAAGTTGAGGGTTGCGCCGAACGCGGCGTTGGCGTCCCGTACCGCTTCGGTCGGGGCAGAGGGTTCCCACCGGTGCTGGGCTCCGGTGTCGGTCATTTCGCCGCCGGTCGGTAGTAGCCGTTGTAGCCCTGGTGGCGCTGTGCGAGGAGATCGGCGGCCACCGGCGTCTGGTGGCGTGCTGCCTTGATGGCGAGGTAGACCGCTTCGCTGTTGTTGGCGAAGACCGCATCGGCATCCGTCGCTGCTGGGTTGATCCACAGTGCTGCGACGATGGCGAGTTCATCCACCTTGGCGGCATCGATGATGCCTTCAGCAACTGCCCGGAGGACCCCTTCACACACCCCAGCCTGTGCTGGTCCCCAGGTGAGCGCGGCATGCGCGTCGCTCATGTGGGTGGCCTTGTTCACGATCAACGTTGGCGGCTTCACTGAGACGTCTGGCGTGAGGCAGGCCAGGAACGGGGCGTGGCCCGCGGTCGGTGTGGCCAGTGCAGTGGCGAATGCCGTTCCCACCGGACCCGTCAAGTGCCCAATCATCACCGTGACGTGGGCTGCCTCAGCACCCTCGCCAACTGCCGAATTTCCAATGGCGCTCATGGTGCCCATTGTGGCCCAGCCCACAGCAGAGCGCTTGCAGCGCGGACCGAACCGTTGTGATGCGGAGCGTCAGGAAGCGGCGATGGGCCACTGCGCTGGTGGCTCAGCGAAGGGGGAGGTTCGGCCGTAGCGGGTTTGGCGGAGCGCCTCGGTGCCCACCCGGTCCGGTTCGGTGTCGTAGGCGAGGAGGCCAACGTGGCGGAGGCGTTCACCGCTGAGCGGGCTCACCCGGTGGAGCGAGGTGCGTCCGCCGAAGATGAGGAGCGTCCCAGGGCGCATCTCGAGGGTGACGACCTCTCGGTGGTCGCCGTCGAGGACGGCTCGCTCACCGGTGGCGTGGTGGTCGGAGCGCTCACGGAGTTTCGGCACCACTTCGAAATGGCCGCCTTCGGTCGCGGCTTGGATGGCCAGGCTCACGACGAAGTCGGTCTGGTCGTAGTGCCACTGCAGCTCATCGCCGTGGCCCATGACCGCGAGGTTGAGGGCACCGAAGGGGTCGGCGTAGGGGTGGAGGGTTCCCTGCCGAACGATGTCGCTCACGAGGGCCAGGACCTCAGGGCTCTCGTAGAGCTGGCGGAGTGGCGAGGTACGCGGGATGACGTCGTAGGCGACCGCCCGCACCCCGTAGGGCATGCGCCGGGCCCGGGGGTGGTCATCGTCGACGGTCGTATCAGGCGGTCCGAGGAACGCCGTTCCACTCCCGACCGAGTGGTAGGCCCGCTCGGCCAAGGACTCAGCATCAGCGACGAGCGCCGCAACGCCATCGGGGGTGATGAAGCCGGAGAGCTCCGCTGCCCCCGTCGTCGTGAGTTGATGGTGGGCGGCATCGACCATCGCCCGGTAGGTCGCACCCGACCGGTCGTCGACGGGATAGGTCACCCGATCGATCAGTGAGAGCACTTCTGCAGCCATGGCCCAACGCTAGACCGTGCCCTCGCCGCTCCGCCCGGCTCTCTAGCATTGGCCGGTGGCCAAGTTCATGATCGACACCCGCCCCTTGCGCCACAGCCGGCAGTTTCGACTCCTCTCCATTGGCTTCGCCATCTCCACCATTGGCAGCCAGTTCACGGTGGTGGCGATTCCCATTCAGGTCTACGCCACGACCCATTCCTCACTCCAGGTAGGCCTCATCTCCTTCGCCCAGTTGATCCCGCTCATCTGTGGCTCGCTCATCGGGGGTGCAATTGGCGACCACCGAGACCGGCGCCAGATCATGCTCGAGGCAGCGTCCGCGGCAACGGTGTTCTCCGGCCTCTTGGCCCTCAACGCCTGGGCCTGGTCCTCAAATCTGTTCGTGCTCTACGTCATCGCTGCGTTGGCTGCCTTTGTCGCTGGGCTGTCGGGACCGTCGAGGACCGCGTCGGTCCCAAAGATCGTCGACGCCGAGCACTTGACCGGCGCCTTGGCCTTCAACCAGGTGATCCTGCAGTTCGGCGGCATCATCGGTCCTGCCCTCGCCGGTGTCCTCATCGCCACTGCCGGCATCCCCTTGGCCTACGCCATCGACGCCGTGAGCTTCGTCGCCGTCGTCGTTGCCTCGCTGCTCATGGAACCAGTCCCGCCATCACCGGGAGCGATGAAGCCGGGCCTCAAATCCATCGCCGAAGGCTTCTCCTTCCTCAGGGCCAAGCCCATCTTGCAGAGCGTGTATCTGGTCGACCTCTCCGCCATGGTGTTCGGTCTCCCCCGGGCACTCTTCCCAGCCATGGCGGCCACCGTCTACCGAGTCGGACCGAGTCTTCTCGGCCTCCTCTACGCCGCCCCTGGCATCGGTGCATTCCTCGGGGCGATCACGACTGGGTGGCTGCACCGCGTCACCCGTCGTGGTCGGGCCATCTCCTTGGCCGTCGCCCTGTGGGGTGGCGCCATCGTCGTCTTCGGCCTGAGCGATAGCTACGTGGTGGGCATCGTCTGTCTGGCACTCGCCGGTTGGGCTGACGTGCTCTCAGCGGTCCTGCGCAACACGGTGCTGCAGACTTCCATTCCCGATCACTTCCGTTCTCGCCTCTCGGCCATTCAGATCGCCGTGGTCCAAGGTGGACCGAAGCTCGGTGATCTGGAATCGGGTGCCGTCGCTGCGGCCACGAGCACCCTCACCTCCGTCGTCAGCGGTGGACTCCTCTGCATTGTCGGTGTTGCGGCACTCGCCCTGTGGCGACCGGAGTTCTGGGCCGAACGAGCGCCAGAAGCTCCCTCTCATGAGTCCACGAATTGAGGAGTCAGCGCGGTAGGTTGGCGCAGTGCACGACCTGACGACCAACGACTACAAGTCGACCTTCCGACCCGACATCCAAGCGCTCCGAGCCCTCGCCGTGGTGCTGGTGCTGATGTTCCACGCTTCGATTCCTGGCTTCCACGCCGGGTTCTTGGGCGTCGACGTGTTCTTCGTCATCTCCGGCTTCGTGATCACTGGTGTCCTGCTGCAAGAGCGAGCGGGCAGTGGCGGAACCTCCATCCTCGACTTCTACGCTCGCCGCATCCGGCGCATTCTCCCGGCGGCATCGGTCGTCATCGTGCTGACGATCTTCGCCACCTACCACTGGCTGGCCTTCGTCACTGGAGCCTCGGTGGCCGGCGACGCCAAGTGGGTCACCGCGTTCATGGGGAACTTCCACTTCGCCACCGTTGGCACCCAGTACTTCGGTGCGTCGAACCCTCCCTCGACCCTGACCCAGTTCTGGTCCCTCGGCGTTGAAGAGCAGTTCTACGTCGTCTGGCCGCTGCTGTTCATTGGCTTGACTGCCCTTCTGCCCAAGCGACTGGCCAAGATCAACCTGATGGCCGGACTCGGCACAGTGATTGCGGCCTCCCTCATCTGGAACCTCATCGAGACCCAGAACAACCCGGTGTGGGCCTTCTACTCGCCGCTCACCCGAGCCTGGGAGCTCGGCCTCGGTGCCCTGCTCGCCGTGCTCACCCCCTACCTCGTCGACAAGGCCCCGAAGCTCGGCACCTGGTTCGGTGTCGTTGGGTGCGCGGTGATCGGCGCCTGCACCTGGTTCTACTCGTCACAAACTGCAGCCACGGAGTGGCCAGGGTGGAGGGCCATCCTCCCCGTCGCAGCAACGGGCCTCGTCATTGCTGGTGGATCGCTCCGCCAGTCCACGGGATTCGGCGTGATCACGAAGTTCCCCGTCATTCAGTGGGTGGGTGCGATTTCCTTCTCGCTCTACCTCGTCCACTATCCGATCATCCAGATTGCGACGCAGTACAGCTTCACGCCGCTGTCGGGAATGGCGCACTTCGAGCAGATCCTGCTCTCCTTCGCCCTCGCTGCGGTGTCGTACTACCTGCTCGAGCAGCCGGTCCGGAAGTCGACGTTCTTCAAGAACCACCGCTGGGCCACCTACGTCCTCGGTGCGGCGCTCATCGCTGCCACCTACGGCGCCATCTTCTGGCACCTGCACAACTCCGGCGCCTGATCACCCCACTCTGTCGCTAGGGGCGCGGGGCGCGGTAGCGGAGCACCCCTAAGTTATTGAACCAACCTGGCGGCAACTTCGTTGAGCCGACGGTTGAGACGTGCATCGTCTGAATTCCGGTCAAGGTCGCAGCGCTGAGATTTGCCGCGACGAGGTTCACCCCATCCCAGTGGTCGAAGGCGAGATTGGCTCCCGTTCCGCTCACCCCCTTCAAGTCACAGAGGGTCATCGTGAGGTGATCGAACGAAGCGTTGGTGAGGTTCACTAGCGCGAAATTGGCTTGGGTGAAGACACCACCGGTGAAGATGGCCCCGACCGCAGTGCTCTTCGTGAGGTCGACGTTGCGCATGGTTGCGCCCGTAAGGTTGGCCTGTGAGAAGTTGGTCGACGTCGCGTTGGTGAAGGACCACGTCGTTGCGGTGAGCGTCGCCCCGGTGAAGTTGGCCGACGAGACGTTTGCCCCACTGAAGTTCGCTCCCGAGAGGTTGCGTCCAGCGAGATTGGCACCCTTCAGGTTGCAGTCGACGAGGTGAGCCCCAGGCAGCCAATGCGATGGTCCGCAGGGATTCTGCGAGGCTTCCACTGAAGTCACTCCGCTTCCCCACGAGAGGGCAAATGTGCTCATCCCGAGCACGAGGGCTGTTTTTATGATGTTCATCCGCACTACTCCACGCTACGGGTGGGAACAGCCGATTCGGCGGGTCACGTCCTCGAACACATGGAATTCGCTCACGGCTGAACGTTCACAGAAACCCCCACGAAGCAAACCTTCGAGCAAGGTTCACTGCAACGTTGAGGTGGGAGCGTTTGGCATGCCGAAGAGAACGCTCCACTTCCAAGTTGACGAGGATGTGCTTCTACGCCTCAATCAGGTTGCTGAGGATCTGTCGATGAATCGTTCAGAGCTGCTTCGACGAGGTGTCCTCGCCCTTATCAGTGCCCACGAACAAGCAGTTGCCGACCGAGAATTCGTCACTGCCTATCAGCGTGCACCCCAGGACGCCGCTTTCATCCAAGCGCTCCAACGCGCAGCGCTCGATGCGATTCCAGATTGGTGACGACCGGCCTCCTGGAGAGATTGGGCTCTCCCGTTGTTGACGTTCTCAACGTGGCCGAAGAGCGATTCGCTCCCGCACCACTTCAGCCGCCAACTGACCGCAGGCTGCGTCAATCTCGACCCCCCTCGTCCGCCGAATCGTGGCGTTGACGCCGTAGTCGAGGAGGTCATCTCGGAACTCCCGAACTCTGGCGAGGGTAGACCCTCGGACGAGGTAACCAGGGGTTGGGTTCAACGGGATCAGGTTCACGTGCGCCTTCAAGGGAATGGCGAACGCTGCGAGCTCTCGCGCGGCGAGGTCGGTGTCGTTGACGCCATCGATGCAGGCCCATTCGAAACTGAGGCGACGACCAGAGGTTTCGACGTAGGCAGCACAGGCGTCGTGGAGATCTGCCAGCGGGTACCGCTTGTTCATGGGCACGAGGCTGGTGCGGGTCACATCGTTGGCTGCGTGCAGCGAGACGGCGAGGTTCACCGGCAACTCGAAGTCGGTGAGACGCTTGATACCGGGGATGATGCCAACCGTCGACACCGTGATTCGGCGAGCCGACAGCCCGAGATCCCCGTGGAGCCGGCGAATCGCATCGAACAGCCGATCGACGTTGGCCAGGGGCTCACCCATCCCCATGAAGACGATGTTGGAGAGTCGGCGTGGGCGGGCAGCTCGAGCCGCCACCACGAACTGCTCGACGATCTCGCCTACTTCTAAGTTCCGAGTGAAGCCCGCCTGACCGGTGGCGCAGAACGTGCAACCCATGGCGCATCCGGCTTGTGAGGACAGACACGCAGTGACCCGGTCGTCGTACTCCATGAGCACCGTCTCCACCATCGCGCCATCGGCGAGGGAGAACACCCACTTGGTGGTCTCGCCATCATCAGCGGACTTCTCGGTGGCGATGCGGAGGGCCGGAGGGAGCGCAGCCTCCAACTGTTCTCGCAGCGCCTTTGGCAAGGTGGTGAGTTCTGCTGGGCTGGCGAGGTCGTCGTAGAGGCCGTGGAGCACCTGATCGACACGGAACCGAGGCTGATCGGCCAGGAGTTCGGCCAGATCCTCTCGAGTGGCGTCGTAGCGAGTCGGCACGCACACAGGCTAGGCCGTTCCACTCCGATCACTCCCCCACTCGGGAGGTCCTAGGCTGTGCAACCGATCGGCCGCATCGGTCGTACTTCCGAGAAGGAGCATCATGGAACTCAGTCACACGTCTGCAATCGTCACCGGTGGAGCATCGGGTCTCGGTGAGGCCACCGCCCGCCTCCTCGCTGCTCGTGGCGCGCACGTCGTCGTTGCCGACCTGAAGGCAGAGACCGGCGAGGCCCTCGCCAAGGAGATCGGTGGCACCTTCGTCCAGTGCGACGTCACCAACACCGACCAGATCATCGCCGCCATCGACGCCGCCTACGCACACGCTCCGCTCAAGAGCGTCGTGAACTCGGCCGGTCTCGGCTGGGCCACCCGCACCATTGGCAAGGACGGCGAGTACTCCTCGGCCCACGACCTCGACATCTACCGCAAGATCATTGAGGTCAACCTCGTCGGCACCTTCAACGTCTGCCGCCTGGCCGCCACCAAGATGAGCATGAACGAGCCCGACGAGTTCGGTGAGCGTGGCGCCATCGTCAACGTCGCTTCCGTTGCCGCCGAAGACGGCCAAATTGGCCAGGTTGCCTACTCCTCGTCCAAGGGTGGCGTCGTTGGCCTGACCCTCCCCCTCGCCCGCGACCTCTCGGCCGTCGGCATCCGCGTGAACACCATCCTCCCGGGCCTCATCGACACCCCGATCTACGGCTCCGGCGAAGCCTCCGAGGCCTTCAAGGCCAAGCTCGGCACCGGCGTCCTCTTCCCGAAGCGCCTCGGCCAGCCTGCAGAGTTCGCCACCTTGGCGATCGAGCTGCTCGCCAACAGCTACATGAACGCAGAGACCATCCGCCTCGACGCTGGTATCCGCATGCAGCCCAAGTGATCTGCTGATCAC
>CAIQEU010000052.1 GCA_903870905.1 uncultured Actinomycetes bacterium | reverse complement strand
GGGGTGGAGCGGAGGTCCCGACCCGACTGCCGTAGGTCAAGGTGCGGTCGTAGGTGGCACGGGCTTGAGGGTCCGACAGCACGCTGTAGGCCTCGGTGACTTCGGCCATCTTGGCCTCGTACACCTCACGGTTGGCATCACTGTGGTGGCGATCAGGGTGGTACTGCTTCGCGAGTGCGTGGTACGCCTGCTTGATGGCTTCAGGTGATGCGCTCGTCGTGACGCCGAGCGTCTCGTAGAAATTGGCCACGCGTCCCCTCTGCCGATCAACGGTGGTGCAACTGTAGGTTGCCAGTGTGGCGTTGTTGCGGCGGTGAGCGGGTCTCGGTGACCCTGGGAGGCCTCACTGGCGGGCATCACTTCCTCAGCGAGCACCTACAGATACTGCGCATCATTCCCCTTCAACAGCCTTCCAGCCAATCTTGGCCTCCGTTTCCTCGGGATCTATCTCTGGGGGCGTCGACCGCTGTTGAGCCGGCGTTCTAGGCCGCGGGGTGGAACACAACTCCAACGACGAGGCCGAGTGCTGAAGCGACCTTCTGCAACGTCGTCAACGTTGCGGCAGTTCCTCCAGATTCGAGGCGATCGATCGCCGCCTGGCTCGTTCCCATTCGCTTCGCGAGTGCTCGTTGACTCAGTCCTGCAGCGGTCCGAGCGTCGAAGATCTGCTGACCAACGGTCATTGCGAGTCGCGCCGCAGCGAACTTCACCGCATAGACATCTCGTTCCGCCTCGCCCATCGATTGCTGCCGTTCGATCTGGTGTTCCTGCCATGACGTGTGCATTACTTTCCCTTCGCTGCGTTCAGCCATTTCGATATGCCGCCATCTTCATTCGTGCCCGGGCAATTTCTCGACGTTCGGAGTTCCGTTGCTTGGTGAAGACGGTGAGCGCCACGATCGACCGGTTGGCCGCAAACGCGAAGGTGATGCGCTGGGCGTGATTTCCAAGTGCAAATCGCAATTCGAAGAGTCCTTCTCCAAGCGGACGAGTGATCGGCATTCGACATTGGTTCCCTACGGCGGTGAGATACTCCAAACGCGCTGCAACCATCGCAAAATCCTCGAGCGAGAGGCCCTTCAACCACGTATCAACTTCGGAGCTCAACGTGAGATTCCACGCTGACATCGAAGATGATGTCATAGTTCACAGCTCAATGCCAGCAGCTGGAAGGGGTTCACCGAGCACATTGGAGCAGTGTGAGTCCCTCACCCCTCCAACGACCTTGCTCAAGAGCTTGCTCGGCGTGAACTACAAACGGTTAGGTCCTCGAGCGAACACCGTCCACTACCGATGCACCAATGAGGAGCGCACCAATCCCGACGCCGAGCGCGCACACCCCTGCCCATCGATGCGCCCCATACATCGCACTCCCGAGCGCTGAACCTGCTGCACCGCCGGTGAAGTAGGAGACCATGTACACCGAGTTGATCCGACTCCGAGCCTCAGGAGCGAGTCGGAAGATGATCGACTGGTTCGTCACCTGGAGTCCTTGCACGCCGACATCCAAGGCGAGAATTCCGACGACCACCATGGCCACGCTCGTTCGTCCAATCCACAGCACCCCGAACGACAGGGCGATGAGCACCGAGAAGGCGAAGGTGGTCCAACTCGTCCAGCCTCGATCAGCCCACTTGCCGGCGAAGTTAGCGATGAGCGCCCCGCTGGCACCAACGAGTCCGAACAAACCAATGGTCGCCTCGTTCTCGTGGAACGGAGCCGCTGACAAGAGGAATGCCATCGTGGTCCAAAAGACGCTGAACGCAGCGAAGGCCAAGCCGCCGAACACCGCACGCCGTCGGAGCTGTGGCTCGACCCTGAGCAAGGTCAACCCGCTGTGGAGGAGCGCCCGGTAGGTCATGGTGGGCCGAGGGTGTTCTTCGGGGAGGACTCGAGCAAGGACGATAGCGAGGAGCACCGTCACCCCGGAAGCAGCTGCGAACACCACTCGCCAACTCGTCACCGCCGCCAAGGCACCAGCGGCCGTCCTCGCCAGCAAGATCCCGATCAGGAGACCACTCATGATGCCCCCGACCACGTGGCCACGATCGTGGTCACTGGCGAGCGAGGCGGCCATGGGAATGAGCATCTGGGCCGCGACGGAACCGAGGCCGACGACGACCGCCACCGAGATGAGCACCGAGATACTCGGTGCCAGCGCGGAGGCCACGAGGCCGAGGGCGGTCACGCTGAGCACCACAGGCACGAGCCGCCGTCTCGAGAAGAGGTCGCCGAGAGGAACGAGGAACCCGAGCCCGAGCGCGTAGCCAACCTGGGCGAAGGTGACCACGAGTCCAGCGGTGCTCGGCGAGGCGCCGAAACTCTGGGCGATGTGGGCCAGCATCGGTTGGGCGTAGTAGAGGTTGGCGACCGAGAGACCACACGCCACGGCGAACAGCGCCACGAGGGCAGGGGGTACCGATCGGCCAGTTCGTCTGGTCACCACTCGTCGTCGCTCGGCGCTCACGCCATGAGGTCGTGCACCATGGGGATCACCGTGGTCCCGTAGTGCTCGATGCTCTGGAGCATGAGGTGGTGAGGTAGTTGCCCAGCGCTGTACTTGAGGTCGAAGCGACGGAGTCCGAGGACCTGCACCGTGGCAGCGATCTTCTTGGCCACGGTCTCAGGAGACCCCACGTACCACGAGCCGCTCGGTCCACAGTCTCTGGAGAACTCCGCCTCGGTGATCGGTGGCCAACCTCGCTCTCGACCAATGCGGTCGCGCATGACCTTCATGTGGGGCCACAGTTCAGCCCTGGCCTGGTCATCGGTGGCCGCGATGTAGCCCGGCGAGTGCACCCCAACCAGCTGCATGGGCTTCTCGAAGTGCGCCAAGGCTCGGTGGTAGAGATCGACGAGGGGGGCGAATCGCGCGGGTTCGCCACCGATGATGGCCATCATGAGGGGAAGGCCGTAGCTCGCTGCCCGCACGACAGATTGTTGGCTGCCACCGACCCCCACCCAGGCCTTCAGGCCATGGGCGGTCGTTGGGTAGACCGACTGGTTGGACAGTCCCGCTCGAGTTTGACCCTGCCAGGTGACGGGCTGTTCGGTGAGGAGTTGGGCGAAGAGCGACAACTTCTCCTCGAAGAGCTCCTCGTACTGCGAGAGGTCGTAGCCGAAGAGCGGGAAGGACTCGGTGAAGGAGCCTCGACCGAGGATGACCTCGGCCCGTCCTCCAGAGATGCCATCCAACGTCGCGAAGCGCTGGAAGACCCGAACCGGGTCATCGGAACTGAGCACCGTGACCGCGGAGCCGAGTCGAATGCGCTCCGTCCGAGTGGCGATTGCCGCTAGCACCACCTCGGGTGCCGACACCGCGAAGTCTGATCGGTGGTGCTCACCGACCCCAATGAAGTGCACGCCGACCTGATCGGCCAGCACCGCCTGGTCGACCAGATTGCGGAGAACTTCCGCATGAGAGAGTGGCGCTCCATCGGCGCCGATGGTCACGTCGCCGAAGGTGTCGAGGCCGAGCTCAACTGGGACCGATGGCTCGGTCATCCCTCGACGAACCCCTGCCAGTTGCTCATGTAGGTGATGAAGGACGGGGACAACCGCTCATCGGCCAGCGTGGCTCGAGACACCGGGAGTTCCCGCATGGCAACGGTGGGGTCAGCCTCCATGAGGAGGGGGAAGTCGTGGTTGGTCACGGCTGCTCGCCCGAGGGCCACCATGTCGGCACCGAGGTCGAGGGCCCGCTGCACATCTGCTCCGGAGTAGAGGTGACCAGCGACCGCCAGCTTCGTCGCTCCCCGATCGAGCTCGGTGAAGACCTCGAGCAAAGGTCGACCAGCGAACTCCTCGTCGACCGCTTCTTTGAAGACATCCCACATCGACAGATCGATGAAGTCCACGTCGCCACTTTGGGCAACCTGTTGGAAGACCTCCACGATGTCCGCGGTTGCCTGACCGAAGCGCTCGGGCGAGAAGCGAACCGAGAGGTTGAAGTCGGGGCGGCACTGTGAACGGATCCCGGAGATGATCTCGAAGAGCGCTCGGCTGCGGTTCTCGAGCGATCCACCGAAGCGGTCGGTGCGCACGTTGAACGTGCCGTTCAGGAGTTCACAGAGGATGTAGTCGTGCGCTGCGTGGAGTTCCACGCCGTCGAACCCGGCCTTCTCGGCCCGCACCGCAGCGGCGATGAAGTCGACGATGAGCTGCTCGACTTCCTCCGTGCTCATCTCACGAGAACCAGCATCGGGGTCCGGGCACGGCGACACCGGCTGGGTGCCGATGAGCTCGGCGTTGGCCCGCCGTCCTCCGTGGTGGAGCTGGATGATGGCCAGGCTCCCGTGCTCCTTGATGCCCGCGGCGAGACGGGTGAGGCCGGGTAGGTGGTCATCGCTGTAGCAACCGAGTTGCCCAGTGAAGGCTTGGCCAACTCGCTGAACGTGGCTGGCACAGGTCATGGTGAGCCCGAAGCCACCTTCTGCTCGATAGGTCAGCCAGCGGTACTCCTCATCGGACAAGGTGCCATCGGCGTGGCTCTGCTCGTTGGTGAGGGGGGCCAGCATGAAGCGGTTCTTCATGGCTGGACCGTGGCTGAAGGTCACGACATCAAAGGGCGAGGTCAATTTGGCGCTCCACAGTTGGGGTTCGAGAGCAGGGTAGTTCCTCGGTGTCCTCAGACTCGTCGTCTTACCCGGCTCACACCATCGCTCCCTACGGTGATGGTGTTCCCCAACTCCAGGAGGCCCCCCATGCTCCGTCGAACCGCATTCGCTTCGGCACTCGCCCTCACCACCATCGCGACGACATTCGGTGCCGTTGCCACCGGTGGCGTCGCCGGGGCGTCGACTGCACAGAGTTGCGCGAAGTTGACCAAGGCTGCCGTCGTTGCCGACGGCTTCTCCAAGGCCACGGGTCCCAAGGTGACCCCGTACAACTACGCCAAGGGCGCGAGCAATCCAGCGAACGCACTCGGAACCACCTACGACTTCGGAGCGAAGGCCCTCGTCATTGGCTGCGTCAGCCCTGCTGATTTGAAGCAACTCTCCATTGAGGCCCAAGGCGCCAACAAGCCAACGATGTCGGCCACCGCTTACATGAACTACATGGTCAAGCAATCCGCCGGCGCCATGATGAAGACCAAGGTCGGACAGGTCTGGGACTACCTCGACTACGGCGACGGCAAGCAGGATGGCCTTGGGTCAACCGCGAAGGCCGGCACCGTGCGTCTCGACGCATGGGTCGCCAACAACTACATCGTGTTGGGCTTCATCTCCCCGGTCGTGACCAAGGCACCGCCGGCGCTGCTCAACCTCATCACCACGACGCTCAAGGTCCTGAAGTAGTCCTCGGTCATCGACGAGCGATCGACCGGATCCCACCAGTCATCACCCGGCTCTCGTCGTTCGGCGACAGACCACGAACGCGTCCACTGCCCGGCCTCACGAAGACCGGGCAGTGGACGTGAACTGGTGAAGGTTGTTCAGCGAGTGCTGGCTTCAACCACTCGGTTGAGGGCGTGGTTCGCGTGGGTGCTCTTCACACCACGACCGACCACGGTCACCGTGAGGTTCGTGCCACCGAGTCGAGCCACCAGGTTGGTGAGCTGACGGGCAACCACTTGGCCTCGGCGGAAACTCAACTTCAGGTTGTAGGCGGCGTTGCCCTGAGGGTCAGCGAACCCGTGCAGAGACACTGCGGTGACGTGGTTGGCCACGATGGCCTTGGCGAATGCCTTCAGTTTCGCGTTCTGCTGCGGCGTGATGATCGACTTGTCGAGATCGAAGTAGATCTTGGCCGAAGGCTTCGCTCCATAGGGTGTGGCCGTTGCTGGCTCACTTGGCGCCGAGTTCTCGGTTGCCGTGAGCGTGGTCACGGTGAAGGTGACCGGGAGGCCACTCGCCAGACCGGTCACGACGCAACTAAGCGCACCCGTGGTCGAGCAGGTCTTTCCACCTGGTGATGCAGTGACGGTGTAGCCCGTGATGGGGTTCGTGCTGGTCGCTGCCGACCAGGTCACCGTTGCTTGGTAGCGCCCAGCAGTCGCCGAGATGTTGAAGGCTGGGGCTGGAGTGGTGACGGGATCGCCGGTGATGGTGACCGGGTTCGACACCACTGAGGGGAGGCTGTCACCAATGGCGTTGGTGGCAACGACCGTGAAGGTATAGGTGCCCGACGTGAGGCCGACGACGATGCATCCTTCCGAATTCGTGGTGGTCACCCCTGAGGTGCAGGTCGCACCACCCGGCGATGCGGTGACGGTGTAGCCCGTGATGGGGCTTCCGCCATTGTGGGGAACACCGAACAGCACACCAACACCGAGCGGCAGCAGTGCTGCGAAGGGAAGACGGGGTGCGTCGGGAACGGTTGCCGGGGTTGCTTCGGCCTCTGCTGGCAGTGACGGGTGGCCGTCTTGGTAAGGGGTCACCTCGAAGGTGTAGAGGTGACCGTTCACGAGGCCGGTGACCGTGCAGCTGAGTGCCGTCGTCGTGTGGCAGGTGTGCTCACCGGGGAACGCCGTCACGGTGTAGCCCGTGATGGTGGCACCAGACTCCGGAGTTGCTGCGGTCCACGAGACAATCGCGCTGGCGTTCGCACCAACCGCTGACGCCTCAATGGGGAGGTTGAGACCCTCGGGAACCACTTGGTTCGACCAAGTGGACTTCTCGCTCACTCGGGTCGCGGTCTGGGCTTGGACCTTGAAGTCGTAGACCACGCCGTTGGTGAGTCCCGTGACGGTGCACGACAGCGCGCCGGTGGTCACGCAGCTGTGCGCAACCCACCCGTTGCGAATGGTGTTGTCGTAGGTGAGGACGCGGTAGCGGGTGATTGGCTCATTGGTGTGGACAACGGCTGGTCCCCACGACACGGTTACCGAACCGTTCCCGGCCACGGCGACGGGATCAGTTGGGGCGTCGGGAGCGTGTTCTTGCAGAGCGGCGAATTCCTCGGTGAGGTAGGTCGAGATGCAGGTAGTAGGTCCGAAGCCTTGGGCGTTGAAGGCCTGGATGATCATGTAGTCGTCGTCACCGTAGATGAACGAGGGAAGCTCCAACGAGGTGGCGTTGGGTCCGACGATCGCATACTGGAACTGGTTCTTGTTGCCAGGCTCGTAGTACGAAATCCGGTAGCCGAGGATTGG
>CAIQEU010000051.1 GCA_903870905.1 uncultured Actinomycetes bacterium | reverse complement strand
CCTCGTGCTGTCGTGGGGCGATGCTCGCATTGGCAACATCATCTGGCAGGACTTTCGCCCGGCCGCGGTCCTCGACTGGGAGATGGCGTCACTGGCCCCTGCAGAGCTCGACCTCGGGTGGTGGCTCTACTTCAACCGGCAGTTCACCGAGGGCCTCGGCCTTCCCCTGCTCGGCGGATTCGGTTCACGCGAGGAGACCATCGAGCGCTACGAAACGCTCCTCGGAAAGACCATGCACGACGTTGCTTACTACGAGGTCTTCGCAGGTTTCCGATTCGCCGTCATCATGGCTCGCCTCTCGGACCTCCTCGTCGACTCTGGGGTGCTCCCCGCCGACAGCGACATGCGGACGAACAACATCGCCACGCAGTTCACGCTCAGCTTGATCGGGTAACGCAACGGACCATGCATCGACGACCTGATGAGGCGTCGTCTACCTTGCGGTGACAGATTCGCTCTGGGGCTCCTCGAATTCGCTTACCCTTCGAACCCGCCGCTACATTTGACGCCTATTTCATAACCTTCAAGCCTGTGACCAGGGAAAACGTGGGCCGCCCGGGTCTCGATCCCGGCACCTTGGGATTGTTGATCCCAAGTCCATCGCATTCCATCGAGGTCCGGCTGTTCTGGTCTGAGCTGAGTGATCGTCCACCACATTCCGCAGAGGACCTTCGGGGTCTACTCCTCAGGCTGCAGTATTGGCTGCAGTATTGGCTGCAGGAACAGGTGGGCGATGTCTCGGGGTCCGTCCGATACGTAACACCGGACCACGAAACCATTCATATCCAATGGCCATAACCCTCAATCTTCTGCAGCGTCTTGGCTCGCAACACTTTGAAGATCGAGATCCCCGGTCGCCTGCAGAACTTTCAAGGCGACGATGCTAGGGTTGTTGATGTACGTCCGCCGAGCGGCGACCTTCTTGACTTCCTTAACAACTTGGTTCACCGAAAAGACCTCGATCGGTCCACTCTGCAACTCCTGCCTGCCACACCACTCCCGAATGGGAGCTTCGTCTGCACCCCCCTTCCCCGCAAACTTTCCGACGTAGAGGCGTAGGAATATCTTCGCTACTGGGTACTGGTATCGATCATGTGCCTTTGCAATGACTTGAGCACGGAGATCTGGATCATTCAGAAGGCGATACGCACCCGTCGATCCTGAGACACCAGTGACTTCGCGAGCCTGAACTCCCCTGGAGCCGAAGAAGGACTTCACGGTCGCTAGGACCAACTTCTCGCTGTTGGCGCCCACGAGGTCTACCTCGTAGCCATGCTCCTGGTATTCGTCGTGGATCTGCTTCTTGGTCTTGCGCTTCACGAAGAACTTGACGGCAGACGATACGACTAGACCTTCCCCCTCCATGGCTACAGCCACGAATTGCTCGAATGCTTCCATGGTCATACCGGGAGCGCTCTCTCCACATCGAGCAGCTGGGGATGATGCCCTTGACCACTGCTCTTGTTCAAGTCTTGCCCTCCTGGTGTTGCCTCAGTGTCAACCTGAATCGCACTGGCTTTGATAGAGCCTCCAACTTTCCCAGTGCGATTCACACCGCTCGCCGCTTGAAATTGGTCGACATCACGTTCTCCTAGCCGTGCAGGAAATCGCATGGACAACCGTGGACTCGTCATGAGGTCGTGATGAGATCACCCACATCGGACACCGATACCAGTCCTTCGATGTGCCGGTCACAGACGTCCGCTGCGACTACTTCTGCGACGTCACGCCACGCGCAGCGAGGCGCGCCGTCAGCCACGAGAGGCTCCCTGGGGCGTCGAGCGCGTCGGCCCATCCATCGAGGATGCCGTGGAGTTCTTCGAGGGTTGCCACCGTGCCGAGGACGGTCACGGTCAGCTCAGAGGTCGCTTCTGGCGTTGGGACGATGTCGCCGAAGATGTCCACGCTCGGCGAGTTGGGATCATCAGCCATCAAGTAGAGCTCGCCGGTCGCCGCAATCCAGCTGAGCTGGAACGCGTGCCCATGAGCAGTCGTCCACGAGTCACCGAACTCCACCTCTTCTGAGGTGCGACGGGCTTCGTTGGCTTCATAGAAGGCTTCAAGATCCATTGCTTCAGCGTAGACGGCGATGAGGGAACCATCGTGGGCACGTCAACCCACCTCGCCGGGCGGCGAGGGAACTCCGGTGGGTGCCGGTGCACGCACCGTTTGGCCATGGATACCACCACCGTCATCACCAACCTGACCATCGACTGGATCTGCACTGAGCGGACACGGGAGGGCCGCACGCTCCTCCAAGCCCTCGACGAGACGACACCGGGGATCGCAGCCCTCGGCCTCGCCACCGCGCTAGCTGAAGCGGGACCCCTCCCCGTGCTCGAGCGCATGGCAGTCCTCTCCGCACTCCTCGTCCGCTCGAGCGACGACCACCTCGCCCGTCGAGCCCTCGTCCAAGCGCTCCTCCCGGGACTCCTCGGCGTTGGCCGGGCGTTGTCGTGGGGTGCAGGCGGCCCCTGGACGAGTGGCGGAGAACTCCTCCTCGACGCCATCTCCACTTCCTATGAGGTGATCGCCGCCTGGGGCGGCCAGGTCCGCCCGTATGCCGGACCGGACATCCTCTCCGCAGTGCGTTGTCGCCTCCGCCGCATCGGTGAGACCCATCGGGCCGCGCTTGCCACCCATCTGACGAGCGACCACGAACCCGCTGATCCTTCGGGGGCGCGATCATCAGCCGAGGACGTCGTGCGAGCAGCGGCTTCTCTCCAGAATGCGAAGGAGCGAACCGCCGTCGTCGGCCGTGCTGGCATGGACCTCACGTGGTCGGAGTTGGCAGCGCTCCTCGGTACCTCTCGTCGAGGAGCCGTGGCCGCGGCAGAAGCTGGGGCGCGTGCCATTTTGGAGGCGGCCGACCTAGCGTCGCCGCCACGGCGCTCCGCACCGGGAGCGCCCACGAGGTGACGGCATGAGCGAGCGACGGGTTCCGTTGGGGTGGGCAGGGCTGACCACGGCGTCGCTCTGCCTGGCGTTCCTCGGCCTGAGCGCCCCGAGTGCACGGATCGTGGCGCCAGATCTGCCGTCGAGCGCTCACTCGACGAAGGTTCTACCTGCCCGTCCTCAGAGCGTTGCCACCAGCAGCGCACCACGCTCGACGGAGGCCGTTGCCGCTCACCGTTCGTCTCCCCATGCCGACGCAACGGTGGCGGTGGTACATCGGTCTCGCAGCGCAGCACCACACTCGTCGCCGACCGTGCTGCCGGCAACGACCCCCGTGGCGACCACCACCACGGAGCCGGTGACCATCACCCAAGCGGCATCGACCGCGCCCACGTGGTCGGGCTACCTCGTCGCTCCTGATGCAGCGACCGCCATCTACGCCATCCCCGAGACTTCGACGCCGCCGTCGCTGGTCGTCGCCAACAACGGATCTGCGCTGATCGAGTTGAGCGTGTGTGGGGCGAGTGCCCTCGGCGTGCCCGCAGGTCAAACCGTGCGCACCACCGTTTCGAATGTCGGCTGCTCCGTGTCGGTCTCGACGAGCGCCACGACTCCCGTCCCCTACGCCATCACCCTGGGAGGTGCGTCGTGAGCAGGCGCCGAGCCGTCATCGACCTCGCAGTCGCTGTCGTCGTCATCGTCGCCGTCAGCGGCGTGCTCGTGGCACTGACCGCAGCAGACCCCGTTGGCCACCCGAGGTGGTGGACGCTCTCGTGGTGGATCATCCTCGGTCTCGCCTGGTCCTGCTGGACCGTCGTTTTGACGACGGTTGCCCTCGGCGTGAGATCCGCAAGAGAACAGACGCGGCCCGCCACCTCCCTACTCGGTGGGGTGGCCACACGGTTGGCGCTCTCGATGAGCTTGCTTGGACTCCTCCCGTCACTCACCGGAACGGCGTCGGCAGCCGTTCCGCTCCGGCCGAATGGCGCCGTCACCCTCGCCCACCCAGATACCCCGATGGTGGTGACCACACACCCGACGTCGCCCCGGATCTACCGAGTCCGCCCTGGAGATTGCCTCTGGACCATCGCCGCGACCGAACTCGGCAACCCACTCAAGTGGCGCACCCTCGCCTCGCTCAACCTTGGTCACACCATGACGAACGGGGTGACCTTCACGAACCCGAGCCTGATCGACGTGGGCTGGCAACTGCTCCTGCCGGCCGTTACGCCACCGTCGAACCCCGCTCGCAGCGCAACTCCCCCGCCGGTTCACCACCGACCGCCAAGCGAAGAGACGCCTCCTCCAAGCACCAGCCACCACCACGGCAACCGCACCGTGCACGCGAGCACCGAGGACCTCATTCAGATGGTGGGCATTGGCGTCGTGGCGCTGGCCGCGAGAGTTGGGGCACTGCGTCGACGGCGGCGGGGTGCCCGGATCGACCTCGGCGCTGCAGAATCGGCGTTCGTTGGCAGCGAAGCCTGTGCGGCAGGGGCACACGAGGCACTGCTCTCCTCGCTCAGCGAAACGCCGGGCTCGGTGCCGATGGTCGCCAACGAAGGTGCTCCCGCCCCGATCGAGACGCCCCTGTGGGTCCTCCCACCAGGTACCGTCGTCCACCTGAACGGACCTGATGCACGAGCGCTCGTCGACCTCCAACTCCTCATCATCGACGCCATCAACAGCCGTCGACCAACGGTTGCCTGCTCGAGCGTTGACGAGGCCGTCCGGGCCCTCGACGAGGGCGCTGCCGTGCTCTTCCTCTCCGACCCTTCGGTCCTCCCGAGCACGATCCAACACCGATTGGTCAGCTGCGTGGTCGACGCGAGTGGCGTCGGACCCCATGACCCGACCATCGCTCCCACCACCGCCCTCCTCGCCGAACTGCTCGATGCGGAACCATCCCCGCCAGCGGCACCGGCTGAGGAAGTGCGCCCTGTCGAACCATGGATTCGACTCCTCACCCCTGAGCCCCGAATCGTCGGACTCACCACTTCGCTCGAGCCACGACGGGAACGGCGAGCGGTTGAAGTCGCTGCCTACCTCGCGCTCCACCGCGGCGAGGCCATCACCGGCGATCGTCTCCGCAGCGCGGTCTTTGCGACCGCCAACGGCGATGGATCGGCCAAGAACCTCGCCAATACCCTCTCTGCCCTTCGCCAGAGTCTCGGGATCTCCGCGGATGGCTCACCACGGCTCCCCCTCGCCACTCGAGCTGGTCGCTACACGTTGAGCGGAGCGGTGCGTTGCGACTTGTTCGAAGCGATGACGCACCTCGACGTGGCGGCGGCAACTGAGGATCCCGTCCTCGTCCTGGCCAGCGTGCGAGCAGCCTGTGAGCTCATCGATGGTCCACCGGCGAGTGCCGTGCGCCTCGGTTGGGAGTGGCTCGCCGCCGAAGGGACGCTGCTCACATTCGCCGACGACCTCACCGTGGCGGTCGAACGCGCCGTGGCCATTGGCCTCGACCTCGGGCACCTCGACCTCTGTGCGCTCCTCATCGAGCGAGCGTCCATGGTCACAGGGTGCTCAGAGCGCCTCCTCCGAGTTGATCTGTCGGTCATCGCCGCTCGGGGCGACGTGACCGCACTCGCACGCCGTTGGCAGCACCATCTCGCAGCGCTCGATGCGCTCGAAGGGGGCCTCCACCCTGCCCAAAGCACCGAAGACCACTACTGGGCGCTGCAGCGCACCCTCTTGGCCTCGACCTAGGCCAGCTTGGCGGCGATTGAGGCAGCGCCCCGGAGCACCAGACCATCAGCGCCCGCTGCGCTGTAGCGATGCGTTGGGCGCTCCACGGCTTCAGCCAGCAAGTCGCCGAGCAACTCATCGAAGGTGACGAGGGGATTGATGAAGAGGTAGCGAGCGAGGGAACCGGGAATCGTGTTGACCTCGTTGACGAAGCACCCCGCTTCGCCCTCGAGGAAGTCGATACGTGCCACGCCTCTGATAGAGGCCAACTCGGCAACGGCATGGGCCGCGGCGATGATGGCCTGCTCCCGCTCCGGGTTCAGAACTGCGGGGAGTTCTCGTGGTGCCGACGCCATGCCCTCGCCGCCGACGTACTTGTCGCGGTAGTCGAGGATTTCCGACGACGACGAGGACCGCAGCGGCCGCTCAATCGCGGAGAGCTGCACGGACGGGTAGGTGCGCACGGCGATCTGAAGGTCAGAGAGGTCCGGCCGATACGGCTCGATGACCGCACCCTGGGCCAAGTGGACGTTGGTCGACAGGCGCGCCTTGGCGGTTGCGAGGTCGGCCACCACGTCGATCCCAATGGAAGATCCGCCGAAGCGGGGCTTGACGATGTAGGGGCCGTCGAAGGGCAGCGACTCGAGGTCAGCGGTGAGGGCTCGGCGCGGCAAGGTGGCGAGACCGTGGTCGGCCAGCACGCTGGCGAAGGCCAATTTATCCATCCCAATTGCGGCACCGGCGACCGTGGGGCCGGCGTAGGGGACGCCAGCGAGGTCAAGTGCACCCTGCAAGGTGCCGTCTTCACCCGGGCCGCCGTGGGTGCAGAGGATTGCTGCGTCGAGATCGAGTGGGCGCTCCTTGGCCAAGCGGCGCCCTTCGAGGACGAACCCTTCACCAGCGCGGAGTTGCAGTGCCTGTGCGCCGCTCGGCACGCCTGCAGCGAAGGCCTCTGCTTCGAGGCTGGCGTCGACCAGAACGAAAGAACCGTTCTTGGTCCAGTAGATCGCGTGGCAGGTTCGCCGGCCGGCGAGTGCCCGCACGGCTTGGAGGCCGGTCAAGATGCTCACGTCGTGTTCAGGGGATGGTCCTCCGAAGATCACCGCGACGTCGCCCACAAGTCCTCCTCGAAACGTTCACCCGGCCACCGGCGTGGCCAACCCGCTCAAGGGTAGTGGTCAGGGAGGTCGTTCTCGTAGAGGACGGCGTCTCGGCCCGTTCCATTGGCCCGGACCCAGGCAACAGCATCGTCTCGATGCTCGACGGTCATCACCGTCGCTGGAGTTCCAGCGAGCCCCTTCTTGAGCGCGCGGCGATTGGTGCGACCCACAATGATGACCACCTCGGCGACCGCACCAGCCTGTGCCCCGAAAGTGGCGTTCGCCTCCCGGGCCGAGGAGCCGAGCTCGATCATGCCTGGCGTCACCACGATCCGTCGCTCGACGGGCTGTGCGGCCAAGGCGGCCAGCGCTGCGGCAGCGCCGGTGGGGTTGGCGTTGAAGGTGTCATCGAGGACGTGCACGCCGCTCGGCGCTACCGCGGTCGTGAGGCGGTTCTGCGTTGGAGCGAGACCGGCGAGCTGCGCGGCGACGACGTCGGGGGTGATCCCGAGGGCGATCGCCGCTGCGCCAGCACAGGCCACGTTCGTCGCCTGCACCCCCGCAGGGAGCCGGGTCGGCTGGCCGTAGCGAACTCCGCCAACATGGAGCACCACCTCGTCGCCCTCAGCAACGACTGCGACATCTGCTGACGGATCGACCGCCGAACACCGCACGACGTGTCGGCCAGCATCGGTGAGGGTCGCTGCGAGCCCCGCGAGGCGGACGTCGTCGGCGTTCAGAATCGTGGTCGCGGCGTGCGTCGTGATCTCTGCCTTCGACGCCAGGGTGACCTCGAGGGAACCGAACCGCTCGAGGTGTACGGGACCAATGGCGGTCAGAATAGAGATTTCCGGGGGAATCCACGCACACAGTTCGGCGATCTCACCGGGTCCGTAGGTCCCCATCTCGGCAATGAAGACCTCGGTACCGGGCTGGAGGTGCTCGTTGATGGATCGGGCCAGTCCCCCGCGATTGTTGAAGCTCGCCGGCGTGGCGATGGTCACGCGCTGGCCGTGGAGGATCTGCGCGAGGTGGTTCTTCGTGGAGGTCTTGCCGAACGACCCCGTGATCGCCACCACCCTCGGGTGCACCGCAGCGAGCGTGGCGGCGGCCTGATCGACGAAGACCTGCATCCGCGCTGCCTCTCCCGCGGCGAGGAGCCAGAGCGCGGCGTCAACGAGGAGCGGGCACAAGAGCACGCAGAGGCCGAGACCAGCAGTGGCCGATCCAAGCGCTGCGGTCAGGCCGACGAGGATGCCGCCGAGCACCACGGTCACCACGCCGACGCGGCGCAGGCGATCAGTCCAGGCCAACGTTGAGGTTCGCCCCTTGATGGAGAGTCCCATGGGGAAGAGAACGGCGTAGCCCCCGAGGAGGAGGACACAGGCGTCGCCCTTCAAGCTCACCGGGAACACCAGAGCGCCGAGCAGTGCACCAACCGCACCGACCACGCCAGCGACGTTCCACCACCGAGCACGGATCCACCGTCCGAGGAAGGGCGTCACCGTTCCAGGTAAGTAGTGCTCACGCTGGGCCACTCGCAACCACCGCAACAGCACCGCGGCGCAGGCGCCGACGACGATGAGGTCGGCGAGGATGAGGAGCAGGTTCTTCACTGGATCGATCCCACCACACGGGCGAGCACCTCGGGCGCATCTCGGACGGTGTCGTGGCCAACTCCGGGGAGGACCTCCAAGGTTGCCGTTGGGACGAGGGCGCGCACCGCGTCGGCGACGCCGACGGCGACCGCATCGTCGAGTTCGCCCCAGACGAGATGGAGTGGCACCGAAAGTCGACGCAGTTCGTCGTCGTAGGACTCGTTCACCATGGTGACGAGCACTTCGCGCATGACCCCGGTCGCCGCTCGGTAATCGGCAGAGCCGCTCTGCTGGCGGCGCCGTTCGAGGATCGTTGGGGGAATGAGGTGCGCCTTGGTTGCCGCTCGGACCAGACGGTACGACAGTGCCGGTTTGGCTGCCGTTGCCGGACGGAGCAGCGGTGCCCCGGTGCAGACCACGCCGCGCACGAGTTCGGGGTGCGCACTGGCGAGACACAGGGCAATGGCGCCGCCACGGGAGTGCCCACACAAGACCACCGGCGACCCGAGCGAGGCGACGAGTGGAACGAGCATCTCGGCGTAGGCCCGAGCGCCAACTGCTGTTCGTGGCGCTGGCGTGGCCCCGAATCCGGGGAGGTCGACCGCCACGATGTGGCGACCAGCGAGCGGGGCGAGTGATCGGAAGCGATCGAAGTCTCGATGGGTCCGACCCCAGCCGTGGAGCGCCACGATCGGAGGGCCCTCGCCGGCGGTTACCTCACCGAACATGGCGCCCGGGAGCGCACTCAACATGCTCGATCCCGACGGTCGCTTGGCTCCACACCTGCATCCTAGGAGCCACCGTCCATTCAGACGGGGTTCTCGACGGAGCCACCGGGTACATTCGATCCATGGTGGAACCGGGAATGCGAGATCGCTTCACGCTGGCGCTCGAGCGCTCGACGGCGACCCAACTCGACGCCATCACCGCTCCCGATCGCCAACTGCAGATCATCGCTGCCGCTGGCTCGGGCAAGACGAGAGTCCTCACCCTCCGCCTCGCCTATCGGTGCAGGGAGGAGCAACTCGACCCCGCTCGAGCGCTCGTCGCCACCTTCTCTCGGCGCGCCGCCGACGAACTGCGGAGCCGCCTCTTCACCTACGGCGTCCGAGATCTGACGACGGGCACCATCCACGGTCTCGCCCTCCGCCTCATCAACGAGTTCCGCCACGACCGAGGCGGCAAGCCCGTCGAGGTGCTGACGTCTCGCCATGCGCTCCTGCGCCAAGTCATCGGGCAACTCGATCGGAACGCCCCGGGCCTCAACCCCCAGAGCCTCGACGCCGAGATTGGCTGGGCGAAGAGCCGATCCATAGGGCCAGATGGCTACAGCGAGGCCGCAGCAGGAGCGCAGCGACGCAGTCCCGCCGCTCGATCACTGGTGGCCGATGCCTATGCCGCCTTCGAGCGCCTTCGACTCTCCGCTGGCGTCTTGGACTTCGATGACCTCTTGAGCACCGCGACCACGCTCCTCAACGACGACGCTCGCTTCGCCGCAGCCATCAGGTGGCGCTACGAGCACCTGAGCCTCGACGAAGCGCAAGACCTGAACCCGGCGCAGCGCGACCTCCTCCTCGCCATCATCGGCGACGACCCCGATTTCACCTTCGTTGGTGACCCCAACCAGTCCATCTACGGCTGGAACGGGGCGGATCCCGACCTCATGGGAGACCTCGCTCGTCGGTTCCCGGCAACCCGGACCATCCACCTCCGGGCCAACCACCGCTCGAGTGCCGGAATCGTCCAAGTCGCCGGCGCTGCCCTCGGCGCCCCAGGGGCTGGTCGCTCGGCCAAGGTCGGGGGGATCGTTCCCACGGTCCACTACTACCCCACCGATGCCGATGAGGCATCCGACATCGCTGCCTTCTGCCTCCACGAAGGTCGGCGGCGTGGCTCCTACGCTTCGGTTGCCGTCTTGGCTCGCACCAACGCCCAACTCCAGATCGTGGCCGATGCCCTCGACCGCGTCGGCGCCCCCTACCGCCTCGCCGGGGGCGAGCTCGCCCCAGCGAGCGACCTCGACCAACGCAGCGCGAAGCCTCGCCTCGATCTCCCCCAGGTAGATGACGTGGTGCTCTCTACCTTCCACAAAGCCAAGGGACTCGAATGGTCCTCAGTGGTGGTCATGGGTGTTGCCGAAGGACTCGTGCCCCTGCACTTCGCCACCACCCAAGCTGAACTCGCCGAAGAACGACGGCTCCTCTACGTTGCCCTCACTCGAGCCACCGACCACCTGCGCATCACCTTCGCTGAGCGCCGGGTGCACAACGGCCAGGTCGACTCCCGTCGCCGAGCCCCATCACGCTGGCTGGCGGAGATGGAGTTCGACCTCCAGCGCCAGCAGGACGAAGCGGCTCCCGTCCTCGGCGAAGCCCGCCTCAAGATCCTCGAGGAGATTCGCCGCCAGCTCCCCGAGTCGTGAGCGACTCGAGCGTCAGTCGCTGAACCTGGCCACCACCGGAGCGTGGTCCGAGGGCTTCTCACCCTTGCGGGCCTCTCGGTCGACGCTGGCAGCGATGAGGCGACCCATGAGCGGCGCTGACGCCAGCAGGAGGTCGATCCTCATGCCGTGGTTCTGCCGGAAGCTCCCGCCTCGGTAGTCCCACCACGAGAACTGCCCAGCCTGTGGGTGCAGGTGTTCCACCACATCCTCGTAGCCGAGCCCGCACAGCGCAGCGAGCGCGGCACGCTCCGCGGCGCTCACGTGGGTCATGCCGACGAGTGCCGCCGGATCCCAGACATCGGCGTCGCTCGGCGCGATGTTGAAGTCTCCACCAATCACATGTGGAGCGTTGGCCGCACTGGCGTCGTCGAGCCAGGTCCGCAGATGCTCCAGCCAGCGCAACTTGACGGCGTAGTGGGGATCATCGAGGGCTCGACCATTGGGCACGTAGACGCTCGAGACGCGAACACCACCACAGGTGGCGTGGAGGATCCGGCAGCCCGCCTCAACTTGGGGGTCACCGAATCCCGATTCCACGCCCTCGATGCCGCAGCGCGAGAGGATCGCGACGCCGTTCCACTGGCCGTCGCCGTGGTGCGCTGCCTCGTAGCCGAGCTCGGTGAACGGTGCAGGATCGAAGGCATCGTTGGCCATCTTCGTCTCTTGGAGCAGCACCACGTCGACCTCGGTCGCTTCCAACCACTCGAGCACCCGAGGCATTCGGGCTCGAAGGGAGTTCACGTTCCAGGTGGCGATCTTCATGGCGCTAGGACAGGGCGAGTTCAGCCACGCGCCGGGCGGGATCGAGGCCGCGCACGGTGAAGGTGTAGCGCTCACCGAGCGTGACGACTGCCTTCGCGCTCTTGGCGTCTGGATCACCGAGGTTCTTCGTTGGGGCGTAACAGGTCACGGTCGCGCCGTCGCCGAGTTCCACCGCGACCATTGCACCGTGCGAGGTGAACGACACCACTTCTCCCTCAACGGGTGCGTCGATGGGGTAGGTCGTCACGAAGGTGAGGAACGGCACGGCATCGTTGACTGCCTTCGGGGCTGGGGCTACCCGTTCAGGGGCATCGGCACGCTTCTTCGGGGCACGCTTCTTCGGGGTCTCCGGCTCGGGCTGGGGCTCGGGGGCGACCTCCACCGCTGGCGCGGCCTTCTTCGATGCCCGCTTCTTCAGTGCTGGCGCTGCCACCGCCTCCTCTGGAGCTGCGACGGCCGGGGCCACGGCCTTCTTCGAGGCCCGCTTCTTCGGTGCCCGGGCCTCCGCAGGAACCTCGGGAGGCGCCTCGGTGACCGAGGCAGCGTCAGCAATTGGCGTCGATGCCTTCTTCGAGGCCCGCTTCTTCGGTGCAGGAGCGGCAACCACGTCCTCAGGTGCGGTCGTGGCCACCGTCTCTTCATTCCCACGACGTGCCGGCTGGCGACGTGCGGAGCGCTTGGCCGGAGCATCTGGAGGGGTGATCACGTCACCAATGGTGGGGGTGACCCCGTCGGGCAGGGTCACCACGAGCTTCTTCGCCGGGACGGCTCGACCTTGCTTGGCCGTCGCCGCTCGGCTCTTCGGTCCGCGAACCGGGGACCGGGGCGTGAACACCCAACCGATCGGGGGCACGGGCTTCCCGCCGACCAGTCGTCCAGCATCAAAGAGCCACGGGTACTCGCCGTGGAACTCCTGGAACGAGTCGTTGGACAAGATGACCGCGTTGGCCTTGTCGGCGATCTTCAAGATGAACCCATCGCCGCGGCCCACAGCGCCCGCCGGCGGCGTCAGGAGTTCACCGTGGTCGATGGCGTCGTCGTAGGTGGGTTTCTCGCTGGGATCAATCCGGTGCCCGAAGGTCGCATCGACGACCACGATGATGGTGGCGGCGGGATCTTCGTCTCGGTAGGCCTGAACAGCCGCATCGAGCTGCGCGAGGCTCGGCACCATCCGACCTTCCGTTGCGAGGTTGGAGCCGTCGACGATGACGTAGTGAGGTGTGGTCATGACCCTCTCAGTCAAGCAGGTTGACCCCGGCCATTGGCCAATGACACCGACCCGACCGGTAGCGTCGTGCGGGTGACTGGTTCTGTGGCAACCGAAGAAGCGTGGCGAGATGCCATCCACTCCGCAGTGCCTTCGGGCCTGAAAACCTTCCTCACTTGGCCGGATCGCCAGCCTCAGGGGCCCGTGGTCATCTTGGTCCACGGGTCGCTCGACCGTGGTCCGAGCTTCACCCGCGCCATCCACCGCCTCGACGGTTCGGCCGTCGTCACCTACGACCGCCGTGGCTACCAAGGTTCGCGTGCCATGGGCCCGAGCGAGGCATTCACCGACCATGTCGACGATCTGCTCGCCATTGCCGATGCGGCTGACCTTGGGTCCGGGGTCGTGGCAATTGGCCACAGCTTCGGGGGCGACATCGTCCAAGCAGCGGCCCTCGAGCGTCCGGAGCGCTTCCTCGCCATCGGCGCCTACGAGCCGCCCATGCCGTGGCTCGGCTTCCACCGCATCGGCAGCGGTGAGTGGCCAGCGCTCGATCCCGATCCCGGCGTCGAGGCCGAGAACTTCTTCCGGAGGATGATGGGAACCGCAGCCTGGGATCGTCTCCAAGACGGCGCTAAGGGTGACCGGCGAGCGGACGGGCCGGCACTCGTCCAGGACCTCCTTGCGATCCGATCGCTCGCCTTCGATCCAACGACGCTCACCATCCCCGTGGTCTTCGGCGTCGGCGGGGAGAAGTCCATCGCCCACCACCGAGAAGCCGTTGCCTACCTCGGCGAGCACGTTCGAACGGCCACCACCATGACGATTGACGATGCCGGCCACGGTGCCCACGTCTCACACCCCGACCACTTCGCCACCTTCATCAACCACGTCCTCGATCGAACGAGGACCGAAGGGCAGCCAACATGACCACCTACCTCATCTCTGGAAGTTCAGGCCTCCTCGGCCAAGCACTCAGCGACGCCGCCCGAGCCAACGGCGTGCACGTTGCCCGCCTCGTCCGCTCGTCGACCCCCAGCACCAACGGTGACGTGGCCGTAGACCTGAAGCGTCGGTGGCTCGACCGCGATGCCCTCGATCGCCTCGGCGCCATCGATGCCGTCATCCACTTGGCTGGTGCGGGAATTGCTGATCGTCGCTGGAGCGACGCACGCAAGCGAGAGATCTTGGAGAGCCGGACGGTGTTCACCGAACTCCTCGCCTCGACGATCGCCGAGATGACGACTCCCCCGGGCGTCTTCCTCTCCGGTTCAGCAATTGGCTACTACGGCGACACCGGAACCGCATCGGTCGATGAGACCGGTGGTGCTGGCCACGACTTCCTCGCCGAGGTCTGCGTTGCGTGGGAGCGCGCTGCGGCCGACGCTGGCGTTCGGACCGTACTACTCCGCACGGGAATCGTGCTCACGCCAAAAGGTGGCGCCCTGAAGAAGCAGCTCCCTCTGTTCCAAGCCGGGCTCGGCGGACGCCTCGGCCGAGGTGCGCAATTCATGAGCTGGATTGGCCTCAACGACTGGATCCGAGGCATCGAGTTCATCATTGCAAACCCGACGCTTGTCGGACCGGTCAACCTCACCGCTCCGAACCCGGTGTCCAACGCTGCATTCACGAAGGCCCTCGCAAGCGTGCTCCACCGACCAGCCGTCGCCGCCGTTCCGCCATTCGCCCTCAAGATTGCCCTCGGAGGCGAGCTCGCCTCCACCGCGCTCCTCGCCAACCAACGGGTGCTCCCGTCCGCCCTCCTCACAGCCGGATTCGCCTACTCCGAGGCAGAAGTAGGCGACGCCCTGCGAGCCGAACTCGGTCGCTGACGGACCCAGTCGCCGCCCGGAGCGTTACGGGCTTGTGAACAGGTGAACACCAACCTGAGAACTTCGCCACCTGCGGGTTGTTTTTCGGCGCGTTGGGGGTATTGTCTGAAAACCGCAGTTGTTGGGTGGACACAACCAAGCACGAATTCGAGAGAGTTCGTGGGGGAGGCAATACACATGCAAAAAGGTGGAATGTTCCGCCGCATCGTGAGTTCCGGCGTTATCGCTGGTTCGCTCACGGTGGCGCTCACCGCGGGGGCCGTCTCTGGCGCGTCCTCGACCAAGGTGAGCCACACGACGCCATCGGGCCACTTGCGGGCCGCGATGGGTCCGACCGATCACCCGAACTACATGAACCCGTTCTCTTCGGGCGCGTACTTCACGGTGACCAACATGAACGACTTCCAGTCGTACATGTACCGCCCGCTGTACTGGGTGGGTAAGGGTGCCGACATCACGGTCCAGTACCCCTTGTCGCTCGCGAACGCTCCGGTGTTCTCGAACAACAACAAGACGGTCACGATCACGATGAAGGGCTGGAAGTTCTCGGACGGCACGACGGTTGACGCCAACTCCGTTCAGTTCTTCTTGAACCTCTACCGCGTGATGCCTGCTCGTTACGCTGGCTATGTCCCCGGCTTCGGTATTCCGGACCAGGTCTCCAACGTGACCTCGACCGGCAACACCTTGACGATGCAGCTGACCGACTCGGTGAACCCGAACTGGTTCCTCTACAACTTCTTGACGGAAATCACTCCGCTTCCAGAAGCATGGGACAAGATCAGCACCAACGTGCCAACCCCGGACAACTCTGGTGGAAACCTCAACAGTGGTGGCTACTACTCGCCCACCAGCAACGCTGGCTGTGCGAACGCTGACTACCAGAGCCTTCCAAACGGTGGCAACGCTGCTGGCTACGTGACCGCAACGGCGAACCCTTGTGGCTACAAGGTCTCGAGTAAGTACCACGGCGCCTACGCGTACATCTACTACAACGCCATTCCTACCCAAGATGGCAGCTTCGACTCCAACCCCATGTGGGGAGTGGTCGATGGTCCGTGGAAGCTCAAGAGCTTCGACCCAACCGGCAACGTGGTGTTCGTCCCCAACAGCGCCTACTCCGGTCCGCAGAAGGCTCAGGTCCAGGACTTGACCCTCGTCGCCGAGTCCGACGTCGCAACTGAGACCGCCCAGCTCGAAGCTGGCACCCTCACGAGCGGCTACGTGCTCCCGTCGCAGGTGACACCTGCTCCGAAGCCTGGTGCTGCTGGTACGAACCTCCTCAGCCAGCTGAAGGGCAAGTTCGTGGTCCGCACCGGTGGAAGCTGGGCGTTCTACTACGCCTACTACAACTTCAACTCGGCATCGAGTGGTACCCACCTCCCGAACCAGTTGTACTTCCGTCAGGCGATGCAGTACGGCATTGACCAGGTCACGATCATCAAGCACCTCTACAACGGCTACGGAATCCCCGGCTACGGCCCGATCCCGACGTTGCCCGCCAACGCATTCAGCGGCGGCCTCGTGAACCACTACGCCTACTCGATCGCCAAGGGTAAGACGCTCCTGAGGACGGCTGGTTGGACCGGCACGTCAGCTCCGCTGACCTGCACCAAGACCGGTGGTTGTGGCGCTGGTGTCCCGAAGGGTACGAAGCTGGAGATCAGCTACGAGTACACCACTGGCAGCCCGACGCAGGATGCCACCATGGCGGCCGAGAAGGCAGCCTGGGCGTCTGAGGGTATCAAGGTCGACCTGACCACTGACACCCCTGACAACGTGGCCTCGCTCTGCACCGCTGGTGCAGGTTCGGCTCCGACCACGGGCAACCCCGACGGCAACGGTGCTTGGCAGATCTGCCAGTACGGTGGATGGCTCTACGCTCCGGACTACTACCCGTCCGGTGAGCTCTTGTTCGAGACTGGCGCACTCTCCAACCCTGGTGAGTACTCTGACTCGAAAATGGATTCGCTCATTGCAGCCACCACCACGGGAACGGCGAAGCTCAACGCGAAGAATGGGTACGCCCAGTACGCGATGGACCAGCTGCCCTACATGTACCAGATGACTGGTACTGGCACCTCTGAGCTCTCCACCAAGCTGAAGGGTGTTCTGCCCGTCAGCCCAGTGGGCGCCAGCCTGCCGGAGTACCTGCACTTCTAACTCAGAAGCGCAGCACCACGAAGTCCACCCAACCGAAGAACCCCGCCGCACTTGCGGCGGGGTTCTTCGCGTCTTCCCATGAGCATCCGCCTGCACGATCGGACCCAAACACCCCGCTCTTCTCGGCGTCTAGAGGCCAGCCGCTTCGTCCTCGCCGGAGTGGGTGAAACCAATGGACTGCTAGTCTGGCCCCTATGCCGTCCTACCTTCTTCGTCGTCTCGGCCAAGGAATTATCGTCATCTTGGTCGTGACCTTCGTGACCTTCTGGCTTCCAACGTGGGAGCCAGGCAACATCGCCAAAGCGGTGCTGGGCAATCACACCACGCCGGCCGAAATTCACGCGTTCTTGCACGACCACGGTCTCGACAAAGGGTTCTTCGCCCAGTACTTCGACTACATGAAGAACCTCCTCCACGGAAACCTCGGAACCTCGCTCAACCCACAGACGCTGGATGAGCCAGTGACCCAAGTCATCGCCCCATACGTGCCACGCACCTTTTGGCTCGTGCTCGTCTCGCTGATGATCTCCGTCGTGCTGTCAATCGTCATCGGTATGTTCCAGGGACTTCGGCGCAACACGTGGTTCGACCACGCCATGACGTTCATTGTGTTCCTCGCCTACTCCATTCCCGCGTTCGTCTTCTCCCTCTTCACGATCATCTTCTTCGGCCTCACGCTGAACTGGTTCCCCGTCTCGGTCGACTCGCAGAGCAACACCGGGTTCTTCTACCCCCTCATGAACATGTTCTGGTACCACCCGAGCCAGTTCGTACTGCCAGTGATGACGTTGGTCGTCCTCGGTCTTGGAGGACTCACGCGATTCATGCGCGGTTCGATCCTCGACACCATGGTGCAGGACTACATCCGAACTGCTCGGGCCAAGGGTTGCAGTTCTCGTCGGGTCCTGTTCAAGCACGCCTTCCGCAATGCCCTCACGCCAATCATCACCATCATGGGTTTGGCGCTTCCTGGCCTCTTCGGTGGAGCGCTCATCACCGAGCAGGTCTTCAACTACCTCGGGCTCGGCTGGCTGACGGTGAGTTCCACGAGTTCTCGTGACGTTCCGGTCGTCATGGCCCTCACCTTGATCGTGACCGTCCTCACGGTGCTCGGCAACATCCTCGCCGACGTTGGACTCGCGCTCAGTGACCCACGGATTCGCTTGACAGGAACGAGGTAACCAAATGGCCATGGAAACCCCAGGAGCAGGCGGACTCCAACTGAACACCGCAGACGCCGACAAGCTCGTGGGTGCAGTTGCCCCGACGTCGCAAGGTCCTTCAGGAGGCGAGGTCGCGGGCAGCGGAACGATGCTCCGCCAGATGCTCCGCATCTTCATGAAGAACAAGTTGGCGGTTGCCTCCGTTGCCTACGTGATCTCCCTGACGCTCTTCTGCTTCGTTGGGCCATACCTCTACCACTCGAATCAACTCGACGCGAATGCGTCCTTGCTCTACACGAACAACCCTCCAGGAGCAGGATTCCCGCTCGGCGCCGACAGCAGCGGATTCGACATCCTCGGGCGAATCATGTTCGCTGGCCAAGCCAGTTTGGAGCTCGGATTCCTCTCCGCATTCATTGGTCTCACCATTGGCATCGCCTACGGCGTGTTCGCCGGATACCGCGGTGGCGTCCTCGATACCGTCATGATGCGCATCGTCGACGCCATGTTGTCCATCCCTGGGCTCTTCTTGCTCCTCGCCGTGATCTCCGTGTGTGGGCGCAGCAAGCTGATCCTCATCCTGATCCTCGGCTGCACGGGCTGGTTCGGCACCGCTCGTCTGCTGCGCTCTGAAGCGCTGTCGCTCCGCGACCGAGAGTTCGCCCAAGCGGTACGCGCCATGGGGGGAAGCTCCTCTCGGATCATCTGGCGGCATATCCTGCCCAACACCGTCAGCACCATGATGACCGTTGCAACCTTCGCCATTGCTGACTCGATCCTCGCACTGACGGCTCTCGGGTACCTCGGCGTCGGGATCCCGATTCCACAGACCGACTGGGGCACGATGATCCAGCAGGGATCGGTCAACTTCCAGATCGGCTACTGGTGGCAGCTCTACCCCGTCTGCATCGTCTTCCTGCTGCTCGTCATCTCGTTCAACTACATCGGCGACGCACTCCGAGACGCCTTCGAGGTTCGCCTCCGCGAACGGTAGACCGCCACCTTGCTGCATGACGCAGAGAACCCCCGCCACGTTGTGGCGGGGGTTCTTCATTGCGTCATCATCTGCCACGAGGCGGTGGCGATCTCCACGCTTCGCGGACTAGCCAATCGTGACGGGCGTCCGCAGCGGGAAGTGACATGCCGTCTGGTGACCTGCACCAATGTCGACCAACTCCGGAACGTCGGTGGCGCACCGATCCACCGCTGCTGGGCAGCGGGTCCGGAAGCGGCAGCCCGAGGGCGGGTTCGAGGCGCTCGGGAGTTCACCGGTAATCTGCTGCCCTCTGCGACGCTTCGCTTCTTCGACGTCGGTCACCGGCACCGCCCGGAGCAGTCCAGCGGTGTAGTGGTGGCCTGGGTTCGAGAAGACTTCGCTGGCCGGACCCACTTCAACGATCTTGCCGAGGTACATCACGCCAATGCGGTCGGCGATGTAGCGAACGACGGCGAGGTCGTGGCTGATCATGATGTAGGAGAGTCCACGCTTCTCTTGGAGATCCTTCATCAGGTTCAAGATCTGCGCCTGAATTGAGACGTCGAGTGCCGAGACGGGCTCGTCGGCAATGACGAGACGCGGCTCCACGGCGAGTGCTCGGGCGAGTCCGATGCGCTGGCGCTGGCCACCAGAGAACTCGTGGGGGTAGCGGTTCGCCGCCTCGGCTGCCAAGCCAACTTCTGCGAGCAGGTCTTGGACCTTGGCCTGGACCTCAGCCTTAGAGAGCACGTTCTGAATTTCGAGGGGCTCAGCCAAGATATCGCCGACACGCTTCCTCGGGTCCAGCGAGGCGTAGGGGTCTTGGAACATCATCTGGCGCTCGCGAGCGAGCGCACGGCGGTACTCCGCCTTACCACTCTTCTGCTCGGGACTACCTGAGAAGTGGATGGTTCCCGACGTGACACCCTCGAGACCCACGATGAGGCGACCAATGGTGGTCTTGCCGCAGCCAGACTCGCCAACGAGGCCGAAGGTCTCCCCCCGGCCGACTGAGAAGCTCACATCTGAGACAGCGTTGACGACTGCGTGCGAGCGCTTGAAGAGGCTGCTCGCACGAATCGGGAACTCCTTCACCAAGTTCGACACCGTGAGCAGCGACTCGTGCGCCTCGTCGCTCTTCGCTTGGCGCTCTTCGATGGTTACCGCAGTGGCCCGAGGGCCGCTGGTCGGGTTGAAACATGCAAACTCATGTCCATCTTGTGCCATTTCCAAGATCGGCTCGCTGGCACGGCACTGGTCAGTGGCGTCGGTGCACCGAGGAGCGAACCGGCAGCCGACGATCTCTTGGCTCAAGTCCGGTGGGAGGCCAGGAATGGAGAGCAGGCGCCCACCTTGGATCTCCTCCAACTTCGGCACCGATGCGAGCAGCGACTGGGTGTAGGGGTGCCGCATCGACGAGAAGAGCTCAGCAGTGGGTGCTTCTTCAGCCTTCTTGCCTGCGTACATCACGGCCACGCGGTCGGTCCGACTGGCGATGACGCCCATGTCGTGGGTGATGAGCATGATGGCCATGCCGTGGTGCTCACGCAGACCGTCCAAGATGTCGAGGATCTGGGCCTGGATGGTGACGTCGAGCGCGGTCGTTGGTTCATCAGCGATCAGGAGTTTCGGCTCGCAGACGAGGGCCATAGCGATCATCACCCGCTGGCGGAGACCGCCGGAGAGTTCGTGAGGATACTGATTGAGCCGGTCCTCGGCATTGGGCATCTCCACCATTTTGAGGACTTCGAGCGCACGTGCCGTCGCTTCTGCTTCAGATGCCCCACGGTGAATGCGGAATCCTTCGCCGATCTGCTTCCCGATCTTCTGCACCGGGTTCAGCGAGGTCATCGGGTCCTGAGGGATGAGCGCGATGCCGTTGCCTCGGACGCTCTGCATCTCAGCCTCAGAGAGGGAGGCCAGATCCTTGCCGTCGAAGGAAATCGTTCCTCGAGCGATCTTGCCGTTCCCAGCGAGCAGTCGCATGATCCCCATGCCGATGGTGCTCTTTCCACACCCCGACTCGCCGACGATGCCGAGGCATTCGCCGGGGGCGATGGAGAGGTCAACACCATCAACTGCTGCAACAGCACCCGTCCGCATGGCGTATTCAATACGGAGGTCTTCGATCTTGAGGAGGCTCACAATCAGTAATCATACCGATTGCCCGCATCTCCCTATGCCGGAGCGCCGACCACCCACTCATCGGTGAAGCGCCACGAGCGGCGGTGGAGCGACGTCAGTCCGTAGCCGAGCAACGCCATCCGATGGACGGCACAGGGGTAGCCCTTGTTCGACGAGAATCCATAGGCTGGGAACGACGCGTCGAGTGCCACCATCGCTGCATCGCGGGTCACCTTCGCCAGCACCGAGGCGGCGGCCACGACTGCGCTCGTGCGATCAGCACCCGCCATCGTGATGACTCGGGCCCCGGCGTAGGGTGCGAAATCCAGTCGATTCGTGAGGGGGTCGACGACGCCATCGAGGAGGAGCACTGTTGGAGGCTCCTCGAGGTGGAGCGCATCGAGAGCTCGCAGAATCGCGAGCGCTGTGGCTTCGGTCATCCCGAGCGCATCACACTCGTGGTTCGACGCTGAACCCACCGACGACGCGTCAGCCCACCGCCTGATGGGTTCGATGAGGGCTTCTCGGCGTCGAGGACTCAGCAACTTCGAGTCGGCCAGGCCATCGGGTTGAGGTTGTGGTGGCCACCGGAGCGCCACCGCTCCGACAGAGAGCGGTCCAGCCCACGAACCTCGACCCACTTCGTCGAGCCCCACGATGACGTCACCGGGCTGGAGTGCGAAGGAGGCTTCGGCATCGAGGGTCGGTGGCGGTGTCGCTCTAGCCACGGATGATCTTCCCCATCGCATTCCGAGGAACAGCCGCAACCACGTCGTAGCGCCGAGGCTGGTGCGATCGAGGGATTTGTGCACCAACGAACGCCCGGACCTCGTCGATGGAGGTGCCATCGTCACGGAGCACCACCTCGGCGACGACGATCTGTCCGAGCGCGGGATCGTCTTCTCCACGGACGAGGGCTTCGACGACCGCAGGGTGCTGCCCGATGACCGCCTCAACGGCCTCGGGGACCACGTTGAAGCCTCCTGAGATGATGAGGTTCGATCGACGACCAACGATGCGGAGACCACCCTCTCCTTCGGTCACGAGGTCCCCCGTCGCGAACCACCCCTCGGCGTCGCAGTCGGGAAGCGGCCCAGGACGACCGAAGATCCCCACACTCAGTGCTGGAGTCCTGACGTCGAGCGCTCCATCGATGATGCGCAGCTCGACGCCCGGCAGTGCACCTCCAACCGTCCCAGGAACTCGGGCGCCGTGGAGGGGCTGGGAGACGGTGAGGCAGGTCTCGGTCATTCCGTAGCGTTCGAGGAGCGGCACCCCGCTGCTTCCGAGCGCTCGAGCGAGTTCCGCTGACAACGGCGCCGAACCGCACACGGCGAGGCGGAGATGGCGGAGATCGCTCGCTCGTCCTGCAGCAGCCATGCGGAAGTACATCGTCGGCACCCCGTAGAACATCGTCGCCGACGATGCCGCTTCAGCAACCGAACGCTCGTCGAAACGTGCGAGGAGGTCCACCGATGCGCCAACGGCGAGTGATCCGAGGAGTCCAACGACGAGCCCGTGGACGTGGTTGAGCGGCAGGACGTGGAGGAGCCGATCCTCGTCGGTAATCCCCCACGCGGTCGCCACACTCTCACACGATGCGAGGAGCGTCGCCTGCGTGTGCAAGATGCCCTTGGGGGCACCGGTGGTACCCGAGGTGAAGGCCAACAGCGCCGTTCCAGATGGAACCGACTCCCCTGCGGCATCGCTCAAGGGAAGCAGCGTCACTACCCCGTTCTCCAGCACGACGGTGCACCCTGCCGATTCAAGGAGGTGCGCACGGTACGCAGGCGGTGCTGCAGGAGTGATTGGCACGATGACGCCACCATTGGCCATCACCGCGAGGAGGTCGACGACACCCTGCACCGTTGGGTGCACGACGACCCCAACTCGGCACCCGAGTTGGCAACCCACGTCGGCGAGCAGGGTCGTGGTCCGTGCGGTGCGTTCGAGGAGTTCACCCCCGGTTGCTTCGCCACCAGTGGCGTCAGTGATGACTGGTCGAGCGTCAGCAGCGAGAAGACGCTCGCTGATGCGCTGGGTGAGAACCGCTGCGTCCACGGAGCGAGCCTACCGACCGACGTCCCAGCGAGGGGTCTTCGCGTTCAGGCTGGGGTGAGTTCTAGAGTGGGCATCATGAGCCGCCGCTACGTTGCCGTCGTTCCGCACACCCACTGGGATCGGGAATGGTACGAGTCGTACCAGACCTTCCGAATGAAGCTGGTGGACTTACTCGACGAGCTCCTCCCCCTCATGGAGCGTGACCCGAGCTACCGCCGGTTCCTCCTCGACGGCCAGATGGCCGTGGTCGACGACTACCTGGAGGTGCGACCCGAAGCAGAAGAGCGCATTCGTGCCCTCGCCGCCTCGGGACGCCTCACCATGGGTCCGTGGTACATCCTTATGGACGAGTTCTTGGTGTCGGCCGAGACCATGGTCAGGAACCTGCAGATGGGCATCGTGCGTGGTGCCGCGTTCGGTGGCGTGATGGAGGTTGGCTACCTCCCTGACATGTTCGGCCACATCGCCCAGATGCCCCAGATCCTGGCCCAGGCTGGACTCACCGACACCGTCTTGTGGCGCGGCGTACCGAGCGCGATCACGAAGACCGGGTTCACCTGGGTGGCACCCGATGGCTCGTCGGTCCGCGCTGAGTACATGCCGGTCGGTTACGGCAACGGCGCAGGTCTGCCGAATGACGCCAAGCTGCTCATTCAGCGAGCGACGAACCACATCGACGAGATCGGCGAGTTCCTCGGCGATTCGCTCCTGTGGATGAACGGCTCTGACCACCTCATGCCGCAGGCGCACTTGGGGCGAGTCTTGGCCGAGGCGAACGACCTCCAAGAGGACTACCAGTTCGAGATCACCTCGCTCCCGGAGTACCTCGCTACCGTCCCCCGCGAGGGACTCGAGACCTGGCACGGCGAACTCCGTTCCGGCTTCCGCTCCAACGTCCTCATGGGTGTCACCTCCAATCGAGTCGATGTGAAGCTCGCTGCTGGACGGGTGGAGCGGTTGCTCGAGCGCCGAGCTGAGCCACTCGCAGCCCTGCTCACCGACTCCTCCTCCTACCCGGCTCGCCTGCTCGAACTGGCATGGCGTGAGGTGATCCGCAACAGCGCGCACGATTCCATCTGCGCCTGCAGCGTCGACGACGTCGTCGACGCGGTCCTGCACCGCTTCGCCGAAGCACGGGCGATTGGTGCTGGCGTCGAGGAACGAGCACTCGACCAATTCGCTCGATCCTTCACCACGACGGGAACCTACGTCTTCAACTCCACCCAACGAGACCGAGCCGGCATCGTGGAGTACGTCGTCACCGGCGATGACCTCGACGAGGACATCACCCAGGTCATGTCGGAACAGAGTCGCTTCCCCGCGCAGATGGACGTCGACGGTGACACCCTGCGGGCCATTCTCGGACTCCTCAACGGACCGCGCATCACCGACGACACGTGGATTCACGCCGCGAGTTGCGAAGACCTCGCTCCTGACCACATCGCCCTCACGGTCAAGATCGGTGCGACGCCGAATCCCCACGTCGAACTGGAAGAACTCCGACGCGACCTCTACACCCGGGTCGGAGAGATCCCGACGCTGCGAGCCACAGTGACCCTGGACCAGCCTCGTATCCGGAGGGTTGCCGTGCTCACCGAGCCCATCGCTGGCTACGGCTGGGACGTGCTCCGCCCTGCTGCCCCGACGCATCGAGCCGTCGCTGAGGTATGCAACGTCGACGGCGTCTCGAGCGTCGCCCTCTCCAACGGACTCCGGTCGGTCATCATCGATCCCACGAATGGAACCTTCGCGATCGATGGCGTCGCTGGCTTCGGCCAACTCGTGGACGAGGGCGACCTCGGTGACTCCTACAACTACTCCCCTCCCGCCACCGACACGGTCGTCGATGCGCCGACCAGCGTCGCGGTCACGACCACGCTCGGTGGGCCGTTGCGGGCCAGTGCCACCATCACCTCGACCTACACCTGGCCTGAGCGTATCGACCCAATGCTCAACCGCCGAGTTGGCAGCGTCACCGTCGCCGTCGTCACCACGGTGGAACTCTGCGCCGATGACCCCACGGTCCACGTGACGACCACCTTCGTGAATCCCGCAGCCGATCACCGACTCCGCATCCTGCTCCCCCTTCCCGAGGCAACCGATCATTCCGTAGCCGAATGCGCCTTCGGGACCGTAGAGCGGGGACTCGTCGCCGAGGGTCGACCCGATGAGCTCGGGCTCGCCACCTACCCCTCTCGACGATTCGTCCAGGCTGGTGGCCTCACGGTGGTCCACGAGGGACTGAACGAGTACGAGCTAATCGACCGAGCAGACGACGATTCGTCTGCGTCCACCATGGCGCTCACCCTCGTGCGAGCAACGGGCATGCTCTCCCGCCTCGGTATGAAGTACCGCCCCTTCCCGGCCGGGCCGCTCACGCCGGTGGAGGGCCTCCAGATGGTTGGCAAGCGGATCACCGCGACCTACCACCTGGGATTCGGTGACCTCGACCCTTACGGCCTCGCAGACGCCGTCCTCCATCCTCTGGACGTCGTGCATGCCGAAGGCGGCGGCACTCGGGACAAGGCGGGTCGAGCCTTCACGATTACCGGCGCCGAAGTCAGCGCCATCCGTCGTGAAGCCGGAGCACTCGAAGTTCGCGTCTTCAACCCTCACACAGAGGAGACCACGGTCGACCTCGGCCTCGCTCGCGGATGGATCTGCGATCTCCGGGGTCGAGCGGTCGAGCCCTTCGATGGGACGATCCGCCTCGCTCCCCATCGCTTCGCCACCCTCCGATTCACCCACGAGGGCTCGCGCTGATCGTGTCCACCCATCAGAACCCTGGGCAGCGCATGCCCATCGTGCTGATCCCACTCAAGACGTTCACGATGGCCAAAGGCAGGCTCGGTGATCGCCTCAGCGCCGACCGCCGAGCAGAACTGGCACAGTTCCTCGCGGGAGGCGTCATTGACGCGGCGACACCTTGGCCGGTCGTGGTGGTGTGCGACGACGACGAGGTAGCAACCTTCGCCACCGAACGAGGCGCCCGCGTGGTGCGTGTCGCTGCTCACGGACTCAACGCAGCGATCGGTGACGGCCTCGCCGCACTGACCGACAGCGACGCCACGCACGTCATCATCGCCCACGGTGACCTCGCCGATCCATCAACCCTCCACGAGCTCCCGCTCACCGAGGGCGTGACGATCGTTCCCGACCGATCGAACGATGGCACCAACGTCCTCGCACTTCCCATCCGGTCGCTCGGGTCCTTCACGCCGCACTACGGCGTCGGCTCCTTCCGTGCGCATGTCGACGAAGCACAACGTTGTGGACTCACCGTGACCGTGCACACGAGCGAGGCATTGGCCTTTGACGTCGACCATCCAGAAGACGTCGACGAGGCGCAACGCCGCCACCTCTGGCCACAGATGCCGTAGCCCGAGATGCAGAACGAGGGTGGGCATGACGCCCACCCTCGTTCACACTGCACGTTCGATCGTGCGTTAGCGCTTGGCAGCAGCCTTCTTGGCCGGGGCCTTCTTCGCCGGAGCCTTCTTGGCAGGAGCCTTCTTGGCAGGAGCCTTGGCGGCAACAGCCTTCTTGGCGACAGCCTTCTTCGCCGGGGCCTTCTTGGCAGGAGCCTTGGCGGCAGCAGCCTTCTTGGCCGGGGCCTTCTTGGCGACAGCCTTCTTCGCCGGAGCCTTCTTGGCCGGGGCCTTCTTGGCGACAGCCTTCTTCGCCGGAGCCTTCTTGGCAGGAGCCTTGGCGGCAACAGCCTTCTTGGCCGGAGCCTTCTTGGCGACAGCCTTCTTCGCCGGGGCCTTCGCAGCCACAGCCTTCTTCGCTGGAGCCTTCTTGGCCGGAGCCTTCTTTGCTGGAGCCTTCTTAGCGGCAGTAGCCACTGGCACACCTCCTTGGGGTGACGTTGCATCGAGCTGACGCCACCAGCGACTGAGTGGAGAACGTCCCACTCGAATCAACTCGTGCCGACAGATAGTTGGTTGTAGTCATCCGCTCGTGTCCAGCGCGCGATGGTGCGTGCTGAGTTGCAAACGGAGCCACGACCCAGGTTGACGTTGCCGATGGCGACAGCGAACTCGTGAGTGCAGTGGCCGATGCCCAGTGGCACCTCCATGCACTCATCGCGTTCAGGTCATTCACCAACGGGCTTCCTCCGCCTTGGGCTGCCACCATTCCACTGTCTCGGAGTCCCTGAGTCAAGCATCCTCACGTGCGCGTGCGAAGTTGCGCGCGAAGCAACGTTGCATCGTGACGCGATGCACGCTCCACGCGACCTCCTCGACACCGTGCTCGGGAGTGCACTGCGCGGTGGTGGCTGTTACCTCGGCGAAGCTCGCGGGCAGCAGATCTACTCCGGTCACGGTCGATCCACCTTGGTCCTTGGGCCAACACGATCCGGCAAGACGACCTCCCTCATCGTGCCGAACATCCTCGGACACCCAGGACCGGTCGTGGCGACGTCCACGAAGGACGAGCTCCTCCACGTAGCCGGACCGTCTCGACGTCGCCGGGGGACGGTTGCCCTCTTCGATCCGAGCGGCACCGTCGATTGCCCGAGCGGTGTTGCCCTCCTCGGGTGGAGCCCCCTCGATGGCTGCGAAGATTGGGACACAGCGATGACCACCGCGTCGTCCATGGTGGCAGCGGCACATGGCCACCAGGGCGCCCTCTCGAGCCATTGGCACGAGCGAGCAGCGACGCTGCTGTCAAGCGTGCTGCATGCAGGTGCGATCGACGGGCGATCGATGACATCGGTGCTGTCGTGGATCGATCGCCACGATGGCACCGACGCCCACACCATCTTGGCGCGCGACACCGCAGCTGCCCCAGTGGCCCTCGATGTCCTCGAGGGCATCTTGGCCACCGCAGATCGAGAGCAGTCATCGATCTGGTCGACGGCGTCGGGAACCTTGAGCGCCTACCGCTCCCACGCAGCGCTGGCGAGCACTGAGCGTGAGCGCATCAACCCCGACGAGTTCACTGCGAGTGCCGACACGATCATCCTCTGCGCGGCGAGTCGACTGCAGCGACACTACGCACCGCTCCTCGTGGGCGCACTCGGTACGGTGCGCGATGCCACCTACCACGCCAGTGCAGCCGGCACGTTGGCGCAGCCGGTGCTCTTCGCCCTCGATGAAGTCGCCAACATCGCGCCCCTCCCCGATCTGCCATCACTCGTGAGCGAAGGAGGTGGCCAGGGACTCCTCATCCTCGCCTGCCTTCAGGACCTCTCCCAGGCACGCCAGCGCTGGGGAGGACAAGCCGATGGATTCGTCTCGCTCTTCCCGACGACCGTGGTGCTTCCAGGCATTGGCGACCAACGCACCTTGGAGCTCCTGTCCTCACTCGGTGGCGACCACCTCGTCCCCGTTCGGTCGTTCTCGCAGGCGCGCGGACGACACGGTGCGACGCAGTCGATCGGTCAGGTCTTCCGGCCACAGTGGACCCCCGCTGCTCTCGCCCACGGTGCTCCAGAGACCGCCATCGTCGTTGGACCGACGAAGCAGATCACGGAGATCACCTTGACGCCGTCTCACCGCTCCATGCCGTGGCTGGCGCTCCGTGGCGACATGGAACGGCTTCGATCACCGTCGTCGCGAGACCTCGTCCGCTGATCGCTCTCTAACCACCGGCGCAGCGCCCGGGATTCGAGAGGTCGAGCACCGAGCTCCTCGAGCGCTGCACCGCGAGGGAGAACGACACGCGGAGCCACCGGTACTTCGAAGACCCCATCGCTCGCTGCTCCGAGGAGCTCCCCCACACAGCCAAGGGTGCTGGCACTCGGTGCGCCCCCGCTGGCCCGAGCCCACGCCGCAACGACGTCTCGCCGCAGCACCGATCGGTCCCCACCACCGAGGGCAACGGCGAACGCTCGCTCATCGAGACGCGTGGGCAGGTGTGGTGACACCCGCTCGTAGGCGAGGATGGCCGCAGTCGTGAGTCCAACGCCAGCGAGCCGATGCTCCCAGAGGTCGAGGAACGCTTCACGGGTGGCACCAACCGGTGGGACGTGGCGTGCCGCTGGTCCATCCTGTCGGAACGCTGCTGCTCGAGTACTCAGCACCGCAGTGGCGAGGGTTGGGACCGTGGCCGCTCGGAACCCGAGCTCGCGCACGAGCACACCGGTGAGCTCGGCGTCGTAGAGCGCGGCTGCTGCTCGGTGGTGGGCGAAGAGTCCCCTCGTATCGATGGGGCGAAACCTCCCCTCAGCGCTCTGGACGAGGTTCATGATGAGGACGTGACTGTGGAGGTGCGGGTCGCCAGCACGACTCACCCCGTGGGTGGCGGTGAACCCCAGCCACGCTCGACTGCGTTCGGTGCGATCGGTGCGTCCTTGCGGTGCGACTGCTCGATCTTCGAGGTAGGAGAGCGCCGAAGCGACCGCTCGCTCGTGCGCTGCGACCACCCTGCCCGCGACCTCAGGTGGTCCACACAGCGCCAGAATGCTCACCGCCTTCTCTGGGGCGAAGATCAGTTCAATGGCTTCCACGCTTCGGCGCGGGCCGGCGAGGTCCCGAGGTCCCCCGAGGTTTCCGCGCAGCAGCGCGTTGGTCGTGTCATCGTCGAGCGTTGCCGGGATGCCGAGGGTGACCCCCATCTTCCCAATGGAACGCAGGGTGCCGTCGAGGTCGAGGTGGTCGAACTCTGCTCGTCGCCCGCGGTAGTAGCCAGGGTCGACGTGGCGACGCGTGGTGATCCGGAGCACACCATGAGCATGCCCACCGGGCGCTGCTGCTCCGTTCGCTCAGTAGTTCTCCAAGATGGCCGCAGCCAAATCGGCGCCGAGTCGCCGCATGGTTGGCGGCTTCAGCACCGTGGCCTCGACCCCAGCCTGAATTAGCAAAATTGCGAGCCAGCGCTCACTGGCGACACGAACCTCAACGTCGAAGAGATCGGGAGCCACTTCAGTCACCCCCATCGACAAGATGGAGTCCGCAACCCAGCGAGCTGCTCCTGAAACCCGGAGCGTCGCCACCGGGGCGTCGTCGAGGAACGACGTGATGTCCTCGGGCTTCAGTTCGGGAGCGGGAAGGCCGTCGGGTTGGGCACCGAGCACCTCGACGTCATCAATGCGATCAGCACGGAAGACCCGAACAGCCCCCGCCTGCTCGCAGTACGCCTCGACGTAGCCGTTGCCTTCCCACAGCACCACCGAGAGCGGATTGATGATCCGCTCGGTCAACTCGTCGCGATGGGGAACGAAGTAGGTGATGCGGAGGCGCTCACGCTGGACGGCGCCGCGGAGCTTGGCCAAGGTGGCCGCGGCCTCAACTTCGACGCCGAGGACGGCATCGGTTCCGAGTGCGGTATCGAGTTTGGCCACAGCCGACGCCAAACTCGAATCCTCGAAGATGAACGGGTCGAGGATGAGGTGGGCCGAGGCCGAGAGCGCGAATCCTTCTCGTCGACTGAGACGGCGCGGCTTCGCCATCTCCTCGGGCAGGTTGGCCGAGACCCACTCGTCGTCCACCAAGATCTCGAGGAGCTGATCGGGTGAGTAGGGCGGCGTCCCGCAACATGCCGCCAGTTCGAGTTCCTTCACGACCTGGGCCTCAGTCAGGGAGAACCGCTCAGCGAGGTCGCTGATGCGGGCTTCGCCCACCTGGGCGAGGTACGTCATGATGCCGAGCAGGCGGCGGAACCGCTGAGGACCGGTCATCCGAGTGACCTTCACATCGGGATCGACGTCGGTGAACGGACTCGGAGCAGCGGCGATCTCCATAGCGTGCACCTGCACCTCGTCACCGAGGTCAGCGTCGCTGTCCTCGAGGGAGCCGTCGCGCTCGGCGACGATTGCCGAGAGCCAGTCGACGATGGAGGTACGGAAGTGCGGCGGGCCGAGGACCTCAGCCCGCTCCCCCATCGACAACGTGAAGGACCGGGCGAAGATCGCATTGGTGCATGACAGCGCAACTTCGAAGCGACCGTCGTCACGACTCGTGACCGCAATGGCGTCGCCGAGTTCCATGCGAACCCGGGCAGTTGCCACCGCGTCGAGGGCCAACACGACGTCTGGGTCCGCAGCGGCGTCGGCGCCGTCCACGATGAGGTTGTGGAATCCCCGAGGCCGCTCGACACCTTCTGGCCAGGTGCCGCTCATGGGTGCACCGATGGCGACCTCGCCCACGATGCGGTCAATACGGTAGACCCGAACATCTGCCCGGGCATCTGCGTACCCCGCGAGGTACCAGCGGCCCTTACTCGTGAAGACCGAGGCGGGACGGACCGTGCGCTCCTCGCCGCTGTAGGTGAAGGTGACGAGCGCCTTAGCCCGCACTGCGTCGTACAATTCGGCGACGCCATCGGGTGGTTCGAGTTGAGCGATCACCGGCACCGATGCCTCGCGAACCTCGCCCAACTTGTAGAGCGCTCCTGCGCCGTACCCGGTGCCGTCCGCCACACCAGCCACCGCAATCGCGAGTGCCCGTTGCTCCGCTGCGGTCAGGTTCAGCTCAGGGAGGTAGTAGCGGTCTGGGTTGATGCGGTAGCCCTGCTGGGCCTCACCGCCGATCTCGACCATGTCGATCTCGATGCCCTCTTCACGCAGCGTCCGCTTGTCGCGCTCGAACGCACCACGGTAGGCCTCTTTCCCCGGCGGGTAGCCGGGCACCTCTTGGACGATCTCGACGAGCGACAACGGCTTCTTGGCGTTGAGCAGGATCTGGACGAGGTTCATCAAGCGCTCGAGTTGGTCAACCTTGCTCACGACGTCGCCTCTTCATCTCGGTTCAGTGCCGACCACGTCGGCAGGAGTTCATGCATCGCCATCGAACAGGTCGAGGTCGCGTCGCCACGTCCCAGAGCGCCCTCCGGACTTCTCCACGAGCTGGGCGTGCTCGATGCGCATCGTGCGGTCCACGTTCTTACACATGTCGTAGATCGTGAGGGCGGCGACCATCGCTGCGGTCATCGCTTCCATCTCCACCCCGGTGCGATCGACGGTGTGGACCTCTGCGGTCACGAGCACCGAGGTGTCGCCAATGGCGAAGCTAATGACGACCGAGCCCACCACCACCATCTGGCACATCGGCAGGAGCTCTGCGGTGCGCTTGGCAGCGCCGATCCCCGCCACACGGGCGGTTGCGAGCACATCACCCTTGGAGGTGGCGTTCTGCACGATGCGATCGGTCGTCGCCGCATCCATCACCACGCGGCACTGCGCCACGGCGCGGCGCTGGGTCACCTCTCGCTGGGCCGGCTCTCGACCAATTCCTCCACTCGAGGGCTCGAACTCCAAGTGATGCTGACTTGCCATGACTTCATCCTAGGGTGCGACACCCCTGCCCTGAAGGGTCCGCCACGCGGCGCGCTAGAATTAGCACTCAATCGGCGAGAGTGCCAACCTCCTCGAACCTCTGGAGAGTCAGATGCCTACCTACGAGTACCGCTGCAGCGCTTGCCAGCACCAATTCGAGATCGTCCAGTCCATCAAAGACGACGCCTTGACCACCTGCCCTGAGTGCGGTGGCGAACTCCGGAAGGTCTTCGGTCTCCCGGGGATCGTGCTGAAGGGTGGCGGCTTCTACAAGACCGACAGCCGGTCGTCGTCTGATTCGGGTTCGAGCTCGTCGAGCGACTGACTCAGACGCCCGAGAGCGACATATTGGCAATGGCCACGCTTTGGCCGGCCGCACTGCCGGGGAGCCACTCGACGTCACGGCCAACGGCCACCACATCGGCCAGCATCTTCTGCAGCGTCGAGGCAATGGTCGCCTCGCGAATGGGTGCCCCGAGCGCTCCGTCACTGATGAGGAAGCCTTCTGCGCCTACGGAGAAGTCTCCGCTCACCGGACTCACGCCGGAGTGCACGCCTGAAATTGCCTGCACGTAGATCCCGTCGCCAACTGCGGAGAGAATCTCATCTTTCGACATCGTTCCCGGCTGGAGGGCGAGGGCCCGGCAACCTGGACCCGGGGTGCCGGCGAAGCCACCTCGCAGCGCTGATCCGGTTGAACTGGTGCCTGCTCGACGAGCAGCAACGGTGTCGTAGTAGAAGCGCTGGAGTTGACCGTTCACGATGAGCTCGTTGCGACGACAGGCGAGGCCTTCGCCGTCCACTCGGGCGGCGCCGTAGGCCAGGGGATTCGTCGGGTCATCGACCAAGGTGAACCCTGGCGCAGCGACCATCTCGCCAATGCGTCCAGCGAAGAACGAGCGTCCCTTGACGACCGCTTCACCCGACAGGGCAGCGGCGACGATGGACAGCAACTGCGCCACGACGCGGGGGTCGAGCACGACGGTGCAGTGGCGAGACGTTGGCTTGGTTGCTCCGAGGAGCGACACCGCCCGGCGCACGGCATCCGCTGCGGTCGCCTCGAGTTCTAGCTGAGCGAAGGATCGACCAGCGGTGTAGCTGTAGCCAGTTTGAATTTCGTCGCCGTCTTCGGCGATGACGTCGACGGCCGCCGAGGCGACGCTCCGGCGAGAGGACACCGCGATGCCGTTCGTCGAGGCCAACGCCATCTCCACTTCGCCGTCGCTGTAGTCGCTCGAGCTGATGCCCTTCACCTTCGGGTGCTGGCGGACTAGGCGTTCGAGTTCAGTGACGAACGCGATCTTCTCCTCGGTCGACACGCTCGAGATCGAGGGGTCGTAGGTCACCACGTCGGCAACAGCGACGCCGTCGGGCGTCGCCAAGGCCACGTGCGGGTCCGGTGTTGCGAACCGAGCGTTGTCTCGGGCTGCCGCGAGGGTGTCGGTGATCACGCCAGCGTCGAGCGATCCCGCCCAGGCGAAGCCTTCCCGCATGCCATCTGGGCTCTCAGTGAGAACACGAATCCCAACTCCGGCAGAGGTGGCAGCGGTCAGGGACTCAACCGCACCCTCGTACACCCGAACTTCAGCGTCACGGCCTCGGGCGACGTAGACCTCGAGGTGCTCCCCGGAACCGCTGCGCTCGAGGATCGATGCTGCCAGATCGCTGAGTTCCATCGTCATGCCGTTCCTCCAACGGTGCACGACGTGACTCGCATCGTCGGCTGTCCACACCCAACGGGTACCTGCTGCCCATCTTTCCCACACGTTCCGACGGTCATGGAGAAGTCGCTCGCCACCGCATCGATCCGAGAGAGGATCTCAGGCCCATTACCGATGAGGTTCGCATCACGCAGCGGCGCCGTGATCTCGCCGTTCTCGATGAGGTAGGCCTCGGAGGTTCCAAAGACGAAGTCGCCCGTAGCGGTGTCGACTTGTCCTCCACCGAGCTGGCGCACGTAGATCCCGTGTGGCGTCGACGCCACGATGTCGTCGGCGTCGTCGGGGCCGCCGAGGAGGTAGGTGTTGGTCATCCGCACCATGGGCAGGTGCTGGTAGCTCTGCCGACGGCCGTTGGTCGAGGTTGGACGTCCCGTGTGGCGAGCGCGGAGGAAGTCCCACATGTAGTCGGTCAGCACGCCGTCTTCGATGAGCGTGTTCGGTACGGCAGCGTGCCCTTCGTCGTCGATGCGGGCCGTACCCCACTCGCCGTCCATCGTGGCGTCGTCGACGAGCGTCACGCCCTTGGAGGCCACCTGCTGGCCGACGCGGTGGGCGTAGACCGAGGCGTCCTTCACAATGTGGTCGGCTTCAAGGCCATGGCCGCAGGCTTCGTGGAACAAGATTCCTCCGCTGCCCCCGGCCAGCACGATCGGCAACTCGCCCGACGGGGCAGGACGTGCCGAGAGCTTGGTGATGGCCTGGCGACCGGCCTTCTCCGCCATGACGCGAATCGCCGCTTCATCGAAGGTCTCGAACCCCTGGGTGCGAGCCAGCACCTGGTAGCCGGTCTGCAGTCCGGTGTCACCCAGTGCGGTGCACATCACCATGAAGCGGACCCGAACTTGGTCGTCTTCTTCGAAGAGCCCATCGGAATTGGCGACGACGATGCGGCGCCGTGAGTCGGCGTAGCCGACTTGGACCTGAGCAATCTCGCCACCGAGCGCCCGTGCGGCGTCGTCAGCGGCGAACAGCAGTGCGACCTTGTCGTCCTTGGCAATCGTCTCAGGGAGCACCGCGGCGAGGGGTGCCCGCTTCGGTCCAACCTTCAGCGCACCCATCGGTCCGGCGCTCGTGCGTCCAGCGGCGACCGACGCCGCAGCGGCCACGGCGTCGAGCAGGCTGGCTTCTGTGAGATCCGCCGTGTGCGCGAAGCCAACGGTGTCGCCAACGACGACCCGAATGCCGGCGCCGCGGTCTCGTCCAGTCGTCAGGGATTCCACCCGTTGGTCGTCGAGCGAGCTACCAATGGAGGAGCGATCCTCACAGAAGATCTCTGCCCACTCGCCACCGCGATCGAGTGCTGCCTGGAGGACGCGCTGGGCGATGTCCTCGGTCAAGAGTGCCGTCGTCATGGCCGGTATCGTAGCCTGCATGACGTCGACGACCATCGGGGACGGACCCATGGTTCGCCAGCAGGTGCCGTGGCTGGTCACGGCCGCATTCATCCTCCTCGGGTGCTTCTGGGGCTCGTGGAATGCTTCCCTCGCCTCCATCCAAGGGCACTTCAGGCTCTCCAATGCTGCGCTCGGCATCCTGCTCGCCGTGGGTGTCGTTGCCGGGGCCGTTGCAGGTTCTGCAGCGACGCACCTCGGACGCCGTCTTCCCCCGGTGCACCTCCTCGCGGTCATCGTCGTGACCTGGGCAATCCTCGGACTCCCCCTCATCGCAATGGATGCGCTCTGGCCGTTCATCGTGGTCTTCACGGCGGTCCAGATCATCATGGGCTCCGTCGATGCGGTGATGAACGTCGGCGCCACCGCTGCGCTCGCCGGACAACCCGGCCGGCTCGTTCGCTTCCATGCCACCTTCAACCTCGGTGCCATGCTCGGTGCCCTCGCAACAGGGGTCAGCGGGGTGGCAACCAACGGGGGCAGTTGGCTCTGGCCAATCATCTCTGCACTCCTCCTCATTGTCGTCACGATCTGGTTCCTCGTGAGTCGCGACGACGTCGACCCCACCGTGGATGAGGGTCTCGCTCTTCCCCTCCCAAGCCCCTTCGGCGACGCCGATCCCATGCCGGCCACTGCCACCCCGACCTCACTGTGGGCGCTGCTGCGCCACGACCGCCTCATTGCCTTGTTGATCGTCTTCGCTGCTGCAGCCTTAGTTGAAGGTGGCGTGTTCACCTGGGGCGTGCTCTACCTCCGCCGCGACCTCCACATCGGACTCTTGGCTGGGGCCTCGGCCTACGCGCTCGGCAATGGCGTCGCCGGACTCGGCCGAGTGCTGGCTGGTCCCGCCATTGGAGAACGATCGCCACTTCGCACCCTCGCGGTTGGCTCCCTCGTGACCGGATGCGGCCTCCTCATCGAATCCCACACCCACAACGCCGTGCTCGCGGCATCGATGCTGGTGGTCACCGCAGCAGGCGTCAGCCTCAACTGGCCGCTCCTCATGGCCGATGTGGGTCGCAGGTCGAGTGCACCGAGCTCGGCCGTCGGTGCGTTCACCGCGTCTGGCTACATCGGCTGGGTTGCCGGCGCTCCGCTCATCGGTGCGATTGCCGACCGGTGGGATCTCTCGACGGGTCTTGCCGCCGTTGCCGTCATTGGTCTCGGCGTCAGTGTCACTGCCGGATTCCTCGCCCATCGCAGCACTGCCGCGGCGACAGACCGGTAGCCTAGAGATGACCTTGGAGCGACCCGTGCTACTGCCACAGATTGAGACTCCGGCCGATCT
>CAIQEU010000050.1 GCA_903870905.1 uncultured Actinomycetes bacterium | reverse complement strand
GCTGGAGCACCTCAATGCCTTCAAGCCGAAAACCAAGCCGCCCGTGAAGGTGAACCGGTCATTCAACGCAAACCCTCATCCGGAGATTCTTGGTGAGGCAACGAATCAGCGTTCGCGGAGGATTTGACGTGAGGCATCAGGATGCAGCGAGGTCGGGAAATCTCTCAGGAATCTGGCCGAGATGCCACTCATGATTTGTTTGGTTATGGAAGAGTGGAACTTGCTGGGTCAAGTCTTGAGGGAAGGCCGCGAAATGGGAATGATTCGCAGCAGAGTTGGGCTCACCCTCTCTGCCGTCGCGGTCTCCGTTCTGCTGGCCTCAGGCGCTGGAGCGGCAACGAGCCGCAGCGCGCATGTGGTCGCACCGCCGGCACTTCGACCAGACATTGTCACCGCCATTGGCGACTCGGTGATGATTGATATCGCCCCTGCACTCAAGCGACGCATTCCAAACGCGCTGATTTTTTCCCAGACCAGTCAGCAGTTCAGTTCGCTGCTTGGACCGTCTGGACTCTTGGCGCAACTTCGAGCACATCGTCAACTCGGCCAAGTGGTCATCATTGCCCTTGGCACGAACGGCACGATCACCAACCCCATGGTGAACGAGGCAATGAATCGCTTAGCTGGAGCCCGAAAGGTAATCCTTGCCACCAATCACGGTCCAAAGACTGCTCGCTACGCCTACATGATCAATAACAACCGCTCTATGAAGTCGGCAACACTTCGGTTTAAAAATGTCGTAATTGCTGACTGGGATAAGTATTCGACTCCGTATCCTGGTTGGTTCTACAGCGATGGCATCCACATGGTGATTGATGGCGCAGGTGCTCGGGCCTACGCCGGACTTCTGGCGGTCGCCGCCGCCCGCTAAAGGGGCATCAGTAGCCCGATTACCGTTGTGCCCATGGATGCAAAGACGTTTATGGGCTTAGAACGCGGCGAGGATGACTTCCACTGGACGCTGCCCGTTGGAGAACACTTGGTGACCCCAGGAAACTTCCTCTTTGGTGGCTGCGGACTTGGTGCCGCAGTCGTTGCCTTGGAAGAAGCTTCGGGTCGGCCAACGATTTGGGCAACGGCTCAGTACTTGAGTCATGCGAAAACAACATCAACCTTGGACTTGGAAGTCACCTTGGCTGCTCAAGGTGGGCGAGTGACCCAAGGGCGCGCGGTGGGTCGTGTTGGCGACAACGAGATCTTGACCGTCAATGCTGCGCTTGGCACTTCAGAGCTTGAACTTGGCGGGGTGTGGGAACACATGCCGGTGGTGTCAAAGCCGCAAGACTGCCCCCTTCGACGCATTCCGGTTGAAGTTCAGCGCTCGGTGTTCTCGCTCGTCGAGACCCGCGTGGCGATTGGTCGCACCTTTGAGCAGTTAGATGGCACCTTGGGGTCAGCCAACTCAGCGCTTTGGTGTCGGGTGCCTGGCCACCAAGAGCCTTCAGCTGGCACGTTGGCCGTATTCGGTGAATTTCTCTCCGGGGCAGTTGCGCAACCACTTGGTCGCCGCATCATGGGCCGCAGTCTCGACAACACCATTCGCATTGTGCAGTTGGAACCAACTGAGTGGGTGCTCCTCGACATTCGCATGCATGCGCTCGTTGGTGGCTATGCCCAAGGAACCGCCTTCATGTGGTCTGAGTCAGGAACACTGCTCGCAACTGCGAGCCAGTCCCTATCGATCAAGATGTGGCCCGGAGACGTGGCCTAGGCCACGAAGTCTTACCCGCGTGACGATTCACTTCACCGCGATCGTCGCGGTCGCACTGGTGGCCTCAGCGTTCGTGCAGGGCATGAGTGGTGTGGGCTTCTCGCTTATTGCGGCACCGGTGCTGACACAAGCCATCCCAGGTGCAGGCGCCATCGGGCTCGTGAATCTGTTGGCGCTCAGTCAAAACTCCCTCATGCTCTGGCGAGTGGAGGGAGCGATCAAGTGGAACTTGGTGAAGCGCCTCTTGCCGGGACTCATTAGTGGCGTGTGTCTCGGACTCGTGCTCTCGTCGCTCATGGGAGAACAGTGGCGCCCCGTTGTGGTGGCCGCATCGTCGCTTTCCTCACTCGGTGTTCTTCTTTGGTGGAAGCCAAGTGGCAAGGGGGTTGGTGCGACGTTGGCTGCTTTTTGGAGTGGGACGGTGAATTCCTACGGAGGCGTCGGCGGTCCGCCGCTCGCGTCCTATCTCATTCACTTGGACCTTAGAGACGGCGACTACGTCAGAACCTTGCAGACCTGCTTTGCCTTGCTGAATTTGGCCAGCCTGCCGTTTCTCCGACTACCAAGTGTCTCGGCAATCTGGCTCCTGGCCGCGTTCAGCTGCATTGTGATGGGGACCCTGCTTGGTCGATTTGCCCGTCGGTTCATGAGTGCAACCTCAGCGCGAACAACGACCGAGGTCACGATTGGCCTTGTGGCCACCGTTGCGCTTGGCAAAGCGCTCTTTGCGCTCGTTGGTTAAACCGCTACACCTGCGGCGAAGCATCCGTGGGGGAATTTCGAGCTCGGCGGAGCAAGACTTCATCTCGAGGTCGTGATCTTCGTGCAAGGCGTGCCTCGAGGAGTGCAACCGCTTCGGTTCCACGACCTGCTCGACACAGTGACGAGATGGCGAGGTCAATGGCCACACTGCGCTGGGCGTAGCTTCCGCCAATTGGGGTGAGGTGGTGATGGAGGCCGAGCAGCAGATCAGCTGCGGTGTCATCATCTCCTTGGCAGTAGGCAATGAGGGCGCCAATGAAGTCCTTGAGGGTCGAATTGACCGGTGATGCAGTAGCTGCACCCAAGGTGTTGCGCAGCTCCTCGAGACGAGCAATGTCCCGGGTGAGGGCGAGTCCAAGGCCACAGTGAAAGGCCATGAATGGGGTTTCGGGACGCGTGAGGTCAACGCCCGATGCCTCGAGGACGGCCATTGGGTCGGCCGAAGCAATCGTGAAGTCTTCGACATGGCCTCGAAACAGCAGCGACGCGGTATCAATGAGGGCACGTGGACCGGTCACGATGCGTGGATCAAGCTCACGGTCATACCGGCGTGCGACGCTGTCAACGTCATCGAGGCTGAGTTCATAGAGAGCTGCATGCCACGAGAAGTGACATCGATGCGCGGCATCTTGTCCAGCTGAGGCAATCCAGTCATCAATCCAGCGAAGACCCAACTCGTGTTCACCGGTCTCTAAGTAGACATGCGCCGCCGCGTGGGCGGCATTGCCACCTCGAGGCTCGGCAGTCAACGAGCGTTCCGCCAAGTCTCGAGCTTCCGCCATTCGACCTTGATCTTGGCGAGCAAAGGCGAGCATGCCGTCATACCACCAGTCGTGTTGGAAGTGCGAGGCCATCTGCTCAAGCGCCACCCACGCATCGTCGGCGACGTCGTAGGCACCGGAGAACGCAATGGTTGGTATCGCAATACTCACGCCAAGGACGTCACGTGGATGGTCGAGGAGATAGGAGAGCAGTGTCGAGTAGTCCCCGGCAACTCGGCGTTCATAGGCGGCAATGAATGCACGCTCGCGAGTTGAGGTGTTGCCGAGGAGCGTGTTCGCTTGGTTGAGATAGTGCGCAGTGTGGTCATCAATCCCAAATTCATGACTGAGGACCGCAAGCGCTGCATATCCAAGGGCAAACTCTGGGTCTACGGCAATGGCGCGAAGTAGTGGTTCCTCCGGGTCGGACTCCAACCGGAGTAGTCGACCGAGTGCGTCGTTATAAAGCTCAGCTGCGTCTTGAGACGTGCTGAGTTGGAGGCCATAGAGATCTACTGGGCGAGCTTTAGCCATGGTGCTTCCTGTGCGGATTGAACTGAAGAAAGATTACGGCTCGCCGTATGGCACGGCGGCGAGGAACAGGGGACTGCTGAGGGTTTGACGTGAGGCATCAGGGGCACCCGATACGCTCTGAAGAGGAGCCCGATGAGAGGAGGAATGGTGTCGAGAACCGCACGACTGGTCCTCCGTCTCTCCGCGCTGTGGGCGCTGTGGGTCTGGGCGGTGCTGCTGTGGAACATGGTCCATGACCACACCCATGGGCTGGGGTTTCGGGTGGTTCACTGCGTCCTCGCAGTGATCTCACTCGGCTTCGCCGCTGCGACGTGGCGTATCGCTCGATCCGGTGGTAGCGGATCGAACTACCCGCGCCACTAACCCTGACGTTTGGTGGCGAAGAACGAGGTGAGCAGTTCGCTGCAGGCCTCGGCGGCAACGCCGGTGCGAAGGGCGACTCGATGGTTGAGGCGAGGATCGTCACCTACGTGGTAGAGCGAACCCATCGCCCCTGCCTTTGGATCATCGGCGCCGATCACCACTACGGGGATGCGGGCGGCGAGGATGGCGCCTGCACACATCACACACGGCTCCAAGGTGACGACCAAGGTGCAGTCCTCGAGGCGCCACGATCCCAGAGCGGCCGTGGCTGCTCGGATCGCCACGATTTCGGCGTGCGCCGTGGGGTCTCCGTCGAGCTCACGGCGGTTCTCGCCGGTGCCGATGACTTGGTCACCGCAGAGCACTACCGCGCCAACGGGGACGTCGCCGTGGGCACGAGCGAGGTTCGCTGCGTCGAGGGCGAGGTCCATCGCTGCGAGGTCGTCCATGCCTCCACGCTACTGAGATGGCGTGGCGACTTCGGCACATCCCTCGCCACTGCGTAGGCTGCGGTATGGCTCGTGGTCGCCTGCTGGTCGTCGTCGCACTCCTCGGGCCCCTCCTCTCCCTCCGTTCGGCCGGGGCGACCCCTCCGCAACTCGCTGCTCCAACGAACCTCTCGGCTCGAGCGGTGCCGAGTGGGGTGGTGCTCTCGTGGACGCCTCCTCCGTGGGCCACGGCATCGACGACCTACGCCGTCACCGCATCGCCACCTGGTCCGACGTGTGCAGCGCTCGGGAAGCGCACCTGCACCGCAGCGATGCAAACGCTTCGACTCGAGCGATTCGTCGTGACCGCGACGGCACCATCGGGCAGTCGCGTGACCTCCCTCCCCTCGGCGGTGGTGACCCCGGAACTCGTCGTGGTGGTCGCTGGCCAGTCCAACGCCACCGGCGAGGCGTCCTACGCCGTTGACCCCATCACGAAGGTGTCGACCTTCGCTTCCCCCTTCACGAACGCCGCCGATACCAAGGATGGGATTGAGCTCTGGAAGTTTGGACCGGCTGCACACTTCGGAACCGGATTCGCTGGCCTCGATACCCCGCAACGCATGGCGACCCCGCTCGGCGTCCAGCAGGTCTTCGGTCCAGAGATCGGACTCGCTCGTGGGTTGATGGCTGATCGCCACCTCCGCCTCACGATCGTGAAGGTGACCTACCCCGGGTCCACCATTGCGGCGTGGCTCCCGACACGGCCACAGGGGCTCTTCCCGACACTCATCGGACAGGTGGGTGCGGCCGAGCACGTCCTCATCGAGCGGGGAATCGTGCCGGTCCTCGGAGGCGTGGTGTTCTTCCAAGGCGAGTCCGACGCTCTCGATCCAAACCTGGCGCCGAACTACAGCCGTGACCTCAGCGCCTTCACCGCTGGACTCCGCCAAACCTTCGGGTCGGAGCTCCCCCTCGTGCTCTTGGAGGAATCCTCAGCACTCGACATCGCCGTGCAGCGCACTGCGAACCAGTGCCTGCCGCAAGGGTGCGACGCCGAGGCGGCCAGCGACGCCGAGGTCCGAGGCGCTGATGCAGCCTTGGCGGCTTCGCTCAACCACGTGGCGCTCGTCGACAGCGCTGGACTTCCCCGAGTGTCGCCGTGGGTGCACCTGAGCAACGTTGGGGAGCGAGTCATTGGCCGGGAGGCGGCGACCGCGCTCGAGGCGATGCTCCCTCCCTCCTAGAGGGAGGGGCACCTCTTTGGCGGAGACGGTGGGATTTGAACCCACGGTGAGTTTCCCCACACACGATTTCCAATCGTGCCGATTCGGCCGCTCTCGCACGTCTCCACGGTGAGCTACTCGACGAGGCTGAGCAGAACTCCGAACCGACAGGCTACTTCGCCGCGCCGGGTGGTCTGCAACGAGGCGTCAGTTCGCCTCGCTGTCAGAAACCTACAGTGGCGCTCATGGAGATTGCAGTGCACGGTCCGATGTTCGAGTGGAGGGGACCGGCGCCGTTCACCTTCGTAGCCTTCAGCGTGGAGGACTCAGCGACGCTGGCCGAGTTCGTGACCGAACTCTCCTATGGCTGGGGCTGCATCCCAGCCGAGGTGACCATCGGAGCCACAACGTGGACCACCTCCCTCATGCCCAAAGACGGCGCTTACCTGGTGCCGATCAAACAAATGGTCCGTCACGCAGAGGGCGTTCACCTCGGTGACGTCGTCACGCTCACGGTCCACGTTGCGGGGTAAGTGACAACCGACCGGTCGGCACCGAGAGCGATGCCGAGTACGATCAGGTCGTCGACGTCGGGTGCGGTGGCTGGGTCCTGCGCAACGGCATCACGTGAACCGAGTCAGGGTCGGAAGGCAGCAGCTCTCAGCGGGAGCCGCCGTGTGCCGCAGATCGCCTGGCCGCCGCACCGGACGTCGACGAACCCTTCGTCGTGGCACCACCCACCGGTAGGCTCACACCATGGCTGAGGACGCGACACCACCAACAGTGCTCGAGGGCGACGATTCCTTCGTGTCGCTGTACCGCCGCTACCGGCCGGGAACCTTTGGAGCCCTTCGTGGCCAGCCCCACGTGGTCATGGCCCTTCGCCGGGCCGTTGCCGATGGCAAGGTCGGCCACGCCTACCTCTTCTCCGGGCCGCGTGGCACCGGCAAGACCTCGACCGCTCGTATCTTGGCCAAGGCACTCAACTGTGCGAGTCCCATTGATGGCGAGCCGTGCGGTGTGTGCCAGAGCTGTATTGAGATCACCAAAGGCACCTCGCTCGACGTCACTGAGCTCGACGCGGCCTCGAACAACGGTGTCGACGCCATGCGTGACCTCGTTGCTCACGCCAGTCTCGGCACCCCGGGACGCCGGCGCGTCTACATCGTCGACGAAGTCCACATGCTCTCCAACGCCGCGGCCAACGCGCTACTCAAGACATTGGAGGAGCCCCCGAACCACGTGGTGTTCGTGCTGGCCACCACCGACCCGCAGAAGGTACCGGCCACCATTCGGAGCCGAACCCAGCACCTGGAGTTCCGCCTCCTCGCTGCTGACACCCTGGCCTCGTTGCTCTCGGACGTTCGGACCTCGGCTGGGTTGAGCGTCGACGACGCCTCCCTCGAGGCGGTGGTGCGTCGAGCCAAGGGTTCAGCACGAGATGCACTCTCGGCACTCGACCAGGTCGCCGCGGCTGGTTCTGCCGAGTCGGTTTCCGCCGATCTCACCGGCGTCATCACCGGAATCTTGGAGAGCGATGCCCAGGGGATCTTGGTGGCCCTCGCCGAACTCCATGAGAACGGCTGGGGCCCTCAGCAGCTCGCCAGCGAGATCGTCGCTGAACTCCGCCAAGGGTTCTTGGCCCTCCTGGCTCCCTCCCTCAGCGAGCACACTGGTGCCGAAGCTGAGCGAGTACGCAAGCAAGCGAGCGAGATTGGTCTCGCCCGCATCGTTCGAACGATGGAGGCCATCGGGCGGGCACAGGTGCAGATGCGCGATGCGCCAGAACCTCATGTCGTCTTGGAGTTGGCGCTCGTCCGCTCCGCTCGGATTGATTTAGACGACAGCCCGGCAGCGTTATCAGAGCGACTGGCCCACGTCGAAGCTCGGCTTCGTGATGGGGGAGCACCAGCGCCGCGCGCCGTCGATGCTCCGCCGGTGCAGCCCCAACCAAGGGCCACATCGTCGGCCGCTGCCGCTGCGGTCAGTGCTGCCTACGACGCCGCTCAGCGGAGTGCTCCTGCACCGACGCCGACAGATCAACCTGAAGCACTGGCGGCGACCTCACCGGCAACGAAGCCGACCCTTGGAGCACTCCGTCGGTCCAAGGCCCAAGAAGCAGTTCCCGAGGCCACTTCGCCGGTCATCACTCCATCGACGCCAACACCAGACGTCGTGAGCACTGCCGTTCCAGAGGCCGCACCGCTCAGCCACCCAGCTGGCGCTGACCAGGTGCTCACTCTCGAGGCACTGCGCTCAACGTGGGAGACTATTCACCGAACGTTGCCCGCTCGACCGAAAGCCATCTTGGCGATTGGAAACTTCACCACGCTCGAGGGGGGACAGGCCACCTTCGTGCTTCCGAACGAGTCCCATGCACTGCGGGCAAGGGAATGCGTTCCAGCAATGGTTGACGCACTCGAAGCGAGCATTGGCCAACGACTTCAGATCACGTGTATCAGTGATCCGGAGGATCCACCTGCTTCCGTAGAGGTCTGTACTCCCAAGGATACGCCAGCGGGGTTGGATGACGTCCAAGCCTTCAAGGAGATGGCTGAGGGCTCGGTGAAGCTCAGTGACCATGCGACGATCGCCGAGCACCTCATCCAAGAGTTCTTCCCCGGTGCGGAGACGAAGTAACGGTGTATCCAGGACCACTGCGCAACCTCATCGACGAATTCGCCCGTCTTCCCGGCATTGGCCCGAAGAATGCGGCTCGTCTGGCGTTCTTCTTATTGCGGACCCCTCGAGACGAAGCCGAGCGACTCTCGAGTGCCATCCGAGAGATGAAGGAGCGCACGACGTTCTGCCCCATTTGCTGCTCTGTTGCCGAGGGCGGACAACTCTGCCCGATCTGTGCCGATGACCGGCGCGACCCATCGGTGATCTGCGTGGTGCAAGACCCGAGAGACCTGATGGTGGTGGAGCGATCAGGGAGCTTCGCTGGTCGCTACCACGTCCTCCACGGTGGTCTCAGTCCCTTGGAGGGAATTGGACCGGAGCAGTTGAAGATCGCAGAGCTCGAAGCTCGCGTCCAAGACGGCGTCGTTACCGAGGTCATCCTCTGCACGAACCCCAACGTTGAAGGCGACACCACTGCGCTCTACCTCTCTCGCCTGCTCCGTCCGAAGGTGGCCAAGGTCACGAAGATCGCCGCTGGGGTTCCCGTTGGTGGTGACCTCGAGTACGCCGATGAGATGACGCTCGGTCGTGCCCTCGAAGGTCGTCGGGACTTAGAGGCCTGACGTCATCCTCAGATGACGAGGGCCATGAAGATTGCCCCCGCACCCACGCAGTAGATGGCGAAGGGGAGCAGGGTCTTCGTGGTGAACCACTTCGAGAGGAACCGAACCGAGAAGTAGGCAGCGATGGCTGCGGCAATGGCTCCCACGACCACCTGGCCGAGGATCTCCTTGCCGGAGCTCGTGAAGAGCGTCGGCAACTTGTAGAGCCCCGCCGCCAAGATGATGGGCGTCGCCAGCAAGAACGAGAACTTCGCAGCGTCGTCGTGGTTGAGTCCTCGGATGAGGCCGGTGACGATCGACACACCCGATCGGGAGAATCCGGCGAAGAGCGCCAGAATTTGACTGGCGCCCACGATGAAGCCATCTCGATACGACAGAGATTTGAGCGTCATCGACCGTCGCGAACTCCGTCCGTGGCGAGCCTTCTGCGAGGTGCGGACTCGCTCGCCAATGAACAAGACGATGCCGTTCAACATGAGGAACGCTGCAGCCCACGTGGGCTTGGCGAAGATCGAGCGCAGGTGCTTCTCCAAGACCAGTCCGGCGATGCCAACGGGAACGGAGCCAACGATGATGAGCCAGGCCAGGTGCTCGGCGGAGGTCGAGACTTTTCGAGCTTTGGTTGAGGACCACAGTCCGGCGATGATGCGACCCCAGTCACGCCAGTAGAAGACGATGAGCGCAAGTGCCGTGCCGACGTGGAGTCCAACCAAGAAGGTGAGGAAATTCGACGTGCTCTGCGAGGACTCGGCATCGACGATGCCAGTCCATCCGAAGATTTGGGGCAGGATCACGGAGTGGCCGAGGGAGGAGACGGGGAAGAGCTCGGTAACGCCTTGGAGTACTCCCAAGATGATGGCTTGGACGTAGGTCAGGTGGTTCGCTACGGCGCTCAAGTACACGTGGTTCCTCCAATGTGTGGCGCTCCGTAGGCTAGGGGAGAATGACAGCACACGAGTGCTCGATGACGGAATGAGAACGGAGGAGCGATGGCGACGATTTGGATGCTCCGACATGCCAAGGCAACCAAGGACGACCAAGGCGGCCCCGAGGACAAGTCCCGCCCACTCACGAAGAAGGGCCTTCGCCAGGCCACGGCACTCGGTGAATGGATCGACGCATCGCCAACGGTCCTCGACGACGTGCAGTTCCCCGAGCTCGTGGTGTGCTCAACGGCACTGCGGTGCCAGCAGACCCTCCAGACCGTGGTGTCGGCCAGTGGCCTACGGCCACGCATTGAGTACAGCGACACGATCTACACCGCAGACGTCGATGGCCTGCGGTACCTCATGACGGGCTACCCCCACACGAGTTCTCTGCTGCTGTGTGGGCATGAGCCCTACCTCGGCCTCCTGCGAGAGGATCTCCTCAAGGAGAAGTATCGCTCTGAGCGTGAGACTCCCGTCTGCTCCTTGGCCATCGTGGAGTTCCCTGCTGACGTGGTCAGCGAGATTGTTCCCGGGACTGGTCGCCTCGTCGCGTTCATTCGGGGCAAATCCAAGAAGTAGGTCGCCAACGCAGAGAACCCCCGCCATCGGCGGGGGTTCTCCAGCAGAGGTGCTCGATGCTTAGAGGCTGCGGAAGATCGCCGCGTCGCCTTGGCCACCACCGCCGCAGAGCGCAACCGCAGCCGTGCCGCCGCCACGACGCTTCAGCTCGTAGAGGGCGGTGAGGGCCACGCGGGTTCCCGACATGCCGAGCGGGTGACCGAGGGCGATGGCGCCACCGTTGACGTTGACCTTGGCCTCGTCGATGCCGAGCTCGTCAGCCGACGCCAAACCAACGGCGGCGAAGGCCTCGTTCATTTCGAACAGGTCGATGTCGGCGGCCGTCAGGTTCGCCTTGGCCAGCGCCTTCTGAATCGCACGGGAGGGCTGGGTGAGCAGCGACGCATCGGGACCAGCGACTTCGCCGAATCCGAGGAGCTCGCCGAGGGGAGCGATGCCGAGTTCTTGAGCCTTGGCCTTGGACATCACGATGACGGCTGCGCCACCATCGGAGATCTGGCTGGCGTTCCCAGCGGTGATGGTGCCCTCCTTGTCGAAGGCGGGGCGGAGGCCCTGGAGGGAGTCGAAGGTGGTGTCGGCGCGGACGCCTTCGTCGGTGTCCACAATCTTCGGGTCACCCTTGCGCTGGGGCACCGACACGGGAACAATCTCCTCGGCCATCTTCCCAGCGGCAATGGCGGCTGCGGCCTTGGCGTGGCTGGCAGCGGCGAATTGGTCTTGGCGCTCACGGGTGACGCCGAGTTTCTGGTTGTAGCGATCGGTGGCGAGGCCCATGGCGCAGTCGTCGAATGCACAGGTGAGCCCGTCGTACATCATCGAGTCGATCACCGAGTTGTCGCCGATTCGGTAGCCAGCACGAGCGCCGGGGAGCAGGTACGGGGCGTTGGTCATGGACTCCATGCCGCCGGCGACCACGATGTCGGCTTCGCCGGCGTTGATCATGAGGTCGGCGAGGTAGATGGCGTTGAGGCCCGAGAGGCAGACCTTGTTGATGGTGGTGGCGGGAACTGACATCGGGATGCCACCGGCAATGGCTGCTTGGCGGGCAGTGATCTGACCAGCTCCAGCCTCGATGACGTGGCCCATGATGACCATGTCGACCTGGTCACCGGTGATCCCGGCGCGCTTCAGCGCCTCGGCGATGGCGAAGCCACCGAGCTCTGCAGCTGAGAAACTGGCGAGTGCGCCAGACAGCTTGCCAATGGGGGTGCGAGCACCTGCGACGATGACGGTTCCGGCCATGAGGTCCTCCTTCTATGGAACGGCTCAGAGCCTAGGACACTCCTGATCCACCCTCGCTCACGGCCAGGTCGCCAACGCTAGGGTTTTGGCCATGACCACCATCCTTGAGGCCGCAGCGGCTGGGGCGTCGGGCGACGAGCTCGCAGCGCTCCCCATGCCGGAGTCCACCCGTGCAGCATTCGTGCTGCGTTCTGAGCAGGACATGTTCGCTGGACTTGCCAGCGAAGAGAAGGATCCCCGCTTGAGCCTGCACGTTGGCGAGGTGGCGATTCCTGAACTGGCACCCGATGAGTGCTACATCGCCGTCATGGCCTCGTCGATCAACTTCAACACCGTGTGGACCTCGATCTTCGAGCCGCTGTCGACGTTCGGCTTCCTCGACCGGCTCGGCAAGGAGAGCATCTGGGGCAAGCGCCACGCTCTCGACTACCACGTGGTCGGCTCCGATGCCTCGGGCGTCGTGCTCCGCACGGGCTCAGCGGTTCGCAACTGGAAGGTTGGGGACCAAGTCACCGTCCACTGCAACTACGTCGATGACCAAGACCCCTCGGCCCACAACGACTCCATGCTCGCCGCCAACCAGCGCATCTGGGGCTTTGAGACCAATTTCGGCGGTCTCGCCGATATCTCGGTGGTGAAGGCCAACCAGTTGATGCCGAAGCCCACGCATCTGACGTGGGAAGAAGCAGCGGTGAACGCGCTGTGCAACTCGACGGCGTACCGCATGGTCGTCTCCCCGAACGCCGGCCACATGACCCAAGGTGACAAGGTGCTCGTCTGGGGTGCATCGGGCGGCATTGGCTCCTACGGCGTGCAGTACGTGCTGAACGGAGGGGGAACCCCTGTGGCCGTCGTGTCGAGCCCAGAGAAGGTGGCCCTCATGCACGACCTCGGCGTGGAGCACGTCATCGATCGTCGAGAGAAGGGCTACAAGTTCTGGAAGGACGAGCACACCCAGGATGAGTCGGAGTGGCGTCGACTGGGCAAGGACATCCGTGCCCTCGTCGGTGACGACGTCGACATGGTCTTCGAGCACCCCGGTCGCTCCACCATGGGCGCCAGTGTGTTCGTGACCAAGCGGGCCGGAAAGATCGTGACCTGTGCTGCGACGTCTGGCTACATGATCGAGTACGACAACCGCCACCTCTGGATGAAGCTCAAGTCCATCATTGGCTCCCACTTCGCCAACTACCGAGAAGCGTGGGCGGCCAACCAGCTCATCTGCGAAGGCAAGATCGTGCCACCGCTGTCTGCGGTTGAGACCTTGGCCACCGTCGGTGACGCTGCCTACCAGGTGCACCACAACCTCCATGAGGGCAAGATCGGCGTGCTCTGTGCCGCTCCTGCCCCAGGACTTGGGATCACGAACCCTGAGCTGCGCGCTCAGGTCGGCGAGGACCGCCTCACCATCTTCCGTCGACACGGCGCCTGAGAGGAAACGACATGACCGAGTTGCTCCTGACTGAAATCGACCACGTGGCCATCGCGGTGAACGACTTAGAAGCCGCCATTGCGTGGTATCAGGAGGCCTTCGGAGCGACCGTGGACCACCGCGAGCGCGTGGAGTCCGATGGCGTTGAAGAAGCCCTCCTCAAAGTTGCCGACTCCTACGTCCAGCTCCTCACCCCGACCCGAGACGACTCGCCGGTTGCCAAGTACTTGGCCAACAAGGGCGAAGGACTCCACCACATTGGCTACCGAGTGGCCAATTGCGCCGAGGCACTCGAGTCGATCAAGGCCATGGGTGGTCGGGTCATCGACGAGGCCCCGCGTCCTGGATCGCGTGGGACGACGGTGGCCTTCGTGCACCCGAAGACCTCGTTCGGAACGTTGATCGAACTCGTCCAGGAGTAGGGATCACGGCGGCTTCGGTGGGCGAGCAGCGAGGCGAGGGTTCCTCCCTGCTCTTGTAGTCTGCACAGCATGGATCACGCCATGTCTCAGCTCCTCGCCGGCCTCGCAGAACGAAAGGCAGAAGCCCTCGCTGCTGGATCTCCAGCATCGATAGAGCGCCAGCATGCCAAGGGGAAGCTCACGGCCCGCGAGCGCATCGACTACCTGCTCGATGAAGGCTCCTTCCAAGAGCTCGACATGCTCGCTCGTCACCGGGCACATGGCATGGGCCTTGAGGACTACCGCCCCTACACCGACGGCGTGATCACTGGATTTGGGACCATTGACGGCCGAAAGGTCTGCGTGTTCTCCCAAGACTTCACCGTCTACGGCGGCGCACTCGGCGAGGTCTTCGCCGAGAAGATCCACAAGATCATGGACTTGGCCAACAGCCTCGGGGTCCCCATGATCGGCCTCAACGACGGTGCCGGTGCTCGCATCCAAGAAGGCGTGGTCTCGCTCCACTCCTATGGTGGGATCTTCCGCCGCAACGTGGAGGCCTCTGGGGTCATCCCGCAGATCTCGGTGATCCTCGGGCCATGTGCTGGTGGTGCGGTCTACAGCCCGGCGATGACCGACTTCATCTTCATGGTGGATCAGACCAGCCACATGTTCATCACCGGCCCTGATGTCGTCAAGACCGTGACTGGCGAAGACGTCACCTTGGAGCAGCTCGGTGGCGCAATGAGCCACGCCAGCAAATCCGGTGTGGCCAACTTCGTGCTGCCCGACGAACATGCCTGTCTCGATGAGGTCAAGGCGCTGTTGTCGTTCCTCCCGTCCAACAACGTCGAAGAGCCTCCTCGGGATCGCTCTGACGATGATGCTGATCGACTCTGCCCCGAACTCGACACGATCCTGCCGGCATCGCCCAACATGCCCTACGACATGAAGGCGGTCATCACCTCGGTGGTCGACGATGGCGAGTACTTAGAAGTCCACCAGCGCTTCGCTGCGCAGATCACCTGTGGATTCGCGCGGATCGACGGCCGCCCGGTCGGCATTGTCGGGAACCAGCCCTCGGTCCTCGCCGGCGTGCTCGACATCGAGTCCTCGGAGAAGGCTGCTCGGTTCGTGCGGACCTGTGACGCCTTCAACATCCCTCTCATCACCTTCGTGGACGTCCCTGGCTTCATGCCAGGAACCGACCAGGAGTACAACGGGATCATCAAGCACGGTGCGAAGTTGCTCTACGCCTACTGCGAAGCGACGGTTCCTCGGATTCAGGTCATCACCCGCAAGGCCTACGGCGGCGCCTACGTCGTCATGAACTCCAAGTCCATTGGCTGCGACCTCGCCTTCGCCTGGCCGTCGGCAGAACTCGCGGTCATGGGTTCGGCTGGTGCCGTCGAGATCGTCTACCGCCGAGAGCTCGCCAGCGCCGACGACCCCGTCGCTCGTCGAGCAGAGCTGACCGATGAGTACGCCGAGCGCTACGCCAACCCCTACCAAGCCGCCGAGCGTGGTTACGTCGACGATGTCATCGCCCCGTCGGAGACCCGTCGAGTGCTGACCCGCAGCTTGGAGATGCTGTCCACCAAGCGCGAGAAGTTGCCGCAGCGTAAGCACGGGAACATCCCGCTGTGAGCGCACGGCTTGGCTTGGAGCCCCGACCAGAGGTCCCCGCAGAAGTGGTGGCCCTCGTCACCGTTGCCGCTGAAGCGCTCCTCACCCCGGTGGTCGTCGTCGGCGGATCGGTGCCACCCACCAGCCGGTGGCGGTTCTCGGGGCGGACGTTCGGCCCCGGTCGGGCAGTCTCCTACCCTCGGCGCATTCGGTGAGTGGGCAGCCGGCTCGGCCGGCGATGACCATCGACGAACTCCACGCATTTTTGGAGCGAGCCTTCGCTGGTTCGACCCAGATCTACGAGGTCACCGCAGTCAGTGCCGAAGGGGTAAACCTCCGCTACCGCGTGACCGCCCAGAACGAGCGTCCTGGTGGCACCGTTTCTGGTCCCACGATGATGTCGATGGCCGACACCGCTGCGTGGTTGGCGGTCGTTGCCCAGATCGGTCCGGTGGCCTTGGCGGTGACCACCAGTCTCCACATTGACTTCCTCCGCAAGCCAGCAATGGAAGACCTCGTTGCGGTGGGCACACTGCTCAAGTTGGGTAAGCAACTCGCTGTGGTTGATGTGGCACTCGCGTCGATTTCGACGCCGGAGACGCTGGTGGCCAAGGCGCAGGTCACCTACTCCATCCCACCAAGGCGCGACTGATCAAGCAATCACGTAGCGCTTGATGGGTTTGCCGTCGAGGCTCGAGGCAATGGTGTCGATGAGGACGCCCCCGCAGCGCTCAATCACCGTCGCCGATCCCACGTTGTCGATGTCACAGCTGAGCCGGACGGCATCGACGCCGTGGCTCCGGATGACGATGAGGCTCTGGCGCAGGATCTCGGTGGCGTAGCCACGGCGCCGGTGGGCAGGGATCACCTGGTACCCAAGATGCCCTGGACCCCGTTCGAGCGCGCCGGTCAGTGCGAGCCGAAGTGAGCTTCGGCCGACGAGGACGCCGTCGACGAAGGCACCGAGCTTGAGGGAGGGTACGAGACCGGGTTCGAGGTACCTCCCCGCCGCGAGGTCGCTGAGCCGCTCGAGGTAGGACGACCAGGTCTGGGCATCTCGGAGTCCCACCAAGAATCGCTGGTGCTCCGCCATCGACTCCTCATCTGCTGCTCGGGCAGCGTCCTCGTCGGCAGCCGTGAACGGTCGAAGCAGGAGCGCCACACTGCAATCCTACGAGGGACTGTGGGTGCACTGGGGACCTGCGCGAACGACCCGCTGGTGACGTGGACTACGAAGCAGGTGGTGCTGGCTACGCCCGAATCCGCCAACCCGATCCGACGATTGAAGCGGCAATCTGGGCTGCCCTCGGCAGTGCCCGCACGGTGGTCAACGTCGGTGCGGGTGCCGGTTCCTACGAGCCGCTCGATCGAGACGTGATCGCGGTTGAACCCTCCGCCACCATGCGGGCCCAGCGTCCCCCAACCCATCCCGCAGCGATCGACGCCACTGCCGAGCGGCTTCCACTCAGCGACGACGCGGTCGAGGCAGCCATGGCCACGATCACGGTCCACCAGTGGCCGGACCTCGAAGCAGGGCTCGCTGAGATCCGCCGAGTGGCCAGCGGCCCGGTCGTCATCATGACCTTCGATCCGGGTCATCTCCCGACCTTCTGGTTCAACGACTACGCCCCAGAGTTGTGGACCCACGAAGCCGGCCGGATGCCGAAGCTCGAGCGCATCGCAGCTGGGCTCGGTGGCACGGTGCGAATAGAAACCGTACCGGTGCCACTCACCTGCACCGATGGGTTCATGCCCGCCTTCTACGGACGCCCAGAGCCGTTCCTGCAACGAGAGGTCCGTGCCGCGCAGTCTGCGTGGAACTTCGTTTCCCCTGAGGAGGAAGCGGCCATCATTCATCGCCTCGACCAGTCCCTCAGCGATGGCTCGTGGGACGCACGCTACGGCCACCTCCGTACCCAGCCCACCTTCGACGGAAGTTTGCGGCTGGTGATCAGCGAGCCAGAGTAGACAGACACAGTCGTGCCCCCACAGCGAGGAGTCGCTGCAGGGGCACGAGGGTCAGTCTCCGACTGGGGTGCTGCTCAGTTGAGGTGGAGCTGCACGTCCATAGTGACGGGGGATCCAAGGGCTCCGGTTCGGCTGCCGGTGAAGGTTCCGGTGCCACGAGCATTCGCGTAGAGTCCGGTCCCACCAATCACCGTCAGTGGGGCGACGAAGGTGGTCGAACCATTGGCGTGGTGTGTTGCCGAACCGTTCATCGACAGTCCGATGGTCGCACCGTCGGCGAAGGTGAAGGTGAGGAAGCCAGTGAAGGCTCCGCTGCCGTTCACGTAGTTGACGTTGCCCTGCATCTGCACGCTGATGGGAGGACCTGCGGTAATCGTGCCAACGAGGTCATTCCACCCGTAGACCTTGACGCCATCAACGGTGTGGAGGGTGGTGCCGCTCGAGGTCAGCAAGGTGTCGAACGTGAAGTTCCCTCGCTTGACGCCCGTCGATTCCTGCCAACTCGGGTCAGTGTGGAGTGCGCCGTTCAGGTTGGTCGAGGTGACCACTACAGGTGAAGGGATTCGGTTGCCGGTTGCAACGTCAAAACGCGCGGGTCCCGTCCACCCCGACCAGTGTCGCTCAGTGTGGAAGTAGGAGAGCAAGGCATTGTGTCCAAATCCTCCGGTTGAGGTGGCTGCAGCCGCCAAGAGATTCACCGAGTCGTAGGCATAGGGCCCCCAGGTTCCTGGAGCGCTGTGGAACATCGCTCGGTACTCGGCGAGGTGTGCCGATGCGCCGTTGTAGTCGCTCGGTGCGGGGACGCCGAGGACCGGACACTTCATCGCGGCATCGACACCTGCGGTCTGGACGAAGGCGTTGTCGTAGGCTCCGAAGTCGGCGAAGCACTTCGCGGGTGAGGCGAGGTTCGCCATTGACGCAGCAACCTTGCCAGCCTCGGGGTAGTACGCGATGACGTAGATGAGGTCAGGGGTGGTGCCATCGACTGCGGTCACCGCAGCGTCGTAGGAGGCTTGGCCTGGCGTGATCGCCGTGTCGGCCGTGATCGTGACACCGGCATTGGTGAGGTCAGTGACCATCGCGGTGTTGGCAGATGCGGTGTAGCCAGGGGTGCCGTCGTAGATGATGCCGACCCGCGTCGCATGTTCCCAGTTGGTGATGGCCGTGGTGGCCACTGGCGCAATTTGGCTCGTCATGGGCTGGAGGGTGACGCCGAAACCCTGGGTGCTATTCGCCGAGGTGAGGCGGATCGGCACCAGTCCAGCGGCCCGGTAGAGCGGAAGGGTCTTGGCCCCGACGCCCGAGTTGTAGGGACCGACGATCCCATCGAGGCCCGAAGCCAGTGCCGCCTTGGCTGCTGCCACGCCGATCGCGGGATTCGCCTGGTCGTCAATGGGAACGATGACCACGTGGCGCCCGAGAATGCCACCGTGGGCGTTGAGGTCGGCTGCTGCCATTTTGGCGGCGTTGAGCATTCCGAGCCCGATGCTCGACTGGCTCCCGGTGATCGGTCCCTCGAGGCCGATGCGAACCGATGGGGCAGTTGCGCTCGCTGGTGCAGCGACGAGTGCGGTCGTGGCGAGTGATCCAGCAGCCACCGCGGTAACGGCGAGCGTGCGGAGTCGGCGCAGGGAGGAGCGTCGGGAGGGGAGTTGCGGCATGGTGAATTCCTCAGGGGTACAGGGGTGGATGAAGCCGATACGAGTTTGACGCTGCTCGGGAGCCTAGTGGCGAATGTGGTGCGCCCTTGGGGCAGCGAAGGGCGACTAGGCCCGACGAGCCTCAACGAGATCTTGCAGGGTAGACAGGATCTGCTCGAAGCGGAAGTCCTTCGGCGTGAAGACCGCGTCGATCCCGTGGTCGAGCAGGGTGGCTGCGTCGTCGTCGGGAATGATGCCGCCGACGACGATCGCCGCGTTCGATCCTGCTGCCTCGAGTCCCTTCACGATCTCGGGAACGAGTTGAAGGTGTGAACCTGAGAGGATCGAAATGCCAACGACGTCGACGTCTTCATCGACTGCCGCAGCCACGATCTCGGCTGGGGTGAGGCGGATGCCCTGGTAGATGACCTCGAAACCCCCGTCACGAGCAGCGACGGCGATTTGCTCGGCGCCGTTGGAGTGGCCGTCGAGTCCAGGCTTGGCCACGAGGAGACGCGGCGGCTGACCAGTGGCGTCGGTGATGGCCTTGGACCGGGCCACGATGCTCGAGAGTTCCTGGCCACGATGTCCAACGCCGCCGGCCACGCCGGTCGGTGCTCGGTACTCACCGAAGACCATGCGCAAGGTAGTCGCCCACTCCCCAGTCGTTCCTCCCGCCGTGGCGAGCACCATGGTGGGCACCATGATGTTGTCCTCTGGGGCGTTGCTCCGGGCAACTCGTTCGAGTTCGACGAGCGCTGCGCTGATCGCTGCGTCATCTCGACTCGCTCGCCACGCGGCCACGTCGGCTTTCACGTGGGCGTCGACGGCGGGGTCGACCTTCATGATGGCCTCGAGCTCGTCGCTCTGGAGGGGCGAGGGTGCCGTTTCGGTGAAGCGGTTTACCCCAATGACGGTCTGCTCGCCGGTCTCAATTCGGCGCACTCGCTCGGATTGGGAGGCGACGAGGCGACGCTTCATTTCCTCAACAGCGTTGAACGCACCACCGAGGTCCAAGATTTCCTGCAGCTCTGCGGTTGCAGCTTCGGCGATCTCGGTGGTCAGCCGCTCCATGACGACGGAGCCCTCGAAGAGGTCCCCGTACTCCAAGAGGTCGGATTCAAAGGCCAGAACTTGCTGGATGCGAAGGCTCCACTGCTGATCCCATGGTCGGGGGAGTCCGAGTGCTTCGTTCCACGCAGGCAGCTGCAGGGCACGGGCCCGAGCATCTGCCGACAAGGTGACGCCCAAGGATTCGAGGACGATGCGGGTGATGTTGTTCTCGGGCTGCTGTTCGGTGAGACCGAGGGAGTTGACTTGCACCCCGTAGCGGAAGCGGCGCAGCTTGGGATCGGTAACGCCGTAGCGCTCGAGACAGATCTGTTCCCACAACTTCGTGAACGCCCGCATCTTGGCGGTCTCTTCGACGAAGCGAATGCCGGCGTTGCAGAAGAACGAGATTCGACCGACCACCTCTGGGAGCAACTCTGGGTCGATCTTCCCCGAATCTCGGACAGCATCGAGCACGCCAATCGCGGTGGCTAAGGCGTAGGCCACTTCTTGGGTTGGCGTGGCTCCAGCTTCTTGGAGGTGGTAGCTGCAGACGTTGATGGGATTCCACTTTGGAACGTTGACCACGGTGAACGCAATCATGTCCACGATGAGTCGGAGCGACGCCTGTGGGGGGAAGATGAAGGTTCCTCGAGAGAGGTACTCCTTCACGATGTCGTTCTGCGTGGTGCCCTGCAGGAGCGCGAGGTCAGCACCCTGCTCAGTGGCGTGGGCGAGGTAGAGGCCGAGCAACCAGGCCGCGGTGGCGTTGATCGTCATCGAGGTGTTCATCTCGGCGATGGGGATCTGGTCGAAGAGTTCCCGCATGTGGCCCAAGTGGGCAACGGGCACGCCGACCTTGCCAACTTCTCCCGTCGCCCGCGGGTCGTCAGGGTCGTACCCGGTTTGGGTGGGCAGGTCGAATGCGATGGAGAGGCCGGTTTGGCCCTTGGCCAGGTTCGTCCGGTAGAGCTCGTTGCTGGCCTTGGCGGTCGAGTGCCCCGAGTAGGTGCGCATCACCCACGGGTTCGAGCGCTGCTTCTCGGGGGATGACGCCATGGTGCCTACCTCTTGTAGTCGTAGAAGCCGCTACCGGACTTGCGGCCGAGTTGGCCGGCAGCGAGCATGCGGCGAAGGGTCGGGGCAGCATTGGCTGCTGGGCTCTTGGTCTCCGCGTAGAGCGCATCCAAGATGGCCACCGAGGTGTCGAGTCCCACGAGGTCGAGGAGGGCGAAGGGTCCCATGGGGAACCCGCAGCCACCCTTCATTGCGGCGTCGATCCCCTCTTTGGTCGCCACCCCGTTCTCCATCAAGGTCACAGCGTGGTTGAGGTAGGGGAAGAGCAGGGCGTTGACGATGAAGCCGGCGCGGTCGGTGACCTCAACAGGGTCCTTGCCGCAGCGAGCGGCGAATTCGGTGACCTCGGCAATGGTGGCATCAGAGGTCGTGAGCGCCCGAACGATCTCCACGAGCGCCATGGCTGGGGCGGGGTTGAAGAAGTGGACGCCGCACACCCGCTCTGGACGATTGGTGGCAACCGCCATCTCAACGACGGGGAGCGTGGAGGTGTTGGTGGCGATAATCGCCCCTTCCTTCACAATGCCGTCGAGCTCGGCGAAGAGGGCGAGCTTGACCGCGAGGTCCTCAACGACGGACTCAATGACGAGGTCACAGTTGGCGAGGGCGGACAACTCCGTGGTGGCACTCACGCGGCCGAGAATGGCGTCAGCGTCCTCTTGGGTCTTCTTGCCTCGCTCGACCTGCTTGGCGAGCGACTTGGCGAGACCGGCGACCATGGCATCGGCAGATGCCTGGCTCCGACTCCGCAGCACCACGGTGTGCCCGGCTGCGGCCGCCACCTCGGCGATACCCGAGCCCATGATTCCTGATCCGATGATGCCAACGCTCTCGATAGTCATGGTGCGAATGCTAGTTGGCAGGGACAAACTGCCCAACTCCTGACCATCGCTCGCCCGAGGTGCAACGATGGTCACATGCCGCAAACCCTCGTGCTCCTCGGTGGTGCCCCCGTTGGAACCTCGCCCCTGCTCGATGGAGCGGTGGTGAGCACGTTCACCTCGATGGACGTGCTGGTGCTGCCAACAGCTGCTGCCTACCTCCACCCGGAGCGCCTCGTCGTGGAGATGGCTGAAGCCCTCGATCCCTTCGGCGTCCGTCTCGAAGCGCTCATGGTGCTCAGCCACCGCGAGGCCGGGGAGCAAGAGATCGCTGATCGGATTCGGAGAGCATCGACAGTCTGGTTCACTGGCGGCAACGCCCTGCACCTGCGCAGTGTGCTGGCCAACTCAGCTGCGCTTGATGCGCTCATGCTCGCGTACGGCCACGGTGCCACCGTGGTGGCCAGTGGGGCTGCAGCGTCGGCCATCGTCGAGCCGATGGTGGATCCTCGTGGCGGTGCGCTGACCCTGGGCCTCGGCCTCGAGCGCGGTTTGGCGGTCGTCACCCATGACGGCAGCGACCCTGAGGGCGCCCGACTGGCCAGAACGGTGGCCATGGCGCCACCCGAGGTGGTCGTCGTTGACCTCGACCCTGACGCCGGCGTCTGCATCCGTGATGGAGCCATCGTTGCGACCCTCGGGTCCGGCGGCGTCCGGATCTACCGAGGCGGACAGCGCATCGAACTCGACGAGGTCTAGCGACTCACGAGCCGTCGAAGGTCCGCCTCCAGAGCACCCACTCGGGGAGGGGCTCCGCACCGAAGGCTCGGTAGAAGACGTTGGCGGGCTCATTCCAATCGAGGACGGACCACTCGAAGCGTGGGTAGCCGCGCTCCAAGCACACCTGCGCCAGCGCCTCAAGGAGGGCTGTGCCGTGGCCGGATCCGCGTCGCTCAGGGCGGACGTAGAGGTCCTCTAAGTAGAGGCTGTAGCGGCCGGTCCACGTCGAAGCACGCACGCCCCAGAGCGCGAAGCCAGCGAGAGCGAATGGTGACCCTGGTCCATCGTCAACGACGTGCGCGTAGGCCGCTGGCGCCCCGTTCGGTGTCGACCCGCGACCGAAGAGCAGCTGTTCGAGCATCTCCGGGGATGACGTGACCTGGTCACGGGCGCGCTCGAATTCGGCGAGACCGCACACCATGTCGAAGATCTCCGCAACGTCAGCGACCGTCGCAGGACGTGGCGTCGACAGCGTCAGTCCTGCTCGGTGATGGTGACCGAGTGGATCTCCACGAGTTCGGTCGGCTTGCCGGATTGGGTCCCCACCGCTTCAATCGTCGAGACCACGTCCATGCCGGAGATGACCTTGCCGAAGAGGGAGTAGAGCGGGGGCAGGCCAACGCCTGAGGGGCCGCAGATGATGAAGAACTGGCTGCCGTTGGTGTTGGGCCCAGCATTGGCCATGGCCAGCGAACCGAGCTCGTAGCGTCCGGCCTTCGGGAGCTCGTCAGCGAACTTGTAGCCCGGTCCGCCCATGCCAGTTCCGGTGGGGTCGCCACCTTGGAGCACGAAGCCCGGGATCACTCGGTGGAAGACGATGCCCTCGAAGTAGTGGTAGCGGGCGAGGAAGACGAAACTGTTGACGGTCTTCGGGGCGGCGATGGGGTCGAGCGCGATGGTCATGGTGCCCTTGGAGGTCACCATCTCTGCGCTGTAGCGCTTGGCCGGGTCGATGACCATTGGCGGCTCGCCGCTGAAACTCTGGGTCTTCGGGCTCGAGCCGTCGAGGGCAGGCGCGTCGGGGGTGGCCATGGGATTCTCCTTCGGGGTGGTGGTGACTAGGGGGTGACCGTCACCGAGAGCATGCGCTCGATGACGTTCGGTGGTACGCCAGCAGGGGTGCCGTAGTTCGAGATGGTCTGGACCACGTCGATTCCAGAGACGACCTTGCCGAGCAGGGTGTACTGGTTCGGGAGGCCCTCACCGTTGACGCCGGTGACGACGAAGAACTGACTGCCGTTCGTTCCCGACCCGCTGTTGGCCATCGCCACCGATCCAACGGGGTACTGCAGGGCCGCGTTCGCAGCCTTGGCCGGGTACTCGTTCTCGGTGACTTGGTAGCCCGGCCCACCGGTGCCAGTTCCGGTGGGGTCGCCACCTTGGATGACGAAGTTCGGGATCACCCGGTGGAACGTGACGCAGTTGTAGAAGCCGTGATGCGCCAAGAAGATGAAGTTGTTGACGTTGTGGGGCGCCTGCTTTGGATCGAGGGCGATCGTGAACGAACCAACGGTGGTCTTGACGGTGGCGTAGTAGGTCTTCGCCGTGTCGATGGTGATCGGCGGCTCCGTTGTCCAGCTCAGGTTGTTGGCGCGAGCCGTTGGGCTTGCTGGGCACCCTGCAGCCACGGCCTTGGCGTTGGCCGCAGTCTGGGCTGTGGCGTAGGTCGGGCTCAGCGTCGTCGTGGTCGTCGACGGCAACGGTGCCGTGGTGGTCGTGGTCGTGGTCGTGGTCGGCGCAGGCGACGATGACCGACCGAAGAGGAGCCATCCACTCCCAATCAGCACCACAGCAACGACGGCGATCGTGGCCACACGACGGATGACCTTCTGGCGCTGCGCAGCCTTTTGGGCGGCGGCGCGCTTTGCATCTCGTTGAGCCCGCTGGCGGGCGCGCTTGTCACTCGGCATGGCGACCACCCTACCCGCAGCACCGAGATGGCCGACGGAGCCCGCAGAAGCGTCCGACTACCATGGCACTCGTGAGCCTGCTCGTTCAAAAGTTCGGCGGCACGTCGGTCGGTGATGCCGAGCGGATTCGTGCTGTTGCCGACCACATCATGCGCACGCGTCGAGACGGCCATCAGGTGGTTGCCGTGGTGAGCGCCATGGGGAAATCGACCGACGACCTCTTGCGACTCGCCAACGAGGTGTCTTCGACCCAACCGCCCCGAGAACTCGACATGTTGCTCACGACCGGTGAGCGAATCTCCATGGCGTTGCTCTGCATGGCGCTCGCTGACCTCGGAATCCCCGCTGCGTCGTTCACCGGTAGCCAGGCCGGCATCATGACCAGCGACGAGCACACCAAAGCCAAGATCACCGAGATTCGCCCCGACCGCCTCTTCGAGGCACTCGACCAAGGTTTCGTTCCTGTCGTCGCTGGCTTCCAGGGCATGTCGGCCGATCGCAACATCACCACGCTCGGCCGTGGTGGCTCCGACGTCACCGCCGTTGCCCTCGCCGCAGCGCTCAAGGCCGACGCTTGCGAGATCTACACCGACGTCACCGGTGTGTACACCGCAGACCCACGAGTTGTGCCATCGGCGCGCAAGCTGCCGAGGGTTGGGTTCGACGAGATGCTCGAGATGGCGGCCACTGGTGGCCGAGTGCTCATGCTGCGTTCCGTCGAGTTCGCCCGGAACCACCACGTCCCCCTCCACGTCCGGTCGAGCTTCACCTGGGAGCCCGGAACGTGGATCGTTGAAGAGGAGCCATCGATGGAGTATGCCGTTGTCACCGCAGTGACCCATGACACCTCAGAAGCCAAGATCACGGTAACTGCGGTTCCCGACCGTCCCGGTGTCGCCGCCCACCTCTTCCGTGCTGTTGCCGAAGCAGGCATCAACGTGGACATGATCGTGCAGAACACCGCAGAGAACGGGATGACCGATATCTCCTTCACGGTGCCGAAGGTTGACCTTCGATCCGCCGTTGCCATCTGCGAGACCCTCGCCGGCGAACTCGGTGCAGCCTCGGTGTCCTACGACGACACCATGGCGCGCATCTCGCTCATTGGTGCAGGTATGAAAACCCATCCGGGGGTCACCGCCAAGATGTTTGAGGTGCTGGCCGAGCTCGGGATCAACTTGGAGATGATCTCGACTTCGTCGATCCGTATTTCTTGTGTGGTCCGAGAGGACGTCGTGGAACACGCCATGCGAGCGCTACACGCAGCGTTCGATCTCGATCGCGCCTCGTGAACCTGAAAGGACACTCGTCATGAGAATCGGCATCGTTGGAGCAACGGGTCAAGCCGGATCGGTCATGCGAGCGATTCTCGACGAGCGCAACGTACCGGTTGAGGAGATTCGATTCTTCGCCTCTGCGCGATCGGCGGGGACCACCTTGCCGTGGAAGGGCACCACCGTCACCGTTGAAGATGCCGAAACGGCGGATTTCACCGGCCTCGATGTCGTGCTCTCTGCTGCGGGTGCCACCTCATCGAAGGCGATCTCGCCGAAGATCGCGGCAGCTGGGGCGATCGTGGTCGACAACTCCTCGGCATGGCGCATGGATGACGACGTCCCACTCGTCGTCAGTGAAGTCAACCCTGAGGATCTCCGACACGCTCGAAAGGGCATCGTCGCCAACCCGAACTGCACGACCATGGTCGCGATGCCCGTCATGAAGGTGCTCCACGATCGTGCCGGCCTCCGCTCCATGGTGGCCTCGACCTACCAAGCAGTCTCGGGGGGAGGCCGCGCTGGCGTGGCGGAACTGGCCGAACAGGTCATCGCCACCGCCGAAGCGGCCGAAGCGCTCGCGCTCGATGGACGTGCCGTCGCCTACCCCGCGTCTAGGAAGTTCCCAGGTCCGATCGCCCACAACGTGCTCTCGATCGCCGGGAGTCTGCTCGACGACGGTTCGGGGGAGACCGACGAAGAGCGCAAGCTCCGCAATGAGAGTCGCAAGATCCTCCACATTCCCGATCTCGCTGTTGCCTGCACCTGCGTTCGAGTTCCCGTCTTCACGGGGCACTCAATGTCCATCGTGGCGACCTTCGACCAGCCGATCAGCCCCGACGAGGCCATGGAGCTGCTCGAGGGAGCCAAGGGCGTCGTCACCGCCGAGATGCCTACACCACTCGCCGCTGCAGGAATTGACCCCTCCATCGTCGGACGGGTCCGGTTGGTGCCGGGATTCCCCAACGCATTGGCGCTGTTCGTGAGCGGCGACAACCTGCGGAAGGGTGCAGCGCTCAACGCGGTCCAGCTCGCTGAAGACCTCCTGGCGATGGGACTCGTCGGCTGAGTCAGTCCGCCCCGGCGGATCGATGGGCGGCTGGCGGGTTCGCCATCCGGCGAGCCAAGTTCACAGCGTGGTCGCCGAAGCGCTCGTAGAAGCGAGCAACCATGGCGAGTTCAATGGCGACGGGGAGGGCCATGGAGCCTGACCCGACTTCGGCTGTCAACGTGACGTGGAGGTCGTCGAGCTCGTCGTCGAGGTCCTCAATGGAGTTCGGGGTGCCGATGCCGTCGGCCAAGAGATCGCCGGTTGCCCGCCAGATCGTGGTGGCTACTTCGCCCATGCGCTCAACGAGCCCTCTGCTCCGTGGGGACATCTCGGCCCCAAGTCCCCGCACTGCTCTGCGGGCGATGTGCTCTGCGAGGTCGCCGTTGCGCTCGAGGTCGGGGAGCATGCGCAGCGTGGCGAGGAGGATGTGGCGTTCATCCACCGTTCCAATCCCGCACGCGAGCGCGTCGAGTACTTCACGGGCGATCTCTTTGGTGAGTTGGTCGACGAGTTCGTCTTGGTCGACGAGGCGTTTCGCCACTTCACGATCTCCAGAGAGGAGCGCGTGGGTGGCCCCAGCGATCCCCTCGCCAACGAGGGCGAAGACCTGGATGAACCGGTGATTCGTCGAGTCAATGGTTGCCTGCGCTGAAGTTGGCGTCGAAGGTGGAGGCGTGAGTTCGGCGTGTTGGAAGAACAGTGAACGACGGGGCACCCTCTGCACACTACTGAGGAACCCGCCGTCACGGCCTCGCTGTAGCGTGCCGATCACCTGAGACTCGGAGGTTGCCATGTCGTCATCGCTCATCCTCGCCGCACTCGTCGGTGCGCTCATTGGCGCAGCAGTGACTGCCCTAGCCCTTGGGGGATGGGCCCGGGTCGTCTCGCGGCGCAACGCTCGCCTCCACGAGGACCTCCTCGGAGCGACGGCCGACGCCGCTCGGTCATCCGAGCGACTGCGGGAGCTCGAAGCTGCGAAGGGGACTGACGAAGAACGGCTCCGGGGCCTCTTCGCGAAGGTGAGCCAGGAGGCCTTGACGGTCAACGCCGAGCAGTTCTTGCAGTTGGCCGAAACTCGCCTCGGTGCGGCGCGCGACGCAGCGGCAGTGGAGCTCGATCGCCGGACGGACTCGGTGCAGCAGATCCTCGAACCCCTCGGGGCGCAGCTCGAGCGATACAGCACGGCGGTGGCGGAGATCGAGAACAAGCGGACCGATGCGTATCGGCTCCTCGTCGAGCGGGTGGACTCGTTGGCGAAACTCGGCCAGGACCTCCGGCACGAGACTGCCCGACTCGTCCAGTCGCTTCGCGCCCCACAAACCCGTGGGCGCTGGGGGGAGCTCCAGCTTCGTCGAGTGGTGGAGTTGGCGGGCATGGTCAACAAGGTCGACTTCATTGAGCAGGTGAGCACCGATGGCGAGTCGGGAAAACTCCGTCCTGACATGGTGATCAACCTGCCCGGTGGAGGGACCATCGTCGTCGATTCGAAAGTTCCCCTCCAGGCATTCCTCGACGCCAACGACGCGACCACTGAAGCCGAGCGCGCGACCGCGCTCGCGCGCCACGCCAGTCAACTCCGCACCCATATCACCCAACTCGGCTCCAAGGAGTACTGGAAGCAGTTCCCGACCGCTCCGGACTACGTGGTGTGCTTCATACCCGGAGAGCCACTGGCCAATGCCGCGTTCGAGCAGGATCCCTCCCTCATGGAGGACGCGCTGAAGCTCAACGTCATCCCCGCAACGCCGACCAATCTCGTGACCTTGCTCAAGACCGTTGCCCATAACTGGCGCTACGAGGACATCGAGCAGAAGGCGAAAGCCATCATCGACCTCGGCACCGAGCTCTACGACCGGCTCCGCACCGTGAGCGGCCACCTCGACCAGATGCGCAAGTCCCTCACGAAGACCGTTGACTCCTACAACGCCTTGCTCGGATCAGTCGAGAGCCGCCTGCTCGTGACTGCCCGGACGTTGCACGACACCAACATGGCGGGAACTGCTGCTGCGCCGATCGTGAGCCCGCAAGGGATCGAGCTCATGCCTCGTCGAGCGCAAGCTCCCGCGCTGACGACGCCACTCGAAGATTCCTGAGGCGCTTGGCTACAGTGGCGAGCGGTGATGTCGCTCACCGCTGGGTGAGGGGTGAGGAGTCAACGTGGTGGCATCGAGAGGGTGGCGAGACCAGGATCTCGCTGCGGTGTCGTGATGGCGCGACGTCGCAGGACCCTGGCCACGGTCCGCCGCCGCATCCTCGTCGTTGCCCTCGTCACCGTGATCGTGCTGATGACGGCCTCGGGGCTCTACCACGGCGCCCGGAGCAACGCGGGGTATCGATCGCTCATCGACCACTCGTTCTTCCGGAAGGCGTCAATTCTCGCTGTGGAATCGAGTCAGATCGACGATGCCTTGACGGCAGTGCTCGTCGCCGGGCCGACGGTGCAGCGCCAGCCCCTCCAGGCTGATCTCGATGGACTGGACCAGAGCACGCAGCGCCAAGCGGCGGTGGCGGCGAGCACCGTGTTGCCTGGCCCCGCCGGCACCGCAGCAACGGATTTCGTCCGGGGCCTCCGTCAGCGAGCAACCGGGGTTGCTGATCTGCGGGCCAGTATCGATGGGCTGCTCGAGATGACGTCGGTGGCGGTGCCGAACGTGACCGCTGCACCGCCTGCGATTTCCCCCCTCAGTGAGCGCGACGCTTCAGCACTCTTGAGCGCTGCCGCGGTGTCCTTCACCCGTGCGGAGCAATCCTTCGCGGACGCCGCTGCTGCACTTCGGCGCCAGAGCCCCCGGTTATCCCTCGACGTGCCGCCGTGGTCGAAGACCGAGGCGCTCCTCTCTCCGACGGGTCAAACGACCTTCCTCCACGCACTCGCCACGGCACCAACGCTGGCCGCCGTTCACCAGCTCGCCATTCGGGTGGTCTCGCTCAACCCTCCTGCTCTTCCGCTCCAATCCACCAGCGGGACGGCGGTGCTTTTGCCGACGTCGACGATTGGAGTTGGGGTGGTCGTCGCCAACCAGGGCAACGTGGCGGAGGCGCCAGTGGCCATCGTCACCAACTTGGAACCACTCGATGGAACCGGTGTCCGACAGATCACCGATCACGTCTCGATTGGCCCCGGGACCTCGGTGGCCGTGCAACACGACACGTTCGTCGTGCACCCCGGGCACCACTACCGACTCGTCATCTCAGTCCTCGCGCCCCCGAGCGATCCCATTGCGACAGGCGTTTCACGGGCGATCTCCATCACCGTGGCCGCTGGTTGAGCGCAGATGTGCTCGGTCCCGCCCGTGGGTCGTAGAATAGGGCTGTCTGTGCAGCAACCAGAGAGGGAACACCACGTGGCTGAGTCCATCACCATCACCGATAACCGCACTGGTCAATCCGTCGAGGTGCCGATCGTCGATGGTGGCGTGGCCGCCACAGCATGGTCCAAGTTGCTCCCCGGCGTGTGGTTCTACGACCCGGCCTTCATGTCAACCGCTGCCTGCCAGAGCGCCGTTACCTACTTGGACGGCGAGGCCGGAATCCTGCGGTACCGCGGCTACCCGATCGAGCAACTCGCCGAGCAGTCGAACTACTTGGAAGTGGCATACCTCCTCATCAACGGTGAGCTCCCGACTGCAGACGAGTTCGCGGCGTGGAGTCACGAGATCACGTACCACACCTTCATCCACGAGAACGTGCGCAAGCGCTTCCTCGAGGGCTTCCACTACGACGCTCACCCCATGGGGATGATGGTCTCGGCCGTTGCTGCGTTGTCGACCTTCTACGCCGACGCCAAGGACATCCACAACCCTGAGTCCCTCCACAAGCAGATCATCCGCTTGATCGCCAAGATGCCGACGCTCGCTGCAGCGGCGCACCGCTTCAGCGTTGGGATGCCGTTCGTGTACCCCGACAACTCGCTCGACTTCACGTCGAACTTCCTGTCGATGATGCGCAAGGTCGCCGAGCCCCGCTACGAAGCGAACCCCGTTCTCGCCAAGGCACTCGACGTGCTCTTCATCCTCCACGCCGACCACGAGCAGAACTGCGGCACGACGGCCATGCGGGTCGTCGGCTCGGCGCACGCCGATCCCTACTCCGCAGCCGCAGCAGCGACCGCTGCCCTCTACGGGCCACGCCACGGTGGCGCCAACGAAGCCGTCATCAAGATGCTCACTGAGATTGGTTCGATCGACAACGTTCCTGCCTACATCGAGCGGGTGAAGCGTGGCGAAGTCGTCCTCCAGGGTTTCGGCCACCGCGTCTACAAGAGCTACGACCCACGGGCCAAGATCATCAAGAAGACTGCTGACGACGTCTTCGAGGTCACGGGGAAGAACCCGCTCCTCGATATCGCGCTCAAGCTTGAAGAGGTTGCGCTGAGCGATGAGTACTTCGTCTCACGTCGTCTCTACCCGAACGTCGACTTCTACTCCGGACTCATCTACCAAGCCATGGGCTTCCCCATGGAGATGTTCACGGTGCTCTTCGCCATTCCTCGAATGGCCGGATGGCTCGCGCACTTCAAGGAGCTCTTGGAGCAAGACGCCAAGATCGCCCGTCCTCGCCAGCTCTACACTGGTGTGGATGCGCGTGACTACGTGCCGACGGCTGCCCGGGGCTAGTGGTCCTTGGCGGGGTCGATGATCCTCGTCAGTCCTTCTTGGACCATAGAGACCACGAGTCGTCCGGTTTCGTCGTAGAGGAATCCTCGAGCGAGTCCACGCGACCCTGACGCGACTGGCGAGTCGGTGTCGTAGAGGAGCCAGGAGTCGGCGTTGAACGGCCGGTGGAACCACATGCAGTGGTCCAAGCTCGCTCCCATGAACTCCGGGTCATCCCAGTTGACGGCGTGGGGTCCGAGGATGGTGTCGAAGAGCGACATGTCGCTGGCGTAGGTCACGACGGCAGCGTGGAGGAGCGGGTCGGCGGGCAAGGTGCCATCGGCCTTGATCCACAACTGCTGCACGGGCTCCCGGACCGTCCGGCCAATCCAGGGCAACTCTCCAATGATTCGCTGGGCGATGGGGTGTGGCCGGGCGTCGAATTCCTCAACGGCCCCAGGGAACTTCGCCAGGCGCTCGCGCATGGAGGCCAGTTCCTCTGGGCGAGGGACGTCAGGCATCGGTCGCTGGTGCTCGAACCCGGGCTCTGCAACGTGGAACGAGGTCTGCATGTTGAAGATGGCGCGCCCATGTTGGATGGCGACAACTCGCCGGGTGGTGAAGGACTTGCCATCTCGAATGCGATCGACCTCGTAGAGGATCGGGACGTTCGGGTCGCCGGGTCGGAGGAAGTAGGCGTGGAGGGAGTGCACCGTCCCGGTCTCCACCGTGCGCCCTGCTGCGACGAGTGCCTGGGCGAGCACTTGACCGCCGAAGACCCGTTGGCGCTCCTCATTGGGTTGGATGCCACGGAAGATGTTGACCTCAATTGGCTCGAGGTCGAGAAGGTTGACGAGGAAATCCAACGAAACGCTCACCTCGTCATTCTCGCAGGAATGGGGTCGGGTCCAAACAGCCGGTGCGCCGAGCGGAGAGAGAGGTGGCCTGGGTCGTCGACTGACTACCGCACTCGACCGTCCCCACCGCCACTGGCCATGGCCCGAGTGCGGTGGCCTCGCTGCACGAGGGATGGGGAGGCCGTTGACTAGGCTGGCAGCCATGCGCACTCGTCTCCACGAGCTCCTCGCGTGGAGCCGCAGTCACCAAGGGCGCAAGCTCATTCGGTTCACCTCGGTCTCGGTGATCTCGACGGTCATCAGCCAGATCTCTATTCTCGTCCTCTATGGATTTCGGATCATCGACGCACAAATTGCCGCCACGGTCGTGGGGAACTTGATCGCGAGTTTCCCGAGCTACAACCTCAATCGTCGGTGGGCCTGGGGAAAGACTGGTCGGTCGCACTGGCGCCGTGAAGTGGTGCCGTTCTGGTCGATGGCGCTCCTCGGGAGCGCCTTCTCCATCATTGGCGCGGCGTTCGTCAAGTCCTACACCCACAGCCACCACGTGAGCCACAACGTGACGGCCATCTTGCTGGCGGCGGCCAACCTCGTGTCCTTCGGCATCTTCTGGGTGCTCAAACTCGTGCTGTTCAACAAGATTTTCCGCGTGAACGAGCTCGAGGAATTCGACGAGCACTTGACGGCCGAGGAGGCCGCGCAGCACTGACCGAGGCTCAGTCTCGGAAGTTCGTGAACTGCAGCGGGACGCCGAAGTCCTCAGCCTTCAAGAGGGCAATGGCGTCTTGGAGGTCGTCGCGCTTCTTCGCCGTGACGCGAATCTGGTCACCTTGGGTCTGGCTGTTGAGACCCTTCGGTCCCTTCTCTTTCAAGAACCGGTTCACCTGTTTGGCGAGATCTGAGGAGAGCCCAGCCTTCAAGGTGATCTTCTGACGAGCGGCACCTCGAGAGGCTTCTTCAATCTTGCCGGGGTCGAGGGATTTGAGCGACACCTGCCGCTTCACCAGCTTCTCTTCGAGCACTTGGTAGAGGGCACGGAGGCGGTCCTCGGTCGACGAGGAAAGGGTCAACTCGAGGTCGGCAATGGTGATCGTCGAATCGGTGTTCTTGAAGTCGAAGCGGGTCGCGGCTTCGCGATTCGCCTGATCGACGGCGTTGCGAACTTCTTGGAGGTCAACTTCGGAGACGATGTCGAAGGTCGGCATGTGCTTGAGGATAGTGGGCACGCCGTGGTGGGCAATGGTTCCCTCAGTCCCGGTGCATCGCGTCAGGGGTCCGCGGCGGAGCGGTCACCCACGACGTCGCCACGCGCGACGTCACCATGTGAGAGGTCGCATCTTGTGCGGTTGGCGCCGGAGATGCGGGCGGTGCAGCCCTGCCGATTGGTCGGGCCGGTCCCGTTGCCCCACGGAGCCCTCGCTGACCTCGAGGTCCCGCTGCGCCCAATGGTCCACTCGACCCTGGAGTCCCGACTGCGCTTCAGGTGACCTGCGGCGATCGAGCCGAACACCTCACGCTGCCGCCTCCTTCGACGTCGGTGCGTGCGCCGTTGTCGCAGCATCAAACGATGGCGGTGGGGGATTTCGATGAAAGGCCGACGCTCAGCGCGGTGTCGGCTCTCGTCGCGAGGAGCGCTGCGCCGAGGGCGAGGCGAGTGGGGGACTGCATCGCCCCATTCGTGAACTCTTCAAGCCTCCGAAGTGGCTCCTAGGGGGGTGTCGCTCGCAATGCTGTGCAGCACTGTCCGACCATGCACCGTTGAGCGACCGGCTAAGGTTGAGAGCGGGTCGGTGTCCGAGTGGCCAAAGGAAACGGGCTGTAAACCCGTCGGCTCTGCCTACGTGGGTTCGAATCCCTCCCGGCCCACCACTCGTTGTGCCCCCGACGCGGTGGGGGGGACAACGCACTT
>CAIQEU010000049.1 GCA_903870905.1 uncultured Actinomycetes bacterium | reverse complement strand
CCAACTCGCCTCGATTGATTCGCGAAACAATCGTCGAGCGATCTTCGAACGAGCGAAGCTCGTCGATGGTGTAGATCTCCCTGACGTTGATGGTCCGGTCCGTGCAGCGCTCGTGGTGGAAGAGGGCTCTGATGGTGGCGATTCCCAGCTCGCTCTTCTCCTCAACGGCGACGTCGTGCATCGAGAACCCGCTTGGTTTGAAGACACGGAACCAGTCGGCCGTATCGGAGGACTCTTGGTCCGCCGCTACGGCGGGCAGCTTGAGGGGATCTCACTGAAGGGGGCGATGCTCTACCTCGCCGGGGACCGGCTCGCGTCTCCGGGGGAGTGCAGGGCAACCCTGAACCGCTTGGGCATCAAGGATCTCGACGTCTCGGAGTGAGCGGCAGCCCCCTCCCTCACATCGTTGGCTGCAACCGCTCCGTGAAGAACTCGAGCACCTGATCGAGTGCTTGCCGCGTCGGCGTGCCAGGACGGTCGTCCAAGTCTTCGGTGACGACAGAGTGCGCGCCTTTACGGTGGCCTCCAGGATTTCCCTCCGAGGAGTCGATTTCAACACCGATGAAGTTCTCGCCGAGGAGTTCTCGGAGGCTGGCGAAACGTGCGGCGGGGACGGCCTTGTCGCCGGTGAAGCGCATCCCGAGGACGCAGATGCCCTCTTCCTTTACTCGCTTGGTGATGATTGCACGGTCAGAAGGTGAGATCCCGAGATCAGCTCCTCGAGCTGCGGCCTTGCGTCCAATGGGAGCCGGGAGCGAGGGTTGCGAGAGCACGGGTGCGATCACGGCGGGTTCCACCAGCATCGCCAATGCGAAGCCGCCGGTCAGGCACATGCCAATGGCGCCAACACCTGGCCCACCGTGGATGCGGTGCTCCTCTGCGGCCAGTGCTCGGAGCCACGCCGTCACCGGGCTGGCTTCTCCAATGGCCAGGATGCGGAATTCCTTTGACACGCAGGCTTTCAGCATGGTGGTGGCGATGGACTTGGTCGACGGGGCTCGTCCAGCGACACCGAAGAGATCGGGCAAGGTCACCGAACAACCACGCTCCACCACTCGGTCAGCGAACTCCAGCACCTTCGGGGTGATGTTGGGTACCTCGGTCATGATGATGACGTTCGGTCCGGTGCCCTTGCGGTAGACGGTCTTGGTCTCGCCGAGCAGCGTGACGTGGTCCTTGGTGAAACTGGAGAGGTCGGCCATGGATGCAGCCTACTGAGGTTGCTTCGGGACCGATGGGCCCAGGGCGCCACTCGCCAATTTCGGAGCACTCGTTGCGGACATTCTTGACAAGTGTTGCAGTTTTCGTAACATTTGAGATAATCAACGCAACGCGGAGGACCCAATGATTGGCGCGAACATTCGCAAGGCTCGTGCTGAGCGAAGCCTGAGTCTTCGAAAACTGGCTCAGTTGATTGAGGCAAGAGGAGTCGTTGACGGTCTCAGCTACTCCGCGATCCAGCGAATCGAGTCTGGTCAACGTCGAGTCGCAACGTTTGAGTTGGCCGAGCTCGCTGAGGTTCTCAACACTTCGATGGCGGTGCTGGTCGGAGGGCGAGGCCGCTCAGCGCCTTTGGACCTCGCTGCACGAGTTGCCAACTTTCCCGACGAGGCGGTTCTCGGTGTGGTGAAGCGCCGTGCCGTTGAGATTCTCGAAGCACAAGACCTCCTCCAACGGCTCGTTGCTCCGCTGCCGCCACTCAAACACGTTGAAATTCCGAGCCTCCCGTCGACACGGACGAGCGGGAAGCGCTTGGCGAAACTGATGCGGGAGCGACTTCAACTCGGTTCAGCCCCCATTGCTGACCTCGCTTCGTTGATCGAAGAATCGTTCGCAGCCCTGGTCTCCACCGAGCCTCTTCCTGAGGGGACGAGCGGCTTTTGTGCAATGGACCACGACGCAGGGGTGATCTTGATCAATGGGGTCGAATCCATCGGTGATCAGACGTTCACGCTGGCGCACGAACTTTGCCACCTCCTCCTGCGAGATGTGGACACCGTCGAGATTCTTGGGCCACGCGAGGGATCGACGAGTGGGAGTGAAGGTCGAGCTGATGAGTTCGCTGCACATTTCCTAGCTCCCGATGAGGCACTCCGTGGAGCAGTGTCCAATGGAAAGGCCGATGTTCGTATGGTTGCCCAGCTCGCCCATCGATTCTCGATGAGTGCAGAAACAATGGCGAGTCGCCTCGGCACGCTTGGACTTCTCGGCTCTGACTTTGACCTTGGCGCGACACGTCGTCGTCTCGCCGAGATGAGCGAACTGGTCGGCGAAGCGCGGAGCGAGGAGCGCGCCGAAGGTCGGAGGAAGCCCTCCCGTACGCTCACTGCACTCGCACTCAGCGCCCTCGAAGATGGCCACGTGGGGATTGGTTTGGTGTCGATGGTCACTGGCGAGCGAGACCTCGATCGCCTTCGGAAGGCTCTCGAAGGTTCGTTCGATGTCGAGAATTCAGGCATCGACGGAGGGCGGTCTGTGTGATGAGGTCTCAAGGTGCGTGAGTGACACCACCTCCTCTTGGTGTCGCTTGTTGCATTTATTTCGTTTATTGCGTATAGTGCGTGAGCAGCGAGCAACGAGGAGTCGTCAAATGCGAACAGCGACCGAAATTTTGCCCCACGTGATTTCGACGAGCGATGCCCAAGACATCCTTGAGGTGCTCAGATCGGGTTCACCGAGCAGTGAGGGTTCCAAGTCCGCATCGTTCGTTGATTGCAACGGTCGCAAGGCGAAGATCCCGGCGGAACTCTGCAACCTCCTCATCACGATCGTGGACAACATTGAGCGTGGCAGCGGGGTGACGGTCATGCCGCTTGGCATGGTCTTGACTACCGCTGAGGCTGCCGAGGTGCTCAACGTGTCACGGCCGCACGTCGTCAAGCTTCTCGAATCGGGAGAAATTCCTTTCCACAAGGTCGGGACGCACCGACGAATTCTGCTCTCCGACCTCGTGAAGTTCCGCGACAAGCGGCAACAGAGGTTCCGCGAGGCCATGCTCCGGATTTACGACGTCACCGAGGAATTGGACCTCCCACGCTAGAAGCGCCGCATGGTTGCTCCGCTAGCGATCTTGGACTCCGATGTTCTCTTCGGTGTGATCTCGATGGACGTGCTGATGTCTCTCGGCGTGGCCGCGATCTACGAGCCCCACTGGAGCGAAGAGATCCTGTTCGCAGCGGAGCGAAACATCCTGAAGGTGCGTCCGAACGTCGAACCCAGCCGCCTCCGGAGCCGGTTCGAAGACATGGATGATGCCCTGCCCGATGCATTGGTTGAGGTACCTGCCGGCCTTGCGCATTCGATGCCCAACGACCCTGGTGATCGCCACGTGCTCGCTGCTGCCGTCGCCGTCGGCGCTCAGTACATCGTCACCAACAACGTTCGGCATTTCCTGCCGGAACACTGCGAACCCTTTGGCATCAGCGCCATTCGAGCCGATGCATTCGTTGCATTCTTGGTCCGATTGGACGCAGAAGGGGTGCGTGATGCACTTGTAGAAATGGCGTTGAGGAAGCGGCGTCCCTCCATGCCCATTCCCGCGGCGATTGTCGAAGTTCGCAGTGTGTGAAGTGGACCCCAAGT
>CAIQEU010000048.1 GCA_903870905.1 uncultured Actinomycetes bacterium | reverse complement strand
GCCCCCCCCCCCGGGGGGGGCCCACAACGCACTTCGGTAGGCTCGCGCCGTGACTTCCACGCTCGAACCCGAAGCGACCGGCACGCCGCAGTCCGGTGCACTCGGTCGGTTGGCTCGAGTGAACGCGTGGGCAGAGCAGATGACGATTCGGCTCGAGCCCTTCTCGATCTCTGGCTGGATGAGTCGGAAGGGTCCCCTGCAGGACGGCCCCTCGTGGGGCTGGCTCCTCATCCCCGGCATTCTGGGCTTCTTGGCCACGACGGCGATTGCTGTTGGTGGGGCGCTCCCTGATTCACCGTTCAAGTTCGAACTCAGAGGAACGTGGTTCTTCGGTGAACCCCAGGTGGCGAGCCATCACTACGGAACGGCGATGCTGCTGTCGACGTTGGTGCTCGTCTACGGCGGTCTGGTGTTGCTGCTCCGGACCTGGATCCACCTGATTCGGGCGATGGCGTGTCGTTCCGCTGCGCCACTTCGGTACGTCGTCTCGATGGCGATCGTGTGGGCGCTGCCCCTCATCATCGTGGCGCCAATGTTCTCTCGAGACATCTTCTCCTACGCAGCGCAGGGGGAGATGGTGCACAACCACGTGAACCCCTACCTCTACGGTCCCTACACCTCGGGTGCCTCGGCCTACACCTTCCCCGTCGACCCGTTGTGGCAGAACGCCCCCGCACCCTACGGTCCGCTCTTCTTGATGGTCGATGGGTGGTTCGCGGCTGCGAGCTTCCACCATGAACTCGTGACGGTGGTACTCCTCCGCTTCCTCGCCATTGCTGGCGTCGTGCTCTTGGCCTACGCCATTCCCCAGCTCGCGAAGATCCTTGGCCGCGATCCGAGTCGAGCCTTCGTGCTCGGAATTCTCAACCCCCTCGTCCTCACCAGTCTCGTTTCTGGGGCACACAACGACGCGCTCATGGCGGGTCTCCTCGTCTACGGGTTCTTGCTGGCGAAACGCCGACGGCTCATCCTCGCCCTCATGGTCTGTGCGCTGGCAGCAGCGGTGAAAGCACCAGCGATTCTCGGGGTTGGCTACATCGCCTGGGAGTGGCTCGGTCCTACTGCTTCGGTGCGAGAGCGGGCGAAGCCTCTGGCGATTGGTGCGCTGGTGACGGCTGCAGTGTTCGTCGGGCTCTCGCTGCTTTCGGGACTCGGATTTGGGTGGGTGAAGAACTTGGCCAGCCCCGGTACCGTGCGCAGTTGGGAGGCACCAGCCACCGCAGTCGGCATGCTGCTCGCCACGGCTGCCCATGCCGTCGGGCTCCACACCACGATGGCCACGACGATCTCGGTGAGCCGACTCATTGGACTCGCAACGGCGGCGGGAATTTCTGTGTGGCTCTTCTCCAAGGTCGACGGCATTGGTGGGATCAAGGCCACCGGACTTTCTCTGCTCGCCATTGTGATCCTCGGGCCGGTCATCCAGCCCTGGTACCTCACGTGGGGCATTGTGCTGCTGGTGCCCGTGGCAACCGGTCGCCTACGAACCGGCATCATCGCGCTGACAACCATCGCTCCGTTCATTGGTCTGCCCGGCGGCAAGACCCTGGTCGTCAACTTGCTGCAGGTTGATCCGCTGGCCACCGCAGCCGTCCTCTTCGCCTGCCTCGTGATCTTCCTCTGCCCCCTCGGGCGATGGACCGTCCCCCTGGCAACCGACACTGATCCGTTCGTCGATCCACCGATTTTCGCGCCGGTACTCCCGCGCCTCTCGGAGGTGTAGCGCTCAGTCGAAGAGCAGTTGGAGCTCGATCACGTCGAGCCAGGTGCCGTGCTTGCGGCCGACCTCCCGCTCAATGCCGACGACGGTGAAGCCAACGGCTTCGTGCAAGGTGACCGAGAGGCCGTTGTCGCCGCTGATCCGGGCGATGATGGAGTGGAACCCTTGCTCTTTGGCCGCGGCGATGATGGCGTCGAGGAGGGCTCGGCCAACCCCCAGTCCGCGCGCTGAGCGGTCGACGTAGACGGAGTTCTCAACGGTCGTCGCGTAGGCGGGTCGATCTCGGAACGGCGAGAGCGCTGCGAACCCAAGCACCGTCCCGCTCGAGACGCCATCACCCGCCTCCGCCAGAGCGACCAAGCACGGGTAGGCACCGCGGTGCGCATCGAGCCACGCGAGTTGCTCTGCTTCGGTGCGGGCGATGAGGTCGAAGGTGACGGTCGACTGCTCAACTTCAACGTTGTAGATCGTGCGAATCGCTTCGGCGTCTGTGAGGGCAGCGGGGCGAATTTGCACGGCCCGAATCTAGCGAGGACTCGAGGTGCAGTGGCCCGGTTTGCCCTCGTTGGTCCTTTGGCTAGTATGTCTGCTTGCGGCCTCGAGCCGTAAGGCCCCCTTAGCTCAGTCGGCAGAGCGTTTCCATGGTAAGGAAAAGGTCGTCAGTTCGATTCTGACAGGGGGCTCGCTTGGCGGCGTAGCTCAGTTGGTTAGAGCACACGGCTCATAATCGTGGGGTCGCCGGTTCGAATCCGGCCGCCGCTACTCACCCCGTCAAGGGGGAATACCAGCATCACCTCGCATCACTCGAAGGAGAATTCGAAATGGCCCGCAATGAGAAGCGCATCGCCGTCACCTTGGCATGCGAGGACTGCAAGCGTCGCAACTACATCACGATGAAGAACAAGGTCAACGACCGCGAGCGCATCGAGTTGAAGAAGTACTGCCGCTTCGACCGCCGCCACACCCTCCACAAGGAGACCAGGTAGCCGACTTCCGGTCGCCGCTCGAAGGCGATCGGTCTCGGTGGTAGCATTGCCAACCCACGCCCAACGCACCTCGGTGCGCTGGACAAAGGGCAGTAGCTCAATTGGCAGAGCACCGGTCTCCAAAACCGGGGGTTGGGGGTTCAAATCCCTCCTGCCCTGCAAACGAGTCGTTCGCGACTCGACCACATCGACGAGAGTAATGAGCAGATGAACCGCGAAACCAAGCGCATGATGCAACGCAAGGGTCAGGTGGGTGCCGACGGTGCCCCCGTCGCTCGCGCCGCTGCACCTGCACAGCGCAAGGCTCGCAAGGAGCGGACGTCGGTTCGCCAGTTCTTCCGCGAGGTCCGAGAGGAACTCCGTCAGGTGACCTGGCCGACCCGGCCAGAGCTCAAGAACTACGTCGGGATCGTCGCCAGCGTCCTCGTCGTCATGACCGGGTTGATCTACTTGTTGAACCTCGGGTTCGGCAAGATTGTTCTAGCCCTGTTTCAGTGAGAGGTAGCTGTGTCCAATTCCGTTGAAGAAACTGAATCTATTGAGGTCGACGAGTTGATCGTCGACGACATCGATGACGCCGTTGAGGAAATCGACGAGCCTCGCATCGAGAGCCCCTACGACCTGCCTGGTCGTTGGTACGTGGTCCACACCTACTCGGGTTATGAGAAGAAGGTGAAGTCCAACCTCGAGCATCTCATCGCTGCTCGTGGACTCGAGGACCAGATCTTCGACATCGAGATTCCCATGGAAGACGTCGACGAGTTCAAGAACGGTCGCAAGGTCACCGTCTCGAAGAAGGTGCTGCCGGGTTACGTCCTCGTCCGCTGCTTCATGGACGATGATGTCTGGGCCGCTATCAAGGGCACGCCGAACGTCACCGGGTTCGTCGGCCCAGGAACGACGCCGACCCCGCTCATGCGCCAAGAGGTGGAGAACCTCCTCGGCGTCAAGGTTGAAGGTGCCGAGCAGGCTCCAGCGGCCAAGCGCACCCGTACCCGTCACGAGTACGAAGTTGGCGAAACCATTCGCGTGAAGGACGGCCCATTCGCCGACTTCAACGCCATCATCGACGAGATCAACGAGGACCAGTTGAAGTTGAAGGTCCTCGTCAACATCTTCGGCCGGGAAACCCCGGTCGAACTCGAGTTCAGCCAGGTCGCGAAGGCCTAGGCCTACCGTTCGAAGGAAAGAGGAGTTATGGCACCGAAGAAGAAGGTCACTGCGATCGTCAAGATCCAGCTCGAAGCTGGGGGAGCGACGCCTGCGCCGCCGGTTGGTACCGCACTTGGGCCGCACGGTATTCAGACCATGGAGTTCTGCAAGCAGTACAACGCAGCAACCGAGTCCATGCGTGGACAGGTCGTCCCGGTCGACATCACCATCTACGAGGACCGCAGCTTCACCTTCGTCCTCAAGACCTCGCCGGTTCCGTTCTTGCTCCGTCAAGCGCTCGGACTCCAGAAGGGTGCGACCACCGCTGGACGCGAGACCGTGGCTGCGGTCACCGACGCGCAGTTGACCGAGATCGCCAAGATCAAGCTCCAAGACCTCAACACCGATGACCTCGAGATGGCCAAGCGCCAGGTGGCCGGTACGGCCCGCTCAATGGGCATCGCGGTCGCAGGCTGAGTAGGAAAGAGAGAAACCCATGCCTACCCACGGCAAGAAGTACGACGCAGCAGCAAAGCAGGTTGACCGCACCGCCCTCCTGACGGTTGGCGAGGCCGTCGACCTCGTGAAGTCGGTGGCCTCAGCCAAGTTCGATGAGACGGTGGAGATTGCCGTCCGACTCGGCGTTGACCCTCGTAAGGCCGATCAGATCGTCCGCGGCACCCTCTCGCTTCCGGCCGGAACCGGCAAGACCAACCGCGTGGCGGTCTTCGCCGCTGGTGACGCCGCTGCCGCGGCGCGCGCTGCCGGTGCCGATGTCGTTGGCGCCGACGACCTCGTCGCTCAGGTGAGCGGTGGGTTCTTAGACTTCGACGTGGCGATTGCCACCCCGGACCTCATGGGCCAGGTTGGAACGCTCGGTCGCGTGCTCGGGCCTCGTGGCCTCATGCCGAACCCGAAGACCGGAACCGTGACCATGGACGTCGCCAAGGCCGTCCAAGACTTCAAGGGTGGCATGGTGGAGTACCGCACCGACAAGGTGGGTAACATCCACCTTCGCGTCGGCAAGGCCTCCTTCACCAAGGAGCAGCTCGTGGAGAACATCTACGCCGTCGTTGACGAGCTCTTCCGGGCCAAGCCCGCCTCGGCCAAGGGCCGCTACCTCTTGTCGGTGACGCTGTCGTCGACGATGGGCCCCGGCGTCAAGGTCGACCCGATCAAGGCACGTGAAGTGCGCGAGGAACTCGTTTCCGCCTAAGCGTTTTTGGCTGTACCGAAAATGGTGTAGCCTCTGCATTCCCGCTCCGCAGTTCGGGGCGCAACATTCGAGAAATGCCGAAGACATCCGGTGCACTGCGAAGTGCCGAAGGGGCGAAGCCCGCCTGACGAGGTGTGAGGAGAGGTACCGGTCGGTACTGCTCTGCACCGCTGGATGTCCGAGGTCCGTAGTCGGACGGTCAAGCCGGCGGAGGAGCCATGGACAACCCGAGACCCGAGAAGGTAGCTGTCGTTGCCGAGGTGCGCGAGCGCCTCGAAGCCGCTGATGGCGCAATCGTCACTGAGTACCGCGGCATGACCGTGGGTCAGATCCAGACCCTGCGCAAGTCGATGAAGGCCGCCGGTGGTGACTACAAGGTGTTCAAGAACACCCTGGTGCGTCGTGCGATCGCCGACACCGAGAACGCCGGTCTCGCCGACCTGCTCGTTGGCCCGACCGGCATCGCCTTCGTTCAAGGCGATGTTTCCGCTGCTGCCAAGGCGCTCCGTGACTTCGCCAAGGCGACTCCCACGCTCGTCTTGAAAGGTGGCGTGGTCGATGGCTCCGTGCTCTCGGCCAAGGACCTGACCGCCCTCGCAGACCTGCCGTCTCGCGAGGTCCTGCTGTCGATGTTCGCCGGTGCCCTTGCGGCCCCGATGCGCAACCTCGCTGGTCTCATGAAGGCAGTTCCTCAGTCGCTCGCCTACGGCCTCGCTGCCCTGCGCGACTCCATGCCCGCCGCTGCTTCGGCTCCCGCCGCAGCAGAAGAAACGCCTGCAGCTCCGGCCGCAGACGAGTCGGAAGCTGCTGTGACTGATGTCGCAGAAGCTCCGGCGGAAGAGCCGACGGCCGATGAGCCGACGGAAGAGGCCCCTGCGGCCGACGAGCCCGAGACGGGCGAGTCCGCCGAGTAGGCGTCTCAACCACCCCAGATCCAAGTAACGAAAGGAAGTCCATTCAAATGGCAGGAAGCCTCACCAAGGAGCAGATCCTCGACGGAATCGCCGAGCTCACCGTCATCGAGCTCAGCGAGTTGCTCAAGGAATTCGAAGAGAAGTTCGGCGTGACCGCAGCCGCTCCGGCAGCTGTCGCCATGGTCGCACCGGCTGGTGGCGCAGGCGCCGCTGACGGTGGCGAGGACGAGAAGTCCGACTTCGACGTCATCCTCGCTTCGGCTGGTGACAAGAAGATCGGCGTCATCAAGGTCGTGCGCGCCCTCACCAACCTGGGCCTCAAGGAGGCCAAGGACCTCGTCGACGCCGCTCCGAAGGCCGTCCTCGAGAAGGTGTCCAAGGACGACGCAGCGAAGGCCAAGGAGGCCCTCGAGGCCGAAGGCGCCACCGTCGAAGTCAAGTAGCACCTCGAGGGCGGAGGAACGCCGAGCGCTCAATGTGCTCGGTGTCGCCACTCGACCCGATCTCAATCGGGACGGAGCTGGGAAAACTGAGAGCAACCGGGGGTCATGAGACCCCCGGTTGCTTTGGCCTCTCTTCATGGGTAGGCTCGCTCCTTGCTGTGGTAGTCTTTTTCTTCCCTCCCTCAACGTGGTGATACTGCGCGCCGTGACGACGCGTATGGAGCACCCAAGTCAGCCGTTCGTAGTTCCCTGCCATACTCACGCACCATCTGGAGAGCCCGTTGCCTTCTCGGTCCAGCATTGATCGCTTCTCATTCGCCAATATCAGCGAGGCACTCGCCCTCCCGGATCTGATCGCCGTCCAGCGCGACTCGTTCACGTGGTTCTTGGACCACGGTCTGAAGGAGGCCTTTGAGGACATCAGTCCGATTGAGGACCACTCCGGTCGCTTGCAGCTCGAGCTCGAATTCGACCCTACCGACGAAGACCTTCGTCCACCGCCGAAGTTCACCGTTGAGGAGTGCCGCGAGAAGGGCATGACCTACAACGCTCCAGTCTTTGTGCGTGCCCGCTTCATGAACGCCGAGACTGGCGAAATCAAGGAGCAGACGGTGTTCATGGGGGACTTCCCCGTCATGACCGACCGCGGAACCTTCATCGTCAACGGTACCGAGCGGGTCGTTGTCTCCCAGCTCGTCAGGTCCCCTGGAGTCATCTTCCAGCCCGGGCGTGACGTGAAGACCATCTTCTCCGGGACCATCCACCCCTACCGCGGTGAGTGGATCGAGTTCGACATTGAGGAGAAGAAGAACCAGAAGCTGCCGAACGGCACCACTGGCTCCTACATCTCTGCCGGCGCCCGCATCGCCCGCAAGCGTCGCATTGGCATCTTCGTGCTGCTCCGTGCGCTCGGTTACACCGACGAGGCGTTCCTCGCACGCTTCGTGGAGCACTTCAGCTTCCTCCAGCACCAGTGGGAGAAGGAGGGTCACCTCTACCCGACCCGCGAAGACTCGCTGCTGCGCATCTACGAACTCGCTCGACCAGGTGAGCCGAAGTCGATCATCGCCGCGGAGCAGTACTTCGACCGCGCCTACTTCGACCCCAAGCGCTACGACCTGACCCGCGTTGGTCGCTACAAGCTCGCTCGCAAGCTCGGACCAGAGATCGACAAGATTGAAGAGCTCTTCGGCGTGACCCTCGACAAGCCAGGTGATGACCAAGGCGTCCTCAGCCGCAGCGAGATCCTCGCCGCGGTGACCTACCTGCTCCACTTGGGTCTCGAGCAGACCGAGCGTCAGTCGACCTACCGCATCGACGACCAGGATCACTTCGCCAACCGTCGGATCCGCTCGGTCGGCGAACTCATCCAGAACCAGGTGCGCGTTGGTCTCTCCCGCATGGAGCGCGTCGTCAAGGAGCGTATGTCGACCCAAGACGTCGAGGCGATCACGCCACAGAGCCTGATCAACATTCGCCCGGTCGTGGCTGCGACCAAGGAGTTCTTCGCGACCTCCCAACTCAGCCAGTTCATGGACCAGATCAACCCGTTGGCTGGCCTCGCCCACAAGCGTCGTCTCTCCGCGCTTGGGCCTGGTGGTCTGTCACGTGAGCGTGCCGGCTTCGAAGTCCGAGACGTGCACTCCTCGCACTACGGACGTATGTGCCCCATCGAGACCCCTGAAGGCCCGAACATCGGCCTCATTGGTGCGCTCGCGACCTACGCACGGGTCAACGACTACGGCTTCATTGAGACGCCGTACCGCAAGGTCGTCAAGGGTCGCGTGACCGACGAGATCGTCTACTACGACGCCGCTGAAGAAGAGAACTACGTCATTGCCCAGGCCAACGCGCCGATCGATGCCAAGGGGAACTTCACCGAGGACCGGGTCCTCGTGCGTCGTGGACCAGAGGGCACCGGTGTGCTCGTTGGTCAGAACCGCAACGTGACCGGTACGACGTCGGAGATCGACTACGTGCCACCGTCTGAGGTTGACCTTATGGACGTGAGTCCGAAGCAGATCATCTCGGTCTCCACTTCGCTCATCCCCTTCGTTGAGCACGACGACGCCAACCGTGCGCTCATGGGCGCCAACATGCAGAAGCAGGCTGTTCCGCTCGTCGTGGCCGAAGCCCCCTACGTGGGCACCGGCATCGAGGAGTACGCAGCGCGCGACGCCGGTGATGTGATCCTCGCTGAGGGTGACGGAAAGGTGGTCGAAGTCGACGCCACCCACATCACGGTGGAGTACAAGTCGGGCCAGAAGGACCGCCTCGGCAAGAAGCTCGACAAGAAGACCTACCGCCTCAACAAGTTCGCCCGTTCCAACCAGAACACCAGCGTCAACCACAAGGTCCGCGTGGACGAAGGCCAGCAGGTCGCCAAGGGCGACCTCCTCGCCGATGGCCCCTCGACGGACCACGGCGACCTGGCGCTGGGCAAGAACCTGCTCGTGGCCTTCATGCCATGGGAGGGCTACAACTACGAAGACGCCATCATCTTGTCGGAGCGCCTCGTCAAGGACGACGTCCTCACCTCAATCCACATTGAGAAGTACGAGGTCGACGCCCGCGACACGAAGCTCGGTGCCGAAGAGATCACCCGGGACATCCCGAACCTCTCCGAGGACATCTTGGCCAACTTGGACGACCGCGGCATCATCCGCGTCGGCGCCGACGTTGGTCCTGGTGACGTGCTCGTTGGAAAGGTCACGCCGAAGGGTGAGACCGAGCAGACCCCTGAAGAACGGCTGCTCCGTGCGATCTTCGGTGAGAAGGCCCGCGAGGTCCGTGACACCTCCCTCAAGGTTCCCCACGGCGAAGCTGGAACCGTCATCGACGTCAAGGTCTACTCCCGTGACTCCGCAACCGAGCTGCCTCCGGGCGTCAACGAGCTCGTGCACGTCTACGTCGCGCAGAAGCGCAAGATCTCCGAAGGTGACAAGCTCGCCGGTCGTCACGGCAACAAGGGTGTCATCTCCAAGATCCTCCCCGTCGAGGACATGCCGTTCCTCGCCGATGGAACCCCCGTCGACATCATCTTGAACCCCCTCGGTGTGCCGAGCCGCATGAACGTTGGTCAGGTCTTGGAGGCCCACCTCGGCTACGCCGCTCGTCACGGTTGGAAGGGTGAAGCCTCGAACGACGGGGTTGGCACCTCGGGTATTGGCGACGGCCAGTTCCGAAAGACCCGCCCCCGTACCGTTCCGGCCAAGTGGGTTGCGACCCCGGCCTTCGATGGTGCGCACTGGGACGAAGAGGAGAAGGCGGGCAAGCACCCGACCATCCAGAAGTTGTTCGCGACCCTCAACGCCGACGCCGCCACCGGTGGCGACGTCCTCATGGGCAACGACGGCAAGGTCACCCTCTTCAACGGTCGCACCGGTGAGCCCTACGACAACCCAATCACCGTTGGCTACGTCTACATCTTGAAGCTCAACCACTTGGTTGACGACAAGATCCACGCACGCTCGACGGGCCCGTACTCCATGATCACCCAGCAGCCCCTCGGTGGTAAGGCCCAGTTCGGTGGACAGCGATTCGGTGAGATGGAGGTGTGGGCCCTCGAAGCATTCGGTGCCGCCTACGCCCTTCAGGAGTTGCTCACCATCAAGTCCGACGACGTGCTCGGCCGCGTGAAGGTCTACGAGGCCATCGTCAAGGGCGAGAACATCCCTGAGCCCGGGATTCCCGAGAGCTTCAAGGTACTCATCAAGGAAATGCAGTCGCTCTGCCTCGACGTCGAGGTCCTGAACCGTGATGGGTTCGAGATCAAGATGAACGAGATCGACGAGGACATCTTCCGTACCGCCGAGGAACTCGGCATCGACATCAGCCGACCTGAGCGTGGGTCGGATGAAGAGGACGCTCGCCGTGAGGCAGAGAGGCAGACGAGGAACTTCTGATGACCACCCTGGACGTCAACACCTTTGAGCAGATCCGCATCGGACTGGCCACGGCGAAGTCGATTCGCGACTGGTCCGAAGGCGAAGTCAAGAAGCCGGAGACCATCAACTACCGCACGCTGCGTCCTGAGAAGGATGGACTCTTCTGCGAGAAGATCTTCGGCCCGACCAAGGACTGGGAGTGCTACTGCGGCAAGTACAAGCGCGTGCGCTTCAAGGGCATCATCTGTGAGCGTTGTGGCGTTGAGGTCACCCGCTCCAAGGTGCGCCGCGAGCGCATGGGTCACATCGAGCTCGCCGCTCCCGTCGTGCACATCTGGTACCTGCGTGGCACCAAGTCTTGGCTCGCGTACCTCCTCATGGGCACCGAAGCCAAGGAAGAACTGAAGGCCAAGCAGCTCGAGAAGGTCATCTACTTCGCTGCCAACCTCGTCACCTGGGTGGACGAAGAGAAGCGCACCGCAGATCTTCCCGACCTCGAGGCCGACATCCGCTCCGAGATCAAGAAGCTTGAGGACCGTCGCGACCTCGACCTCGACCGCCAGTTCAAGGCCATCGAGGACGAGCTCGGCGAACTCGAGCGCTCGGGTGCCAAGGAATCTGACATCAAGGCTCGCCAGAAGCTGTCGGAGAAGGTCATCTTGTCCATCCGTGACAAGGCGCAAGAAGAGATCGACCTCTTGGGTCGCACCTTGGATGAGTTCAAGAGCCTCCACTCTCGCAAGATCATCGAGGACGAGATGCTGTGGCGTCAGCTGCGTATCTACTTCCGTGAGTACTTCGAAGGCGGCATGGGCGCCGAGACCATCCTCTCGCTCATCGACCGCATCGACCTCGACAAGGAAGAGGAGATCCTCCGCGCCCAGATTGAGCCAGAGGCTGGCAAGAAGGCCCTGTCGAACCAGCGCAAGGACAAGTCCATCAAGCGGCTGAAGATCATCGCGGCCTTCAACCGTCGCGACGAGAACGGCAACCGGATCAACGACCCCCGGGCCATGATCTTGGAAGCCGTGCCGGTCATCCCGCCGGACCTGCGCCCCATGGTGCAGCTCGACGGTGGCCGCTTCGCCACCTCGGACTTGAACGACCTCTACCGTCGCGTCATCAACCGCAACAACCGCTTGAAGCGTCTGCTCGACCTCGGTGCTCCCGAGATCATCGTGAACAACGAGAAGCGCATGCTCCAAGAGGCCGTTGACGCCCTCTTCGACAACGGTCGTCGTGGCCGCCCCGTCACGGGACCTGGCAACCGACCCTTGAAGAGTCTCTCGGACATGTTGAAGGGGAAGCAGGGTCGTTTCCGTCAGAACCTGCTCGGAAAGCGCGTCGACTACTCGGGCCGTTCGGTCATCGTGGTTGGACCGACCCTCAAGCTCCACCAGTGTGGTCTGCCGAAGTTGATGGCCCTCGAACTGTTCAAGCCCTTCGTCATGAAGCGGCTCGTGGACAAGGAGTTCGCCCTCAACATCAAGTCGGCCAAGCGCATGGTCGAGCGTCGTCATCCCCAGGTGTGGGACGTGCTCGAGGCCGTCATTGCTGAGCACCCTGTGCTCCTCAACCGTGCCCCCACGCTCCACCGTCTCGGCATCCAGGCCTTCGAGCCCGTGCTCGTAGAAGGCAAGGCCATCCAAGTCCACCCGCTCGTCTGCACGGCGTTCAACGCTGACTTCGACGGTGACCAGATGGCCGTCCACCTCCCGCTGTCGCCCGAAGCCCAAGCCGAAGCTCGAGTGCTCATGCTGTCGGCCAACAACGTGCTCAGCCCGGCCACTGGTCGCCCCATCACCGTGCCGCAGCAGGACATGGTGTTCGGTGCGTACTACCTGACCCTGCACGTCGCTGGCGCCAAGGGTGAGGGTCGAGTGTTCCGTCAGGCGCACGAGATCCACGCCGCCTTCGAGAACGGCGACGTCTCCCTCCACGCCACCATCACGGTGCGCGTCGGTGCAGAGTCGGAGATGGCAGCTCGCTTCGCGGCTGCTGGCATCGCCGCTGATGCGTCGGGCAACTACTCGGTGGAGACCACCGCTGGTCGCTTCTTCTTCAACGAGGCGCTCCCGCAGGACTTCCCCTACGTCAACGACCTGGTCGGCAAGCGCAACACGCCGATTGGAACCATCGTTGAGGAGTTGGCGTCCAACTACGGCAAGGGTGAAGTCGCAGCGTCCCTCGACCGGATCAAGGACATTGGTTTCCGCTACGGCGCCCAGTCTGGCCTCACCATCTCCATCGATGACGTCAAGACCCCGCCAGAGAAGCGGGCCATCTTGGACCGCTTCGAGAAGCAGGCCGAAGAGGCGGAGAAGAACTACAAGCGCGGCATCCTGACCGACGACGAGCGTCGCAAGACCGAAATCGACATCTGGACCTCGGCCAACACCGAAGTCGGTGAAGCCATGCAGCGTTTGCTCGACAGCCTCCCCTTCAACCCGCTGCACACCATGGTGGACTCCGGTGCTCGTGGTAACGCACAGCAGATCCGTCAGATCGCCGGTATGAAGGGCCTCGTGTCGAACCCTCGTGGTGAGATGATCCCTCGTCCGATTAAGAACTCCTTCCGTGAGGGTCTGTCGGTCCTCGAGTACTTCATCTCCACTCACGGTGCTCGTAAGGGCCTCGCTGACACCGCACTGCGCACCGCTGACTCTGGCTACCTGACCCGTCGACTCGTCGACGTGGCCCAGGAGCTCATCATCCGTGAGCAGGACTGTGGCGCAACCCTCGGTACGTGGATCGACGACCTCGTTCCCGACACCGCAGCCAAGCGTTCCTACATCGAGACCCGTGTCTACGGTCGCCTCCTCTCTGAGCCGGTGACCTTGGAGACTGAGGTGGAGTTGCCGGACGGCACCATGTCGAAGACGATCCCGGCCAACACCATGCTGACCGACGTCTTGGCTCAAGCCATCCGCAACGATGCAGGCATCAACCGCATCCGCGTGCGCTCTGCGCTCACGTGCCTCGCAGCGCAGGGTATCTGCGCCAACTGCTACGGCCAGAGCTTGGCGACCGGCAAGATGATCGAACTCGGCGAAGCCGTTGGCGTCATTGCTGCCCAGTCCATTGGTGAGCCGGGTACCCAGCTGACCATGCGAACCTTCCACGCCGGTGGTGTGGCTGGTGAGGACATCACCCACGGTCTGCCCCGCGTCGTCGAACTCTTCGAGGCTCGCACGCCCAAGGGTGCTGCCAAGCTCGTGCCCCACCGTGGTGTGGTCCGCATTGAAGACACCGACTCGGGTAAGCGCGTCTCGGTGATCTCCGATGAGGGCAAGGAGCACTCGATCGAGGTCAGCCCCCGCACCCACTTGGAGGTCCACGACGGTCAAGAAGTCGACGCGGGTCACGCCCTCGTCGAAGGCCCGAAGGACCCGAAGGAGCTCCTCGAGATCTCCGGCCTGCGTGCCACGCAGCTGTACCTCGTCGAAGAGGTCCAGAAGGTCTACCGCGACCAGGGTGTATCCATCCACGACAAGCACATCGAGCTCATCGTTCGCCAGATGCTCCGTCGTGTGAAGGTCACCGAGTCCGGCGAGTCGCCGTTCTTGCCGCAAGAGACCGTGGACTCCCAGATCTACAACGCCACCAACCGTCGTCTCCAAGAAGAGGGCAAGCGTCCTGGCGAAGCTCGCCCGGTGCTCATGGGGATCACCAAGGCGTCGTTGGCCACCGACTCGTGGCTGTCGGCGGCCTCCTTCCAGGAGACCACCCGAGTGCTCACCGAGGCGGCCATTGAAGGCCGCAACGACTCGCTCCTCGGCCTCAAGGAGAACATCATCATCGGTAAGTTGATCCCGGCTGGTTCTGGGATGAGCGCCTACCGGTCGGTGCAGGTCTCCATGCCTGACGCGGAGGAGTTGCCGACGTGGGCAACCACGGCGCTGTCATCGTCTGACGATGACGACCTCGCGAGTTGGCTGCGAGACAGCTCAGCTGAAGTTGGCGAGGAAGCCGTCCTCTCCATCGACGCTGAGTGGAAGGGCGAGGCGCCGACCGATGAGGATGCGGCGTCGTAAATCCCTGAGTTTTACCCGTCCTGCCTCGGCCATCTTGCCGAGCCGGGGGAGATGCTCTAGCATCTCTCTTCCGTGCTCGGCGTGATGGTTCCGCTGGCTCGTTCTGTAGTGCAGTTCCGATCGAACAACTGAGGTTCACGCGTGCCCACAATTTCCCAGCTCGTCCGCACCGGGCGCCAGGCCAAGGTCTCCAAGACCAAGACCCCAGCGCTCAAGGGCGCCCCGCAGCGCCGAGGCGTCTGCACCCGCGTCTACACGACGACCCCGAAGAAGCCGAACTCTGCCCTCCGTAAGGTGGCCCGTGTTCGCCTCACCTCGGGTGTCGAAGTCACCGCCTACATCCCAGGCGTTGGCCACAACCTGCAAGAGCACTCCATCGTGCTCGTGCGTGGTGGCCGTGTGAAGGACCTCCCAGGTGTCCGCTACAAGATCATTCGCGGCGCTCTCGACACCTCTGGTGTTCGTGAGCGCAGCCAAGCCCGCAGCCTCTACGGCGCGAAGAAGGAGAAGTAGTCCATGTCCCGCAACGGCCCTCCCGCCCGTCGTGAACTGCACCCGGACCCGGTCTACCGCTCCGTTCTCGTCACCCAGGTTGTCAACAAGGTCCTCCAGCGCGGCAAGCGCACGACCGCTGAGCGCATTGTCTACAGTGCCCTCGAGCTCGTGGGCCAGCGCACCGAGGGCGACCCCGTCGCCGTCTTGAAGCGCGCGGTGGAGAACATCCGCCCTGAGCTTGAAGTCCGCAGCCGCCGAGTCGGTGGTGCGACCTACCAGGTTCCCGTCGAGGTTCGTCCTCGTCGTGCGACCACGCTGGCCATTCGTTGGCTCGTGGGCTACAGCCAGTCCCGTCGTGAGAAGACCATGGCCGAGCGCTTGGCGAACGAGATCCTCGACGCCAGCAACGGCATCGGCGCCGCCTACAAGCGCCGCGAAGACCTGCAGAAGATGGCCGAATCCAACAAGGCCTTCGCCCACTACCGCTGGTAGTCCGGGCACTTAGAGAGAGATAGAGATGGCAGACGCACTCCCGGCTCGCCCAGTATCACTGTCGCGGACCCGCAACATCGGCATCATGGCGCACATCGACGCGGGTAAGACCACGACGACTGAGCGCATCTTGTACTACACCGGCAAGAACTACAAGATCGGTGAAGTCCACGAAGGTGCTGCCACCATGGACTGGATGGTCCAAGAGCAAGAGCGTGGGATCACCATCACCTCTGCAGCGACCACCTGTCGCTGGGGTGACATCCTCATCAACATCATCGACACCCCGGGCCACGTGGACTTCACCGTTGAGGTAGAGCGCAGTCTCCGCGTGCTCGACGGTGCCGTGGCGGTCTACGACGCCGTCGCCGGTGTGGAGCCCCAGACCGAGACGGTGTGGCGCCAGGCCAACAAGTACGGCGTGCCCCGCATCTGCTTCATCAACAAGATGGACCGCACGGGTGCGAACTTCGAGCGCTGCGTGGAGATGATCAAGGACCGCCTCGACGCGAACCCTGCCATCATCCAGCTCCCGATTGGTGCGGAGTCTGAGTTCCTCGGCATCGTCGATGTCGTGGCCATGAACGCCACGATCTACAAGGACGAGAAGGGCCAGGACTTCGAGACCGGCCCGATCCCCGAGCACCTGCAGCTCGAGGCCGAAGAGGCGCACCAGAACCTCATCGACAACCTCTCGAACTTCGACGACGCAATCATGGAGAAGTACCTCGCCGAAGAAGAGATCACCGTGGCCGACTTGAAGGCGGCGATCCGCAAGGCAACCCTCGCCAACGAGATCACCCCAGTGCTCTGCGGCACCGCGTTCAAGAACAAGGGTGTCCAGCCCATGCTCGACGCCGTCTGTGACTACCTGCCCTCGCCGCTCGACCTCCCGGCCACCAAGGGCACTCTGCCCAACAAGGACACTGAAGTCGAGCGTGAGTGCGACGACAAGGCGCCGTTCTCGGCACTCGCCTTCAAGATCATGACCGACCCCTACGTCGGCAAGCTCACCTACGTTCGGGTGTACTCGGGATCGCTCGGCAAGGGTGACACCGTGATCAACTCCACCCGTGGTGGTCACAAGGAGCGTATTGGCCGCATCCTCGAGATGCATGCCAATACCCGTGAAGACCGCGATGCGGTCTACGCCGGTGACATCTTCGCCGCCGTTGGCCTGAAGAACACCCGCACCGGTGACACGCTGTGTGACCCGGGCAATCCGATCGTCTTGGAGGAGCTCGTGTTCCCCGAGCCGGTCATCCACGTTGCCGTGGAGCCGAAGACCAAGGCCGACCAGGACAAGCTCTCGAAGGCGCTCTACGCCCTCTCCGAGGAAGACCCCACCTTCCGAGTCCGCACCGACGAAGAGACCAACCAGACCGTCATCTCCGGTATGGGTGAGCTTCACTTGGAAGTCCTCGTCGACCGCATGCTCCGTGAGTTCTCGGTGGACGCCAACGTTGGTAAGCCACAGGTCGCCTACCGCGAGACGATTCGCAAGACCGTCGAGAAGGTGGAAGAGAAGTACGTCCGCCAGACCGGTGGTAAGGGTCAGTACGGCCACGTCGTCATCACCGTGGAGCCAACCGGCCCCGGCGGCGGCTACGAGTTCGTCGACGACATCACCGGTGGTGTGATTCCGAAGGAGTACATCCCTTCGATCAACGCCGGTATTGAAGAGTCGCTCACCTCGGGTGTGCTCGCTGGCTACCCAATGGTGGACCTCCGCGTGAAGCTCACCTACGGCTCCTACCACGACGTCGACTCCTCCGAAATGGCGTTCAAGATTGCCGGTTCGCTGGCGATTAAGAAGGCCACTCGTATGGCGAGCCCCGTGCTGCTCGAGCCCATCATGGCCGTTGAGGTCGTGACGCCCGAGGACTACATGGGTGACGTCATTGGTGACCTCTCCTCTCGCCGTGGGCGAGTTGAAGGCATGGATCAGCGGGGCAGCAGCCACGTGATTCGGGCGCAGGTTCCGCTGTCGGATATGTTCGGCTACGCTACAGACCTGCGCTCACGCACTCAGGGTCGGGCGCAGTACACGATGCAGTTCCATTCGTACCAAGAAGTTCCCGACTCGATCGCCAAGGAGATTGTGGCGAGAGTGCAAGGGGCCTAAAGCCACCTGCAGTAGTACCCCGGGGCGGGATTCGTCCCAAACCACCAAACAACCAGGCAACGGGCGACCGTTGTGGCGAGCCCAAGCGGTTCGTCCGATCAAGATGGAGAAGTAGCCAGCCATGGCAAAGCAGAAGTTCGAGCGGTCCAAGCCACACGTCAACGTTGGCACCATGGGTCACATTGACCACGGCAAGACCACCCTCACCGCCGCGATCACCAAGGTGCTCGCCGACGCCAACCCCGGGACCGCCTTCACCCCGTTCGACCAGATCGACAAGGCCCCTGAAGAGCGCCAGCGCGGTATCACCATCAACGTGGCCCACGTCGAGTACGAGACGGGCAACCGTCACTACGCGCACGTCGACATGCCTGGTCACGCCGACTACATCAAGAACATGATCACCGGTGCGGCTCAGGTCGACGGCGCCATCCTCGTGGTCTCGGCCACCGACGGCCCGATGCCCCAGACCCGTGAGCACGTGCTGCTCGCCCGTCAGGTCGGCGTGCCGAACATCGTCGTCGCCCTCAACAAGGCTGACGTCGTCGAAGACGAGGAGCTCCTCGAGCTCGTCGAGATGGAAGTTCGTGAGCTCCTCAACGAGTACGAGTTCCCTGGCGACGACACCCCGGTGATCCGCGTCTCCGCCTTGAAGGCACTCGAAGGCGACGCCAAGTGGGCCGAGAACATCCTCGAGCTCATGGCCGCGGTTGACTCCTTCATCCCCGAGCCAGAGCGTGACACCGACAAGCCCTTCCTCATGCCAGTCGAGGACGTCATGACCATCACCGGTCGTGGCACCGTGGTGACCGGAAAGATCGAGCAGGGTGTCGTCAAGGTTGGTGACGAAGTCGAAATCGTCGGCCTCACCACCACCCAGAAGACCACCGTCACCGGTATCGAGATGTTCAAGAAGTCCCTCGACGAGGGTATGGCCGGTGACAACGCCGGTGTCCTCCTCCGTGGAACGAAGAAGGAAGACGTCGAGCGCGGCCAGGTCATCTGCAAGCCGGGTTCGATCACCCCGCACACCAACTTCGAGGCCAACGTCTACGTGCTGACGAAGGAAGAAGGCGGCCGTCACAAGCCGTTCTTCTCCAACTACCGCCCGCAGTTCTACTTCCGGACGACCGACGTCACCGGCACCATCGAGTTGCCTGCTGGCACCGAGATGGTCATGCCTGGTGACAACACCGAAATGACCGTGGAGCTCGGCAAGCCGATCGCCATGGACGAGGGTCTCCGCTTCGCGATCCGTGAAGGTGGCCGCACTGTTGGTGCCGGTCGCGTCACGAAGATCCTGAAGTAGGTCTGACGATGGCTGATGGTCCGCGCCAGAAGATCCGCATCCGCCTGAAGGCGTACGATCACGAAATCCTCGACCAGTCGACGGAGAAGATCGTCCAGACGGTGTTGCGGACCCAGGCTAAGGTCCAAGGTCCTGTGCCGCTGCCGACCGAGAAGCACCGCTACACGGTGATTCGTGGTCCCCACAAGCACAAGGACTCCCGTGAGCACTTCGAGATGCGGGTGCACAAGCGCCTGGTCGACATCGTCGAGCACACCCCGAAGACGGTTGACTCGCTTCAGCGACTCGACCTTCCCGCCGGTGTGGACATCGAGATCAAGCTCCAACAGAGCTGAGCACTCTGCCGAATTTGGCAGAGTGGTCAAAAGGGTGTAGTGTCATCTGCCCGCCCCTAGTGGGCGGGCAGTAGCACCACCAACAACACAGTTGACGTGCCCCTGAGCCCTCGAGAGAGGGGACCTTGGGCCAACAAAGTCGAACGCTCCGTTCGGGGAAACCCGACGGAGCGTCTGCGTGTAGGCGACACGGCCCACACGTGCGAGAGGAAAGTTGCAAGCGATGGCAACGAAAGCGATTGTCGGAGAGAAGGTCGGCATGACCCAGGTCTGGGATGACCAGGGTCGCGTCGTCGCAGTGACCGTCTTGAAGGTCACCCCCGTCCGCGTCGTGCGCGTCAAGACCGATGAGGTCGATGGCTACAGCGCACTGCAGGTGACGTGGGGGACGAAGAAGGCGACGTCACTCAACAAGCCTGAAGCCGGACACTTCGAAGCAGCAGGCGTCACGCCGGGGAAGGCGCTCGTTGAGCTCCGCCTCGACGACGTCTCGACCTACACCGTTGGCCAAGAGCTGACGGTGGAGCAGTGGGAGAAGGGCGAGAAGGTTGACGCCATCGCCACTGCCAAGGGCAAGGGCTTCGCTGGTGGCATGAAGCGGCACAACTTCAAGGGTCAAGGCGCCAGCCACGGTAACCACAAGGCGCACCGCGTCCCTGGTTCCATTGGCGCCTGTGCGACCCCTGGACGCGTGTTCAAGGGCACCCGCATGGCCGGACGTATGGGTGGCGGTCAGGTGACCTCACTCAACTTGGAGATCGTGGCCGCTGATGCAGAGCGTCAGCTGATCATGGTCAAGGGCGCCGTCCCTGGTTCCAAGGGCAGCCGCGTGGTGCTCCGGAACTCCGTGAAGGTTGCGACCGCCAAGGGTGGTGCACGATGACGATGCTCCGTGGACCCATCGAGAAGACCCGTCCTGTGCTCGCAGAGCGATCGGTCGCTCGGAAGGACGCCTCGGGCAAGGTGCTCGGCACCGTTGCGCTCGACCCGCAGATCTTCGGTCACGAGCCGAACGTTGCCGTCCTCCACCAAGTGGTGACCGCCCAACTCGCCGCTCGTCGATCCGGCACCCAGTCCACCAAGACCCGCGCCGAGGTGCGTGGTGGTGGAAAGAAGCCGTTCAGCCAGAAGGGCACCGGTCGTGCCCGTCAAGGTACGCCTCGCGCCAGCCAGTTCACCGGTGGTGGCGTTGCCCTTGGGCCGAAGCCTCGCAAGTACGCCGAGAAGACCCCGAAGAAGATGGTCAAGCTGGCTCTCTACTCGGCGCTGTCGGACCGGGCCATTGAGGAGAAGGTTGCCCTCGTGGACGCCTTCGCCATCTCGGCACCGAAGACCAAGGACGCCGTCCAACTCGTGACCAACCTCGGACTCACCGGCACCGTCCTCGTGGTCATCGAGGCTGGCGATGAGGCTGGCGCCCTCTCGTTCCGTAACGTTCCTGGCTGCACCTTGCAGACTGCGGACCAGCTGAACGCCTACGACGTGCTCCTGCACGACTGGATCTTGTTCACTGACGCCACCTTGCCGGTGGCTGAGAAGGCGGAGGCTCGCTGATGCGTGACGCCATGGCAGTACTGGTGCGGCCAGTGGTCTCTGAGAAGACCTACGCCCTCATGGACCAAGGGGTCTACGTGTTCATCGTGGACAACGGTGCCACGAAGATCGACGTCCGCCACGCGGTCGAGCAGGCCTTCGGTGTGCGGGTGGCCAAGGTCAACACCATGATTCGTAAGGGTAAGGCCACGACGAACCGTCGGACCAACACCAAGGGCAGCCGTCCGGACCAGAAGCGTGCACTCGTCACGCTGGTGGCCGGCGACAAGATCGACCTCTTCGAGAACTGAGGATCTGAATAATGGCACTTCGTTCCCGTAAGCCAACGAGCCCAGGCCGTCGCTTCCAGACGGTCTCGGACTTCTCGGAGATCACCCGATCGACCCCTGAGAAGTCGCTGCTCGCCCCCAAGCCGAAGACCGGTGGACGCAACTCCTACGGTCGCAAGACCTCGCGTCACCGCGGCGGCGGCCACAAACAGCAGTACCGCATGATCGACTTCCACCGCACCAAGGACGGTATCCCGGCCAAGGTAGCGACCATCGAGTACGACCCGAACCGCAACTGCCGGATTGCGTTGCTCCACTACTTGGACGGCGAGAAGCGCTACATCCTCGCCCCAGCTGGCCTCTCGGTCGGCGACATGGTGGTCTCCGGCCAGGGTGCCGACATCAAGCCGGGCAACGCCCTGCCGATGCGCTACATCCCGACCGGTTCCACGGTGCACAACGTTGAGCTCCGCCCCGGTGGCGGTGGCAAGATCGCCCGCGGTGCTGGTATGTCGGTCCAGCTCGTGGCCAAGGACGGCGGCTTCGCAACCTTGCGTCTGCCCTCGACTGAAATGCGCCGAGTGCCGATCGACTGCCGCGCCACGCTCGGCACCGTCGGCAACTCTGAGTTCGAGCTCATCAAGATTGGTAAGGCCGGTCGCAACCGCTGGAAGGGCGTTCGCCCGCAGACCCGTGGTGTGGCGATGAACCCGGTCGACCACCCACTTGGTGGTGGAGAAGGCAAGACCTCGGGTGGACGCCACCCGGTGTCGCCGTGGGGTCAGCCTGAGGGCCGCACCCGCGCTCGCCGCAAGGATTCTGACGCAATGATCGTCCGTCGTCGCCGCACTCGCGGCAGTCGCCGGTAATAGGGAGGTCTGGCACCGATGCCCCGTAGTCTCAAGAAGGGTCCCTTCGTGGACGACCATGTCCTGAAGAAGGTCGACGCCATGAACGCGTCTGGCGAGAAGAAGGTCATCAAGACCTGGTCCCGTCGTTCGACCATCATCCCCGAGTTCGTCGGCCACACCTTCGCGGTGCACGACGGTCGTCGCCACATCCCGGTCTACGTGACCGAGTCCATGGTCGGCCACAAGCTCGGCGAGTTCGCTCCCACGCGTACCTTCCGGTACCACGCTGGCCAGGAGAAGGGTGCACGTCGATGACCGGACCCAAGACCAACGAGCGTCCCGGCACGAAGAGCGTGCTGCGCAGCTACCACATGTCGGCCACCAAGGCCCGTGTCGTGCTCGACCTCATCCGTGGAGAAGAAGTGGCCTACGCCGCTGACATCCTTCGCTCAACTGAGCGTGAGGCTGCTGGCGTGATCTTGAAGGTCCTCAACTCCGCAGTGGCCAACGCCGTGCACAACGACCACCAAGACGCCAACGAGCTCTTCGTGTCCGCGTGCTTCGCCGACGAAGGCACCACCATGAAGCGCTGGCGCCCACGTGCTCGTGGACGCGCCACCCGCATCCGCAAGCGCACCTGCCACATCACGGTGATCGTGTCGAAGCTCGACGAGGACCGCTTGGAGCGTCGTCGTGCGATCGTGGCTGCTCAGGGCCAGCGTCGTGCCAGCCGTGTGGCGGAGTCCCGTCGCCGTGCCGACCTGTCCGGTCGCGCCACCCGTCGTGCCGATGAGGCGGCTGCGAATGCAGCGGCCGAAGCAGAGGCCGAGGCTGCAGCAGCTGCTGAAGCCGAATCCATGGAAGCAACCGAGGTCGAGATGACCGAGGTGGAAGCCCCTATGGCAGAGGTGGACGCTCCGGCGACCGCTCCGGCCACCGAGAACTCTGCCGAAGGCGAGGAGAACTAAATGGGCCAGAAGGTCAACCCCTACGGGTTCCGTCTCGGCATCACCACGGACTGGAAGTCCCGGTGGTTCGAGGAGCGCAACTACGGCGCCTACGTCGTTGAAGACTGGAAGATCCGCGACTTCCTGATGACCCAACTCGAGACCGCTGCGGTGAGCCGCATCGACATCGAGCGCACTCGTGACCGGATCCGCATCGACATCCACACTGCGCGTCCTGGCATTGTGATTGGTCGTCGTGGCGCTGAAGCCGACCGCTTGAAGAAGCAGATCGAGAAGATCACCGGCCTCAAGAACGGCATCCAGCTCAACATCCAAGAGATCAAGTACCCAGAGCTCGACGCTGCGCTCATCGCGCAGGGCATCTGCGACCAGCTGGTGCGCCGTGTGGCGTTCCGCCGTGCGATGAAGCGTGCGATTCAGACGGTGCAGAAGGCCGGTGCCTACGGCATCCGTGTCCAGTGCTCGGGTCGACTCGGTGGCGCAGAAATGAGCCGCAAGGAGGGCTACCGCGAAGGTCGTGTGCCGCTGCACACCCTGCGGGCCAACATCGACTACGGCTTCCGCGAGGCCAAGACCACTGCTGGTCGCGTTGGTGTGAAGGTCTGGATCTACAAGGGCGACATCCTCCCCTACAAGGTTTCCTTGGACGACAAGATCAACCGTGAGGCCGCCATGGCCGTCGGTGAATCGGCGACCACCGCTGCTCCTGCAGCAGGTGACGCCGCTCCGGCTGCCAAGCGTCTCGTCACCGCTGGTGGCGGACGTCGCAAGGCCGACGCTCCTGCCCCGGCAGCAGCTGACGACGCCGTCGTCGCTGATGAAGCCGTGGCCCCGTTGATCGAGACCCCTTCGGTTCCCGATGAACTCGAGCGTCGTCTGGCGGAGGAAGAGGAGATCGAGCGCCGCACGCTGCACGATCACCACGAGACCCCCCACTTCCGCAAGGAGAGTGACTGACATGTTGATGCCCAAGCGGGTAAAGCACCGCAAGCAGCACCGTGGTCGCTTGACCGGTGTGTCAAAGGGTGGCAACGAAGTGACCTTCGGTGACTTCGCGATCCAAGCCCTCGAGCCAGGCTGGCTGACCGCCCGCCAAATTGAGGCTGCTCGTATTGCCATGACCCGTCACGTCAAGCGTGGTGGAAAGGTCTGGATCCGCGTGTTCCCGGACAAGCCGATCACCAAGAAGCCCGCAGAAACCCGTATGGGTTCGGGAAAGGGCAACCCTGAGTTCTGGGTTGCCGTGGTCAAGCCAGGTCGCGTGCTCTTCGAGCTCGCCGGCGTGGATGAGCCGCTCGCCCGTGCCGCAATGGAGCGTGCGATCCAGAAGCTGCCGATGAAGGCAAAGTTCGTCGTTCGCCCCGGAACCCATGGGGCCCCGGAGGTGCAGATCTGATGACCAAGATCGCGGAATTCACCGACCTCGGCAGTGCCGAGCTCGTCGACAAGCTCGCCGACGCCCGTCGCGAGTTGTTCAACCTGCGCTTCCAGCTCGCCACCGGTCAGCTGGACAACACCGCACGGATGGGCCAGGTCCGTCGTGACATCGCCCGCATCCTGACGGTGCTGCGCACTCGAGAGATCGCCGAGGCCGAGGCCTTGGCAACAGAAGGAGGTGCGCAGTGACCGACGTCGCCGCAACCCGTGAGAACGGCCGCAAGGTCCGCGAGGGGATCGTCATCTCCGACAAGATGGAGCAGACCATTGTGGTCGCCATCGTTGAGAAGGTGCGCCACCCTCGCTACGGCAAGACCGTTCAGCGCACGAAGAAGCTCTACGCCCACGACGCCGAGCAGACCGCCAAGATCGGCGACCGCGTCCAGATCGTAGAGACCCGCCCGTTGTCGAAGTTGAAGCGCTGGCGGCTCGAGTCAGTCCTGGAGCGTGCACGATGATTCAGCAAGAGTCCCGACTCCGCGTCGCCGACAACAGCGGTGCCAAGGAGGTCCTGTGCATTCGGGTCCTCGGCGGTTCGCGTCGTCGCTACGCCTCCATTGGTGACGTGTTCATCGCCACCGTCAAAGACGCCATCCCAGGCGCCGCAGTGAAGAAGGGTGACGTCGTGCGTTGCGTCGTCGTGCGGACGAAGAAGGAGTGCCGTCGTCCTGACGGTTCCTACATCCGCTTCGACGAGAACGCAGCCGTGCTCATCAACGACTCGCTGCAGCCTCGTGGCACCCGCATCTTCGGCCCAGTCGGCCGTGAGCTGCGTGAGAAGAAGTTCATGCGTATCGTCTCGCTCGCCCCGGAGGTGCTGTGATGAAGCTCCGCAAGGGAGACAAGATCGTCGTGCTGTCGGGCAAGTTCCGTGGCACGAGAAGTGTGGTGGAAGAGGCTCGTCCGGCGACCAACCAGGTCATCGTGACCGGCGTCAACGTGGCCAAGCGCCACACCAAGGCCCAAGGGCAGACCATGCAGGGCGGCATCATCGACAAGGCCATGCCCATGTCGGCGTCCGCTGTTGCGCTGTGGTGCGACAAGCACGACGGTCCAGCCAAGGCCGGTATGAAGATCGATGGCGGGACGAAGACCCGCATCTGCAAGAAGTGTGGAGCTGACCTGTGAGCACCGTTACTCGTCCCCGCCTGAAGGAGCGCTACGACAGCGAGCTCCAGGCGCAGCTGAAGGAAGGCCTTGGCCTCAACAACGTGATGGAGGTCCCCCGCCTCGTCAAGATCGTCGTGAACTGCGGCGTCGGCAAGGCAGCGGGTCAGGCCTCCCTCATCGAGGGTGCCCAGCGCGACCTCGAGATGATCTGTGGCCAGAAGCCCCTCGTCACCCGAGCCAAGAAGTCCATTGCTGGCTTCAAGCTCCGTGAGGGTCAGGCCATTGGCGTCAAGGTGACCATGCGCGGCGACCGTGCCTGGGAGTTCTTGGACCGCCTCATCAGCGTCTCGATTCCTCGTATCCGTGACTTCCGCGGCCTTCCGTCGAAGTCCTTCGACGGCCGGGGCAACTACACCTTCGGCGTGTCGGAGCAGCTCATCTTCCCCGAGCTCGACTACGACAAGATCGACACCCCTCGTGGTATGGACATCACGATCGTTACCACCGCTCGTACCGATGCTGAAGGCAAGGCCTTCCTCGATGCGTTCGGGTTCCCCTTCCGACAGGAGGCCAAGTAGTCATGGCGAAGAAGTCGCTCATTGCGAAGCAGCAGCGCACCCCGAAGTTCAAGGTCCGGGCCTACACCCGGTGCCAGCGTTGCGGGCGTCCCCGTTCGGTGTACAAGAAGTTCGGCCTCTGCCGAATCTGTTTGCGTGTGATGGTCCACGCCGGTGAAGTTCCCGGTGTGACCAAGGCGAGTTGGTGAGGTAGCGATATGACGATGACTGACCCAATCGCGGACATGCTCACCCGCATCCGCAACGCCAACAAGGCGCAGTTCGACAGCGTGGCCATGCCTGGCTCCAAGGTCAAGGTCGCTCTGGCCGAGATCTTGAAGCGAGAGGGCTACATCTCGGACTTCACCGTGGCTCCTGCAGCTGGCAAGCCTGGCACGACGCTCGAGATCACGCTCAAGTATGCACCGGACCGCTCACGCACCATCTCGGGGATCAAGCGGATCTCCAAGCCTGGTCTGCGGATCTACACCCAGTCGACCTCCATTCCCCGAGTCCTCGGTGGCATGGGTGTTGCCGTGGTGTCGACGAGTCACGGTCTCATGACCGACAAGGAGGCCCGTCGCCGGCGCCTCGGTGGCGAGGTGCTCTGCCATGTGTGGTAGCCCGACCCCTGTGAGTGGAGAGAGGTTCTGATGTCGAGAATCGGTAAGTCACCCATCACCGTTCCGTCTTCGGTGACCATCGACCTGACCCCTGGTCAGATCAAGGTCTCCGGTCCGAACGGCCAACTCGAGCGCAGCGTCCCCGAAGGCATCATCTTCGAGCAAGAGGGCGATGTGCTGACCGTCAGCCGCATCGACGATGCCCGTGAGCACCGCTCACTGCACGGTCTCATGCGCACCCTCGTCGCCAACATGGTGACGGGTGTGACGACTGGCTTCACCAAGGAGCTCGAGATCGTGGGCGTTGGTTACCGCTGTGCTGCCAAGGGCGCCGATGCCCTCGAGCTCGCACTCGGGTACTCCCACCCCGTCTTCGTGAACGCTCCGGCTGGCATCACGTTCGAAGTTCCCGCCCCGACGCGCATCATCGTCAAGGGTATCGACAAGGAGCAGGTCGGCCAAGTGGCCGCTGACATCCGTCGCCTGCGCAAGCCTGAGCCCTACAAGGGCAAGGGTGTGCGCTACGCCGGTGAGCAGATCCTGCGCAAGGCTGGAAAGGCGGCCAAGTAATGGCAACCAGGAGCACGCGCGCACTGCGCATCCGTCGTCACAGTCGTGTTCGACTGCGGGTCTCAGGGACCCCAGCTCGGCCCCGCGTGGCGGTGAGCCGCAGCAACAAGCACATCTCTGCCCAGATCATCGACGACCTCTCCGGTCGGACCTTGGCGGCAGCATCCTCCGTAGAGCCAGCCTTGGCATCGGTGACCGGTGGCAACATCGCCGGCGCAGAAGCCATTGGCAAGGTGCTCGCTGAGCGGGCCAAGGCAGCAGGGATCACCACGGTGGTCTTCGATCGAGGCGGTTTCGCCTACCACGGACGGGTCGCAGCCCTGGCAGCAGCACTGCGAGCCGAAGGACTGGAGTTCTGATGCAAGAGCCACAGCAGTACGAAGAGCGGACCATCAAGGTCAACCGCGTGGCGAAGGTGGTCAAGGGTGGACGTCGGTTCTCCTTCACCGCCCTCATGGTCATCGGTGACGGCAACGGCAACGTTGGCCTCGGCTACGGCAAGGCCAAAGAAGCTGGTCTCGCTGTGCAGAAGGGCATCGAAGAGGCCCGCAAGAACATGTTCGAGGTTCCCCTGGCTGGCACCACCATCACCCACCCGGTGATCGGTGAGTCCGGTGCTGGTCGCGTCATGCTGAAGCCTGCGGCACCCGGTACCGGTGTGATCGCCGGTGGAGCAGTCCGCGCCATCTTGGAGATGGCCGGCGTCCGTGACGTGCTGGCCAAGTCCCTCGGATCCTCCAACGGCATCAACGTGGCCCACGCCACCGTTGCCGGCCTGAAGGCCCTGAAGCGCCCCGACGAGTTGGCGGCACTTCGTGGCAAGACTGCCGAAGAGGTCACCCCCGGTGGTGTGCTCCAGGCCTACCGCGAGCGCAAGCGCGCTGGCGCGCTCTACTCCGAGGTGAAGTAACCATGGCTGAGACGATGCTCCTCGTTACCCAAGTCCGGTCCTCGATCGGCACCAAGCCCAAGCACCGTGGCACGCTCCGTGCCCTCGGGCTGCGTGGCATTGGCAAGTCCAACCAACTCCCCGACCGTCCCGAAATTCGGGGCATGATTGCACGGGTGCCGCATCTCGTCACCGTGACGGAGGTCCAGTCATGAAGCTCCACGATCTGAAGCCCGCTGCCGGTTCCACCAAGGCGCCTCGTCGCGTCGGCCGTGGTATCGCTGGTAAGGGTGGAAAGACTGCTGGCCGTGGTACCAAGGGTCAGAAGGCTCGCCGCCAGATTCCCCACCAGTTCGAAGGTGGGCAGTTGCCGCTCCTGCAGCGGGTGCCGAAGCTTCGCGGCTTCAACAACCCGTTCCGCGTGGAGTACCAGCCGGTGAACTTAGATGCCATTGCCAACCTCGGCCTGTCCGAGGTGAACCTCGACACGCTGGTGGCCAACGGTCTGGCCCAAGGCAAGGACCTCGTGAAGATCCTTGGTCGCGGAGAGTTGACGGCAGCCGTCAACGTGTCTGCGCACAAGTTCTCGGCGAGCGCCAAGGCGGCCATCGAGGCTGCTGGTGGTACGACGACGGAAGTTCCGCTTCCCTTCGCCGTCCGTCCTCCTGCTGCTGGCAACCAGCACGCCAACCGCTAGGTCCTGACCATGCTGCGCCGGCTGGCCAACATCTTCAAGGTTGCTGATCTTCGCAACAAGATCGTCTTCACCTTGGCGATCATTGCCCTGTACCAGTTCGGCGCGAACATCCCTGTTCCTGGCGTCAGCTGGGCACAGATCCAGAAGCTGCAAGGGTTGTCGAACTCCACATCAGTCGTGAGCTTCCTCAACCTCTTCAGCGGTGGAGCACTCAGTCGCATGGCCATCTTCGGCCTCGGCGTGATGCCGTACATCACGAGCTCGATCATCATCCAGCTCTTGACGACGGTGATCCCGAAGCTGACCGAGTGGCGCGATCAAGGTGCGGTTGGGCAGAAGAAGATCACCCAGACCACTCGCTACTTGACGGTGGCGCTGGCGCTGCTCCAGTCAACGGGTCTCGTCTACGCCTTCCACGGCCACGACTCGGCATTGATTGGCACCAACATTGATCTGATTCCGAAGTTCTCAATTCCGCTCGCGGCCATGATGGTGCTGCTGCTGACTGCGGGAACGGCGTTCGTGATGTGGCTGGCCGAACTCATCACCCAACGTGGTGTTGGTCAAGGCATGAGCTTGCTCATCTTCGCCAACGTGGTGGCCAACATCCCAACCGGTGGCAAGTTGGTGCTCGCTGAAGGCGGTGGCCTCAAGTTCACGGTGTTGCTCCTCGTTTCCCTCGGACTCCTCGTGGCCATCGTCTTCATGGACCAAGGACAGCGTCGCATCCCGGTGACCTTCGCCAAGCGCGTCGTCGGTCGCAAGATGTACGGCGGTTCGTCGACCTACATTCCGTTGAAGGTCAACCAGTCCGGAGTGATTCCGATCATCTTCGCGAGCTCGGTCCTCTACATCCCGGTGCTCTTGTCGAACATCTTCCCCGTGACATGGCTCGTGAACTTCGTCAACCACTCGTTGACGCCTACCTCGCCGGTCTACATCGCGCTCTACTTCCTCTTCATCGTGGCGTTCACCTTCTTCTACGTCTACGTGGCCTTCGATCCGTACCAGCAGGCCGACATGATCCGGAAGCAAGGTGGCTTCGTTCCCGGCATTCGCCCAGGTGCGCCCACCGAGCGGTACTTCAGCCACCTCCTCAACCGCCTGACCGTGGTCGGTGCGCTCTTCCTCGGTTCCGTGGCCATCATTCCGTCGCTGCTCATGGCGGCATGGCACATCAACCGGTTCCCCTTCTACGGCACCACGCTGCTCATTGCGGTGGGTGTGGCCCTTGAGACCATGCGCCAGATCGACTCTCAGTTGATGATGCGCAACTACGAAGGATTCCTGAAGTAGGCCGGTGATGAACCAAGGCGTGAGGTTGGTCGTCCTCGGCAAGCAAGGTTCTGGCAAGGGGACGCAGTGCGTTCGTCTCAGCCACCACTACGCGGTGCCGCATATCTCCACTGGCGACATGCTGCGCGCCAACGTGAGCCAAGGGACCGAACTCGGGCTTCTCGCCAAGTCGATCATGGATGCGGGAAACCTGCTGCCCGACACGATCATCATGGACATGGTGGGGGAGCGCTTGAAGGAGCGCAACGTCTCTGCTCGTGGGTTCATCTTGGACGGATGCCCTCGTACGATCTTCCAGGCCGAGCTGCTGGAGTCGATGCTCGCGCCGAAGGTCCTCGACTTGGCCGTGCTCCTCGACGTTCCGACTGAGCTCGTCCTCGACCGGATCGCGTCTCGACGAGTGTGCTCGGACTGCGGCACGATCTACTCCACGCACAAACCCCCGGTTGTGCCGGGGATCTGTAACACCTGCGGGGGAGCGGTCCTGCAGCGCAAGGACGATACCGTCGAGTCAGTTCAGGTTCGTCTCGCCGCCTTTGAAGCAGAGACCGCACCGCTCATTGATTGGTACGGAGAGCGTGGACTCCTCGCGACCGTCAACGGTGACGGACCAGAAGACGACGTCATGGAGCGGATCATCGCCGCCATCGAAGCAGCGAGGCAGCCCCAGTGATCCGTCAACCCGATGAACTGGCCAAGATGCGTCGCGCCGGCAAGGTGGTCGCTGAGATGCACGAGAAGACCCGTGCCGCCATCCGGCCCGGCATCACGACTCGAGAGCTCGACCTCGTGGCCCGAGAGGTGCTCGAGCGTCGCGGCGCACGGTCGAACTTCCTCGGCTACCACGGTTTCCCTGCCGTCATCTGCACCTCACCGAACGCCATGGTGGTCCACGGGATCCCTGGCGACTACACGCTCGAAGAGGGCGACATCATCTCCATCGACTGTGGCGCCATCATCGAGGGTTACCACGGCGACGCCGCCTACACCGCTCCGGTCGGCACCGTGAGCAAGGAAGCAGCTCGGTTGATCGAGATCACCGAACGTTCGCTGTGGGCCGGGATCGATCAATTGGTGGCAGGCAACCGGCTCCACGAAGTGGGTCGAGCGGTCGAGGACGTCGCCATTGCTGCGGGGTACGGCGTCGTCCGGGAGTACGTCGGGCACGCCATTGGCACCGCCATGCACGAACAACCTCAGGTCCCGAACTACTGGCCGGGGAACCCTGGGCCGAAGCTCAAAGTCGGCATGGTCTTCGCCGTTGAGCCAATGATCAACCTCGGCACGGAGGACACCTACGTCCTCGAAGATGGCTGGGGCGTCATGACTGCGGACGGGAAATTGTCCGCGCATGTCGAACACACGATCTGTGTGACCGAGAACGGGCCGGAGGTCTTCACCCTTGCCTAGTCTCGGTTTCTCGCAGGTGCCCGCACCTCGGTTGGCGTCCTCGTCAATCGCGGGTAGTATGGACAACCCTGCCTGCGCGACCTCATCCGAGGTCGACGGTTGCACCCGATATTCCATCGGTGACGCAGCCTCGCGGGTGGGGATGAGTTGAGGAGAGAGTCACCTGCCGAAGCCAAAGGAAGACGCCATCGTGCTCGAGGGAACGGTCACCGAACCGTTGCCGAACGCCATGTTCCGAGTCGAGCTCGAGAACGGCCATCAGGTTCTCGCCCACAGTTCGGGCAAGATGCGGATGCACCGCATCCGCATTCTCCCGGGGGACAAGGTCCAGGTGGAAATCACACCGTACGACCTGACCCGCGGTCGCATTACGTATCGCTACAAGTAGTCCGCAGCAGTACTGAACTTCGAAGGAACTGACCATGAAGGTCCGCCCCAGTGTCAAGCAGATGTGTGACAAGTGCAAGGTCATTCGACGCCATGGGCGCGTCCAAGTGATCTGCGCGAATCCCCGCCACAAGCAGCGTCAGGGCTGAAAGGAAACCAATGGCACGTATTGCCGGAGTGGATATCCCCCGCGAGAAGCGGTTGGAGATCTCACTGACCTACATCTACGGAATTGGACTCACGACGTCCAAGGCCATTTGCGAGGGAACGGGTATTGACCCGAGCACCCGAGTACGTGACCTGACGGAAGAAGAAGTCAACCGTCTCCGCACCTACATCGACGAGCAGTTGACCGTCGAAGGTGACCTCCGTCGCGATGTCGCACAAGACATCCGTCGCAAGATCGAGATTGGCTGCTACCAGGGCATCCGGCACCGCAAGGGCTTGCCGGTCCGTGGACAGCGCACCCACACCAACGCTCGCACCCGCAAGGGCCCGAAGAAGACCGTTGCCGGAAAGAAGAAGGTGAAGAAGTAGTGGCGAAGCCAACCAACACGGGGCGTCGTCCCCGCCGCAAGGAGCGCAAGAACATCGCCCACGGCGTTGCGCACATCAAGAGTTCCTTCAACAACACCATCGTGTCCATTACCGACCCCGATGGCAACGTGCTCGCCTGGGCTTCTGCTGGCAACGTCGGCTTCAAGGGCTCCCGGAAGTCCACGCCGTTCGCCGCACAGCTCGCGGCGGAGAAGTGCGCCCGTGCCGCAATGGAGCACGGCGTCAAGAAGGTCGACGTGCTCGTGCGTGGACCCGGATCAGGTCGTGAGACCGCCATTCGTTCCATCGCTGCTGCCGGCATTGAAGTCGTCGGCATCAAGGACGTCACCCCCATCCCTCACAACGGCTGCCGCCCCAAGAAGCGGCGCCGGGTCTAGGAGAACCAACCACCATGGCCCGATACACCGGACCCGTCTGCCGGCTTTGCCGCCGCGAGCGCACCAAGCTCTTCTTGAAGGGTGAGCGCTGCTACTCCCTCAAGTGCCCCGTCTCTGAGGCTGTCACCGACCGCCACAGCCGCGCCTACCCGCCAGGTGAGCACGGTCGCGACCGCATGCGTCAAGGCTCTGAGTACCTCGCTCAGCTTCGTGAGAAGCAGAAGGCTCGTCGTATCTACGGCGTGCTCGAGACCCAGTTCCGCAACCTCTACGAAGAGGCCAACCGCGCTCCTGGCATCACTGGTGAGAGCTTGCTCCGCATGCTCGAGCTCCGCCTCGACAACGTGGTCTACCGCGCCGGATGGGGAGCGAGCCGCAGCCAAGCCCGCCAGCTCGTCCGCCACGGCCACATCTCGATCAACGGCAAGCGTGTCGACATTCCCTCCTACCGCGTCCGTGCTGGTGAGACCATCACGCTGAAGGCGGTCACCCGAGAGAACTTCAACGTCGTGCGCAACCTCGACACCCTCGAGCGGTCGCTGCCCGTGTGGCTGGAGAAGGGGGACGGCGGCTTCGCCGTCACCGTCCTGTCTGCTCCAGAGCGTGCGCAGATCGACGAAGCCATCAACGAGCAGCTCATCGTCGAGCTGTACTCCAAGTAACGACCCCCGCCTCCAAGGAGAACCCATGCTGATCATTCAACGCCCGACCGTCGAGGCGCTCGGCGAGGCCGAGGGCAACACCCAGCGCTTCGCCGTTGGACCGCTCGACCCCGGCTTCGGCCACACCCTCGGCAACTCGCTGCGTCGCACGCTGTTGTCGTCGATCCCTGGCGCTGCGGTGACCCAGGTCCGCTTCGAAGAGGCGCTCCACGAGTTCGCCACCATTGAAGGGGTGAAGGAAGATGTCACCGACATCATCTTGAACCTGAAGGACCTGCTGTTGACCGTGCACGCGGACGAGCCCGTCACCTTGCACTTCGACAAGAAGGGCCCTGGCGTCGCCACTGGCGCCGACCTCCAGGTCACTGCAGATGTTGAGGTGCTCAACCCCGACCTGCACATCGCCACCTTGAACGGCAAGGGCCGCCTCACCTTCGACGTCACCGTCGAGCGCGGCAAGGGCTACGTGTCCGCTGACCGGTCCAGCCGCACGAGCGCCATCAAGCTCATCCCGGTTGACGCCATCTTCTCGCCGGTTCGTCGGGTGACCTTCACCATTGAGCCCGTCCGCGTCGAGCAGTCGACCGACTTCGACCGTCTCGTCCTCGAGATCGAGACCGATGGTTCCATCACCCCTCGTGAAGCCCTTGCCTCTGCAGGCAAGACGCTCTCGAGCCTGGTGGCCCTCGTCGCCGAACTCGAAGATGCCCCCATGGGCTTGGAACTCGGCGACACTGGTTCGATCCCACAGGTGAACTCGGACCTCGACCTTCGCATCGAAGACCTCGACCTCACCGAGCGTCCCCGCAACTGCCTGAAGCGTGCGCAGATCAACACGGTTGCCGAGTTGCTCCGCCGGACGCCGAACGACCTGCTCAACATCACCAACTTCGGTCAGAAGTCACTCGACGAGATCCTCGAGAAGCTCGACGAGCGTGGCCTGTCCCTGAAAGCTGAGGACTAATGCTCGCAACTCCTAAGCGCGGACGCCGTTTCGGCGGCTCGTCTGCACACCAGAAGGCCATGATGGCCAACCTCGTGGCGTCGCTCATCGCTGGTGAGGCGCTCGTGACCACCGAGGCGAAGGCCAAGGCACTGCGACCGATTGCCGAGAAGTGCATCACCGCTGCCAAGAAGGGCGGCGTGCACAACCAGCGTCAAGTGGTCGCCTTTATCCGAGACAAGGACATGGCGCACAAGTTGTTCGCCGAGATCGGCCCGCGCTACGCCGATCGTCCCGGTGGCTACACCCGTATCTTGAAGCTGGGTCCGCGTCCGGGCGACAATGCCCCGATGGCCCGGATCGAGCTCGTCTAGCTCCACATGGCCCGCTGGCGGCTCGACGTCGCCTACGACGGGACACGGTTCCACGGTTTCGCTGCCCAACCGGGACAGCGGACCGTCGCCGGAGAACTCCAACTCGCCCTCGACCGACTCTGTCGGCTCGGGGGCGAGCCGCGTCTGGTGTGCGCGGGTCGGACCGATGCCGGTGTCCACGCGTTAGCCCAAGTGGTCCACGTGGATTTGCCCGATGGGGTAACCGTGCCGAGAAGTGATGACCTGCTCGAGGCGGCAACCATGCAACGGCATCTGAATGCCAAGTTGCCGAGTGACGTCGTCGTTACCCGTGCGCAGATGGTCGAGGATGCCTTTGATGCTCGCCACAGCGCAACCGAGCGCAGCTACCGCTACCTCATCGACGTCGGGAGAGCAGCGGATCCGCTCCTCGTGGCGACGACCTGGCACGTCGACGCTCCCCTCAATCGAACCCATATGGATGAAGCAACCGCACTCCTCATCGGCGAGCACGACTTCCGATCGTTCTGTCGCCGCACCCCAGGAGCCACGCCGGAAGATCCCCTCATGCGTCGCGTCCACCGTGCTGCGTGGTCTGATGAGCACCGGGTCGACCACCACCTCGGTGCGGGCCCCCTCCTCCGCTTCGACATCGCCGCCAACGCGTTCTGCCACCGAATGGTCCGCTCCCTCGTTGGCCAACTCGTCGCCATTGGCCTCGGCCTCTCTTCCGTGGCGGAACTCCGCATCTTGCTCACGACGCCCGATCGGCACCGAGCAGCAGATCCGGCACCGGGAAAGGGACTCTGCCTCATTGGTGTGGAGTACGGTCACGGTGAGCCCCAACCCGGGTGCACCGTGGACGACGAGGAAGGTTCCTGATGTTCTCTGGTGGGTTCTTCGGTCGCAAGGGGCAACGTGCCCCGAAGGAAATCGTCGCCGTGCTGATCGTGTTCCTCTTGGTGCGCTTCGTCCTGCTCGGATCCACGTCTGCGCACTCGGCGACGCACTGGGTGCTCTACGTCCTCCTCACTGGTGGGCTCGTCTGGTTCCGGTGGATGAGCCCGTGGGGCAAGAAGCACTTCCGCAAGGCAGCGCTGCCTACTGGTGCACCGGTCGCAATCGACCCCACCAACCCCTTCGGTCACCTCCCACCACCGCCAGTTCCACAACCGCCGACAGCGTCGCTTCCCGATCCACCCACCTGGTCGACGGGGGGCGAGACCACCGATCACGACCGAGAACTGACGGGTTCTGACCACAACGACCCGCCGCAACCACCAGCGCCGTGATCTCAGTTTGCAGTCCACGGCAATCCCCCCTAACCTGAAGAGCCGGTCCTCGGGGCATCTCGAGGATCACGAGGCCGCCCACCTGGTGCAGGCCGCTGACTGAGAAGGAACAACCCACCGTGGCTACTTACGCCCCAAAGCCCGCAGAGATCGTCCGCAAGTGGTACGTCATCGACGCCGATGGCCTCGTCCTCGGTCGCCTCGCCACTGAAGTGGCTCGCCTGCTCCGCGGCAAGCACCAGCCGTTCTTCGCTCCGAACTGCGACACTGGTGACCACGTCATCATCATCAACGCCTCGAAGGTCGTCATGACCTCGAACAAGGCGAGTCAGAAGTTCTACTACCGCCACTCCGGCTACCCCGGCGGTCTGCGCTCCACGAGCTACGCCGATCTCCTCGACACCGACCCGGTGGCCCTCGTCGAGCGCGCCATTGCCGGCATGGTGCCGAAGAACACCCTCGGTCGCCAGCAACTCTCGAAGCTCAAGGTCTACGCCGGTGCTGAGCACCCTCACGATGCCCAGCAGCCCGTCAACTACGACACCGCGTCCATTCGTCGGGCCGGCTGAGGAAGGAACCAGTCATGACCGCTCCACTCACCCAAACCACTGGCCGACGCAAGCGAGCAATCGCCCGTGTGCGCCTCGTGCCCGGCACTGGCATCATCACCATCAACGGTCGGGCCTTCGAGGACTACTTCACCTCGGCAACCCACCGCATGGCCATCGTTGAGCCGCTCAAGATCACCTCGACGGAGGAGACCTACGACGTGTTCGTCACCATGGACGGTGGCGGCGCATCGGGTCAAGCAGGGGCGCTTCGCCTCGGCATCGCCCGTTCCCTCATCGAGCTCGACGAGACCGCTCGCCCCGCCCTCAAGAAGGCCGGCTTGCTGACTCGCGACTCCCGTGAGAAGGAGTCGAAGAAGTACGGCCTCAAGAAGGCCCGCAAGGCGCCTCAGTACTCGAAGCGGTAAGCATGGCACCGGCTCGCTTCGGCACCGATGGGGTGCGCGGGGTTGCCAATGTCGACCTGACTGCCGAGATTGCTCTAGCCCTCGGCCGAGCAGTCGCGAGGATTGTTCCCGCAACGGCCTTCGTCGTCGGCCGCGACACGCGGCGCTCGGGGACCATGTTGAAGGCGGCGTTCGAAGCCGGCATCACCACTGAAGGCGCCGACGTCGTCGACGTTGGCCTGCTGTCGACGCCCGCGATTGCTTTCACCGCAGAGCGGCGCGGCCTGCCCGGAGCGGTGATCTCCGCATCACATAATCCCTTCGGCGACAACGGCATCAAGATTCTCGGACCTGGTGGTTCGAAGCTCTCGGTTGAGGTTGAAGCGGAGATCGAAGCTGCCCTCACGGCGGTCTTCAGCGATCCCGACGTGGCGCCCCGTCGGCCGACAGGGTTCGGTATCGGCACCATCAGTGCAGATCGCGATGCCGTTGACGCCTACCTCGACCACGTCGCTGACACCCTCGAAGGTCGGGTGCTCGATGGGCTCATCGTGGGTCTCGACTGTGCGAACGGTGCGGCGTCGGCCTTCGCTGCTCCCTTTCTCGAGCGGCTCGGGGCCACGGTGCACGTCATGGCGAACACGCCCGATGGGACCAATATCAACGCCGGCGTGGGATCAACCGCACCTGAGCAACTCGCCGCACTCGTCCTCGAGCATGGCTGCCACCTCGGCCTCGCGCTCGACGGGGATGCCGATCGAGTGATCGCCGTCGACGCCGAAGGCCGCGTGGTGGACGGCGACTCGCTCATGGCGATGTTCGCGCTCGATTTGAAGGCCCGTGGGCGACTGGCGGGGAACACCCTCGCCGTCACGGTGATGTCGAACCTCGGGTTCCACCGGGCGATGGAGGCCGCGGCCATCCACGTCGTGACCACTAACGTCGGTGACCGCCACGTGGCCCAAGCCATTGACGCCGATGGACTGTCCTTCGGTGGCGAGCAGTCGGGTCACCTGATCTTCCGCTCCTTCGCCTCGACCGGTGATGGGCTCTTGACGGGTGCGCTCCTGTGCGACCTCCTCGTGCGCACCGAGACAGCACTCGCCGATCTGGCCAACGCTGCCATGTCCCGCTACCCCCAAGTCCTCGTGAACGTGTCGGTGCCCCGTCCGAGCGACGTCACGAGTGCTCCTGCGGTCGCTGATGCTCAAGCGATAGCTGCAGCACGACTGGGCGACGACGGGCGGGTGCACATTCGGGCATCGGGCACCGAGCCCGTGGTGCGGGTCATGGTCGAAGCCGCGACCGCAGACCTCGCCACTTCGGTGGCCCAAGATCTCGCCGCCGTGGTGGCCGCCACTGCAGACGCCAGCCGGGAGAGCGACGAGTAGCCTGAGAATATGTGTGGAATCTTGGGCGTCGTCGGTGAACCAGGAGCGCTGGACACGATTCTCGATGGGTTGAAGCGCCTTGAATACCGCGGGTATGACTCAGCGGGCGTAGCGCTCCTCGATGGGGGAGCGCTCCTTCGAGTCCGCACCGCCGATGGCACGCGATCAGTCGATGCACTGCGTGACGCGTGCGCTGGGCTCAACCGGTCGGCAACGGTCGGCATTGGCCACACCCGTTGGGCCACGCACGGCGGTGTCAGCGTTGCCAACGCGCACCCGCACGTCGACTGTGGTGATGGCTTGGCCGTCATCCACAACGGCATCATCGAGAACCACGATCTGCTCCGTGCCGACCTCGTAGCCAAGGGACACGTCTTCACCTCCTCGACCGACACCGAGGTAATGGTGCACCTGCTCGAGGACGAACTGAAGTGTGATGGCGACCTGCGTGCAGCGATGGCACGGATGTTGCCGCAGCTGCGCGGTGCCTTTGCGGTCGCTGCGGTGAGCGCTGCACATCCTGATCGCATCGTGGCGGCTCGCCGGGTGAGTCCGCTGGTCGTTGGAATGACCGACACTGTGGCCTACCTCGGATCCGATGTTCCAGCCCTCATGGGTCGAGTGGACTCGGTGCTGGCCGTCGATGAGGACTGCGTCGTGGAGCTCACCCCTGGACACGCGGTGGTGACCGACGTCCACGGCGTGGTCGTCGACGCACCGGTCGTGAGTATTGACTTCGACGTTGAGGTTGCTGACCTCGGCCGGTACGCCGACTTCATGACGAAAGAAATCGACGAGCAGCCCGCTGCGGTGGCCGACACGGTGGCGGAGCGCCTCGAGAACCTCTTCGACCAACCCCTCGATGCAGACGTCGTTGCCGCCATCGACAAGATCGTGCTCGTGGGCTGCGGCAGCAGTTACCACGCGGCCATGGTGGGAAGGGTGGCACTCGAATCGTGGGCCAAGATCCCAGCCGAGATCGACATCGCTTCAGAGTTCCGCTACCGCGATGCGATTCTGTCGCCGACCACGCTCGTCATCGGGGTCTCGCAGTCGGGCGAGACCATCGACACCTTGGAGGCCATGAAGCACGCGCGCCGCAAGGGTGCGACGGTGGTTGCGGTCTCGAATATCCCAGGAGCGTCGATGACTCGGGAGGCGAATGCATCCCTCCTCACCAAGGCTGGCCTCGAGGTGTCGGTGGCCTCCACCAAGACCGTGCTCGCCCAGGTCGTCGTCCTCCAACTCCTCGCCATCTCCCTCGGTGAAGCCAGAGGTGTCCTCGACGCTGCAGCCGCTACCGCCTTGCGCGCTGACCTCCAGACCCTCCCTGCGGCCCTGCGGATTGCGGTTGATGACGTGGCGCCGATGAAAGACGTCGCCAATGCACTCGCGACGGCGAGTTCGTGGTTCTTCCTCGGTCGGGGCAGTGGCCTCCCCGTTGCACTCGAAGGAGCCCTCAAACTCAAGGAGATCTCCTACGCCCGAGCGGAGGGGTGTCCCGCCGGCGAACTGAAGCACGGCCCCATCGCCCTCATCGAACCTGGGGTGGTGGTGGTGGCCATCGTGCTGCCCGGTCCGTCGGCCGAGAAGATGTACTCCAATATCGCTGAAGTGAAGGCCCGAGGGGCCACCTTGGTGATCGTTGCGCCTCATGATGACCACGTAGTGGAGGGCCTCGGCGATTTCGTGGTCCGCACGGTGCCAAGCGGTGACGCCGCCGCACCACTGCTGGCCATGGTCCCGCTCCAGCACCTCGCCTACGCCGTGGCGCGGGCCCGAGGCCTCGAGGTCGATCGGCCACGGAACTTGGCCAAGACCGTCACGGTGGAGTGACGATGGCGAGCGCCACCGCGAGTGGGCTCGGCATCGATGCGGTGGACCTCGATCGCTTCGCGGCTGTGATCGCCCGGCGCCCGTCCATTCTGGAGCGCTGCTTCACGAGTGATGAGCGTGCCGCCGTTGGCAGTGGCCGGGCCGCAACGGAGCGCTTCGCTGCTCGCTTCGCGGCCAAGGAGGCGACCATGAAAGCGCTCGGGGTTGGCCTCGGCGAGGTTGCCTTCACGGAGATTTCGGTGACCACCGCACCGAGTGGTGCGCCGAGCGTGCAGGTGACGGGCCGAGCAGCAGCCCGTCTCCACGCTCTCGGTGGGCACACGATTGCCGTGTCGCTCACCCATACCCACACGGTGGCGATGGCGGTCGCCCAGATCGCTGGAGTCGTCCCATGCAGCCCGTAGTCGACGCGGCGCAGCTCGCTCGAGCCGATGCAGTCGCCATTGCCGACCACGGTCTCGATGCTCTCGTCGAGAAAGCGGGATTCGCCCTGGCCGTGGGCGCCCGTCGCACCCTCGGCCGGACCGCAGGGGTGCGCGTGGTGGTGTGGTGTGGCCCGGGCATCAACGGTGCCGATGGGCGCGTGGCTGCTCGGGTGCTCCGTCGATTCGGTGCAGCGGTTCGAGTTGTCGACCTCGACGCCACGGCGCTCCCTGAGGCGGACCTCGTGATCGACGCCGGATTCGGAACCGGCGTGCGGCGGCCGGTCGTGCCCCCACGACTGCGCGGCACCCCGATCGTCATCGCTGCGGATCTCCCCTCTGGCGTCGACCCGGCAACCGGTGCGGTGCACGGTCAGGCCCTGGCGGCGACGGCCACTGTGACCTTCGGTGCACTGAAGCCGGGCCTGTGCTTCGGCGAGGGGTCTCGATTGGCTGGAGCGATCTCGGTCGTACCCCTTGGTCTCACCTACCCGGATGCGAAGGTCTTTCGGGTGGGGATCGAGGATCTCGACGGAGCGCTGCACCAGAGTCCCCTTCGGCACAAGTGGACGACGGCCGTTGGCGTGCTCGGTGGCAGCACCGGCATGCTCGGCGCTCCGGGTCTGGTGGCTCGAGCGGCACTGCGCAGTGGCGCGGGGATGGCCCGCGTCCTCGCACCAACGGACACGCTCCCCGGCGCTCCAGAAGCAGTGGTGGTGAACCGCAGTTCGCTCGACGCTCGAGCGGTGTTGGCAGCGCTCGAGCGCTGCACGGCACTGGTCGTTGGTCCGGGACTCGGCAAGAGCCCCGAGGTCTCGGCACTCGTGCGGACGGTGCTGTTGCTGGCTCCGCACCCGGTGGTCCTCGACGCCGATGGACTCGGTGCCTTCAGCGATGTCGCGGACCTCGCGTCGGTGCTGCAGCGACGACCGAGTGGTGCCGTCACGGTACTGACGCCCCACGACGGGGAATATCGAGCGCTCATGGGAGCACTCCCGTCAGCTGATCGATTGGCGGCAGCCAGGGCGCTGGCCACCGCCAGCGGTGCCACCGTGCTCCTCAAGGGTCCAACGACGGCCATCGTTCCGAGCGATGACGGTCCGTCCTACCTCGTGACCGATGCCCCTGCGTCGTTGGCGACCGCTGGCACGGGTGATGTCCTGGCCGGGCTGCTCGGCGCGCTGCTCGGCCGTACGGATCTCGACTGGACCACAGCGCATCGAGCAGGAGTCGCTGCAGCGTGGCACGGTGCTGCTGGTCGCCTCGGCTACGAGGTGGGTTGTCTATCCTCAGACGTTGCTGACCTCATCGCCGAGGTGGCGTCGAGACGGAGCGTGGACCATGGTGGCTGAAGGAACGTGGCGGCCGGCCAGAGTCCTGGTCGACACTGCCGCCATTGGCCGCAACGTGGCGAAGTTGAGGGCGCTGTGCGCGCCTGCAGCAATCTGTGCCGTGGTGAAGGCCAATGGCTACTCCCACGGTGCCGTGTTCGCAGCGGAGGCAGCGCTCGCCGCAGGGGCTGCCGGCCTGGCCGTCGCGCTCGTCGACGAAGGCGTTGAACTGCGTGATGCGGGGATCACGGCGCCGATCCTCATCCTCGCCGAGCCCCACCCCTCAGCGATGGAGGCCTGCTTCCATCACCACCTCACCCCAACGGTGGCCAGTGCTGCTGGTGTCGACGCGGCAATCGCTGCTGCGAGCGCGCGTGGGGGCAAGAACCCGGTGCACCTGAAGATCGATACCGGCATGCACCGAGTCGGAGCAGCACCCGAAGAAGCGGTTGGCTTGGCCGCACGCGTGCACGCCTGCCCAACCCTCACCCTCGAGGGCTGCTACACCCACTTCGCCGTCGCTGATGGGGTCGACGACGCAGCAACCGCCTTCACTGAGCACCAACTCGCCACCTTTGACGCCGTGCTGTTCGAGATGGAGGGTCTCGGCGTCGTGCCGACGCTCCGCCACGCGGCGAACACCGCGGGGGCGATCCGGTTCCCGGCGTCGCGTTACGACATGGTGCGCTGCGGCATTGGTATCTACGGCTATGCGCCCGCCCCTGACGTGGACGCCACCTTGGCAGCTGCAGGCCTCTCCCCACTCGAGCCCGCACTCAGCCTCACCGCGACGGTCAGTGCCGTTCACCACCTCCCTGCCGGAGCGCGACCGAGCTACGGCCGGCGTCGAGCGCTGCCCCAACCAGCCACCGTCGCCACGGTCCCGCTCGGCTACGCCGATGGGGTGCCGCGCTCGTTCTTCGACCACGACCTCCACGTGCTCATCGGTGGGGTGCGACGACCACTGGCAGGAGCGGTGACGATGGACCAGATCGTCGTCGACTGCGGCGCCGATCCTGTTGCCGTTGGCGATGACGTGGTGCTCATCGGACGCCAAGGCGATGCGGTCATCACGGCGAACGACTGGGCCGAACGTCTCTCGACGATCCACTACGAAGTGCTCTGTCGCCTGAGTGCCCGAGTGCCCCGCGAGGCGCAGTGACGATACCTTTGGTTGGAACTGGTGTGGCGGTGCCCGTGGGCTTCGCTGAGGAGGTGGCGGCGTGCACTGCCTGCGCCCTCCACGCCACTCGCACCACCCCGGTCGTCGGTGCCGGAACGGGCACGGCCAAGGTGCTCATCCTCGGCGAAGCACCGGGGGCCGATGAGGATCGAACCGGCCTTCCCTTCGTCGGTCGTTCGGGCCGCCTCCTCCGCCAGCTCATGCTCGACGAACTCGGCCTCGAGGGCAATGCGCTCACGATCTCGAACCTGGTTCGGTGTCGTCCACCGGGAAACGCCACCCCAACGACGCAGCAGCGACGGGCGTGCTGGCCCTTCATGGCCGAGCAGATCGCCTACCTCCAGCCAGCGGTCATCATCACCGTGGGCAACACCGCAACCCAGCAGATCCTCGCCACGACAGCGGGGATCACCACACTCCGTGGCGTCACCTACGAGGCCCACGGTGCGGTGGTCATCCCGACCTACCACCCAGCAGCGGCGCTCCGAGGGGGTGCGGTGGTTCTCGAGGCGCTCCGCAGCGACCTCCGCTTGGCTCGCCCCTACCTCGGAGGAGTCGCTGCGTGATCCGTCGCATCGTGACCAGTGCGCAGGAAATGGAGGCGCTCGGGGAAGCACTCGCTCCGGTCCTCCCCGGAGGCTCGGTGCTGCTCCTGCACGGCGACCTCGGTGCCGGCAAGACGACCTTCGTTCGCGGTCTCGGCCGAGGGTTCGGCATCACCTCACCCGTGCGCTCACCAACCTTCGCCTTCATCCACCACCACGACGTACCCGAGGGCCCGGTTACCGAGCTGCTGCACCTCGACCTCTACCGCGTGGACGACCCACGCGAGGTCGACGCGCTCTGCGTTGGCGAACTCATGGGTGACGAGGTCGTGGCTGTCGTTGAGTGGGGCGAACTCGCCGGTGGTCGTCTCGATGGCGTCATTGGGTCACTCACCATCGCCGCCGGTGACGACACGGAGCGCACCCTCACGCTCGATGGTCCACTGGCCGCGCTGGTGCACGATGCAGGTGTGTGGCGATGAGTGTGGTCCTCGCGATTGAGACGGCAACCGCTGCGGTTGAAGTGGGCCTCGTGGTCAACGATCAACCCGTGCAATCGTGGTCGAGCGGACGAACCCGCCACCACACCGAGCACCTCCTCGCCATGATCGATACTGCCCTCAAGGCGGCTGGGCTGACCCCGGCCGATCTCGACGGTATCGCCGTCGACGCCGGACCCGGGCTCTTCACCGGACTTCGGGTGGGACTCGCCACCGCGAAGGGGTTGGCGGTGGCGCTCGTGCGTCCGGTCGTTGCCTGCACGAGCCTCGAGATCTTGGCGGCAGCAGTGGCGACCGATCTCGACGGTCCGGTCGTCGCCGTGGTCGACGGCCGCCGCGGAGAAGTCTTCGCGCAACAGTTCACCGTGATGCATGGGCAGGTGATGCCAGTTGGCGAAGCGCTCGCCTGTGCACCCGATGCACTCTGTGCGCTCGCACCACCAGGGTCAACCATGGTGGGCGACGGTGCGGTGCTGCTGCGGTCCACGCTCGTCGATCAGCGGCCCGATTGCATGGTGCTCGAGGCTCCAACCGTGCCGCCAGCCGCAGCGCTCGCCCTCCTCGGCCAAGGTGCCTTGGACGCAGGGCATGGCAGAGACCCCGCAGGTCTCGTTGCTCACTACCTGCGAGACGCCGATGCCCGGGTCAACTTCGCAACTCGGACGCCAGCTCCATGACGACGATCACCCTTCGCCCCCTGACGGTTGCCGATCTTCCAGCCGTCATTGCCGTCGAAGCCGAGCTCTTCCCTGAGCCGTGGAGTTGGCGGATGTATGAGGAGGAGCTCACCGAGCTCCCCGGGCGGCACTACGTGTGCGCGATGGTCGGTGAGCACTTCGCAGGATGGGCGGGGTGCTCAGTGCAGGTGGGGGAGGGCCATGTGATGACCATTGGGACCTTGGTGCCGTTCCGACGCCAAGGCGTGGCCCAGGCCCTCCTCGAGGACCTCATCACCGCTGCCACCGACCTCGGGGCCAGTCGTCTCATCTTGGAGGTCGCAGCGTCGAATACCGCAGCCCAGGCGCTGTATCGAAAGAGCCACTTCGCACCCGTTGGGCTTCGTCGGGGCTACTACGCCCACGGTGGCGATGCCCTCGTCATGATGCGAGCGCTTGAAGCGACGCCATGACCGAACCCGTGATCCTCGGTATTGAGACCTCCTGTGACGACACCGCGGCGGCGGTCGTCTGTGGCGATGTGGTGCGCTCCTCGGTGATCGCCACCCAACTCGAGGTGCATGACCGATTCGGTGGGGTGGTGCCTGAACTCGCGAGTCGTGCGCATCTCGAAGCCATGGTGCCAACGATCCGGCGAGCGCTCCTCGACGCGGGCCTCGATCCTGAACGTCCAGCGATCGATGCGGTGGCGGCCACCTATGGGCCGGGCCTCGTTGGTTCCCTGCTCGTTGGGTTGTCGGCGGCGAAAGCCTTGGCCTTCGGGCTCGGGGTTCCCTTCGTTGGCGTCAACCACTTAGAAGCTCACCTGTTCGCCCCAACGCTCGAAGGGGTTCCCGAGATCTACCCCCGCATGGTGCTCCTCGTGTCGGGAGGTCATACCGAGTTGGTCCTCGTCACGAGTCGCGGAAGCTACGAGGTACTCGGTGCCACGATTGACGACGCAGCAGGAGAAGCCTTCGATAAGGTGGCGCGCTTTTTGGGCCTCGGCTATCCCGGTGGCCCTGCGGTCGATCGGTTGGCATCGACCGGAAATCCAACGGCCTTCACGTTTCCACGCGCGCTGCGCGACCGACCGTTTGAATTCTCCTTCTCTGGCCTCAAGACCTCCGTACTGCGCGCGGTTGCGCTCAATCCCATGGCCGCAACCGAAGACCTCTGCGCCAGTTTCCAACGGGCGGTGACCGATGTCTTGGTCGACAAGACCATGGCCGCAGTCCGAGCTACCGGTGCGGCTTCGGTGGCCCTCGCCGGTGGGGTCGCGGCCAATGGTGAGCTGC
>CAIQEU010000047.1 GCA_903870905.1 uncultured Actinomycetes bacterium | reverse complement strand
TCTGCGGTAACGGTCGTCCCGGCTGGAGCGCCAGCGGACGCCATCTCCGCACAGGTGGTATTGGTGGAATCGAGCGCTTCGAAGTGGTGAAAGACAGGAGTGAAGTCGGCAGGCACGCTCGTGACGGTACACGGAGCGCACCGCTGAGGGGTGAGCGGACCTGTTCTAAGTTATGGGGCGGCTCAACTGGAGGGAATCCCGTGCTGAAGAAGGTCCTTGTCGCTAACCGAGGAGAGATCGCGGTCCGAGTCATTCGGACGTGTCGCGAGATGGGCATCAAGACGGTCGCCGTCTACTCCGAACTCGATCGAGACGCCATGCACGTCCGCCTCGCCGATGAGGCCTACGCCCTCGGCGGCCAAACCGCTGCGGAGAGCTACCTGAACACCGAGGCCATCTTGGACGTCATCGAGCGTTCCGGTGCCGATGGCGTCCACCCCGGCTATGGGTTCTTCTCGGAGAACACCGACTTCGCTCGTGCCATCACCGAACGCGGCGTCACCTTCATCGGCCCACCTCCTGAGGCCATTGAGGTCATGGGCGACAAGATCAGCTCACGTCTCGCCGCTGAAGCCGCAGGTGTCTCTGGCGTGCCTGGACGTTCCGAGACCCTCACGAGCTACACCGAGGTCGTCGACTTCGGCGAGGAGTTCGGATGGCCGGTGGCCATCAAGGCCGCCTTCGGTGGTGGCGGACGTGGCATGAAGGTCGTGCGATCTGCTGATGAGGCCGAAGCCGCCCTCGAATCCGCGATGCGCGAAGCCAAGTCCTACTTCGGACGAGACGAGTGCTACGTGGAGCGCTACCTCACCTGGCCTCGCCACATCGAGATGCAGATCCTGGCCGACAGTCACGGCAATACCCTGTGGCTCGGCGAGCGCGACTGCTCGTGCCAGCGCCGCCACCAGAAGTTGATCGAAGAGTCCCCAGCTCCGAACTTCCCCGACGAGGTACGCCAGGCCATGGGGGCAGCTGCGGTCAAGGTCTCCAAGGCCTGCGGCTACGTGAACGCCGGAACGGTGGAGTTCCTCTACCAAGACGGTGAGTTCTACTTCTTAGAGATGAACACCCGACTTCAGGTGGAGCACCCGGTGACCGAACTCGTGACCGGGCTTGACCTCGTGGCCTGGCAGCTGCGAATCGCGGCTGGAGAGGAGCTCACCTTTGGTCAGTCTGACGTCCGTCGCCTCGGTCACGCCATCGAGGTCCGCATCAACGCCGAAGACCCAACGGCAGGAAAGTTCACCCCAAGCCCAGGAACGCTGACGAAGTTCACCGAGCCCAGTGGACCCGGTGTTCGCTTGGACGCCGGCTACGCCGCTGGCGACACGGTGAGCCAGTACTACGACAACCTCATCGGCAAGCTCGTCGTGTGGGCCGAAGACCGCGAAGGCGCTCGCCGACGCATGCTCCGTGCGCTTGAGGAGACGATCATCGAAGGTGTGGCGACGACCATTCCCGCCGACGTGGCGATCTTGGAGCACGAAGACTTCGCCGCTGGCATCCACTCGACCAAGTGGGTAGAAGAGCGGCTCGACCTCTCGAACGTCGTGGCCACCATTGGCAGTACCGACACCGATGCCGAGGGTCGAGTCGCCAAGTCGGTGACCGCCGAGGTCAACGGCCAGCGCTACGACATGACCCTCTACCTCCCAGAGACTGCGGTCGTTGCCGTTGGCGCAGCTCCGGGCGGCCAGAAGAAGACCCGTCGTTCTGGTGGCGGCGCTGCAGCGGTTGGACAAGCCGGTGCCGTGACTGCCCCCATGCAGGGGTCCATCGTCAAGGTCATGGTCGCAACTGGCGACACGGTCGAAGCCGGCCAAACCATCTGCATCCTCGAAGCCATGAAGATGGAGAACCCGATCACTGCCGGCGCAGCGGGCACCGTGACGGACCTGAAGGTTGCCGCTGGTGACTCCGTCGCTGGCGGCGATGTGATCTGCGTCATCGAGTGACGACCGACCCCTACGCCCTCGCCCGCACCGCGGTGCTCGACGCTCGCGCCGCGCTCGTTGCGCTCAGCCGAGACATCTTCGCCCACCCTGAGCTCAACTTCGCCGAGCACTACTCATCGGCACGTGTGGCCGACGAACTCGAACGCCACGGCTTCACCGTGGAGCGTGGGGCCTACGACATAGAGACCGCGTTCGAGGCGCGGTGTGGCTCCGGCGAACTCGTCGTGGCCATCTGCGCAGAGTACGACGCGCTCCCGAGCGTTGGTCATGCCTGTGGTCACAATGTGATCGCCGCTGCCGCAGTTGGGGCGGCGCTGGCCCTTGCTGGCGTTGCCGACGAGGCTGGCCTCTCCGTCGTGGTCCTCGGAACTCCAGCAGAAGAAGGTGGTGGTGGCAAGATCCTCATGGCCGAGCGCGGCGCGTTCGACGGTGTCCACTGCTCGATGATGGTGCACCCGTGGGCGACCGAGCGACTCGAGGCGACCTGCCTCGCCGTCGACCACTTCGACGTCACTTTCACCGGATTTGAAGCCCACGCGTCTGCCGCGCCGTGGAAGGGGCGCAACGCCGCCGATGCCATGGTGATCGCCCAAGTTGCGCTCGGCCTGCTGCGTCAACAGCTCCAGCCTGGCGACCAACTGCACGGCATCGTCACCAACGGTGGCGCTGCCGCCAACGTCATTCCGGCCAAGGTCACGGGGCGGTTCATGTGTCGGAGCCTGCGACTCGAGGACTTGACCGAACTCCAGCGACGCGTGCGGAACTGCTTCACCGCCGCCGCGCTCGCCACTGACTGCGAGGTCTCCTTCACCGATCTCGCCCCGATCTACTCTCACATGGAATCGGACCAGCGCCTCCTCGCCTCCTACCGGCGCCACGCCGAAACGCTCGGACGATCCTTCGACCTCGACGACGAGGGTGTGGCCAAGCCCACGCTGTCGACTGATATGGCAAACGTGAGCCTGCTGGTGCCGAGCATTCACCCCATGATCAAGATCGAGGCCGGCGGAGCGGTTAACCACCAGCACGAGTTCGCTGCCGCCTGCATCACCGAGTCTGCGGACCTCGCCATCACCGATGGGGCCATCGCCATGGCCTGCACGGCGCTCGACGCCGCCCTCGACGACGAGTGGCGGAGCGAACTGCTGGGCAAGCACTCCTGAGCGCTCCATCTGGCAGAATCGCTCCATGATCTTGGAGCATGCTCGACTATCGGTTCGCAAGGGTCAGGAAGATGACTTCCTCGCCGCCCTCCACGACGCCAAAGAACTCATCGCTCGCACCGATGGCTTTCTCGGCATGGAGGTGTCCCGGTGTATGGAGGACCCCTCAGCGTTCTTGCTGCTCGTCGAATGGGAGACCTTGGAGGCGCACACCGTGAACTTCCGCCAGGGCCCCGACTACGAGCCGTGGCGACAAGCACTCCACCACTTCTACGACCCGATGCCCACCGTCGAGCACTTCGAAGTCGTCGAAGTCGCCTAGGGCTGGTAGGTCCCGAACTCCTCGCGCAGGACATCGGCGACCTCGCCGAGGGTGGCGAGGTGGCGGAGGGCTTCCTTCATCGGCACGAGCAGGTTCTGGGTCCCTTGCGCAGCGGTGCGCACGTCGGCCACCGCTGCAGTCACCGCAGCGTTATCCCGCTTGGCTCGTACATCCTTGACCGCTTGGATTTGCGTCCGCTGCAGTTCGATGTCGACGGGGAAGACATCTGCTGGTTCGCTGGTGGCATCGGTGAACTTGTTGACCCCGACCACAATTTGCTGGCCGGCGTCGATGTCCTTGGCGACGGCGTAGGCAGCGGCCTCAATTTCATCCTGCATGTAGTGGGCCTCGATCGCCGAGACAGCACCACCGAGCTCATCGATGCGCTTCAGGTACGCCCACGCAGCGGCTTCGACCTCGTTGGTGAGGGACTCAACGAAGTAGGAGCCAGCGAGCGGGTCGACGGTGTCGGCCACTCCGGATTCGTAGCCGATGATCTGCTGGGTGCGCAGCGCCAACTTCGCCGCCTTCTCCGTGGGCAGGCCGAGCGCTTCGTCGAAGCCGTTGGTGTGGAGGCTCTGGGTGCCACCGAGGACTGCGGAGAGGGCCTGGAGCGTCACTCGAACGAGGTTGTTCTCAGGCTGCTGGGCCGTCAACGTCGAGCCACCGGTTTGGGTGTGGAACCGGAGCATCTTCGAGCGCTCGTCCTTGGCGCCGAAGCGTTCAGTCATGATCGTCGCCCACATCCGGCGAGCGGCGCGGAACTTCGCCACCTCTTCGAACAAGTTGTTGTGGGCGTTCCAGAAGAAGCTGAGGCGCGGCGCGAACGCGTCCACGTCGAGGCCGGCAGCTTGGGCTGCCTCGACGTAGGCAATGCCGTTGGCCAGCGTGAAGGCGATCTCTTGGACCGCCGTCGAACCGGCTTCACGGATGTGGTAGCCGGAAATTGAAATGGTGTTCCAACTCGTGAGGTGCTCGGCGCAGTAGGCGAAGGTGTCGACGATGAGGCGCATCGACTGGCGGGGTGGGTAGACGTAGGTGCCTCGAGCCACGTACTCCTTCAAGATGTCGTTCTGGATCGTGCCGCGGATCTTCGGGCCAGGAACGCCTTGTTCTTCGGCCACGAGTTGATACATGAGCAGCAACGACGACGCGGTGGAGTTGATGGTCATCGACGTCGTCACCGTGTCGAGGGGCAGTCCACCGAGCAGGATGCGCATGTCCTCGAGCGAGTCGATGGCCACGCCGACCTTGCCGACTTCGCCCTCAGATCGAGCGTGGTCGGAGTCGTACCCCATCTGGGTCGGAAGGTCAAAGGCGCACGACAGTCCGGTCTGGCCAGCGTCGAGGAGGAACTTGAACCGCTGGTTGGTCGCCGCTGCAGTGCCGAAACCGGCGTACTGGCGCATCGTCCAGAGACGC
>CAIQEU010000046.1 GCA_903870905.1 uncultured Actinomycetes bacterium | reverse complement strand
GGGAAACGCCTCGAGGAGTTCGAGCGCTCGTGCGGGTCGAGCGACGAGCTCGCCACCACAGTTTGGACAGGCACCATCGAGGTGTCCAGCACAGTCGGCGCACCACGTGCACTCGAACGAACAGATGCGAGCGTCCGCCCCTGAGGGATCGAGATCGCAATCGCAGCACTCGCAGGACGATGAACGAGCATTGTGACGATAGGGCAACTGCAACACTGTTGCAACAACGACACTCGGCATCTACCCTGCAACCATGCGCTCGACGTCCCACGCCCGACCGCTCGAGGCATCAACCGTTGATGCAGTCCTCGAGCACCTCCGTGGCAGTGGCGCTCGGGTGACGACTGCTCGACGAGCAATTGTTGCGGCAATGGTGCACGCTCATGGGCACCGAACCGCCGATGAACTCGCAGCGGAAATTCACGCCGCACACCCCTCGATCAACCGGTCGACCGTCTATCTGAATTTGGAAGAACTCGAACGACTCGGTGTGTTGGTGCACACCCATCTCGGTCACGGCGCCGCGACCTACCACCTCGCAGCCAACGCCCACAGCCACCTGGTCTGTGAATGCTGTGGGGCAACCGTGTCGGTGCCAATGGAGCTCTTCACAGACCTTGCGGGCACGATGTCGGCGCAGTACGGCTTCGTCATCGATCCGCTCCACTTCTCCGTCCTCGGGACGTGTGCGCGGTGTTTGGGTCTGCGCGACGAGTGACGACGGAGGGTCTAAGCCCGGGCCAAGACCTCACCGTGGAGCACGAAGCAGGTTCCCGCTGGGTTCGTTGACCAGGCAGTGAACGCACGGGAGATTTCGGCGAGCTCGTCATGGGTTGCAAACCCACCGGTGAGTGCCTGTATGGCGAATTCGCTGTGCAGAACTCGATCTGCCCAGAGTCCTCCCCAGAAGGATCGCTCGTCCTCAGTGGCGAAGGTCCACGTCGATGAGGAGACCGAGAGATCTTGGAACCCTGCGGCGTGCACCCAGGTGGCGAGGTGGCGACCAGCGTCGGGCTCTCCTCCATTCGCGCGAGCGACCGCGTGGTAAAGGTCCATCCAGTGCACGAGGGCTGGACTCGTCGGCCCGAACGCCATCGCGAGGTAGTCCGCATCTCGAACCGCGAGGAGACCACCGGGCGTGAGCACCCGGCGCCATTCTTCGAGCGCGCCAATGGGATCACTCAAGTGTTGGAGGACTTGATGGGCGTGGACGATGTCGACGGAGGCGCTCTCCATTGAGAGGTCGTAGGCGTTGTCGACGGCGAAGGTGAGATCGGCTCCTCGAGATCTCCCGAACTCCGTCGCAGCTTTCGCAATGACGTCGGCGGCACGATCGACACCAATGACGGTGCCCGTGCCGAGGTGGCGTGCGAGATCGGCAGTCAGGTTGCCCGGTCCGCACCCAACGTCGAGCAGCATGGCTCCTCGGGTGAGGTGCGGGAGGAGGTAGGCCGCGGAGTTCTCGGCAGTGCGCCACCGGTGACTCCTGAGCACGGACTCGTGATGTCCATGGGTGTAGCGGTCCTCGTGGGGACTCACGGTGCCCCTCCGGTCGTTCCCTCGATGCCCTTTCGCACCCGACCGAGTGCGTCGCTCAGTGCATCGACCTCGGCGCTCGACAACTGGTCGAACACCAGTCGACGAACGGAGGCGAGCTGGGTTGGATAGGCGCGTCGCAAGGTGGCGAGACCATCGGGGGTGAGGCGGACGACCACACCACGTCCATCGTTGGGTGCCTCGTGTTTGGTGACGTCACCACCTAGCTCCATGGCGTCGATGAGCCGAGAGATACGGCTGGCCGAAAGATTGGAGGCCAGCGCAAGATCGCCAATGCGCAGTTCGTTGTTCGTCGCCTCGGAGAGGTGCACGAGGACGACGTACTGAGAGACCGAGACCCCGGTCTCGCTGACGAGTGCCCCATCGAGGTTTCGCAGGAGGTGGTTGAGGAGGTAGGTCAGGGATCGCCACATCGACTCTTCGACGTTTGAGAGTGGCGGAACAGGGGGATGCATAGCCCCAATCCTAATTCGTTGCGCGCGCAACGACCTGCTAGTCTTTGCGCACGCAACGATTGAGAGGAACGTCGATGGAGATCTTCACCCCGGCGGGACTGCAGTACCTCGCCACCCAACCGCTCATGCGGTTCGCCACGGCCTCACTCGCGGGCAAGCCCGACGTGGCTCCCGTCGTCTTCTCGGTAGAGGGCGACACCATCGTGAGTGGCGGGTTCGATATCACTCACACCGTTCGCTACCGCAACATCGAAGCGAATCCGAGAGCGACCCTCGTGATCGATGACCTCGCATCAATGGATCCGTGGTCGCCGCGTGGTCTCAAGATCACCGGGACCGCTGCGATTGCCCTAGACGGTGGTGCACCACGATTCGTCATCACCCCAGAGGTCATCATCAGTTGGGGCATCAACGACACGACGCCGGGCATTCCCGCCATGGAACGCCGAGTCGTGGCATGAGTGCGATGTCGGCTTCGCACATGGTGGTCTGCACCTTCAAGCCCGACACGGACATGGCTGAAGTCTTTGCTCTTCGCGATGGCGAGCAAGAAGCCGCACTTGAGCTTCAGTCCCAAGGCGTGCTCGGGACCATCCGTCTGGCCTTGGCCAGAGGCACGGTGTTCTTGGAAGTCCACGCCGCTGACGATGGAGGCGCTCGTACGGTCGTTGAGCAACTCCCCATGGCACGCTTCTGGGATCTCGACGTCTTCCCCCTCGCGATGCCTGGCTGAACCACCTGCGCCGACGGAGCATCTCCATCGACGCCGAGGTGTCAGTCCTTACCGTTGCGCACCCGATGAACGCACCCTGGCCAACAGCACGGCCGTCGCATCCCCTCCTCGAGTTCCTCTCGAGTTCGCCGGACTCGTCGCTCACGCGTTGGGGTCTTCTTCGCATCTTCAACCCAGCAGATGAACTCGTTGCGGGCGAGGGGCGTGATGGCACACCAGGCGGCGAGCGCCGTCGAACTCACGGCCAGACCAATCGCCAGATCCTCGGGGAGGGGGTGAACCGTTCCTCCCGGCAGGTGTGCCGGCGCACTCACCTCGGCGGCGCGCGTGGTCATCGGTCTAGAGAAAATCGGTAGACATTCGTCTCGCGCGCTTCAAACCCCATTGCGAGGTAGAGCTGGTTCGCTGCCACTCGGCTGGGGCGTGACGTGAGATCCACCGTTGTTGCTCCAGCACCGTGCGCAAGTTCTAGCGCTCGCTTCACGAGGGCCTTGGCCGCCCCCATTCCTCGAGCCGACTCGTCGACGACCACGTCTTCAATCCAGGCCCGGACACCGGTCGGCAGCGTGAAGAGGGCGAGCGTGAGCGTTCCGACCACGCCGAGCTCTGGGCTCCTCGCAAGGAGGAGCGACGTGGCTGGATCGTCGATGACCGTCACCAGTCCCTCGTGATCGAGCCCCTCGAAGGAACTCGATAGCTGCGGAATGAGGTGGTTGATGGCCACGAGCAGATCATCGGTGGCGACATCGGCAGTCTCAATGGTGAGATCGGGCCAACTCACGACTCCTCGTCACCTCGCCAGATGGGATCACGAATCTGGTCGTAGAGGACGTCTCGGTGTTCGCCGCGAGCAATGGCGAAGACGTGCTCGCCCCAGCGCTCGTAGCCAATGAGGGGTCGAGGGAGGTTGTTCGGCGTGAACCACCCAGCGGAACTGGCCTCTAAGGGGTGGAGGTTCATCTCCCCACCGGTGACCCGGCAGAGGAAGAGCAGGGAGTAGAGAGGAATCCGGGTCATCCCCATCCGGGCGCCGTCGAGGACGGCGATGAGGCGAATCGGCTCAATGGTGTAGCCAATCTCCTCT
>CAIQEU010000045.1 GCA_903870905.1 uncultured Actinomycetes bacterium | reverse complement strand
GCTGGAGCACCTCAATGCCTTCAAGCCGAAAACCAAGCCGCCCGTGAAGGTGAACCGGTCATTCAACGCAAACCCTCATCCGGAGATTCTTGGTGAGGCAACGAATCAGCGTTCGCGGAGGATTTGACGTGAGGCATCAGGTCCTGAAGGCAGCACAAGGCTGTGATCAGGGAGAACACCGGAGCGGTCGACAGGCGCGCCTCTTCCTCCTAGGTTGCTCTCCCCACCGATGCGAGAGGACCACGATGCCCAAGCGCCGTCCCAACCGAGAAGCGAAGCCAGCCGACGTCCCCTACGTCATCCACGACACGAACATCCCCGCCCACGACGTTCCCCACCAAGCATCGGTGTTCGCTCGGGCGATGGAGGGCACCTACCCCCACACGGAAGTCTTGAAGGGCCGTCGCGACCCTGACCGCCCGCTCGATCCCCTCGACCTCCTCGACGCCTTGCCGAAGGGAACGATGCTCACCCGCACGTCCGTTGACCAGTGGGACAACTTGATCGCCACCTACGAAGGACCCTCGTTTGTGGTGGTCGCTGATCTCACCGAGTACGGCGGGACGATCTCCATCGCCGCAGCCTCGTGGGATCTTCGCGTCTCCCTCTCCAAGCGGTTGAAGAAGGCGCTGAGCTTCCACCCGTCGCCGCAGGACATCGTGCCGATCCGGGTGTGGGGTGCTGGCGACATCATCTACTGGGATCGCAAGGAGCTCGTCTCCTGGGAGAGCGTGGAGCAGAACTACACCGAGAAGACCCGGATCGCCCTGAGCGGGCTCATGGCCCAGACCGAGGACACCCAGCGGGCCGGCAAGATCATCTTGTGGCACGGCGAACCGGGAACGGGGAAGTCCTGGGCGCTTCGAGCGCTGCTCACCTCATGGCGGTCGTGGTGCAAGGCCGACTTCATCTTGGATCCCGAAGCAGCGTTCGACAACCCGAAGTACGTGGCGGACCTCCTGCACCGAAGTGACGATGGCTACCACCTCTTCATCTGTGAAGACGCCGACAACTTGGTGTCCTCTCGTCACGGTCGAGAAGGACGCCTCGAGCGCATCTTGCAGATGTCGGACGGGATCTTGGGCCAGGACTCAAAGGTGCTGTTCCTCATCACGACCAATGACGCTCCAGAGCACCTCGACCCGGCGATCAGTCGGCCGGGTCGCTGCTTCGCCAACATTGGCTTCACTCGCTTCACCTTGGAAGAGACGAGGGAGCGTCTCGAGGGAACCGCGATCAAGGCCAAGGGTCCGATGACCTTGGCCGAGACGTTCAACGCCACCCGAGATGAGCAGCAGATCAAGGGCAAGCGTGAGATCGAAGCACCCGGGCAGTACCTCTAGGAGAAGCAAGTGCTCGATGTCACAGGCGTCGGGAATACTGCCCTGCCCCGATGAGAGAGGTAGTGGCATGGAACTTGAACTTGCGTTGTTGATTGGCCCGGAGGCTCCAGGGAGTGCTCCGGAGTACGTGATCTCGGTGTGCGCCAGCGATCGCCGCTCCGTCACCCTGTCGTCACTGGCCACAGGAGCAGTTGCGACCTGGATTCCAAAGACGCCGTCCGAAGGAGACCTCGCATCCACGATCACCGGCCTCGTGGCCATTCACCTCATGGGTGCTCAATGTGAGGATGCGCTGCGGAGCGACGAAGTCGATCTCGACCGCAAGTCGTATGGACCATTCCCTTCGGACCCAGCCACCGTGCTGGCCGAGTTCGGCGCAACGATCCACGTGGTGGTTCCCGTCGGAGAGCAGTTCGATCTCGGCTTCTTGGAAGTACTGCCCTTCGTCACCTTGGCAGTCTGTGCCGCCGAGGGCCGATGAATCCTCTGAGCTGGACCTTCCCTGCAAGCGTGCTGATGCCACGACATCGTCACGCCCTGAGTGAGTTCTCCTTGCTACGGTCGCACTCGTGCTGACCATCATCCGAGGAACGTCCTATGAGGCGTTAGCCGCATCGCTTCAAACTCGCCTCGCCACACCACTCGGCGAGGGACTTGCGGGAGTCTTCGCTCAAGAGTGGATTTCGACGCCATCATCTGGCGTGAAGCAGTGGCTCACCTTGCAGGTCAGTGCCTCGAAGCAACACGGCGGCGCTGGTGTCGCTGCCAACTGGGAGCACCACTTCCCCGGTCAGGTCTTCGACTCCCTCGCCGCCGCGTACTTCGCTCCGCAACTCGAAGCATCAGGGCGTGCCACGGATCCGTGGGCGCTCGACCAGTTGGCGTTCGAAATTCTCCGTTGGGTGCACGAGAACCCCGAGCACCCCTCGGCACGGTTCGCCCGGGGCGCTGGAGGCACCGCTCAAGGCGCAGCGACGATCTCACTGGAGCGGGCTCGGTACTTCGCTGAGCTCTTCGATCGCTACCACCGTTGGCGGCCAGATCTCGTCTGCCAGTGGGCTGAGGGAACGGCGCCCGCAGCGATGGAGGATCGGGCTGATCTCCTGAGTCAGATGGCGCTGTGGAAGGCGCTTCGAGCAGACCTCAATCTGGAGAGCCCTGCTGAGCGGTTCCAACCGATGCTTGAGGCGATTCAATCCGGAAAGCTCGATCTGCCGTCGTCGACGAGGTTCACCTTGTTCGGCGTTGCGCAGTTCCCCGGTGGGGAGCAGTACCTCCACTTCTT
>CAIQEU010000044.1 GCA_903870905.1 uncultured Actinomycetes bacterium | reverse complement strand
GACGGCGTAGACGTCGAGACCAGCGGCGATGGCAGCTTCGACGTAGGCGAAGCCATTGGCCAAGGTGAAGGCCAGTTCCAGCGCAGCCGTCGATCCTGCTTCTCGAATGTGGAAGCCCGAGATGGAGATGGGTTGCCACTTGGGCATCTCCCTCGTCGTGAACGCCACGAGGTCGGTCACGAGGCGCACCGAAGGCTCGGGAGGGAACACGTACTCCTTCTGCGCCTGGTACTCCTTCAAGATGTCGTTCTGGAGCGTGCCGCCGAGGAGGTGGCGTGGGGTCCCCTGTTCTTCTGCGACCACGAGGTACATGGCCATGATGACCGCAGCCGGGGAGTTGATGGTCATTGAGGTAGTGACCGCGCTCAGATCGATGCCGGCGAACAAGGTGGCCATGTCGTCCACGGTGTCGATGGCGACGCCAGCCTTGCCAACCTCACCGCGGGCGAAGGGGTCATCGGAGTCGCGTCCGAGCAGCGTTGGCATGTCGAAGGCCGTCGACAGCCCGGTGCCACCGCTGGCGAGGAGTTGGTGGAACCGAGCGTTCGTATCGCTCGCCGATCCGAAACCTGCGAACTGACGCATGGTCCAGAGTTTCGAGCGGTACATCGAGGGGAAAATGCCTCGGGTGTAGGGATACTGGCCGGGGAGTTCAGCGTCGTCGGGGCCATAGACCGGGTCGAGCTCGACCCCCGACATCGTGGCGAAGGTGCGCTTGCGCTTCGGCGCTGCCTCGTAGGAGGCGTTGAATGCAGCTCGATCCGACATTGCTCACCTCCGGGGCTCCCTGCGTCCTCAGCCTACCGGTGTGGAACTTCACCGCAGGAGTACAGGGGAGCACTCGCTTCAAGGCACGAGCACCACGGGACATCCGCTCGGCGACGGGAGTACCAGCGGTGTCCCCCAACTCGCCTCAGCGTGCGTTCCACCCCAAGTCATCGGCGAATCCTGGGACCTGTTCCACGAACTTCGCCATGAGGACTGCGGCGTCCTCCAGGACCGCTGCGGTGAACACCTCTGGTTGAGTGGGGGTGAGGAGTGCTTGGGCCTGGATGAACGAGAGGGCAATGGTGAACATGGCGCGCTGCATTCGAGGGCTGAGCGTTGGGTCAACGCCGATTCGCTCGAGGGTGAGTCGCTGTGCCGCATCGATGAATCGCAAATCGGTCGCCAGACGGGTCGGTGCAACCCCGCTCAAGATGAGCCAGGAGGTGAGTCGCAGGTAGAGATCAGCGGAGCGGATCAGGGTGAAGCCAGCGTCGACGTCGTGCTCGAGGTGGTCGATTGCTTGTGCTTCGAGGTGGCGGACGGCGGCGATGAGGAGATCCTCCACGCTGCCGAACTGCCTGAAGATGGCGTTGGGATCCACGTTGGCGTGGCCGGCAATGCGCCGTGCGGTCAATTCTTGGAATGGATGGGTCTCGGCCAAGGTGAGGACGGCGTCCACCAAGAGGCCTCTGGCCTCCTCGCCTCGAATGCGGTGCTTCTCAGATTCGGTCGCCCCAGACATAGCTGTGTGGCGAACTCTAACGCTGCGGCGCACTGGGGATCGGTGGTGTCCGGGTTCGCCCGAGCGGTTCTCTGTTGTCAACAAAGGTGACAAATGCTAGTGTGTGCGTTCGTCATCAAAGATGACATTGATGCTCGATGAGGAGACCTCGTGATGTTCATTTGGAGAACTCGGTCAGTGGCGATCGCTGTCGTGATGAGTCTGGGGCTCTCTGCGGTCACCTCGGTCGCACCAGCCGCTGCTGGAACCCTCGTGACCTTCGGTGATGGATCGAGGGGTGCAGGGATTGCAGTCACCGGTGATGGGCATCTCGTCATTTCCGATGTCGCCCACGGCACGGTCATTGAAATGAATGCTGATGGAGCAGACCAGAAGGTCTTGGCCTCAGATTTCTATTATCCGCGGGGCGTAGCGGTTGATGGTCAGGGCAACATCTACGTTGCTGATGAGTTCCACGGCCGGATTGTCAAGATGGCTGCCGACGGCTCGGATGAGACCTCGATTGCAAATGTTTCGTATCCCACGGGCGTGGCCGTCGATGGAAACGGCACCGTCTACGTTGCCTACAACAACAAGCACCTTCTCCGCATGAATAGCGACGGCACGAATCAGGAAGAGTGGGGATCGAGCTTTACCTACCCTCTGAGCGTTGCCGTTGACGGTCAGGGCAACGTCTTTGAAGGTGATGCAGTGAAGAGCTACGTCACTGAACTCAGTCCGGACGGAACGCTGCTCCACACGTTCGACTACGGGAGCGCCAATGCAATGGGCGTCGCGGTGGACGATGCCGGGAACGTCCTCGTTGCCAATCAAGGCCTCAACCTCGTCTTCCGCTTTCAGCCTGATGGAACGAGGACCACGCTTGGAAATTCTTACACTGGTCCTAGCGGCGTCGCCGTTGACGCCACCGGGCAGGTCTTCGTCGTCAGTCTCTACGACAACGTCCTCCACATCATCACGCCGCAAGAAGCAGCAGCGACCACACCCGATGCACCGACCGACGTCACGGCCACCTCAGGTGACCTCAACCAGTCCACGATTTCGTGGACTGCTCCCCTTGCGACCGGTGGGATCCCGGTGACGAGCTACACCGCCACTGATGCGAAGGGCAACAGTTGCTCGACGACAGAGCTCTCCTGCACGATCACCGGCATCAACCCGCCCGGCAGCGACACGGTGACGGTGACCGCGTCGAACGATGCCGGGACCTCGGTTGCCAGCGCACCAGCGAGCTTCTCCGTTGCTGGACTCCCGAGTGCACCGCAGGACTTCACCGCCACGGCCACCGACGGCAATCTGGTGCTGTCGTGGAATCCGCCGGCAGCAACCTATGGAGCTGCGATCACCGGCTACAGCGTCGCGATCTTCTCCTACGCCACCTTCGTTGAAACCGATGTTGCGGTGAGCAGCGAGAGTCGCACGTACTCGACGACGGTGTCGCCGGGGTCGTACTTCGTCGGGGTTCAAGCTGAAGACACCTTTGGGCTGGGCGAGTACGCATTCCAGTTCCTCACCGTGCCGCTCCGTCCGACGTCATCGGTCGCAATCGCAAATCTCCCACGTGCAGCCACCTTCGGCGGGTCATTCACTCCAGTCATCACCACCGACGGTGACGGTGCGACCACCGTCACTGCGCTCGCTGGTTCGGTGTGCGCCGTCGCCGACGGCGTGGTGTCGTTCACGGGTGTTGGGACCTGCACCCTCACTGCACACGTCGCTGACGGCACCAACCACGCCGCACTCGATGGATCCCCACAGTCCTTC
>CAIQEU010000043.1 GCA_903870905.1 uncultured Actinomycetes bacterium | reverse complement strand
TGATCCAAGAAGAGTGTGCCCAAACCCCCCGGTTGATTGCTTCGAATGGCCATGAGGCGAGTCCGGCTTCCTCAACCATCTTCCACGATCGTTGGCGGGTGGCCCTCAGATTGCTATGAGCATGTGCGGCTCTCGCTTTTGCGCCGGCATTAAACCCGAAATACTCAGGATTCGTGGAGACGCCTAAGTAAAAACGCGAGTCAACTTTATTGGGGCTCTGGCCAAGTGCGATTACTAAGGTCTCGTCTACTGAGGCAGCTCTGATAGTGCAAATAGGCTCATCGGTTCGCCAAATCAAACCTCGCCGATACCTTCCGGTTGAGAAACCAGCCTTCTTTAAGCACCTTTCAACTTCATCAAACATTGATCCTCCAGAATGACTTTGCTCTCCGAATGGCCTACGTTAATCGGGGGACTGCTGAAGGTCTAGTTTCCGGTTTGACCAAACCCTCAGCAGTCCCCTCCGGTCGGATCGATAACTGATGAGGCAACGAGCAATTCAGGTGGCGATCTCTCTCCAGTTGCCTTCGAACGTCTCAAAGCCTGGAGGCTTGAACGTTCACGACAGGACCAAGTCCCTGCTTACGTCATTGCCCATGACTCCACATTGGAGCAAATTGCTCAGCACATGCCGATTGACGAAGACGAGCTTGCAAACGTGCCCGGGATAGGCGAGAAAAGGCTTGAGATGTATGGTGACGAGATTTTGGCGATTCTCGATGAAGTTCGCGAGTCGCGGCATGTTCTCTCGCACTGGGGCGTGAGCTGCGAGCACTTTTTTGGAGAAGTCGCACGTGGGTCGCACGACCGATGTTTTGACCGAAAAAGGCAATTTCAAAAACAGCCTCTGATCAGGGGAAACAGTGGTGGGATCGGAAAGATTCGAACTTTCGACCTCAGCATTATCAGTGCTGCGCTCTAACCAACTGAGCTACGACCCCGTAGGAGCATCAACTCTACATCACCGGGAGGCGTGTCAACTCAGCCCGAGCGCAGTATGAGCCATTGCTGATGCGCTTCATCCAATCGTGCTCCTAGGAGGAAGAATCTCGATGACGCACCGGACCCCTGGCGCCCTCGCAAGCGCGGCGTCACCGGTGACTAGCGGCGCATCAATCAACTCTGCCAACGCCACGTAGGCGGCGTCATACGGCGTCAGGTTGGATCGCAGTTCATAGACCCTCGCGAGCGTCGCAGTGTGCCCGGCACGCTCAATGGGTATGGCGAGAAAATCAGTGAACGCCTCCAACGCTCGCTTCTCAGTCAATCCACCTGCTGCGAGTGCCTTGCGGATGACGGAGACGACTTCAAGGTCGATGAGTTCTGGTGCGTAGAGATGTTCACCGGACAGTCGCTGCCGAGCGAGCCGTCCATCAAGGCCATCATCGGCGACCGCAGATGCGATGACCGATGCGTCAACGACGATCACCGGGCGGACCGTTCCTCTCGGACTGCAGCCGTAGCGAACGCCAGCGAGAGGCGTCCGCCCTCGCGTTCCTCGACACGGAGCAAAATATCGTCGAGTCGTGGACGACGAGCTTCCTCGCACAATTGAGCGAGGAGATACTCCTGGAGTGATTTGCCTGCTGTCGATGCCCGACGACGAAGTTCGCGATGGACATCGTCGGGAACTGACTTGATCTGGATACTGGACATGGCGCCAGAGTAGCGCCAAAATGGCGCCACGTGTGCGTGATCTCAATCTTTGCTCGGTGAGCATGCCAACATTTCAGGCCAAAACCCCACCACAAACTTGACCTCAGCTCAGGGGCGGTCTCCCGGCCACAGCCTGATCGAGAGCGACTGACTCGCCGTGGCGAGGAGCGTTCCACGCTCGGACCACATGAACGCTGTGCCCTGGGCGTAGCCATCGACGAGGGCGTGCATCTTGATCTCGAGCAGTACCCACTCGGTGGGTTCAAGCTGCACCATCCGAATGGTGTTGTCGAGCGATCGACCCATGACCCGACGCCCGAGGGGCTGGGCCACGGCTCCTGAGAGGTAGTCCCCGACGATCGCCAACGTTCCCGCCGATGGCTCCACGTGACCAGGCACCCGGCACCAGAGGGCGGAGTGCGGTGAGCCGAGGGTCCCATCGAGTTCTTCGAATGTGCGTCCCAGTGCCACCCGAGTCTCAACGTGAGAGAAGATGGACTTCTGTGCCTCAACCGGCACCCGACGGGGCGGGCACTGCTCCGGAGGCGAGACGACGGGTGGGTGCTCCCAAACGCCACCGACCTCGAGTTCTGAGCGACCGAGCGCTGCGTTGACCGTCAGGATCTCTTGACCACCGACTCGACCAACGGCGCGACCCTGGGTGACCTTCCCGCCCTCAGCGGCGAGGGTCACTTCGAAAGAGACCGTTGAGCCGGTGGGCGCATGGGCCAAGTACTGCGCAGTGGCCCAGATGGTCGGACGACCTGAGGCTTCTTCGAGGGCGACGAGCGCTGCACCGAGTCCACAGCCCCCGAAGAGGAAGTTCCCCGGGGTGACGAGGTGCTCCCCGACGGGGAGGGTGTAGGTGAAGCGATCCTCGGCTGTTAAGCCCATGAAGGTCTTGAGATCCATTGGTGGCCTTAGTTGATGGCGGTCTTGAGCAGTTGAGCGTAGGCCTTGGCGCCGGCGCCACCGATCGGCATGTGGATGCCGTCGCTGTAGAACCAGCTCGGATGGGCCGAGGCCAGACGGTTCCAGTTGGCCACCACGACGTTCGGATACCGCCGAGTCGCCGCAGCGAGGAGGGCGTTGTTGGGGTTCTGCCAGCCCCGGGGCGCGTGCACGTTGGCGAAGACCACCCGGCGAGCGCCACCGAGGAGCTGCATGGTTTGGTGGATCTCGGTCTCGGTGATGTAGCCGTTGGTGCCGAGTTCGATGATGACCGTGGCGCCGAGTGCTCCGTGGCGAATCAGGTTCCGGAGCAGTGCCGGGAGGGCCACGAACTGCTGGCCAACCGAACCCCACACCTGGAGGTGAGGAATGATCTGGCCGAGCGAGGGACGGATGTCGATCATCACCGAATCGCCAATGGCAGTGACGATGAGGGGCCGGTAGGTGATCTTCTCGGCTGTCGTCGCCCCTGCACCGGTTGCTGGAACGACCGAAGAGATGGCCAAGGAGAACAGGAGCGCCGCAGTAGCGAGGAGTCCGGCGTGGCGGGCGTGTGTCCCTCGGTGCTCCACTGCCATCCCCACTCGGTCTCGATCTTCTCTCGTGCAAGTATGCCCGGCGGACGTTGGTCGCGGAGTGCAGTTCCCGACCAATTTCCACCGTTCATGAGAGACTGCCCCGGTGCTCCCCGGTTCCTTCGTCTACGTCGGTGCTGCCGTCTACTTGATCGGCCTCATCCCCTACCTCCGCGACACCCTCCGTGGGGAGACCGCACCACACCGCGTGACCTGGTTCCTGTGGGGATTCATCCCCCTCGTCACCTACGTGGTCCAGGTCCACCTCCACGTTGGCGTCCAATCGTTCCTCACCCTGGTCTTCGGCGTCAGCCCGATCTTGGTGCTCGGCGCCTCGGTACTCTCAAAAGCCGGCTCCTGGGAGATCACCCTCTTCGACTGGGTCTGCGCGTCGCTCAGCTTGGTGGGCCTCTCCGTCTACGTCGTCACCGCCCGGGGTGTGCTCTCCATCATTTTGCTGCTCATCGCTGATTTCGCCGCTGCGATCCCGACGCTGCGCAAGTCCTGGACGACCCCGTCATCAGAGACCTGGACGGCCTTCGCCTTCGGGGCAGGGAGCTCCATCATCACCTTGCTCACCGTCACCAACTTCGACGTGGCGACCGTGCTGTTCCCCGCCTACATCGCCATCCAGAACACCGCAGCAGTGGCGATCATCACCCTGGAGCTCGGGCCGAAGTTCCGACGCCGTCAGGCCTCACTCGACTGAGGGAACCGGTCGATGACCTCACGGGTCCCCTCTTCAATGGAGACGGTCGGGAGGTCGAGGACGCCGTAGCGGCGGAGTTCGTCGCGAACGAGGTCGATGCAGTGGGTGATGGTGATCGATACCCCACGCTCGCCGAGGTCCTTGGCCAGGCTGAGGAGTTCCTTACCGGCGCTGTAGTCCACATCGGGAATGGCCGACGCGTCGATGCAGATCTCCCGAATCCCGGGCTTGCTCGCCAGCATGGTGACCTCGGCGGTCAACTTCTCCACGTTGGCGTAGTAGAGGCTGGCTTCGAAGCGGTAGAGGAAGAGACCGGGACGAATCGGGGTTCCCGCCTCAACCGAACTCGCCACCCAGTTTCCTTCCGTATCGGTCTCCATGACGTAGTTCCTCGGGTCGTAGCCACGACGCACGTGGTTGATGAGGCAAACGACCACCGAAACCAAGATCCCAATCTCGACCCCGAAGGCCAACACGCTCGCTGCGGTGAGGATCGCCACGACCCCTTCATCGCGTCGCTGGGCGAAGATCGCCGTCAAGTCCCGGAGCTTCACGAGACGCAGCGCAATCGTCACGACCACGGCGGCGAGCACCGCGACGGGGAGGTGGTTCAAGGGACCAGCGATCGTGAACAGCGCCACCACTGAGATCGCAGCGGTGACGAGTGCTGCACGCTGCGAGCGGGCGCCGACGCCGTCGACAATCTCGGTCTTGGTTGGGCTGCCGTTGACGACGTAGGTGCCAGAGACCATGGCGCCGAGGTTGGCGAGACCGAGCCCAACGAGGTCTCGCTCTTCGTCGAAGGGCTCGTCGTATCGGAG
>CAIQEU010000042.1 GCA_903870905.1 uncultured Actinomycetes bacterium | reverse complement strand
GCAGCGACGAACGTTCGACATTCTCCTCAACGCAGAGAGTCTGGCTGAGGCAGTCGATGGGGCCGATGAGCAAAGTGCATCGTTGCTCCGACAGTTGATCGTGGACGAACCGTTCGTGGCCGAGACTGAACTCGGCGACCCGGTCCAAGCAGTGGTCGCGCAACTCATCCGGAGTGCGACCCGACGAGCACTCGAGGAACTGATGGCCCAAACACGCGTTACGCCGGGCGGATTCGCGGAGAACACTACGACCGTGGCAACCGTCAAGCGACTCCTCATGGAGCTCGATGACCCGGCAACCGCCGGACCGGCGGAATCGGCATTGGTAGCGTGGCTTGCAGCAGGAGAACACGCCTGATGGACGGTGCGGGAGGGAGCAGCACTGTGGTCAACGTTGCGGTTCCTCAGTCGGCGGTAGCAGCAATTGAGATTCAGGCGCTGATTGAGGCGGGGCGGCGTGAGGATGGTCTGTCCCACGACCACCTCGCCCACGCGCTCCAGCACGTGGAGCTCTCGGGTCCCCTCCTCGCTGAGGTCATTGCTGCAATCGAGGCCTCAGGGGTTGAGGTTCTCGATGACCTGCCGTCTCACGAGGAGCTCCATGTCGAGGTTCCTCACGTTGAGCTTTCACAGCGTGCTCCGTCGCTCGAGCGATCGACGCCGAAGAAGCCTGCGGGCCGAGTGGTGGTTGAGCGCCCCCTTGGCGATGGACTGTCGAGTTACCTCCATGAAATCGGTCGCTCCGCGCTCCTCAGCGCCGACGAGGAGATTGAACTCGCAACAGAGCTCCACGACGGGATTGATGCCGATGCTGCGTTGCTCGCCGAAGACCTCGACCCCGCGACCCAGTCGGCTCTCCGCATGGCCTCCCGACGTGGCGCCCGAGCCCGAGCACGCCTCATCGAGTCGAACCTCCGCCTGGTCGTCTCGATCGCTCGCAAGTACCAGCGTCCTGGGATGCCGATGCTCGATCTCATCCAAGAGGGCAACATCGGTCTCATGAAGGCAGTGGAGCGTTTCGATCCGACGAAGGGTTTCCGATTCTCGACCTATGCGAGCTTTTGGATTCGCCAAGCGCTGTCTCGGGCCATTGCCGATCAGGGGCGCGCCATCCGCATTCCCGTCCACTTGGTCGAATTGATCAACCGCATCAAGGCGGTGGAGCGAGAGCTCACGGTCTCGCTGCAGCGAGCGCCGTCCATTGATGAACTCGCCGCGGCAGTTGACCTCTCGGCGGACCGGGTCGAAGAACTGCTCGCTGCGAGTCAGGACATCTTGTCGGTCGATGCACCGCTGCGAGATGACGAGGCGTACACACTCGGCGACACCATCCAAGATCACCATGTGGTGGATCCCGAAGCCAACCTCGATCGTCAAGCGCTCGACGATCGCCTCGGTGTGCTCCTCGGATCACTCGAGACTCGGGACCGACAGGTGATGGTGCTGCGCTTCGGTCTCGACGGCGAGGGGCCGCGGACGCTCGATGAGGTTGGCAAGGCCCTCAACGTCACCAAGGAGCGCGTTCGCCAGATTGAAATGCGAGCGCTCCATCGGTTGAAGGACCAAGGTGATGCAGCCAGCCTTCGGGAGTTCATCGAGTGAGTTCGTGGGTTCACACGCCAACGCTGAAGTGCGCCGCTCAGTTCCTGCTACGGTAGGCGCTGCGATCCCAGATAGCTCAATTGGCAGAGCAAGCGACTGTTAATCGCTAGGTTGCAGGTTCGAGTCCTGCTCTGGGAGCCAGAGTTCTGTGGTTCTTCAGTAGAGTCGCGCTCAAGCGAACGGCGTCTGATGGCGGCTCCACCAATCAGGCAGTCGACGAGTGGCGCTGCTGATGTGCGGTGTGGATTGTGGTTTGACTGACCCCACGCTTCTGGCCCTGGTGAGCGGGGTGGTGCTTCGGACAAGCGAGGTAGGGCGTGCCATCAACCGGTCTGCCGAGGCGGGCACAGCCCCGAACGTGGCAGCTGTGGTGCCGGAAGAGCGCTAAGGCACCAGCCACCAGCGTGGCTTCGCCGAGGTCCGAACCAAATCCGCTCCAGAAGCCGTCGTAGGGCCCCGACTCGTTCACGGTTCCCGAGTGCACTTCAAACCAGTGCCACGATCGTGGTAGATCGCCAACAGGATCGCCACGATGAGGACGACGCCGACGAATACGCCAACTTTCGCCTTGGTGGGGATGGCGTCGTAGGAGGCGAGGAGTCCAGCCTCTTCGTGGTCGAGTTCTTCGATGAGGCGCTCTCCTTCCGGAGCCCCATCAGCAGGTTGCGACGGTGTCGTCATCTCGGCCTCCTCGATGCTTGCATGTCGAACTTACGTTCGAGCACAGCACGCGGTAGTCGAGGATATGGGCGTACCGGAACCGGTGCTGGGTCTGCGGCGTGCCCGGAGGTCCTCAGCGCGTCGGCGGTGACCGAGACGAGGAAGAGCATCGCTTCGAGGACGAAGCAATTTCGAAGGCTGAAGGCAACGATTGCTGGGAAGTACACGGCGGGAGGATCTGTGCGCGCAGGCCGTCGAGGTTGACGATTGTGGTGGCGAAGAACTGTGCTCCATCGATCGCAACCGATGGCGCTCGCTGCCACTGGGTGCGAGCAACACCCAAGAGGACGACCACGTCGAGGAGTCGTGGAGCCAACTCACTGCCGACCAGCCACCCCTGCACGGCCTCTTCCCGTCATTCGTGACGCATTTGGGCAAGTAGCGTCCTCACGAGCAGATCTGCTGCACAGGCATCGAGGGGCCGTAGCTCAATGGTTAGAGCAGGGGACTCATAATCCCTTGGTTGTGGGTTCGATCCCCACCGGCCCCACAGCCCCACAGCGTGGAGCGCGCTTACCCGCGCCCGAGGTTCCACTGCACGGAATGCCCCAAAGGATCAGGGGATGCGTACCGCACGGCCACGGGCTGATTCCCCAGTGGGACCTGGACGGTGATGCAGCCCCGCTGGTCGTCGAATGGGCCGAGGGTGAAGATGCCCGGTTGGAAGTTCTGGGGACACTCGGCGACTCGGGTGACGTCTGGAACGAGGACCGTGGACTCACCTCCCACCACGCTGACGAGATTGTAGGGACTGTCGGTCGACGTCGTCCCGGAGGTGTTGGCGAGATCGAGCACCAGCGCCACGTACCGCATGCCGGCTCGGGGGAAGGTATAGGACAGCGCTGCAGTGGCGGGATCGATGATTCGTTCAAGGGTGACGCGAACGCCGTGCACATCGAACGCCGTTCCAATCGGCCCCACTTTGGAAGGAATGGGGTGCGTCGACGTCGATGAGCTGATGGGTTGGCTTCGCTCGTGGAAAGCCGCGGAGAGCAGGCCAAGAACTCCACAGGTGACGCCGATAGCAGCGACGACGGTCCAGCGGTTCGTGGAGCCTGAGCGAGAAGCCATGTTAGCAAGGCTAACGAAGATGCTCCTGTCTTGCACTACTCCCTTGCAGATAGACCCTCGAGATCGATGGAGCTCAGCGGAGGTCGGGTGGCACCGCACATGCCTCGGTTGCCCCAGGGAGGCGATGCCGATGGCGAGCGATGGTCGGGTAGAGGGCAATGACCGCGAACCGAAGTGGCGTCCAGCGCAGTACCACGCCCATGAAGCGCCATGGCTGTGTCAGCACGTGGAATGCAGCGAGGACCGCTCGACCGCCCTCGAGTCGCACCCCATCCGCCACCCACCAGACCGATCGATCGACCTGGGCCTGGGTGAGGCCGACAGCACGTGGCCCAGTGACGGCCTGTGATGCGGGCAGGAGCATGGCGTTCGTGGAACGGCGCGTTCGTCGCTGCCACGCCAGTGCCGTTGTGGTGCAGAACCCACAGTCATCGTCGTAGACGAGGAAGCAGCCAGTCACCATTCTTCGAGTCTAGAGAGCAGGTTCCTGAGAGAATCGAGAGGACGGTACATGACCCGATGCGTTCGCCGACGGTATCGTGGGTTCATGCGCACCGCACTCTTCGCACTTGGGCTCGCCGTGGTAGCGACGGTACCGGGCCTTGCAGGAGCGGCGCAGTCCCACGACGGTCGACGTCCCCCCGTGACCACCACCACGACGATTCCCGGGACGTCGCCAGCGCAGTACTTGAAGAGTGCGGCGAAAGCAGCAGCGGCGGCTGGGTCGGTCCACGAGGTGTGGTCGGCGACCTTTGGCTCCCATGGCGACGCCATCGTCGCCGATGTGTCAAGCAGCGGCTCCATTGCCACCTTGACCAATGCTGTTGGATCGAAGCGGGGGAGCGCGCAGGTCATCGTCGTCGGTGCTGCCGCCTACTTGAACGCCGATGCCTTCACGCTGCGAAATCTCTTCGGACTCTCCCAGTCTCAAGCGACCAAGTTGGCGGGAAAGTGGATTTCCTTCACGCCCAAAGATGACCTCTACGAGACCATCGTGGGGTCCGCTTCCTTTTCTGGAGTCCTCGATTCCTTGATCCTGAAGGGAAACCTGACGGCAACCAAGCCCACCGCTCAATCGAATGGGCAGTCCGTACGGGTAACGGGACTCGAAGCATCTCCTGCCGATGGCGCCATCCTCACCGGCCAACAAGTAGCCATCACCATTGCGCTGCCGAGTGATCTGCCGGTCGCTGAGCTGCCGGCGAAGTCCTCTGGAGCCTCAACGTGGAGCGTGCAGTTCTCCAATTGGGGTGAAGTCGTTGCTCCAGTTGCTCCCCAAGGAGCCACCCCGGCGTCGTCGTTCAAATTGCAGGGTCATTTCTCGTTCATGAGGTGAGCTGCCTCACCGGGTGTGGTGAACAGTGGCCTACATTGACGTCATGGTGAACGGACGGTTCCACACCCGACTACGCGGGCAGTTCCGAGATGCCATTTCGGAACTCTTCGACCAACGTCGCCCGTTCGGACGCCTCGCGCTCGTGCAGGTCTTGATGATCGCCGGCGACACGCTCGTGACGATCTCGCTGGCCGGATCGCTGTTCTTCTCCATCAGTCCCGAGGCGGCGAAGGGAAAGGTCCTGCTCTACCTGCTGATCACGATCGCGCCGTTCTCAGTGGTCTCACCCTTCCTCGGTCCGCTCATCGACCGCGGCCAGGGAGCACGTCGAGCGATGGTCATCGTCGCCGCCGTTGGCCGAGCGGCACTCTGTCCCTTCATGGCGCGAGATCTCCATTCCCTCCTCTTGTTCCCAGAGGCGTTCTTCATCCTCATCTTGTCCAAGCTCTACGGAGTGACCAAGGGGGCCCTCGTGCCCGAAATGGCTGCTCGAGACGAAGAGCAAGCGATTGCCCGTGGGGAGCGACGCCGTGAAGATCACGAGGGCTACGCCGAATGGAACGCCCGCCTGACCTTGCTCGGCACGATTGCCGGCTTCCTTGCCACCATCCCCGCGGTCATCGTGTTGAAGACGGTGGGCGCCAACGGCGTCCTCTACCTCGACGCAGCGGTGTTTCTCGCAGGGGGTCTCGCAGGGTCGCGCCTGCCGGTGGTGCAGCGTCCCGACGGTCCCGCATCGCGTGGTCGACACGCTCGTCGACCAGATCGCCACCTCGTAGCCCTCCAACCCGTTGCGCATCCTGAGGTGACCATTGGCCTCACGGCGAATGCAGTCCTTCGGGGTCTCGCCGGATTCCTCCTCTTCCTCGTCGCTTTCGGTCTCCGCCGAGCGAGCGCGCCGCTCTACTGGTATGGATTGGTGCTCGGTGCGAGTGGCCTCGGGGCGATGCTGGGCCTCATCGTCATGGCGCGACTTCGTCGACTGGTCGCCGAGCAGCAAATCTTGGCCATCGCGCTCATCATCGTGGTGGTCGCGGCGTCAGTGGCGGCCAGCGTTGGCGGGCTCATTGCCCAGGTGGTCCTCGCCCTGGTCGTCGGAATGGCGGGATCCCTTGGCCAACCATCCTTCGACGCCATGGCCCAGCGGTTCGTGCCCGAAGAGGTCCAGGGACGGGCCTTCGCTCGCTTCGCCACCCGGCAACAGTTGGTCTGGGTGCTCGGGGCGCTCGTTCCCGTCGTGATCCCACTCTCGATGGTGGATGGAGATGTGGTCATCGCGTGCGTGGCATTCGCTGCCACGGGCGCCTACCTCATTGGTCGTCTCTCGCTCCGAGGGAGAGCGCTTCCGAGGACAGTTGCAGATCGAGGCGGGCCTGGCGGCCCGCCTCGATGATGCAGCTCCTCGTGGTGGTCGGATGAACCTCAGCCGAGGCGACGTTCCAAGTCATCCACTGCTGCGTGCAGCTGAGCGGGGAGTCGGTCGCCGAACTGGGCGAAGTGCTCACGGATGAGGGGAACCTCACGGCGCCAGTCCTCAGCGTCGACGGAGAGCAGAATCTCCATATCGGCTTCGGAGACGTCGAGGCCGTCGCGGTTGATGGCATCCTTCGTTGGAAGGTAACCAATGGGCGATTCCACGGCGTCTCCCGTCCCGGCTACTCGGTTGAAGACCCACTCGAGGACGCGGGAGTTCTCGCCGTATCCAGGCCACAGCCAGCGACCATCTGCGTCCTTGCGGAACCAGTTGACGTAGAAGATCTTCGGGAGGTTGGAGGCGTCTGCGCTCGCACCGACCTTCAGCCAGTGGCCGAAGTAATCGCCCATGTTGTAGCCGCAGAATGGCAGCATGGCGAAGGGATCGCGGCGCAGGTTGCCCACAGCGCCGGCTGCTGCTGCCGTCGTCTCTGAGGCCATGACCGATCCAAGGAACACGCCGTGGTCCCAGTTGAAGCTCTCGAACACGAGCGGGACAACTGACGCACGACGGCCACCGAAGAGGATGGCCGAGATGGGGACACCAGCAGGGTCTTCCCACTCAGGAGCAATTGCAGGGTCCTGCGCAGCGGGGGTGGTGAATCGTGCGTTGGGGTGCGCTGCCGGGGTGCCCGAGGCAGGGTCGTAGGCATTGCCCTTCCAGTCGGTCATCCCAGCAGGAGCCTCAGCGCTCATGCCTTCCCACCACACGTCACCGTCTGCAGTCAAGGCGGTGTTGGTGAAGATGGCGTTGGCCTCCACCGAGAACATGGCGTTCGGGTTGGTCTCCATGTTGGTGCCAGGGGCAACGCCGAAGAAACCTGCTTCGGGGTTGATGGCGTAGAGCTGGCCATCGGGGCCGAACTTCATCCAGCAGATGTCGTCACCAACCGTCTCGACCTTCCAGTCGGGGAGGGTGGGGATCAACATGGCGAGGTTGGTCTTGCCGCAGGCACTCGGGAACGCAGCGGTGATGTACTTGGTCACACCGGCGGGGCTCGTCAGCTTCAAGATGAGCATGTGCTCAGCGAGCCACCCCTCATCTCGAGCCATGACGCTGGCGATGCGGAGGGCGAAGCACTTCTTGCCGAGGAGGGCGTTGCCGCCGTAGCCGGATCCGTACGAGATGATCTCACGGGTCTCGGGGAAGTGGACGATGTACTTGTTCTCGGCGTCACATGGCCAGGCGACGTCAGCTTGACCTGGAGCGAGGGGTGCGCCAACCGAGTGCAGGCAGGGCACGAAGTCGCCGTGCTCACCAATCTGGTCGAGGGCGGCTTGACCCATGCGGGTCATGATCCGCATGTTGACGACGACGTAGGGGGAGTCCGTGATCTCCACGCCAATGTGGGAGATCGGGGAGCCGAGGGGACCCATGGAGAAGGGGACGACGTACATCGTGCGGCCGCGCATGCAGCCTTCGAAGAGGTCGTTCAAGACGCCACGCATCTCGACGGGGTCGCGCCAGTTGTTGTTCGGTCCAGCATCAACTGCATTGGTCGAACAGATGTAGGTCCGGTCTTCGACGCGGGCGACATCGCCCGGGTCGGAGTGGCTCCAGTAGCTGTTCGGCCGCTTGGCATCGGAGAGCCTCGTGAAGGTTCCGCCATCAACGAGCAGCTGACACATGCGGTCGTACTCATCGGCAGAGCCATCGCACCACACGATTCGTTCAGGTTGGGTTCGTGCCGCAACCTCATCGACCCAGGCGATGAGTCGAGCATTCTTGGTGGGAGCCATGATGGGGGTGTTCCTCCTCGCTGCCGCACGGTTTGGCGACACGCTGTGGAGACACTTTACGCAGGTCAGCACAGATGCGAGCAATCTGACGGGGAGATAGAGAGATGGACGAGATTGCGGCAGTAGAACAACTCCTCGAGCGCTGTCGATTGGCCAGCGCCGATGCGTCGGACGTTGTGGTCGGCGTGGGCGACGATGCTGCAGTGGTGGCCCTGTCGGGGCGAGTGGTGGTCTCGATCGATACCGTGGTCGACGGCGTCCACGCCGACCTCGCGGCATCGAGTCTGGATGACTTCGGCTGGCGAGCGATGACCACGGCCGTGAGTGACCTCGCGGCGATGGGGGTCCGTCCCGTCGGAGTTGTCGTCGCGGTCGTGGCTCCGATCTTGGACTGCCTCGCTGAGCTCTACGACGGTGTTCTGGCGGCAGCAAGGGACCTCAACGCCCCCGTCATTGGTGGAGATGTGGTGCGTGGTCCGATCTGGAGTGTGACGGTCACCGCAATCGGTGACGATGACGGCCGGGGTGTGCTCCGCCGAAACGGTGCTCGCCCCGGTGACACCCTCTTCGTGACGGGCCCACTCGGAGCTGCTGCTGTGGGGCTGCGTGCCCTGCGTTCGGGTGGTGACGAGGCGGCAACGTTGGCCCATCGTCGTCCGCTCGCTCGACTGAGGGAAGGGCGAGCGGCGAGGGATGGTGGTGCATCGGCGATGTGTGACTGCTCTGACGGTTTGAGCTTGGACCTCGACCGGCTGGCACGCGCCTCAGGAGTGGGGATTGCCCTCGATGCGGTGCCCATTGCTGCCGGAGCGACGCTCGAGGACGCACTCGGTGGAGGAGATGACTACGAGCTGATCATTGCGACGCCACAACCCCACGAGCTTGAAGCGGCATTCGCAGAGGCTGAATGTCGCCCGCCCATTCGGATCGGGTCGGCGACCACTGATCCCTCTCAGCGAACGCTCGGTGGTGCTCCGCTACCGCTGCGTGGCTGGCGCCACTGAGCGCGTTAGTTCGACGAGGTCGGGATGACGCGTCGGACAGGCTTCTCAACCTTGCCGGCGCGAATGCACGACGTGCACACCTGCGCGCGCTTGGTCGTTCCGTTCACCACTGCACGAACCCGCTGGATGTTCGGGTTCCAACGACGCTTTGAGCGAACGTGGGAGTGGCTCAGGCTCATGCCGAACGACGGCTTCTTGCCGCAAAGTTCACAAACCGATGCCATGGACAACTCTCCTTCTCAGACCCCTCGTCGGGGCCGGCTGGGCAACATCTGCCCGCCTTCGAACCTCTGAGAGGTTAGCATCACCCTCGATGGCGCCCAACGAAACTCTCGATTCCACCGCGGTACGGACCCTGATGGGGGTCTACCGCGACCTCCTCCGAAGCCATCAGCAGGTCGTCAACCGGCTGAATGTCTACCCGGTTCCCGACGGCGATACCGGTACCAACATGGCGTTGACGCTCGAGTCGGTAGCCAAAGAACTCGACGATCTCGACGACTCGCCGACCATGGCGCAGGTCTGTAAAGCGGTGAGCCACGCGTCGCTCATGGGGGCTCGAGGCAACTCCGGCGTGATCCTCAGTCAGCTGCTCAGGGGGTTCACCGAGCGATTCAGTGCGGTGGAGTCCATTGATGGCTCGACCCTCGCTGGAGCGCTCGCCCATGCAGACCGCTTGGCTCGCCAGGCGGTGGTCCGTCCTGTTGAGGGAACGATTCTCTCGGTTGCCAAGGCAGCCGGTGAAGGTGCGACCGCTGCGAGCAGCGCCAACAAGTCGCTCCTCGCCGTTGCCGAGGCCGCTCGTGATGCGGCGCAGGTCGCGCTCGACTTCACTCCCGAACAATTACCGCAGTTGAAGCAAGCCGGAGTCGTCGACTCTGGTGGGACGGGGTACCTGCTGTTCTTCGATGCCCTGCTGCACTGCCTCGATGGCCGTGCACTTCCCGACGCCCCCGAGGTCGACTCCATCATCGTGACGACCGATGAGATGACTGGCCATGGCGATGGCGATGGCGTTGGCGATCTCCGCTACGAAGTCATGTACCTCCTCGAAGCTCCAGATGCGACGATTCCCGCCTTCAAGGACGTGTGGTCCGGTATCGGCGACTCCATCGTCGTCGTCGGTGGCGATGGCATCTGGAATTGCCACATCCACACCGATGACATCGGCGCGTCGATCGAGGCCGCAATTGAATGCGGTCGACCACGTCAGATTCGCGTCACCGACCTCTTGGAGCAGGTGGTCGAGGAGCGCTGGGTCGTCGAGCACGCTCACGATCACGACGAGACACCACCTGGCCCTGTTCCAACGAGCCAAGTGGTGGCCGTCGTCTCTGGAGACGGCGTGGGGCGAATCTTCAAGTCCCTCGGTGTGCGACGCCTCGTCGTCGGTGGGCAGTCGATGAACCCGTCGACCGAGGAACTCGTCGCGGCGGTCGAGGCCTTGCCGGCTGACGAGATCATCGTGTTGCCGAACAACAAGAACATTCGTCCCGTCGCTGAAAGGGTGGACGAACTCACCACGAAGACCGTCCGGGTCGTGCCCACCTCGAGCATCGTTGAGGGATTTGCCGCACTCCTCGCCTTTGACCCAGAAGCCACCGCTGAAGAGAACGCCGTATCGATGACCGATAGCGCTTCAGGCGTGATCGCTGCCGAAGTCACCCAAGCAGTTCGCGACACGACGGTAGATGCCGGTGAGGTTCACGTTGGCGATTGGATCGGCCTCTCGAGGGAGGGAATCCTCTCCATCGCCGAGACCCTCGGGGAAGCAGCGTGTCGGCTCCTCGAAGTCCTCGTCACCGATGCCCACGATCTCGTCACCATCATCGAAGGTGATGGATCGAGCGCAGCGACGACTCGACGGATCACTGAGTGGCTCCACGCCGAGCGCCCCGACGTCGAAACCGAAGTCCACCAGGGCGGGCAACCCCTCTACCCCTACCTCTTCGGGATCGAGTGAGCGACGCCGCTCCTGCGGCGACGTCAGGGCGGCGCCTCCGCGCCCTCGACGCCGTCTCGGTGGAGCGACTGCATCGAGCAACACCGAAGAAGGTCGCCGCGCTCAAGACCCTCGGGATTGCGACCGTGCTCGACCTGTTGACCACCTACCCCCGTCGCTACCTCGACCGCACCCGCAAGCTCGATGTGGTCGACCTCGACGTCGGCGACGAGGTCACCATTCTCGCCACCGTTGCCAGCGTGACCACTCGCACCACCCGGCAGGGAAGGAGCATGGTGGAGGCAACGGTGACCGATGCTTCAGGAGCACTCTCGGTGGTCTTCTTCAACCAACCGTGGCGAGTGAAGCAGCTTGGCGAGGGAACGCTCGCCCTCTTCTTCGGCAAGGTAGGGGACTACCGGGGAGGCCGCCAGATGGCGAATCCCGTGGTGGACGTGGTGGCACTCAGCCCTGATGACCACGTGTCGGACAAGATGCTGCGCATTGTTCCCATCTACCCAACGAGCGGGAAGGTTCGCCTGACCTCGTTGGACTTCGGGGAGCTCATCGACGAGGCTCTGACGAGGGCGGGGGTGTTCGAGGATCCACTGCCCGAACCCATTCGCTCGAGCCTCGACCTCTGCGATCGGACGACGGCGATGGTGCAGATCCATCGACCAGCGTCGGTGGAGTTCCAACAGGCAGCCCGCCGTCGACTCGCCTTCGACGAACTGCTCCGCTTGCAGCTCGCACTCCAACTTCGACGGGCGGTCATCGACGATGAAGCACTCGGGATTGTCCACGAGCGCTGCCGTGACGTCGCTCAGGGCTCCTCGACGCCAGGGTTCGCGAGAGCGTTGCTCGAGCAGTTGCCCTTCCCGTTGACGCAAGCCCAGGACCGAGTGCTCCGGGAGATCCTCGGCGACCTCTCGAGCAACCAACCCATGCATCGTCTCCTCCAAGGTGACGTTGGGTCGGGGAAGACCGTCGTCGCCCTCCTCGCGCTCTTGGCCGTGATCGACGGTGGCTACCAGGGGGCGCTCATGGTGCCGACCGAAGTCTTGGCCGAGCAGCACGCGCAGTCGCTGCGATCGCTCTGCGCGGGCCTCACCATTCCTCGGAGTGATGGCCTCTTCGCTGATCAACCATTCGAGGTCGCGCTCCTCACCTCAAAGACGCCCGCCAGTGAGCGCCGACGACTGCTGAGCGGCCTGGCTGATGGATCGGTGTCGCTGGTCGTCGGCACCCACGCACTGCTGTCTGACGGTGTGTCCTTCGCTCACCTCGGCCTCGCCGTCATCGACGAGCAGCATCGCTTCGGCGTAGAGCAACGGGCAGCGCTGCGAGCGAAGGGTCGAGGAGCCGACGGATCAGGCCGAGACCCTGACCTTCTCGTCATGACGGCGACACCGATCCCGAGAACGGCGGCGATGGTGCTCTTCGGCGACCTCGATCGATCGGTCATCGATGTCCTCCCGCCTGGGCGCACGCCGATCGTCACGACCTGGGCCTCGACGCCACTCCTCGAAGAGGCGGCATGGGAGTCGGTGCGGCGAGCAATTGCAAGTGGTCGGCAGGCCTACGTCGTCTGTCCACTCGTCGAGGCGTCGGCGACGCTCGACGTCACCGCAGTCACCGAGGAAGTCGAGCGCCTCGCTGCTCAAGAGCTCGCGGGACTGCGTCTTGGTCTCCTTCACGGACAGATGCGAGCCGACGAGCGTCGGATCGTGATGGAAGCCTTCCGGAGCGGTGCCCTCGACGTCCTCGTCGCCACCACGGTGATTGAGGTGGGTGTCGACGTGCCGAATGCAACGGTGATGGTGATTGAAGACGCAGCTCGATTTGGAATTGCGCAGCTCCACCAGTTGCGTGGTCGCGTCGGACGAGGGGCGCACGCCAGCCAGTGCTTTCTCCTCGGCGACGCACCAACGACCGACGCCACCCGACGCCTGCGGGCGCTCGAAGCATCAACCGATGGGTTCGAGCTCGCGGAAGTGGACCTCGACCTCCGCGGCGAGGGGACGATCCTCGGCGCCCGTCAACGTGGCGAGAGTGATCTCGCCCTCGCGTCGTTGGCCCGCGATGGCGACCTCATCGACGCCGCCAACGTCGCAGCGGTTGCCCTCTGTCGAGACTTCCCGTTCTTGGTGGGGCTCGAAGGCCTCGCCGACGAACTCCGATTGCTCCTCGACGCCGAAGAAGCGGACTTCCTCTTCAAGAGCTGAGTTCCCGCTAGGTTCGACCCATGCGGGTGATCAGTGGCACATCGAAGGGCCGGCGGCTCACGGCGGCGGTTCCGACCGGTGTCCGACCGACGGCCGACCGGGTGAAAGAAGCGATGTTCGACATCGTGTACTCGCGTGGGGGAATCGTCGATGCCATCGTGTGTGACGTGTTCTGTGGATCGGGAGCACTCGGTATCGAAGCCCTCAGTCGCGGTGCAGCCAAGGTCTACTTCGTCGACAGTTCCGTGCGGAGTCTCAAGGCCACCGAGGAGAACTTGATCGCCGTTGGACTCGGCCTCGAGACCAGCGTGCGGTACCGGGCGACGTTGCCGGGATGGCAACCGCCGGGTCCCGTTGACGTGGTCTTCGCCGATCCGCCCTACGACTTCACCAATTGGCGTGACCTCCTGCGTGGCCTCGACGCCCAGATGGTCATTGCCGAGAGTGAGAAGGACCTCGGCGAGATCGATGGATGGGTCACCACCAAATCGCGGCGCTACGGAACTACGCTCGTGACTGTGCTCGAACGACTGAATGGGGACGCACGATGAAGACCGCGCTGTTCCCGGGATCCTTCGATCCCTTCCACAATGGCCACTTAGAAGTCGTTGAAGTGGCGGCGAAACTGTTCGATGAAGTCGTGGTTGCTGCGGTGCGCAACCCGCAGAAGTCCGAGCCGCTCTTCGACTTAGAAGAGCGCAAGGAGATGTTGACCGAGGCCACTGCGCACCTGTCGTGTGTTCGCATCGTGTCGGTGTCGACCCTCGTGGTCACCGTTGCCAAGGATGTTGGCGCCACCGCCATCGTCAAGGGGCTCCGGGCAGTTTCCGATTTTGAGAATGAACTCCAAATGGCCCAGATGAACCGCTCGCTCTCTGGCGTGGAGACGGTATTCATTCCAACGTCATCTGCCCACTCGTTCATTGCGTCGAAGCTTCTCCGTGAGGTTGCTCGCTACGGCGGAGACGTTGCGGCATTCGTTCCAGCGTCGGTGAACGCACGACTCCTCAACCGATTCAAGGAGGACTCCCCATGAGTGATTTCGAGGACATCTTCGAGTTCGACGACGACGAACCGGTCGCCCCCATTCGACCCATTCGCCCCGACCTCGACGAGGGGGATGACGTCGAGGACTTCGATGGGGAAGATTTCGGCACCGACGTCGATGCAGAGATCCTGCTCCAACGTGCCCTCGACCTCGTCGAGCAGTCGCGTTCGATTCCGCTCAGTAGCACGGTCATGGTGCCCAAACACGAGATTGTGGAACTCCTCGACGACGCTCTGGCCGCACTCCCCGAGGACCTAAAGCGCGCTCGATGGCTTCTTCGAGACCAGGACATCTTCATTGAAGAGAAGAAGCGTGAAGCCGACCAGATGCTCGAAGAAGCGCGTGTGCGGGTGCAGCAGATGGCCGCGAAAGAAGAAGTCGTGCGACAAGCACGCCTGCAGGCGGCCAAGATCCTCGAAGAGGCCAACGATGAAGCCCGCCGGCGACGGCACGAGCTCGATGACTACTGCGACTTCAAGTTGGGGGAGATGGAGCTCGTGGTGGATCGCCTCTTAAAGACGGTGGTCGCTGGGCGGAACCGACTGAAGCCCATTGTTGAAGCTGGTCAAACCCCGCTGGCTGGGAGTGAGGCCGATGAGGACTCCGATGGTTCGGGGTTCTTCGACAACGACGACCTCTAGGCGTGACCGACCCCTTCATCGTCCACGTCGCCGTCCTTCGGCGAGTGCTCGGCACCGTGACCGACGTCGCGCTCGTTGGCCCGTTCGATCCTGACGACGAGCTGGCGCCAACGGCACCGACCGCCTCTCGGATCGAGGCCGATGCGGACATGGAGATCACCGCTACGTTGACCTCATCGAAAGGGTCGATCATGGCAACCGGCGTGGCAACGGCGCAGTGGTCGGGGCTGTGCTCTCGATGCGCCCTGCCCGTGCGGGGAACCTTGGCCGCGCCGTTCGACGAGCTCTTCATGGAGAAGATCGGCGCCGAGGAGGAGGCGTACCCCATTGAGAACGACATGATCGACCTCGGGCCCGCCGGCCGAGAGTGGCTCATCGTCGGACTTCCACTCCTCCCCCTGTGTCGACAGGACTGCGCTGGCCTATGTCCGAGTTGCGGTGTTGACCGCAATACCGAGTCCTGTTCGTGCGCGGCGCCGGTCGATACCCGCTGGGCTGCGCTCGATGCGCTGAAGGGGGAGGACCCGCAAGAGGGGTGACCTCGACGTGGTCGCCGGGTCCGGCGGGCTCGGCTAGGATTGTCCCTCGCACCTCCGGCGCACTTGCGCCCTGTTCCATCTGGAGTCACCATGGCCGTTCCAAAGCGGAAGACCTCAAAGGCGAAGAGCCGCAGCCGTCGGGCCTCGAACTGGGTCCTCAAGCGTCCGGCTCGTAGCCTCTGCCCGAAGTGCAACGAATCGAAGTTGCCTCACGTCGTGTGCCCAACCTGTGGTTGGTACGGCGGCCGCCAGGCCGTAGAGGTCGGCTGACGTGGCCCGGGCGGAACTCCGCCCGGTGACGGAACTGGCGGGCTTGCCCGTCGCCGTCGACGCCATGGGGGGCGACAACGCCCCCCGAGCCATCGTTGAAGGTGCCCGAGCGGCGAAAGACGCCGGCATCGATGTCGTCCTCGTTGGCCCTCCAGATCTCGTGGGCGACACGCTAGGTCTGCCCCTCATCGCCTGCACCGAAGTCATTGCAATGGACGATGACCCAGGGCAATCGGTGCGCACCAAGAAGGATTCCTCACTCGTGCGAGCAGCAGAGCTCGTCCGTGACGGCAAGGCCTGCGCCATGGTGAGCGCAGGAAATACCGGCGCCACGATGGCTTCCGCACTCTTGCGGATGGGACGGTTGCCGTCCGTGCTGCGCCCGTGCATCGGGGCTCCAATCCCCCGACCTGGCAAGACCCCCGTGGTGCTCGCCGATGCCGGGGCAAACGCCGAGTGCACGCCGCAGATGCTGCTGCAGTTCGCCCAAATGGGGGCAGCGTTCTGCACCGCTCGGTTCGGCGTTGCACGGCCGACGATTGGACTCCTCTCCATTGGCGAAGAGGACACCAAAGGGACACCGCTCGTGAAAGAGGCCCACGCCCTGCTGCGTGCTACGGAGGGCCTTGACTTCCGCGGGAACGTCGAGGGTCGAGATCTGCTGTCGAGCCCGGTTGATGTGATCGTGACCGACGGCTTCACCGGCAACGTGGCGCTCAAGACCATGGAAGGTGCGCTCAAGTTCATCATGGGCGTCCTCGGCGACGTCATTGGGACCGATGAGGACACCAAGGCGGCCGGAATGACCCTGCTGCCGCATCTGCTTCCCTATGTCGGCGAACTCGACCCCGATGCCATTGGTGGGGCGATGCTGCTCGGCCTCGGCGGGGTGTGCATTATCAGCCACGGATCGTCGTCGGCCCGAGCGATGACCAACGCCATCACTGTCGGCCGAGACCTCGCCCTGTCCGGTTCGACTGCGGGAATTGCTGGAGCGATCCTCTAGTCACCTCGGAGTGTCCCCGGATTCTCGGCGCATACCCGGTATGATGGAACGGTGGTGGTCTCATGCAAGACGCCAGATCGCTCGAGAGGGAGGGTCCTGTGGACCGCAACGAAATCGCTACCGTGGTGCGCACCGAGCTCGCTGGAATCTTGGAAATGGACATCGCCGACATCGCCGATTCAGCGACCTTCGCAGACTTAAATGCCGACTCGCTCGCCCTCATCGAACTCGTCGAGGCTCTCGAAGAAGCCTTCGCCAGTGACGGTGCCGGTCTTCGCATTGACGACGAGGACCTCGAAGGTTTGAAGACCGTCGACGATGCGGTGAACTACGTCGCGGCCAAACTCGGGGCTGCCTGATCTGTCCGGCCCAACTGGTCTTGCGGCGAGAATTTCGTACGCCTTCTCGGACCCTGGCATCGCCGACCTCGCGCTGTCGCACCGCAGTTGGGCTGCCGAGCATGGCGGGAGTTCCAACGAACGACTGGAGTTCCTCGGTGATGCCGTGCTGGACTTGGTCGTTGCCGAGCACTGCTTCACAATGTTCCCTGCCTTCGCCGAAGGTGATCTCACCAACGTCCGAAAGGCTGTCGTGAGCACCCAATCCCTCGCACGCGCTGCGACGCAGTTGGACCTCGGGTCAATGCTCCGCCTCGGCAAGGGCGAGGAGAAGACCGGTGGTCGATCGAAGCCGGCCTTGCTCGCAGATTGCTACGAAGCCGTTCTCGGTGCGATCTACGTCGACGGTGGCCTCGACCCCGCTCGCCAGTTCGTGATTGATACCCTCGGCGCAACGATCGCTCAGGCCGGGCTCTCGCCGGGGCTCGATGACGACAAGACGGTCCTGCAAGAAGCATTGGTGCGCGACGGGTACCCCCAGCCGACCTATGCCACGGTGGGCTTTGGACCCGACCACGATCGGAGTTTCACCGCCACGGTGGCGGTTGGGGACCTCGTGCTTGGATCGGGCACTGGACGTTCGAAGAAGGCGGCCGAGCAGGCAGCGGCCGCCCAAGCATTGAAGGAGTGGAATCGTGCCTGAACTTCCCGAAGTTGAGACCCTGCGAGGAGACCTGTCGAAGGAAGTGGTCGGCAAGAAGGTGAAGGCCTGTGCCGTGACCAACGGTCGGGCGGTGCGTCGACACAAGAACGCCAAGGCATTCCGAGACCTCATCGAGGGGCGCACCTTGAAGAGCGTCGACCGCCTCGGCAAGTACCTGCTCATCGGCCTCGACGACGGCAACACCTTGGTCATCCACCTCGGGATGTCGGGTCAATTGCATCGAGCGAAGACCCCAAAGACTCCGAAGATTAAGCACACGCACGTGACGTTCACCTTCACCCAAGGCGGCGAACTGTGGTTCGTCGACCCCCGCACGTTCGGTGAGCTCTTCATCTCGGTCGTCCCCTCAGCGGAGGACCAAGCGGCGACCCACGTCGCCGAATCGGTCGTCAACCCTGAAGCCCGAGCACTTCGTCGCCGGATTCCCGAGTTGGCAGAGCTCGGGTGCGATCCCGTTGAGTCGATGCTGACCTGGGAGCAATTCGGATTCTTCCTCCACCGAAAGCAAGTGCAACTCAAGGCCTTCCTCATGGACCAGCACATGGTCTGCGGTATTGGCAACGTCTACTCCGACGAGATCATGTTCGCGGCTGGGCTGCGCTACGACCGCCTCACCTCGAGCTTGTCGACGACGGAAGTTCGCCGCCTCTACCGCGCAACCGTTGAGATCTTGGCCGAAGCCATCAAGCACCGTGGCTCATCCTTGGCCGATGAGCAGTATCGGGACTTGGAGGGCAAGACGGGCAACTACAGCCAATTCCACGAGGTCTACGACCGAGCTGGGCTGGCCTGTCGTCGGTGTCGAAACACCATCACCAAGGTGAAGTGGAAGGATCGCACCACCTACCTCTGCGAGCACTGCCAGATTTGACGAGAACCCGGCGGTGAAGCCGGTTGGCCCTGCTTGGTAGGGTGCTCCCGTGTTCTTGCGCTCGCTCACCATGCGGGGATTCAAGTCCTTCGCCGATCCCACCGTCCTCGAGTTCGAGCCGGGGGTGACCGTTGTCGTGGGCCCCAATGGTTCTGGAAAGTCCAACGTCGTCGATGCCGTGACCTGGGTGCTCGGCGCCCAAGGACCTCGGCAGCTCCGCAGTGCGAAGATGGAAGACGTCATCTTCGCTGGGACCGCATCTCGACCAGCGCTCGGCCGCGCTGAGGTCAGCCTCACGATCGACAACGCCACTGGCGACTTGGCCATTGACACCGCTGAAGTGACGATCACGAGAACCCTGTTCCGCAACGGCGATTCTGAGTACGCCCTCAACGGCACACCGTGTCGCCTGCTCGACATCCAAGAACTCCTCTCTGATACCGGCATTGGTCGCTCGCAGCACATGATCATCGGCCAAGGTCAACTCGACGCCGTGCTGCAGGCTCGGCCCGAAGAGCGCCGAGCCATCATTGAAGAAGCCGCCGGGGTCTTGAAGCACCGTCGACGTCGAGAGCGCGCCGAGCGTCGCCTCGCCCAGACCCAGGAAAATCTCGAACGGCTCGGCGATCTCGTCCGAGAAGTCCGCCGTCAGATGCGCCCACTTGAGCGCCAAGCTCACGCAGCACGCAACCACGCTGGACTCGCGGCGGATCTGCGTGAAGTCCGGATCTTCGTTGCCGGGCAAGAACTCGCCGAGCTCACCAGTCGTCGCGATGCCGCTGAGGTTGCGGCACAAGCGATTGCGACCGAGGCCGAGACGCTCCGCCAAGAAATTGCCGCGCTCGACACCGAGGCCGCCAGCGCCGCTGCCGAGTTGTCATCTCGACGAGAAGAAGATCTCGCCAGTCTCTTGGCCTCCATTCAGGGACTCGCTGCCCGAGCGCGTGGCACCATCTCGCTCCTCGTGGAACGCCACCGTGCCGTGCTCGTCGCCCTCGATGCCAACGCTGATGTCGACGTGGTTTCGAACCTTGAGACCGAAGCCGCCCGAATCACTGAAGATCTCGAGCGGTTGGTGATCGACCGAGCAGCGATCGAACCCGAAGAACGCGAGGTCATCTCGGCGGATGCGGATCTCGTCCAAGCCGAAGCAGGCATTGGCCGAGAAGATGCGCAAGCAACGCTTCGGGCGGCGACCGCCGCCCATGCCGCAGCGCGGGCCAAAGTAGAAGAAGCACAGCGCCTCGTGGCTGAGCGCACCCGCGCGGTCGGCCTCGCTCAGTCCCGAGTGAGTGCCGCAGAATCTCGAGTGGCCAAGCGGATCGATGCCGATGAGCTCCTCGCCACCCAACTCGACGAGGCTCGCCGCCGTGCCGGTGAAACCACTGCGGCCGCCGATGCCGCAACTGCTGCTCTCGAGATGGCAGAGCGGCGACTGACGTCGGCTGAAGCAGCGCTCCAGGCAGCTTCGGATCGCAGCCACCGAAGTGCTGCTCGGCACGAAGCCTTGGCGAAGTCGCTCGATGATCTCGAAGGTTCAGCCGGACGTGCCGCGCTCGAAGGCCTCGCTGGTGTCGTGGGGGCCCTCGTTGATCTCGTTGAAATCGACGAGGGTTGGGAGCGTGCCATCGAGGCGGCTGCCGGCGCCGCGGTTGGCGCCATGGTGGTCGATGGGCGAGACGCTGCCCGCAGCGCGCTCCAACGGCTTCGCGAGCAAGGCGCTGCTGGACTCGTCCTCGCACCGGGTGCGGTCACCCAGCCAGTTGACACCTTGCCCACCAAGGCTGCGCCGCTGCGCACGAGGATTCGTCCACGTCGAGGTACGAGTTCCGAGGTCGAGCGCGTCCTCGACACCGTGTTCGCTCGGGCCGTCCTCGTTGAGGCGATCGAAGATGCCATGGAGCTCTCGCTCGATCGTCCAGACCTCGTCGTCGTCACCATGAGCGGTGACCGGTTCTCCACATCTGGATGGCGCGTCCAATCAACGACGGGTGTGGTGACGCGTGCAGCGGTTGAGGCGGCTGCGCAGACTGTAGAAGATGATCGGGCTGCAGCGACGAGCGCCAGCCTCGTGGCCAATGACGCTCGGGATCAAGCATCCACCGCACGAACGACCCACGCTGAGGCAACTCGGAGCGCTGACCGATCGGCGGCACAGATCGAGGGACTCCAACGCCAGATCGCCGCGGCGCACACTGAACGCGTCGAAGCCGACGCTGGCCTCGTTGCCGCCCGAGAGGAACTCGTCGAGGCCCAAGCAGCAGCGGACGAGGCCTCGGCCACGATCTCGGGGAGCGAGAGCGGTGATGATGCTCACGAGGCCGCCATCGCCGCAGCTCGAGAGGAACTCGCAGCCGCTGATGCTCGAGCGGCGAGCGCTGCAGAGCTCCGCAGCGACGTCGATCGTCGACGACGGGCCTTGGCGGTTGCCAAGGCGGCCATTGATGAGCGCCAACGCGTCCTCGAGCGCCGACGCGCCGAGATCGAGCGCCGACTCGAAGGCCATGCTGCCGAGCGAGAAGAGGCCGCTGCTCGTCGTCAGCACTTAGATGCCACCGGGCGGGCACTGCTGACCCTCAAAGATCGCGTGATCGTCGAGCGTGATCGCCTCGACGGCCTCGTTACCTCGCTCACTGAGGCGTATCAAACCCAACTCCAAGCGGTTCGCGCTGGTGGCGCACGCTTGGAAGTGCTCCGTCAACGCCGTGCTGATCTCGAACGGCGGAGCACAGATCTCGGCACACGCCAGCGTTCTACGGAGGTGGATGCGGCAGAAGTCGCGCTCCGGTTGAGCACGCTTGGGGAGCTGATCGAGCGTGAGCTTGGCGCGAGTGCAGCTGAAGTGCTGAGCGCAACCTGCCCGGAACTCCCCGACGGCGTGAGTGCCACGAGCCACGCGGCGAACTTGGCGGCCAAGCTCCAAGGCCTTGGTCCGATCAACCCCTTGGCCCTCGAAGAACTCGCTGCCTTGGAAGAGCGTCACCGTGAGCTCGACGAACAGGTGAGCGATGTGCGGTCAGCCCGTCGTGACCTCCAGCAGGTGATTGGCGACCTCGACGAGGAGATCGTCACGAGTTTCGCCTCGGCCTACGCGGACGTGAACGAGCACTTCTCCACCCTGGTGGCCATGCTGTTCCCCGGCGGCACGGGTCGACTCTCGCTCGTCGATCCCGATGACCTCCTCAATACCGGTGTCGAGATTGAGGTTCGGCCCGCTGGTCGCAACGTGCGCCGGGTGTCGCTCCTCTCTGGTGGTGAGCGGTCAATGGCCGCCCTCGCGTTCAGCTTTGCCGTCTTCCGGAGCCGACCATCACCCTTCTACCTCATGGACGAAGTCGAAGCAGCACTCGACGACGTCAACCTGCACCGCTTCCTCGGCCTCATTGACGAGTTCCGTGAAGAGGCACAGCTCATCGTGGTCAGCCACCAGAAGCGGACGATGGAATCCGGCGATGCCCTCTACGGCGTCACGATGGCCCCTGGGGGATCGAGCCAGGTCGTGAGCCAGCGCGTCGTTCGGACTCGACCGGATGCTCAAGCGGAGGACCCGAGGTAGTGGTCACCATCCTCATCATTATCGGCATCGTCGTGGTGCTGGCTGGAGCCGGCGTCGTCGTCACCAAGCGTCGCTCCTCGCCAGCACTCGGTGCTGGAACCCCGGCTCCGCAGCGCATCGAGCCGGCGGCTGTCGCACCAGTGGTGCTCGACACCACCACCGATGCAGTCCCCGCCGACGTGGCCGTGGTGGAGGGTGCACCGGTTGCCCCTGTCGTGACGCCAGCGGACGAGCTTTCCGAGAGCACGCCCCCTTCGGTCGGTGCCGCTAGTGCCAAGAGCCGTGGCATCTTCGCTGGGCTGCGTGCTGCTCGACGCCTGAAAGCCATCGAGCCGTCCACCTGGGATGAACTCGAATCCTCGCTCCTACGTGGCGATGTCGGCGTGACGACGACGACTCGACTGCTCGAGACCTTGCGGGCAGAGGTGGCCGCCGGCACAGTGACCGACGGATCCGGCCTCCTCGAGCGCCTCCGCAGCCTGCTCATTGCGACCCTCTCGCAGGTCGAGCGTCCCGAGCACGGCGAACTGTCGCTCGAGGTTGCGGCGGGTCGAGTGCCCGTGTGGCTCCTCGTCGGCGTCAACGGGGTCGGCAAGACGACCACGATCGGCAAGTTGGCGTACCGGGCAGGTGGTGAGGGGAAGAAGGTGCTCCTCGCCGCTGGCGATACCTTCCGGGCCGCAGCCGGCGAGCAGCTGGCCACGTGGGGCGCACGCAGCGAGGTTGACGTCGTGCTGGGTGCCGCTGGCGCAGATCCGAGCGCCGTGATCTTCGACGCCGTCCAGCGAGCAGGTGCCCGGGGCTTCGACGTGGTCATCGCCGACACTGCTGGCCGACTCCACAACAAGGTCAACCTCGTCGAGGAACTGAAGAAGATCCGACGGGTGGCGGACCGTGAGCCCGGACAGGTCACCGAAGTCCTCCTCGTGATCGACGCCACGACTGGGCAGAATGCCCTCCAGCAAGCGCGCCAATTCACCGAGGCAGTTTCGGTGACCGGCATCGTGCTCTCGAAGTTCGATGGCTCAGCCAGAGGCGGCGTGGTGGTGGCGATCGAGGCTGAACTGAAGATCCCGGTTCGCTTCCTCGGTGTTGGTGAACACGCCAGCGACCTCATCGCCTTCGAGCCCATCGCCTTCGTCGATGCATTGCTCGCCGATGACCCGGTAGCCTGACCGAGATGTTCGACGCCCTCTCCGATCGCCTCGAGCGAATTGGCGGCCGCCTCAGAAGTCGCGGTCGCATCACCCCTGCCGACCTCGCCGAAGCGTTGAGCGAGATCCGCACCGCACTCCTCGAAGCGGACGTCGAACTCAGCGTCGCTCGAGCGTTCTGCGACAACGTCGCTGCTCGGTGCTCTGTTGAGGCGCTATCGAAGAGCCTGACGCCGGGGCAGCAGGTCGTCAAGGCGGTCCACGAAGAACTCATTGCGGTCCTCGGCGGCGAGACCCTCAAGATCTCCTACGCCTCTCGACCGCCGACGGTGATCTTGCTGGCAGGTCTCCAAGGAGCCGGAAAGACGACGACGGCGGCGAAACTCGCGCAGTGGTTCAAGGCGCAGGGTCGCAACCCGCTGCTCGTGGCCGCCGACCTCCAGCGCCCTGCGGCCATCGAGCAACTCCGCATCTTGGCCGAACAGGCCGGCGTGGCGTTCTCCTCGTCGGGCACCGATCCCGTCGACGTCGCTCGACACGGTGTGGAAGAGGGGTTCCGGCTCGGGCGCGACGTGGTAATTCTCGACACCGCTGGTCGACTGTCGATCGACCAAGCGCTCATGGCTGAAGTCGCCGCCATCTCGGCAGCGACGTCGCCGCACTACACCTTCCTCGTCATCGACGCCATGACTGGTCAAGACGCCGTGCACACGGCGAAGGCCTTCGACGAGACCTTGGCGCTCGACGGTGTCGTGCTGACGAAGCTCGACGGTGATGCTCGCGGCGGTGCTGCCCTCTCGGTGAAGTACGTCCTCGGAAAGCCCATCGCCTTCGCTTCAACCGGTGAGAAACTCGGCGACCTCGACCTGTTCCACCCGGATCGGATGGCCGATCGAATCCTCGGCATGGGCGATGTGCTCAGTCTCATTGAGCAGGCCGAGCGCACCATCGACACCGAACAAGCCGCCCAGTCTGCTGCTCGGATGCTCGAGGGGACCTTCACCTTCGACGACTTCTTGGACCAGATGAACCAGGTCAAGAAGATGGGTTCAATCGGCGGGCTCATGAAGCTCATGCCGGGCATGAGCAAGCAGATGCGGGACGCTGCGAGTCAGATCGACGACGGCGAGATTGCCCGTATTGAGGGCATGGTGCACTCGATGACCAAGGCCGAACGACAGAACCCAGACCTCATCGACCGGAGTCGCCAAGCCCGGATCGCTCGGGGATCGGGCCGAAGCGTCGCTGACGTGGCGCAGCTCATCAAGCAGTTCAAGCAGATGTCGAAGATGATGAAGAGCCTCGGAGCGGGGAAGATGCCGTCGATTCCTGGCCTCGGTGGTGGCTTGAGCGGCGCTCGTCAGATGGCGCAGTTGGCGAAATCCGATCCAGCGCAGCTCCAGCAGTTGCTCGGCCAATCTGGCGGCGGTGGCCTCCCTTCGGCACCGTGGGCGCCGAAGGCCCCTGGTGTTGGTGGGGGAGCAGGGTCGAAGAACAAGAAGAAGAAGGGCGGTCGGGTGACCCCGCCCAAGGGTCGGTGACCGAGCGGTCTCAGACCGAGTAGCATGGAGTACCCGCAGTCCACGGTCGTGGATCGCGATGATGAGGTGCCACCCGGCACCGGTTTGAAGGGACGACAGTCGTGGCAGTCAAGCTTCGCCTCGTGCGGATGGGTAAGAAGAAGCAACCGACCTACCGAGTGGTCGCGGCCGACAGCCGTTCACCTCGTGACGGCCGGTTCCTCGAGATCCTCGGGACCTACGCTCCCCGCGGAGCCTCCAAGGCTGACCCAGAGACCATCGTCAAGATCGACAACACGCTTGCGCTCAAGTGGCTGCAGCAAGGCGCGCAACCCACCGAGCGCGTGGAGAAGTTGCTCAAGGTTTCTGGCGCATGGGACGAGTTCACGGCGGCGAAGTCGAAGTGAGTGAGTACGAAGACGGCGACATCAACGTGGTTGACGACGACGACTTCGCAGAAGAAGGCGACGACATGGTCGACGCTGGTGCTGCAGACGTCCCTGTTGCCGTGACCACCTACCTCGCCAAGGCACTCGCCGACTCACCCGACGAGGTCGAAGTCATGGCGTCTAGCCGTGGCGATGGCGTGAAGATCAGCGTGACCGTCGCACAGGGCGACATGGGCCGAGTGATCGGCCGCCGGGGCCGCACGGCACAAGCACTGCGAACCCTCGTGGCTGCAGCTGGGGCCAAGGCTGGCATTGCGACCAACGTCGACATCGTCGACGTCTGAGCACATGACAGAGGAGGGAACACTCCTCGACGTCGGCGTCGTCACGAAGGCCCATGGCCTTCGTGGTGAGGTGATCGTGACCTCATGGACGGATTTGCCGTCCCGTTTCGCGAGTGGCTCGGTCCTCCAATCAGCTCGTGGACCGTTGACGGTGGTTACTGCCAAACCCCACAGTGGCGCACTGCGCGTCCAATTCGATGGTGTGCAGTCGAGAGACGACGCTGAGCGCCTGCGCGGCACCGTGCTCCAGGCCGAGCCCATCGAGAGCGATGACGTGGTGTTCATCCACGAGCTCATCGGTGCGGCAGTGCGCACTGTGACCGGTGACGACCTCGGAACGGTGAAGGCCGTGGAGGCCAATCCAGCATCGGACCTCTTGGTGACCACCAGCGGCCATCTCATCCCCATGGTCTTCATGACGGAGCACATTGCGGGCACCGCAATTACCGTCGACATCCCTGACGGCCTCTTGGATCTGTAGTGCGCATCGACGTCTTCACCTTGTTTCCTGACGTGGTGGAGGCCTACGCCGCGACCTCAATCCTCGGGCGAGCTCGAGAGAACTGCACGCTGTCGTTCTGCGCCCACGACCTTCGAAGTGGCGCCACCGATGCTCGTCGAACGGTCGACGACGCTCCGTTCGGAGGAGGGGCGGGCATGGTGCTGAAGCCCGAGCCGGTCTTCGCGGCGGTTGAAGCTGTCGAAGCGACCGGCATCATGCACCGTCCGCTGTTCTTCATGAGTCCATCGGGACGTCCGTTCACCCAGGCCGTTGCGCGAGAGCTGTCGCTGCTCGACGGGTTCTCGCTCCTCTGTGGCCGCTACGAAGGTGCCGACGAGCGCATCGTGACCGAGCTCTGCGACGGTGAACTTTCCGTGGGTGACGTGGTGCTCGCTGGTGGGGAGTTGGCGGCACTCGTCGTCACCGAAGCCGTGACGCGTCTCGTGCCTGGAGCACTCGGCAATGAGGCATCCGCTGCCGATGAGAGCTTCAGCGATGGGTTACTCGAGTATCCCCAGTACACGAGGCCCTCGGAGTTTCGGGGTCTCCTAGTCCCTGAGATCCTCCGATCGGGCGACCATGGCAAGGTCGAGCAGTGGCGACGAGCGATGGCGCTCCAGCGCACGCTCGAGCGACGTCCTGATCTGATTGCGGCCCGCGGCGGGCTGAGCGACGCTGACCGGGCTCTCCTCGCCACGCTGCAGGTCAACGAGGGTGGCAAAACCGGCTAGCATGGCAAGTCCGGTACCACCTGGAGAGACCTGCCATGCATCTGACCGAAGCCGTTGACCACGACTCCATGAAGTCTGACATCCCTGCATTCCGCCCTGGAGACACCGTCAAGGTGCACGTGCGAGTGATCGAGGGAAGCCGTGAGCGCATCCAGGTGTTCCAAGGCGTGGTCATCCGCCGCCAGAACGGTGGCATCTCGGAGACCTTCACCGTTCGCAAGGTGAGCTTCGGCGTGGGTGTTGAGCGGACCTTCCCGCTGCACGCCCCGACGATTGCCAAGATTGAAGTGGACTCCTACGGTGATGTCCGTCGAGCCAAGCTCTACTACCTCCGCGATCTGCACGGCAAGGCTGCCAAGATCAAGGAGCGCCGCGTCGCTCGCGACTAAGCGAGTGCGACCGAGGCGCGGTCGAGGTTTCCGATGAGTGACGAAGATCTCGAGCGCTACGAAGACGCCATTGAGTTGGCGCTGGTCCAAGAGTACAAGGCCGTGCTGCCGATGTTCTCCTACGTGGTGGAAACTGAGCGCCGGTTCTACTTGGCCAATGCCGTTGAAACCACGGTCCGCAGCGACACGATTCCCGCATCAGTCCACGTCAAGCTCACTGATTGCTGGGTCTGGGATATGTACCGCCCGGCGCGCTTCGTCCCGGCCGTGGAGATCATCACCTTCAACGACGTGAACGTGGAGAAGCTTCCGGTGAGCGAGCTCTGACCATGGCCGGAACGATCCTCGTCCACGATGCCGATGGAATCCGGACGATCACCATCGTTGCACCTCAAGCCAAGAACGCCCTGACTCGAGCGATGTTCGCCCAGCTCACTGAGGCCCTGCGGAGTGCGGGGGCTGCCCGAGCGGTGGTCCTCACTGGTGCGGACGGGAACTTCTGCACCGGCGCTGACCTCGCTGACCCAGATGGTGCTGGAACGGGTGATCCGCTCACCTACATGGATGAACTCTCCAATGCTGCCCGAGCGCTCGAGGCGATCGAGGTCCCAACCATCGCCCTCGTTGAAGGACTCTGCGTCGGCGCCGGCATGAGTTTGGCGATGGGGTGCGACCTCGTCGTCGCGTCATCGAGCGCTCGGTTCTGCATGATTTTCGCTCGGAGAGGGCTCTCGATTGACCTCGGTGGGTCGACCTTTCTCGTGCGGAGGGTCGGCGTGGCGAAGGCCCGCGAACTGAGTCTTCGCGCCACGATGGTTCCCGCCGATGAGGCGCTCCGCATTGGTCTGTGCACGACCGTCTTCGACGATGCCGTCTTCCACCACGAGGCTGGGCAGATTGTGCGTGAGATGGGTCACGGGCCAACGCTGGCGTTCACCGCTATCAAGGATCTGACCGCCCGAGCAGCATTCGAGGACTTCGAGGCCGTCGTGCACGCTGAATGCGTGGCCCAGGTCCGGGGATTCGGTAGCCACGATGTCGCAGAGGCCATCTCGGCGTTCTTCGAGAAGCGAACCCCCAACTTCGAGGGGCGATGACCAGCCCCTCGTGGCCCGGCGGGCTCTGCATTGTCGATGACGCCCTCGATGCCACCACGGCAGCGGGAGCAGTGGCGAGGGTGGCAGCCCCGCTGATGGTGGTCGTCGACCCGATTGGGGGACGACCGTTGCCGGTGGCAGCCCGCGACCTCACCACGCTCGACCACCTGAGTGGTGGGCAGCTCTCCGTTGCACTCCTCGTCACCGGTGAGAGCGATCCTCAGGTTCTCCGTGACGCCGTGGGGCTCCTGCGCTCCATGTGGGGTGTGGAAACCTCATCGTTCGTGAGTGCGACGTGGACGCTCGACGCCGCGCCGAATCGCCCGCTTCCGCTGCAGCTCGGTGGTCCGGGGCTCGGATGGTGGTTGGCAGATGACGGTGCACGAGCGGTGCTCGACGAGGTTGCGGATCTCGGCCTCGACTCCGGTCTCCTCGACGAAATGGCGGTCCTCCCTGCATCGCAGGTCATTGCGCTGCTGCGCACCGAGGTCGTTGGCACTGAGGGAGAATGACCGGGTGACCGAGTCGCCACCTTCACCTGCGCCGAGTACCGCCGTCCGGGGTCGGCACCTTCCGGCACTCGACGGTCTCCGAGCACTGGCGGTGCTGTCGGTGATGGCCTACCACCTCGGGTGGAACGCCATGAGCGGTGGCTACCTCGGCGTCGACCTGTTCTTCGTCCTCTCTGGCTTCCTCATCACCTCGCTGCTCGTCGAAGAGCGCTTGACGACGGGCCGACTCGGCCTGACGGCCTTCTGGGCCCGGCGAGCCCGGCGCCTCCTCCCAGCGGCGCTCGCAATGCTGGTGGCGGTCTCGGTGGCGATCGTCATCGTTCAGCGCACGGGGAACGGCTCTCCCGATCTCGCCATTGATCACGTGGCGTTCCTCGGGGACGGACTGGCCACCCTGTTCTACGTTGCCAACTGGCACGCGATCTTCACCCACCAGAGCTACTTCCAAGCATTCTTGGCGGCATCGCCCATCAAACACACCTGGAGTTTGGCGATTGAGGAGCAGTTCTACCTCGTGTGGCCACTGGTGATGGTGCTCGTGATGAAGCGCTCGTCGTGGCGCCGAGCGGGACTGTTCCTCACGGTGACGCTCGGCGTCGGGTCATCGGTGCTGATGGTGGCCCTCTTCCATGCCGGCGTCAGCGCCACCGACCTCTACTACAACACCTTCACGCGGCTCTTCGATCTCGGACTCGGGGCGGCGGCGGCCTTCGTGACGGCGATGCGTCCGACAGTTCCCCCTGCGCTCCAGCGCCGCCTCGACGTGGTGGGCGTGGTCGCAGCGCTGGTGCTCGGCGGCTTCTGGTGGAAGGGGGGAATGGGCGGTATCGACGGGCTGCCTCGGTCCTTCATGTTCAACGGTGGCTTCCTCCTCTGCGCCGTGCTCGCGGTGGCAATCGTGCTGAGCGTTCGGGGGGATGGGGCCAAGGGCCTGGCGGTGGTGCTGCGGTGGCGACCACTCGTGTGGGTGGGCACCATCTCCTACGGGCTCTACCTCTGGCACTGGCCGATCGACGTCCTGCTGACGCCCCATCGAGTGGGATTCTCCGGCATCGGGCTCGACGCCGTGAAGGTTGCGCTCAGCTTCGCGGTGGCGACGATCTCCTACTACGCCCTCGAGCGGCCGCTGCGGAAGATGGCCTACCCCCGTTGGGCTCGCCCGATTGTGGTGCCCGTGGCAATGGCCGCCACTGCCGCCATCATCGTGGTGAGCGCGAACCTGGCCATCATCCCGGTGGGCTCGACCCCGCCAACGGCTCCGGTGCTCCCCGATGCCTACGGCATCATCACCGGGTCGGGGCAGTGGCAGGGCACGCCGCGACCGCTCACCCATCCCCTTTCTGCGACCACGCCGCTCAAGGTGCTGATCGTCGGGGACTCGGTGATGTACTCCGCAGAGTTCCCGCTCGTCCGCGGGCTCCGGTCGACGCTCGAGGGTCAGGCCTACGCCAAGGCGTTCCCCGGATGGGGGCTGACGACCTCGAAGAACTGGCGGAGCCAGTTGGCCACCGTGCTGGCCAAGCGTCACCCTGACCTCGTCGTTGGCATGTGGGGCTGGGACAACAAGGTCGCTCACGATCAGCCCGCGGCGTATGGGCGGCTCCTCCAGTCCTTCGTCGACGCGGCCACGCTCGGGCCGAATGGTGCTCGGGCGGTGCTGTTCCTCGAGTACCCAACGACTGGCGGCCTGCAGTGGGCGAGTGGGTCTGCAGCGAGCGAGGTCCTCGGCCTGACCGGAGGTATTGAGGCGTTCAAGTCGATCGCCCTCTCGGTGGTGGCGCACTCTGGAGGTCGCGCCGCCTACCTCGATACCGCTGGTTCGGTGCTCATGTTCGGCAAGTACACGACGTGGTTGGCGCCGAGCGACCACCAAGACGCACCAATGTCGCAGTGGGTCCGCATCCGATCCGTCGACACGATCCACCTCTGCCAGCCCGGAGCGGTCGACTACTCGGCAGCAGTCCTCCAAGATCTCCACCTCCTCTACGGACTCCCTGCACCGCACGGGAATTGGTACGCCGGCCGGTGGGTGCGTGATCCTCGCTACCACCGGGGCCTCATCAACTGTCCGAACGACCACCCACCCGCCACCGCGTGACCGGAGCGGGCGAGTCTGTCCGCTACCGTCTTCTCCGGAACGTCAACGAGGCATTCGATCGTTCGTGCGCTGCGCAGGAGCGCAACCGCGTGCAGCAGTCAAGAGAGAGGAATGGCGATGGCCACTCGAGTGGAATCGGACACGATGGGCGAGATTGAGGTCGACGCCTCACGGTACTGGGGTGCCCAGACTGAGCGCAGCCTCCACCACTTCGCCATTGCCCACGACACCATGCCACCGGCGCTCATCCGGGCCTTCGGCATCTTGAAGTTGGCCTCCGCCCAGGTGAACGCCGACCTCGGCAAGCTGAGTGCAGAGAAGGCTGACTTGATCGTGGCTGCTGCTCGTGAGGTGATGGAGGGCAAGCTCGCCACCGAATTCCCCCTCCGCATCTGGCAGACCGGTTCGGGCACCCAGACCAACATGAACGTGAACGAGGTCATCTCGAACCGTGCCATTGAGATGGCCGGTGGGGTCCTCGGATCGAAGACGCCGGTCCACCCCAACGACGACGTCAACATGAGCCAGTCGAGCAACGACACGTTCCCAACGGCCATGCACATTGCAGCGGTGGAGCAGGTCACCCACCGCCTCATCCCCTCGGTGCGAGCCCTCCGTGATGCGCTGTCCGAGAAGGCCGAGGCCTACGCCGACATCGTCAAGATCGGCCGGACGCACCTCATGGACGCTGTGCCGCTCACCTTGGGGCAAGAGTTCTCCGGCTACGTCGCCCAGCTCGACGCCGATCTCGTGCGCTTGCAGCAATCCCTCGACGGCGTCTACGAGTTGGCTGCTGGCGGCACAGCTGTCGGCACCGGGCTCAACACCCACCCCGAGTTCGGTGAACGAGTGGCCTCGGCCATTGCGTCGCTGACCGGTCTCTCCTTCATCACTGCGCCCAACAAGTTCGCCGCCCTCGCCGCCCACGACGCCCTCGTCTACTCCCACGGTGCCATCAAGACCTTGGCGGTGTCGATGGCCAAGATCGCCGATGACCTGCGGTGGCTGGGCTCGGGACCACGCTCGGGTCTCGGTGAGCTGCGCCTGCCCGAGAATGAGCCGGGAAGCTCCATCATGCCGGGCAAGGTGAACCCCACCCAGTCTGAAGCCATGATCATGGTGTCGATCCAAGTGCTCGGCAACGACACCGCAGTGTCGATCGCTGGGTCACGTGGCAACTTGGAGCTCAACGTCTGCAAGCCAGTGCTGATCTTCAACTACCTGCACTCGGTCGAACTCTTGGCCGATGCCTGTGACCGGTTCACGGAGTTCTGCGTGGTTGGGCTGGAGCCTGACCTCGCCCAGATCGACCGTCACCTCACCAACTCGCTCATGCTCGTCACCGCACTCAACCCGCTCATTGGATACGACAAGGCTGCCCAGGTGGCCAAGAAGGCCCACAAGGAAGGCACGACGCTGAAGGATGCCTGCATGGAACTCGGGTTCTTGACCTCCGAGGCCTTCGACGAAGCGGTGAACCCCGCCGAGATGACCCACCCGTGAGCAGTCGCCCGCCCGCGCTCAGTAATGAGGCTGTGCGCGACTCGCTCGGCCACCTCGGTGACTGGTGGTCGCTCGTGAACCGTAACGGCAAGGCGGTGCTCACCGCGACGTTCCGGTTCCCCGCCCCTCGAGCAGCGGAGGACTTCGTCGTGGACGCCTTCGGTGCGATCGATGCCCTCGACCACCATCCGGTCATCGAGATCGCCTACACCACGGTCACGGTTGCGACCTCGACGCACGAGCCCCTCGGCATCACGCAACTCGACCTCGATCTCGCAGCAGCATTCAGTAATCTCGCAGAGCGCCACGGAGTGCTCGGGAGCTAGTCGACGAGCAGGAGATCCTTCAAGGCCTCAATGTGGGCGTCGGTGACCCCAGCGTGGTGGGCGAATCCCAGCACCGAGCCGTGGTGTTCGGCGAGGTAGTCGAGGAATCCCTCAATGGAGCTGGCGTAGGCGGCGAACATGTCGTCGGCGGCCATGATCATCTCCCGAGCACTCGGGTAGCGCGTGGCTAAGCGCTCGCGGAGATGCATCATCGCATCGTGGCTGAGAGTGTAGTCAGCGACCACGACCTCACGTGGACAGCCGAGCACCGAGAGCAGGAGCGCTGCGGTCACTCCCGTTCGGTCCTTACCGGCCGTGCAGTGGAAGACGGCTGGCAAGTTGGCGCCGTCGCTGAGGAGCGCCAAGATCGACCCCATTTCACTGGCGGCAGTGTCAGCCATCTCTAAGTAGGTGGCCGCCAGCATCCCTGGGGTGAGGGTGAAGTCATCGGGAGCACCGACGGAGCGCATGAGGGGGATGTGGTGGAAGTTCACCTGCAGCTTGTCGACCGGGAATGCCCCAGCGGCTACCTCGTCTGCGGTGCGGAGATCAATCACCGTCGAGAGTCCGAGTCCTTCTAAGACCTCGAGGTCGGTGTCGGAGAGGTGGTGGAGGCCGTCAGCCCGGAAGATCTTGCCCCAGGCGGTGTGGCGGCCATCGTTTGTTGGGTAGCCACCGAGGTCTCGGAAGTTCACGGTTCCCTCGAGGGCGAGCTTTCGAGTTCCAGAAGACGAGGTCATGGCTCAATGCTACCGATGCCTTGCCGCACCCCTCGGTTCAGGTGAGGGGGAGGTCCCAGAGTGCCATCCACCGGGTGAGGTCCTCTTCGACCGGGAGGTCGCTGCCGAGGAGGGCCTTGACGTGGAGTTCGGTGGTCGTATCGCGTTGCTCGTGGCCGACCTGGCAGAAGGGGTAGAACGAACCACGCTTGAACAGGTAGACGAGGGCGAGGGGTTTCGCAGTGGCATCAGCACCGTCGCCGGGAGCGAAGGTGAACGCCGAACACAGCAGCTGCGGCCCCCAGCCGTGGTCGCTCAGGCTCGAGTTGATGACGTGGATCGCGGTGACGAGGCTCGACAGATCCGGGTCCCGCACGACGAGCCAGCGATAGCCGAAGGCGTCATCGACGCTCGTCATCGTCGATGCAGCACCGTCGCTGCTCAGGTGGAGCATGCCGGCAATCTCGGCCGTCACATCTGCTTCTTCTCGATCAGCGGGAGGTTTGAAGCACACCCCAGCAGCGCCAGTTGGGTAGAGCCCAGCCGCCGTCTGCAGGGTGATGGCTGCCGAGGGCAGGGCGAAGAGGCTCTCTAAGTTCGCAGCCTTCGGTTTCGTGCGCCCGAGGATGGTGTCGAAGAGCCCCATCAGGCCCCGTGGAGCTGGCGCTCCAAGTCGTCGAGTTGGGCGAGGCGACGCTCGAGCGTCGGGTGGGTGGAGAACAGGTTCGCAAGCGAGACCCCTTCACGACCGTTGATGGCTGGGGTGAAGAAGAAGGCGTTGAAGGCTTGGGAGCTGCGCAGGTCCTTGGTCGGGATCTGCCCCATGGCACCGGTGATCTTCACGAGGGCCGAGGCGAGCAGCGTTGGCTTGCCGATCAGGAGCGCACCACTGCGATCGGCGGCGAGCTCGCGGTAGCGAGACAGCGCCTGGGTGAGGAGGAACGAGATGAAGTAGACGACGATGGAGAAGACGAAGATCGCGAGTTCGGCGAGGGCGTTGTTCTCGTTGTCGCCGCCGAGGTTGGTCCACAGGGCGATGCGAGAGACGAGTCCGGCCAGCATGCCGAGGCTCGACGCGAAGGTCATCACGGCCACGTCTCGGTGGGCGACGTGGGAGATCTCATGGGCGAGCACTGCCTCGAGTTCGCCAGCGTCCAAGCGGCGCATGATGCCGGTGGTCGCGCACACCACTGCCTGCTTCGGGGAGCGACCGGTGGCGAAGGCGTTCGGGACATCGGTGGAAGCAATGGCGACCCGAGGCTTGGGCATGTCGGCCAAGGCACAGAGGCGATCGATGATGGCGTGGAGTTCGGGAGCCTCTTGCGGGCTCACGATGACGCCACCCATGCCCCATAAGGCGAGGCGGTCAGAGAACCAGTACTGCCCGAAGATCATGCCGAGCGAGATCAGGACAATCGGCACAATCCCGACGCCCACCATGGCCAGCACGGTGCCGATGACGGCGTAGAGGGCGACGAGCAAGAAGCCCGTGAAGAGCATCCGGATGGTCAGGCTCCGGTCGGTGGCGATGTTCTTGGCGACGCTCACTTTCGGTCCTCTCCTCCTTCAGGAAGCGGTGCTGGGGTAGCCATCTGTGCTTTCAGGGCTGCCAACTCGGTGTCGACTTGGGAGGCTGCACCAGCGGCGTCGAGTTGGCGCTGGATGTCATCGTTGGGGGTCGTTAGGTCGGTGAGTGCACCGCTGGCCAGCAGTTCATCAATCGCACCAGCTCTGGCCTGCATTGAGGCCATCTTGTCCTGAGCCCGCTGCATGGCCAGTCCGGCATCACCCATGGAATCGGAGATTCCAGCGACGGCCTCACCAACTTTGGTCTGGGCTTCAGCGGCGGTGTAGGAGGCCTTCAAGGTCTCCTTCTTGGCCCGGAAGGCTTCGATCTTGGTCTCGAGCGTGTGCATGGTGGCAATGAGCTTCTGCTCCTGCTCATCAATGCTGGCGTGTTGGGTCTCCAAGTCGGCGAGCTGGGTGGCAATCGCGGTGCGACGGGTGAGGGCCTCGCGGGCCAGCTCCTCGTTGTTCTGCCCGAGCGCTGCTTTGGCCTGGTCCTGGAGTTTGGCGGCTTGCGCCTGGAGCTCATTGGCCTGGAGTTCGATCCGCTTCTTGGCGGTGGCGACATCGGCGACGGACTTGCGCACCTTGGTGAGCTGCTCGAGCTGCTTCTCGTAGGAGAGGTCGAGGGTCTCGCGAGGGTCTTCCACTCGATCGAGCGCCTTGTTGGCCTTGGCTTGGAAGACGGACTTCACGCGTTGCCAGGTACCTGCCATTGTTGCCTCCTTGGACGTGGGTCCAGTGTAGGACTGGACTGGTGCGCGAGCGGGCACAGCGAAATCGCTGCGACCGCCCACCGGTAGGGTCATGGGCCATGAGTGGCTCCCGTTGCATCATGACCGTCCATGCGCACCCCGACGATGAGTCGTCCAAGGGTCCAGCGACGATCGCTCGCTACAAGAGTGAAGGCGTGCGCACGGTGCTCGTGTCCTGCACTGATGGCGCCGAAGGCGATGTCCATAACCCCGCACTCGACGCCGAGGCGACCAAGGCGAACATGGCGCAGGTTCGCCACGCCGAACTCGACGCCGCAGTTGCCGCCATTGGCTACGACGCGGTGTACCGGCTTGGCTATCGAGACTCCGGGATGGCCGGCAGTCCCTCCAATGACCACCCTGACTCCTTCCACAGCGCGGCCACCGACGAAGCAGCCGGACGCCTCGTGGCCATCATCCGTGCTGAGCGGCCCCAGGTCCTCATCACCTACCCCGATGTCCAAGAGCAGTACCCGCACCCTGACCACCTGAAGGTCTACGAGATCTCGATGGCGGCGTTCATCGCTGCTGGGGATCCCAGTCGCTACCCAGAGGCGGGGGAGCCCCACCAGGTCGACAAGCTCTACTACGTGACCTGGCCGGCAGAGCGCGTCCGCAAGATGCACGAGACCTACCTCCACCTTGGCCTCGAATCCCCCTACGACGAGGAGTTCCTGGCTCGCATCGACGCCCACGTCGATGACTCGACCGCAGTGGTCGACGTCACCGGGTTCGGCCACGTGCGAGAGATCGCCCTCAAAGCGCACGCCACCCAGATCGACCCCAACTCACCGTGGTGGTTCGGACTCCCGAGCGATGTTGCCGCGTCGGTCTACCCCTTCGAGCACTACCGCTTGGCCGCCAGCCACGTAGGCCCAACCGACGTGCCAGAGACGTGCCTCTTCGAGGGAATTAGATGAGCGCTTGGCGTTGCGCAGTGCGCAGCGCCCGGTAGGTGGTGCGCAGAATCCCCGACCGCCCCAGCGCAGCGTCGAGTGCCCCATCGCTCAGGCGACGGGTGTCGAGGACTCGGGCTGGTGCGTCGGTGGCCAATGCGGTGAGCTCGCGACTCTCCGCTCCCGGGCGCATGACGATCTCGGTGAGACCTGCGCTCAAGCCCTCGACCACGGCAGCGACGTCATCTGCAGGACCGAGGTGGACCACGGCGTCGGGGCTGAAGACCCCTTCATCGGTGGCGAGTTGTCGAGCGGGGAAGCCGAGGCGATCTTCGGGGAGGGCAGCGAGTCGCAGGGGGAGTTGGAAGTCGACGGCGAGCCCGAGGACCACATCGAAGTACTCCGGCCGGAGCAGCGCCGCATCGTGGTGGCAGCAGAGGTAGGAGATGTCGAAGCCCCAGAGGATGGCTCGTTCAATCTGGGCTCGGAGTTCTCGACGGACGTCGTCGACGTCGGCGTGGTTGAGGAGATCGTCCACGGTGGTGGGGAATCCACCATCGCCGCCGTGCAGGCTCGGCGCCGCCGTGATGGGTCCCCATCGATAGAGGGCGTGTTCGGCAGTCAGCGCTAACTGCACCCCAACGGCTTCGCCGTGGTAGCGGACGATGGCCTCTCGGGACCATGGAGCGGGGACGAGCAAGCTGGCACCGTCGAGGTCGCCTGCAGAGAGCGCATCGGAGACCGCGACGTTGGTGGCGTGGGCCAACCCGAGGTCGTCACCAGTCACGATGACGATTCGCTCCGATGGCATGCGGCCGAGGAGATCCCGAGCGGTCGTCATGGCCTCACCCGAAGAGCTGGCGGTCTTGCTCGGATGCCTGTGCGATCAGGGTGGCCTTGTGCTCGAGCAGGCGTCCAGCGAGGTGTGGGTCGCCGAGCGCCAAAATCGAACAGGCGAGCAGCGCAGCGTTGCGGGCTCCGTCGATAGCCACGGTGGCGACGGGGACACCCTTCGGCATCTGCACGATAGAGAGCAGCGCGTCCATCCCATCGAGCTTCGTCGCCGAGATCGGGACACCGATGACTGGGAGCGTGGTGACTGCAGCCAACATGCCGGGCAAGTGTGCTGCACCGCCGGCGCCGGCGATGATCACCTTGAAGCCGAGTTCAGCCGCTTCTTCTCCGAAGGTGAGCATGGCCCGAGCTTGGCGATGGGCGGAGAGGACGTGGGCTTCGAAGGGGATTGAGAAGTCGGCGAGCACGTCGAGTGCGCCCTGCATGACGCCAGCATCGCTCGACGAACCCATCACCACTGCAACGACTGGAGACTGCTCGGCCATCACTCCTCCTCTGCGTTCAGGCTACCGCCCGAGGGCATCGCTCCTCCAAGGGCGCGGGTTGTCGCCCACGCGAGGTCACGCACCGCAACTGCGTCGTCGCCGGTGGCGGTGACGTGGCCGAGTTTGCGGCCCGGTCGAGCGGCCTTGCCGTAGAGGTGGGGGACGACGGTAGGGGAGCGCTCGAGCGATGTCAGGAGCGCTTCGGGGTCGCGACCATCGTCCGCCCCGACGACGTTCACCATGACCGTATTCGCCGCAGTGAGGTCAACGGAGCCGAGCGGCTGGCTGAGGACGCCGAGGAGGTGGTTGGCGAACTGGGAAGTTAGAGCACCTTCAATGGTCCAATGCCCAGAGTTATGCGGTCGAGCGGCTACCTCACAGATGGTGAGGTCACCCGACGGGTCGACGAAGAACTCGACGGCCAAGACCCCAGCGCTGTCGATGAGGTCGGCAACCCTTCGGGCAATCGCGGCCGCCGTGTCAGCGACCACGGGGTCGATAGATCCAGGGACGATGACCTCTCGGCACATGCCGTCCATCTGCGCCGTCTCAACGGGCGGGTACACGGCGATCTCACCCGCTCCAGAACGAGCGACAATGACGGCCAGTTCATGGGCGAGGTCGACGTGGGCTTCCACTAACACTCGACCGAGTTTCGAGAGCGCCGTCACTCGGGCCACCGCATCGTCGAGGGTGTCTTCGACGAAGACCCCCTTGCCGTCGTAGCCGCCGCGTTCGGGTTTGATCACGAGGGGAAGACCAACCTGGTCCACCATCGCCGCAACGGCATCGGCAACCGCCCTGGGAGCGGCGTCTGCGGCCACCACGGTGAAAGCTGGAACCGGGAGGCCGGCGGCAGCGAATCGCTCTCGCATCGTGACCTTGTTGGTCGCCACCTCCAAGGTGGCGAGCCCTGGTTGGACACGATGTCCTGCGTCGAGGAGCGCTCGAATGTGGCCGAGGTCGACCTGCTCGTGGTCGAAGGTGATGACGTCGCACCCTGCGGCGAGCGCGAAGAGATCCTCGAGGTTCGTAGCTTCGCCCACGATGACCCGGTCGGCGACACCGGTCGCGGATTCATTCGGGGTCTCGGCGAGCACCACGGTTGCGATGTCGAGTTCGGGTGCCGCCTCGGCCATCATCCGAGCGAGCTGGCCACCACCGACGATCCCGACCGTTCGGCCCTCGCCCCGAGTACTGTTTGCTTTCACGATGGCCACGCTAACCGGCCACATGCTCGCCTGAGGAGGCCCACATGCGCATCGGAGCTGCAATCAACGTCGGAACAACCGTGGCCAAGATCACCGGCCAAATCGAGCGCTTGCGGGATGCTGGGTTCAGCGCAGCTTGGGCCAGTCAGATCTTCGGCCACGATGCCCTCACGGCGCTGGCCGTCGCCGGAGCGGCCGTTCCCGGCATCGACCTCGGCACCGCGGTGGTTCCGATCTACCCCCGCCACCCCCAAGTCCTCGCGGCCCAGGCCCTAACGGTGCAGTCCGCTACCGCCAACCGCCTCATCCTCGGCATTGGACTCTCGCACCAGCTCGTGGTGGAGGGCTGCTGGGGGATGAGCTTCGACCGCCCCGCTCGCTACATGCGGGAGTACCTCTCGGGCCTCATGCCCATGCTGCACGGTGAAGCATCCGCGGTCGAGGGTGAGGTGCTGAAGGCCGTGACCTTCGGTCCCCTCGAGATCCCTGAGGTCACCCCGCCACCAGTGCTCGTCGCTGCCTTGGCTCCGGTCATGCTCAAGCTGGCGGGCACCATGGCCGATGGCACTGCCACCTGGATGACCGGCACCAAGACCATCGCCACCCACATCGTCCCCACCATCGCCGGCGCTGCCGAGGCGGCGGGTCGACCCGCCCCTCGTATCGCTGTTGCCCTGCCGGTCTGCCTGACGGGTGACCCGGCGACCGCGGCAGCCAACATCGACACCGAGTTCGGGATCTACCCGAACCTCCCGAGCTACCGGGCCATGCTCGACCTCGAAGGCGCGAACACCGCGTCAGACATTGGCTTCATTGGTTCAGCCGAGAAGATCCGTGAGCAACTCGGCGCCTTGAAGGCTGCTGGAGCGACGGACTTCGCGGCCACAATCTCTGGGAACGCCGAGGAGCGAGAGGCAACCTTCGCTCTGCTCTCCGACATCGCCAAGAACGGCCTGTAGGGCTCAGCGCGGCAGCGTCGTGTGCTTGAACTCGTTGATGGCGGGTTGATTGGCCACCATGTCGACGAGGCGCTCAATGAGCGTCACTGACGCTGCGGCGTCTTCGGTTGGCCGCTCCATGTAGCGGACGAAGACCGCTTGGTCGGCCACGAAGAACGTCGGCACACCGAAGACCTGGTCGATGCTCGTGCGCTTGGTCCAGATCTCCGCGATCTCACGGCGAGCCGCACCGGTCGCCACGAGCTCGGCGACGGCTTCGGGGTCGAGTCCGACTGCGGTCACGATGGGGTCCACTTGAGATCGGCTCCGCAGCGAGTTGCCTTCTTCGTGCCGTGCAGTGAAGAACGCGGCGTGCAGGTCGAGGAAGTGGTCGGGGAATGCGTCACGCACCGCCACGCTGGTCTCGAGTGCCAAGAGGTCGCCGTCGTAGGAGGGGTCATCCCACACGGGCGTCGCATCAGGGGCAACGTGACCTTGACTGAGCGTGAATGGCTCGAAGGTGACGTCGAAGGCCGCTCCTGATCGCAGGGCGAGCACGAGGTGCTCGTGCATGATGCGAGCGAATGGGCAGCGATAGTCGTAGTTGAGGGCAAAGGCGGGCGTCGTCACGCAGGTGCAAACGCCACTGGCCCCTCTGCTATTCCGTCAGCGGCTCTTGCGCGGGAAGTCAGCAGGCGGCTCGCCGGGGCAGAAGGCTTGGAAATCGCACCAGTTGCAGAGCGGGCCGGGCTTCTTCGGGAAGTCATCGGCGTCCGCCGCCTTGACGATCTGCATCCAGGCAGCTTCGGCCTTCTGCTTGAAGACGACGACCGAGCGAGGGGCAATGGGGCGATCGAGGGTCACCCTGAAACGGGGGTAGTGGAGGCGGAGCGCCTTCGGGGCAATGCCCGTCTTGTGTTCGTAGAGCATGGCGTAGCGGCGCAGTCCGGCGAACGCTCCGTCTTCGTAGCCATCTCGTGGCAACTTTCCCGTCTTGTAGTCCACGATGACGATGCCCCCACCTTCACGGTCGACGCGGTCGAGACGTCCGACGAATCGAACGTTCTCCATCTCGAGGTCGAACCACTCCTCAACCGACTCGACGTCGATCGTGGTTGGGTCCTCCAAGGTGAAGTAGCCGACGAGGAGCTGGTCGAGGTCTTCTCGGAGGTTCTCCAGGGCGGTGCCGGTCACCTCGAGCGCTGCCAGGCGCCCGTCTGCAACCGCTGCGTCGACTTGGTCGGCGATGAGGGTGCGGGCGAGGTCCATGGTCCGATCTGCAGGGTCGGCTTCGAAGAGGTGCTCGAGAGCGCCGTGGAAGAGGTCGCCGGTGAGCGCCGGGACGCTCTGTGCGGTCTGGAGGCGCTCGACGTATTGGTAGCGGTAGGCACGAGGGCACTTCTCATAGGTCTCGAGTGCGGACGACGAAGCGGTGGCGGGGAGTTGGACCATGCCGAGAGGGTACGGGTCGGCTGTGGCACGAGCGGTGATGGTCGTAGGTGGTACACCGGTCGGCTTGAATGGCTCTGTGGCGAGACGCAAGACCGTGGTGGATACGAGGGCGGCGAAGTACGACCGCCTAGAGACCTGGGCTGGCCTTAGAGTCGGCGACGCAATCGACGTCGACGGTGTCGCTGGTCGTGGCCTCACCTTCACCTTCATGGCCCACGTCACCAATAAGGCAACGGGCGAATCGTGGGTGGAGGCCGCTGGAGGTCGATCGGGGACGAACGCAGTTCGGTCCTTCCGACCTGAGCAGGTCTACGCCAAGGGCACCCTCAAGAAGGCAGGTGCGGTCTCGTTGGCCGACCAGCCGGGACTTCCCCTCGGCTAGCGAGTGGGGTCGAGCAGGATCTTGCGGCAGCCATCGGCGTGGGTGTCGAACATCTCGTAGGCCTGCGGCGCTTCGCTCAATCCCATGCGGTGGGTGAAGACGTCTTCAGGGCGGAGGCGACCTGATAGCAGGAGCGGAATGAGCGTGCTCCACGTCGAGGGAATCGCTGCCAGTGCGGCACGCACCGTGAGTCGCTTCAAGAACACGAGGGCCATGGGCATTGGGAGCCCCATGTTGAGATTCACCCCGACAACGGACACCGTTCCTCCGGCATCGAGTGCACAGGTGGCATCCATGATGGTGTCGTCGTGACCAATGGCCTCGATCGCTGCTTGGACGCCTCGACCAGCGGTGGCCTCCATGAGCTGGAGCGACGCCGGCGCGTCCTTCGCGTTGAGGGGAATTGCGCCCAAATTCTCGGCGAAGGCCAGGCGTTCGGCGTCGACGTCGACCGCGAAGATCCGAGCCGGACCGAAGAGTCCGGCTGCTTGGAGCGCCATGATGCCGACAGGACCCATGCCGTAGACGACGACGTCATCACCGGGGGAGATGTTCGCCATTTCGGCGCCCAAGTACCCCGTCGGCAAGATGTCGGTGAGGAGCACGGCCTGCTCAATGGAAACGCCGTCTGGCACCTTGGTCACGAAGGCGTCGGCGTAGTCGACGGCCAAGAACTCTGCTTGGCCACCGGGAACCTCGAGGCTGGTGCCAATGGCGACCGGCATGCCCTTGGCGCACCGCACGAGGTCGCCGGATCGGCACGGGCCACAGATGCCACAGCCCACGACCCCCGAAACGAGGACGCGGTCACCGAGGGCGAGACGAGAGACGCTCGGACCAATCTCCACAATGGTTCCCACAACCTCGTGGCCGAGGCGCACGCCCGAGGCGGGAATGGTGCCGTGGTAGAGGTGGAGGTCGGAGCCACAGATCGCCGTGTGCTCAACGCGAACCACGACGCCGAAGGGTGAGGGCAGGGTTGGGTCGGGAACGTTCTCGACGGTGATGGAACCTGGACCATTGCAGATGACGGCGCGCATGGCCGAACTCTAGAACGGGTGTTCAGCCATCAGTTGGATCGAACGAGGACCTGGGCGAACACGCCGGGCTTGAAGTACGTCCGCTCACCAACCCAGCCGTCGGCGAGGAGCGCCATGTAGAGCGGTGATCGGTGGATGACGCGTGCTCCGCTCCCAAGGGGTCCAGTCGTGGGGTTGACCACCTGCTCAGTGATGCCGAAGTACACGATGGCCGATCGTTGCCACGGACCCGCCGAAGCTGCAGTGAGCTGCTTCGCCCAGCGTTGCGGCACGTAGGTGGCATCGCCCGGGTCAGCGGGAGCAACGAACAGGCCCTCCGTCCCAGTTGGCACGTCGACGGTGTAGCCAGGTTCAGTGGCGTTTGTGATGTGGAACTCTGGCGCAGCCAGTCCTCCCGGGTCGATCGCCCAGTCGTAGCGGAGCGGCGCGTCGATGACGAAGGCCGTCGTTTCTGGGGCTGGTGCCGTGTCCTTCGACGGGGTCGGCATCACTCGTGCGGCCGCGATCGGTACGACCACCGCATTCCAGGCCATGGTCGGGTACTGCGGTGCATTGGTGGTGAAGCTCAAGATGACGATGATGAGCGACCAGAGTCCAACCGCTCCACCAGCGACACCGGTGACGCATCCAGGCCGGAGTGCGACTGGTGTGGCGAGTCCTCCGGCGATGATGAGGGCGATGGCGGGGTAGAGCACCTCGTCGGTGCGACCGGTGCCGAGCGGCACGACGCGCAGCGCAGCGAGGGCGAACGCCGCCCCCACGCTTGCCAGTGGTGCGAGGGCAACCTCGCCACCCGAGCGAGCGAAGCGACGGGCGAGCCCAATGAGGAGCACGATGACCACGAGGGAGACGAGTGAAGCCAGTGGGTGGTTGGCTTGGAGAATCGCGGTACCGAAGAGGCCGTGGGGGATCCCGCCGACGATGTGCTCGAGTGACCGGAGGAACGCCAGGGGGCTGTCGTAGGAGACGTAGAACGGCTCCCAGAAGGTGTGGAGGGACGGTGGCGTTCCGTGGAAGAACGCGAGCACGATGAGACCAGCCCCAACCCCCGCAGCGGCCATCGCGCTCAGCACTCGTGTTTGATCGCCCCGACCCTTCGGTGTCGACCATCCAACAGCTACCCATCCGCCGACGAGAACGGGGAGGACCGCGAAGCTGATGAAGGTCGCCACGATGCTCGAAGCGATGAACTGCACCAGGTTTCGGGTCGTTGGCCGTTGGCGCGTGTGCTCGGCGATCACGAGGAGCCCCGCTGCAAGGAGTAGCTCCACGGCGTAGGGCTTCGCTCTCGTCGAGTAGGTGAGCGCGATGGGGCTCAGTGCGACGATCGTGGCGATGGCCAGTGCATGGCGAGGCTGGTCGATGACGTGCCGAATCATCCACCACAGCACCGGGAGCGCCGCGATCCCCGCCAGGAACGGCAGCGCTTGGATAAGCAGCGTCGACGTCGGTGAGATGGAGGCGATGGCACGCTCGAGGTAGGCGAAACCGGGGAAGGTCCAGGTCAATCGAGTAGCGATCGCCCCGGGTGCTCGTACCGGTGCGATGACCCATGCGTCGTCGCGGAAGAGCCCACTGGTCGTGGTCAGTCCTTGGAGCCGAGCGACGAGGCCGATCAGGAAGAGGATGACGACTGAGGAGTGGGCGAGGACGACGAACCGACGCCGCATCGTCGTCGGGTGCCGGTTCAGCTCGGGTAGCCGAGGATGCTGGGTCGACCATGGCCCTGCATCTCACACAGGGCGAGGTAGCCCTCGGCGATGTACTGCGCGTCCCACACCGACAGCACGTTGCCGTTGGCATCTACGTTGATGTTGGCACCGTTGATGGCGAAGAACACGTCGGTGATCTCGGTGTTGGTGTCAGGGACCGTCAAGGTGTGGACGGATCCTGCTGGTTCGTAGAGGTACGAGCCAGCGGTGTTGACCTCTGGGTACTCGAGGTACTTCCACGAACCTGACAGGGTGAAGGCGTAGACCTCACCGGTGTGCTTGTGAGTCTGGACTTGGTAACCGGGTTGGAAGCGGGTGCGCACCACCCACAGGCCGCCTTCGACGTCAATCTGGAGCACCTGCATGGAGCTGCCGTCACCGAAGTCGACGAAGGGGAGATCGGCTTCGCCAACGTGGAGCGCTTTGGGGATTGCGGACATGGTCATGGATGGCCTCCTGTTCGTCGTCACCGTAGTGTTGCACTGAACCGATGGGGGAATCCACATGGCAAACGAGGGGCAACGGACCTACTTCGCCGATCCGAAGCGGATTGAGCGCTGGCCAACGAGAGAACCGTTCACCTCCCACGCCATCGCACCGCTACTCGCCATTGCCAACCTCCACGCCGGCCAACGCGTCCTCGACGTTGGTTGCGGGGGAGGGATCTGCACCGTGGCTGCAGCCGAGGTGGTTGGCTCCACCGGGCGTGTCGTTGGGGCAGACCTCTCGCCGGTGATGATCGGGCTCGCCGAGAGCCGGCCGTATCCGCCGTCGGTGACCTACCTCGAAGCCGACGTTCAAGAGGACGCGATTCCGGGAGGTCCGTTCGACCGGATCATCAGTCAGTTCGGCACGATGTTCTTCGACAACCCCGTCGCCGCGTTCAGGAACCTCGGTGCGCACCTGGCCCCAGGGGGAACGTTGACCGCTGCGGTGTGGCAGGGAATGGACGGCAATCTGTCGTTCATGGCGCACCGTCTCGCTGCCCGAGGGTTCAAGCGTGCGATGCCGCCCACCGGAGGGGTCCCCCAGGGCCCCTTCGCGCACAGCGATCGAGAGTGGGTTGCCTCTCTCCTGTTGGAGGCTGGCTTCGCTCCGCCGACCTGGCAGTCCTTCTCCCTCGTCCACCGCTGCGCACTCGACGATGTGGTCACCGAAGCGATGCTCCTCGACGCCGGGATTGACGCAGAGCGGATCGATGAAGCCATCGGCATCGCTCGAACCGAGCTCGAGCCCTTCCGAGGGGCCGATGGCCAGATCGCCTGCCCGCTCGAGGTCCAGGTGTACGCCACGCCGCTCGCTCCATGAGCACCGACGAGGGCCAGCAGCTTCCCCTGACCCACGATCAGGAATCGTGGTGGCAGGATCCTCGCCTCCTCGCGCGTGCGGTCATCCCTCCGATCGCCGTGTGGCTGCTCATGCGCACGATCGACACCATCCGGGCGCTGAACTTCACGGGACCGTTCGGATTCGATGCCAAGCCGTGGACGCGGCTCGACGCCTTCAACTACCTGGCGATTGCGTCGGGGGGAAGGACGCTCACGCCGTGTCCGGCATCCATCGTCCACCTGACCCATGCCCACCTCTGCGGGACCGCTGCGTGGCTTCCGGGATTCCCCTACGTGGTCCGAGCCGTTGCTGGGGTCACCGGGTGGACAGACGGTGGCGCGGCGGTGCTCATCGTCAACCTCGCCACCTTGGGGTTCTTGGGCATTTTGTGGATCGGGTTGCTGTGGCGAGGTCCGCTGCTCCGTGGGGGACTGGTGCTCCTCGGGATCGCGATCTTCCCCGGTTCGGTGTTCTCGCTCGCCCTGTTCCCGGTGAGCCTCGGGCTCCTCGGGGTATCGATCTCCATCGTGGCGCTCCACCGAGGTCGCCCGCTGCTCAGTGCGCTCGGCCTGGCACTCGGGGTCATCTGCTACCCCTCGGTCATCTACGCCGTTCCTGCCCTCATGGTGGTGCTGGCCCTCTCGGCGCCACAGGGCCGCCGGCTTCGGCGGGCTGCACTCGGCCTCGTGGCGCCCATTCCCCTCGTTCTTATGTTCCTCCACGACCAAGTGGTCTTCCATCGGTGGTCGATCTACCTCGTGATGCAGCGTGAGTCGAACGCCACCTTGTTGCCACCGCACAACCCATTCAGCCAGGCCTGGCACCTCGTCGTAGACCAAGATGCATTCGCGCAACTCCTCCAGCCGCACGCCAAGGGGTGGATCGCCGCACAGTTCGTGGTGGCCTCGGTCATCTGTATCGGGGCTGTTGGCGTTGCCCTGTGGGCCAGGACGTCGGACTTCTCACTCACGCTCGACCTCTACCCTGCGCTCGTCGGGCTCTTCGTGTACGGCGGCGTGATCTTGTCCGGCGTTCTCGGTGGGTGGCTTCGTTCCATTGCCACGGCAGCGCCGGCCATGCTGCTGGCTCGGCGCCTGCCGACCTGGGCGGTGGCGCTCGTCGTCGGCGCCACCGCCGTGGTCACGGCGGGAATCTCACACTTCTACTTCACGAGAGCCCTGCTCTACGCCCCGTAGGTCAGGCAGTACGTCGGCGACGGGCGAGCAACCTGAGCGCAGCACCGCTCAGGAGGAGTGCACCGCCAACGACCAGCGTTGAGGTGATGTTGCCACCGGTGAAGGGGAGCTGGTCCGAGGTGCGTTCGACCGTCTCGAGGGGTTCCCCAGGAGCGGTGTGCGACGCCGAGGTCGACGCCGTGGCCGAGAGCGACTCGTCGAAGGAGTAGCACCCTGTATCGGGGACGGTTGTGGCTGGTGTTTCGACCACGCCGTCGCCGGTGACGACGAGGCTGCCCGTGGCGGCGATTGGGGCTGTCGACCAGTCGACGTCGCTGCACCCTCCAGAAGGAGTTGCGACTGGTCCGAGCAGCGTCCAGGTCAACGTCGACGAGACGCCGTGGAGGCCGGTGATGGTGACGGTGTCGCTGAGCGTCGACGTTGCCCCGCTTCCACGGAGATGGGCGTGGGTGGCGAGGGAGGTGACGTGGAGCGCGACTTCGGTGATTTCGTTCGTGTCGCTCGATGAGGTGACTGGGCCCGGGAATCCAGGGGTCGTGGTGGGCGTCAGCACGTCGCTCCAGGCGAAGCAACCAACGCCCGTGACGGTGACCGGACCAGTGGTGAGCGTTTCGTCGCCAGAGGTTGCGACGGTCCCGCTCGCCGCAATCGGCGCAGCGGTGAACGTGGCGTCAGCGCAACCAGCAGATGGCGTTGGCACCGGGCCGAGCAGTTGCCACGCCAGTGATCCCGTTCCTCCGCCGGTTCCGGCGATCGTCACGTGATCCGAGATTACTGCGCCGGGGGTGACGACCGGCGAACTCGTGGCCGTGGTGATCGTCGGAGCGATGACGGCAACGCTTTCCGCATTCACGCCAGGCGCTTCGTCGACGGCGAGCGAGGAACTCGTAGCCGGGAGTGAGGTGCCGAAGGAGTAGCAACCCGGAGCAGACACCGTGGTCGACGGTGTGGTGTAGGTCCCATTTCCTGGGGCTGCAATGGCGATCGAACCCGCTGTCACCACGGCTGCGCCGCTGAAGTCTGCATCTCGGCAGTTGCCCTCCACGAGGGGGACGGGGCCGTAGAGCGTCCAGGCGAGCGGCGACGGTGGCGTTGGGTCGCCGACTGGGATGGAGTCGACGACGATGGTGTCAGCAATTGACCACGACCCGTCACCGGCAACTGCGGTCGACGCCGTGGTCGTGATGTGGGGAGGGTACGGCGTCACCGTCGTCTGCTCGTTCGGTCCACCGGCGAGGAGGGACGCCTCGTAGGGGTAGATGGTTCCGAGGAGCTCGTAGGCCCATGAGTAGCAACCACCCGTGCCGAGGGTCACTGGCCCGACGGTGAGGGTGCCGTCACCAGTAATCGCCACCGTTCCTGACGCTGTGATCGGGGCGTCGGCGAATGAGGCCAGGTCGCAGGAGTTGTCCGTTGGAGGCACCGGCCCGACGAGGTGCCAGGTCAAGGTCCCCGGAGCGCCACCGGTTCCGGTGATCGTCACCGTGTCGCTCGCACTGGCATGAGCGAGCGCCACAGGTGTTTGGGTTGCGGTCACGAGGTCTGGCGACGACGGGGCGACGAGGCCTACCTTTGGAGGCTCTGCGGCGAGGGTGGTGGTCTGCGGGTTGGATTGATCCTGGGCATTGGTCGCAGCGGAATTCCAGGCCACGGTGTTCACGACGCCAACGGGGAGCGCTACGAGGACGTTGACTGCGAATCCCGTTCCTCGCGCGTAGTTCGCCGATGCGAAGAACCGCAGTGCTGTGGTGGTGCTCAGTTGGCTCGGCGGGGTGGATGACCAATCGTCGACGCAACTCGAATTCGACGCGTTGGCGAAGACTTCTGGGCGACAGGGATTCACGCTGGTTGAGTACTGGACGCTGACGCCGCTCGGCACGTTGAGTCCAGTGAGCAGCGTTTCCGTTCCCGATCCTCGTGGAACCGTTGTTTGTCCTGCGCTCACCCCAACGTCGCCCACTCGGGGCAAGAGGTCGTAGATCACGACGTTCTTCATCGTGTCAGATCCAACGTTGGACCACGTGAGGGTGAAGGTGCCGTTCCCGCCCGGCGTCGTCGTTCCAATGCCGAGGGGGCCCTTCGGGAGTGCGTCGAGGGCACCCTGGACGCTCTTCTGCAGGGTGAAAGCTGCGCCAGTTCCGGTGATCTGCAAGGTGGCGCTGTTCTGGCAGTACTGCTCGTTGGTGAAGCCGTCGCCGGCGAGGTCGAGGTGGTTGTCGGACTCGAAGGTCGCTGAGCTGATGCCGCCACCGGTTTGGGTTGGCGTGATGCAGCGATCAGCGATCTGCGCCGCACCGAGGCCGGCGAGGAAGATCTGGTCGGAGTTGGGGTACAGGCCGAGTTCGGTCGGTGTCTTGAGCAGGAGGAAGTTCGTCGGCAAGGAGATGCGCCACGCACCCTTCGACGAGAAGGCCGATCGGGCGATGGTGATCCGGATGAGTTGGCGACCAGATCCCTTGTAGTTGCGGAGCAGGGCGACGTCTGCAGGAACCGTTGTCGTCGTTGCCCCTGCGCCTTGTACCAGCGTGGCGGTGGTCGACGTGGTGGGGTTCGACCAGGTGAGGCCGAGTGGGAGGAGATCGGTGAGCACGATGTCGTGCGCCAATGGGGCTGCCGGCGTGGTCACCGCTCCGATGATCGTGAGTTGGGTCGTGCCGTTGAGCCCAGCGCCGGGAGTGCCGAACTGCTTGGAGATGCCGAGGGAGATCAGTTGGGGGATGGTGAAGAGGGAAGCCTGCGCGGTCAGGGGCTGGAGGGGAGAACCGGCCGTGATCTCGGGAATGACGGTGGCGGTATTGCGCAGTTCGTTGAGCGACGCGTTGAGGTTCGCCAACGATCGATCGGCGAAGCCCCACATCGTGAGTTGGAGCGAGCGGTTGGTCAATCGGTCATCGGGAGGCAGCACGATCGTCGCGATCGGACTCCCGGCGGGAGCTGCGAAGTAGGCGTTCGACGCGGTGAGGCCGACGTTCTTGGTGGCGACGAGGTTCACCGTTGAGCCATTGGCGAGGATGGCCTGCGGGCGCCAGCCAGCGGCGTACGCACGTCCGAGGCCGTTCACGGAGGTGTCGGCACCAGCGCTCGTCACCTGGATGACCTGGGTGGTGAAGGCAGGATTCTCACACGGCGCTCCACTCGATGATCCAGAGGAGAACACGTTCCCGGTCGACAGATCAAGGCACGGCAGCGGATCGATCACCGTTGACTGGTAGACGCCGACTAGAGGGTAGGTAACGGTCGTCTGGTAGGACGCAGCTGCCGCGCCGACTTGGTAGGCCGGTCCTGCGGCAACTGGCACCCAGTCGCCGGGGTAGGTGGCGACGTAGCTGTTGCCCGTGACGATGCCCGCTTGGGGAATTGGGGCGAGCGAGGTTTTGGCAATGGACGCGTACCCGAGCCCTGGTCCGGTTGGGGGGAACGCTACGAAGTTGAGCGGAACCTGCGCGGAGGTGGACGACGTCACCCCAGCGGGATTCGTGGCGTCGGGTCCGGTTGCGGTGAAGGTCGCCGTGTTCTTGATCGGCTGGAGCACAGGGACGGTGGCGGGCGCCGTGGCGGTCACGCTGTAGAGGTTCGGGCCGGCAGCCTCTGGCCGACAACCTGACGGGAGGGCGCTGAGCGCTCCATTGGCAACCGTCCAGGTGACCGTGTGCTGCGTGGGGTCGTAGACGCCACCGACCGGCGTCGAGCTCACGTAGGAGAGTGCATCGGGAAGCCGGTCGACAATGGTGGCGCTCGTTGGGTAGAGACCGCCTGCACTCGCTGTCGTGCATCGGGCGTTGAGGTTGAAGGTGATGGGTTGGTTGACCTCGTAGACCGATCCACCGTCAGCGGTGCTCTTGGAAATCGACACCTGGGGCGCCGCCGTTGCGGTGGAGTGCGCGGGCACCGGTGCTGCAGCGGTGGCGATGGCATCACCGGCGATGGTCGGACGAAGTGACCACGACGTATTGGTCGGTGTGATGCCATTCGGTGGGGTCACGGTGAGACGGATGGTGCTCGAGAACCCAGCGGTGAACTGTGCGGCGTCGAGGGTCATCGTGAGGACGCCACCACGGACCGTTGGGCCGCTGGTGATGAGGCCGTCGGTGGGACTCGTGGCTGCGTAGGTCCACGTCGCATCATCCATGGACGGCGTCGTCGCTTGATTGAGTGGGATGCGAACCACGACGTTGGGTCCACATTCAGAACCCCCGGTTCCAAAGCAGGACACGGCGATGGAGTACGTCTGTGGTGCTCCCGTTGGTTGCGTCTGCGTGCTCGGCGAGATCGCGATCTCAGCGTTCTGGGCCCGAGGGGTACCAGCGTGGGCGGGCAGTGGGGCGAGGGCGGTGCAGAGTCCGATAGCCGCCGCTGCGGCGAGGAGGCAGCGTCGAACGAGGAAACGTTGTGCGTGCATGGCGAAATCGTAGTTCGCCCCTTGGACATTTCGCCCCGAGCCCCCGGGTACCGTGAGTGGAGATGACCGAAACGATCGACCCACCCCGACCAGCGACGTTGTCGTGACGACACCGAGTCGCCGCCGCACCCGACTGGCGCTGCTGTCAGGCCGCGCTGCTCATTGGGGTGGCGGCGAACGAACGAGCCCTCGCAGCGCTCGGCGCGCTCGGCGCCCTGTGGATGGTGAGTCAAGACGGCCCCGATCGATGGGAGCTCCGTCGGCCCCGATTCATTGGGGTTGCGCTCCTCAGCAGTTGTGGCATCGCGCTCGGCACGTGGGTGGGTGGGGGAACTTGGGGAAAGGGAGTTGTTCTCGGGGGCCTCGCCGTTACCGCCATCGTCGCTGGATACATTGAAGCTTCGCGCCACGCAGCAGCGGGCATGTGCCTCCTACTCGGCGCGATTGTCGGCGCAGGCGTTCCGAGTCACCGGTCGCCCTTCATCGCTGCGCTGGTGATGTTCGGTGGATCGGCATGGGTCTTCGTACTGGCGGCTGTCACCGATGCGACGAGTCGAAAGGCGGCTGGAGCATCTGCGGTCGGAGAAGCGTTCGCCGTCTTGAGCGAGCGGTACCTCCACCCCGGTGACGGTCGACTCCGGCGGAGGAGCATCATCGCATTGAACGTGGTTGAGGACGTCTTGCCGCTCGGAGGATCGATCGACGGCCCTCGAGACCTCGTGGCGCTCCAGCAGTGTGCGGTCGTCGCCTTTCAACTCGGCGAACTCTCGACGGTTCTTGCTGATCCCGGAGGAGCCCTGGCGGAACCGATCCGCGTGGCGATCGCCGGAGCGTGTGCGGTGGCGTCTGCCGCACTCCTCGACCGAGATCCCACCCTCGCCCGCACGGTGCTCAACGACGCGCACGATGCGCTCTCTGAGGTCCTCGCTGGACCACAGTGCAGAGCGCTGATGGTTCCGATGCCATCGATCCTCCGGCAGAGCCCTTCGTCCAAGCGCATCGCTCCGCCACCGTGGTCAGAGCGTGTGCGGTTCGGCCTCCAGCTGAGTTGCGGTGTCGTCGCCGCGGCCCTGCTCGGTGCGGCACTCCACGGGCCTCGGGCCTACTGGCTCCCACTCGCCGTGGCCTTCATCGCTCGGCCAGACCTCGGTCCCGTGGTGCAACGTGCCGCAGCGCGCACCATCGGCACCTTGCTCGGCGTTGGCGTCGCTGCAGTCCTCACGGTGACCGGTGGGGCAACGGTGTGGCTGATCGCGCTGTGCTGCCTGATGGCAGCGCTCCTCCCGCTGGCCGCAGCCCGAAGTCACGCCCTGGCCGTGATGTGCTTCACGCCAATCGTCTTCGTCTTCATCAGTGCCCTCGGCCCAACCGAGCAACTCCTCATGCCGCGCGTCGTCGACACGGCGCTCGGAGCCCTCATCGTCTTGGTCCTCGACGGCCTGGCCTGGATGCAGGTTCCGTCCCGGCGTCCGCAGGCGCTCTACGACGCTGCGCGAGATGCGGCGGCTGCGTACCGAGCGGCGACGGTTGCGACGCCCGCGCTCGAGCGGCACGTGCTCCGCCGCCACGCCCTCCGCTCCGTGCACCTCGGTCGACTCCGCGTCGAAGAAGTTCGGCGAGAGCTGATTGCCCGGCGACGCGATGGCGCAGCGACCACCGAGGACTTCGCTGCGATCGAGCGGGCAATCAACGACCACACGAGGTCGCTCCTCGCTCCCTGACGGCCGCAGCCGTTCGAAGCGCTGCTCGCGGCTTAGCGGTGCAGCTCCAGGAGCAGCGTGACCACGGCGAGGATGAAGATGACGAGCGCCGGAGCGAACTCCTTTGGACCGTCGTGGTGGCGGAGGTGGGCGCCGACTGCGCCGGCGAAGTAGAGGACGAGACCGAAGGCTGCTGCAACGCCAAGGCCTGGCACCCAGATGCCGATGAGCAGGCCGAGGGCGCCAGCGATCTCCAAGAGGCCGAGGAGTGGGATTTGTGCGGCAGGAACGCCGAGACCCGTCAGCTGGGTCATGAGCGCTTCCTTGCGTTGCAGCTTTCCAGCTGCTGAACCTGCGGCGATGAGTCCGAGCAGGGCGGCGGTGATGATGAGGCCGATGGTCATTGGGCTCCGGAAAATTCTCGTCGGTTGAGGACAATTCTGGAGCGGGTGACGGGAATCGAACCCGCATGGCCAGCTTGGAAGGCTGGAGCTCTACCATTGAGCTACACCCGCATGAGTGCCCCACCACGCTACAAGACGAGCAGGGGAGTGAGCGCACCACGGATTAGGTATGCCTTGACAAGCGGTTCGAGTTCCAATAATCTATAAAATCAGTAGAAATGATGCAGTCACTCAGAATTATGGATGATTGCTCCAGAGCCCGAGAATTCGAAAGGAACCAACCTTGAAGCGAATCCCAACCACGAGGTGGAAGGCTCTCATCGGCGCCACTGCCCTCCTCGCAGCTGCTGCATCGAGCGCACCGGCAGTCAGTGGGGCAGCTGTCGAGAAGAGCCACGGCACCGTGGCGCTCCGCCTCGGCTACCTGCCCAACCTGACCCACGCCGCTGACCTCATCGGGATCTCGGGTGGCTACTTCGCCAATGATCTTGGATCGGGCGTGTCGTTGCAGACCACGGCATTCAACGCCGGCCCAGATGTCGTCACCGCACTCTTCGGTGGTCAACTCGACGCTGCCTACCTCGGGCCCGGTCCTGCGATCACCGCATTCCAGAACTCCCACGGTGCCTACCAAATCGTCGCCGGAGCCGCTTCTGGTGGTGCAGCGCTGGTGGTGCAGCCGACCATCACCTCGGTCGCGCAGTTGAAGCGAACCACCTTGTCGACTCCGCAGATGGGCAATACCCAGGACGTGTCGCTCCGGGTGTGGCTGAAGAGCAAGGGCCTCAAGACCACCGTGGTCGGAACCGGTGACGTGACGATCCTGCCCCAGACCAACTCCAACATCGTGACGGCCTTCCAAGCCAAAGCCATCGCTGGCGCTTGGGTGCCTGAGCCCTACGTGGCCACGCTGGTTGCCAACGGTGGTCATGTGCTCGTCAACGAAGCATCGCTGTGGCCCAAGGGCAAGTTCGCAACCACCGTGCTGCTCGTCAACAAGGCGTACTTGAAGGCCCACCCGACGGTCATCAGTGGACTCATCCACGGTGAGCTCGACGCCATCAACCACTTGAACTCGAACCTGCCGAGTGCGGAGACTGAGATCAACAACGCCATCAAGGCGGTGACTGGCAAGAGGCTCTCGCCCGCGATCATGCACGCAGCGCTCAGCGACGTGACCCTCACCTACGACCCGATCGCCACTTCAATTGACAAGGACGCGACCAACGCCTACAAGCTCAACTTCTTGACCTCGGGCTCGATCAAGGGCATCTACAACGTGACCCTGCTCAACGCCTTGTTGAAGAAGGCCAAGTTGCCTGCGGTGGTGGCCAGTTGACCGCCACGCTCGACGGCAGCAACACTGCTGCGCACGCGTCGAAGGCTGCGGTGACCCTCTCGGGGGTCACCAAAGCCTTCGGCGCGGGGAATCGGCGCGTCCTCGCCATTGACGGCATTGACTTGGAGGTTCCCACCGGATCGTTCACCTGCATCGTCGGCGCGTCCGGGTGCGGCAAGAGCACCTTGCTGTCCCTCGTCGCCGGTCTCGAGCAGCCAACGAGCGGGGCCCTCTCGGTCGAGGGTAAGACGGCCCTCATGTTCCAAGAGTCGGCCCTGTTCTCGTGGTTGACCCTCCAGGGCAACGTCGAACTCGCCATCAAGCTCCGTGGTGGCACCTCCAAGGCAGACCGTGCCGCCGAGGCACGAGCGATGCTCGAGCTCGTGCACCTCGGCGACTTCGCCCGGCATCGTCCTCACGAGGTTTCCGGTGGGATGCGCCAACGCGCCGCACTCGCCCGTGCCCTCGCCCAACAGCCAGAGGTGCTGTTGATGGACGAACCGTTCGGGGCACTCGATGCCATCACTCGAGATCTCCTCCACGAAGAACTGGAGCAACTGTGGAGTTCGAGAGGCACCACCGTGCTCTTCGTCACCCACAACGTTCGAGAGGCCGTCCGGCTCGGCGACCGGGTGGTCGTGCTCTCGAGCCGCCCTGGACGGGTTGTCGAGTCCATCGACGTTCCCATCCCTCGCCCGCGGCGCATCGAGTCGAGTGCGGTTGCTGATCTCGCAGCCCATGTGGCCGATCGACTCCGGGAGGAGGTGAGCCGCCATGGTCGTTGAGACTGAGCAACTCTCCGCTGCCTTGAGTGGCCTCGACGCCCTCGACGTGGTCGCCGCTCCAGCCGGTCGACTCCGCCGCGCTCGAGCCGTCATTTTGCCCAAGGTGGCAGCCACCATCGTGTTCATTGGACTGTGGCAACTCCTCGTCGCCTCCAAGTGGAAGCCTGAGTACGTCGTGCCGAGCCCGTTCTCGGTGCTGCACTGGATGGGCCAGAACCCCGGATCCTTGCTCTCGGCGTCCTGGGTGACGCTCTCTCGAGGACTCCTCGGCTTCGCCATCGCCATCGTCATTGGCGGAGCGATCGGCATTCTGAACGCCAGCGTCCCCGTGGTGCGTTCAGCAATGGGGTCGATGATTACCGGGCTTCAGACCATGCCGTCGATCGCGTGGTATCCGCTCGCCATCGTGTTCTTCGGTCTCGGCGAGCACGCGATTTTGTTCGTGGTGGTGGTCGGTGCCGCTCCCTCGATCGCCAACGGCATCATGTCGGGTGTCGACCAGGTACCGCCGCTGCTCCGTCGGGCCGGTCGGACCATGGGGGCCCGTGGGCTCACACAACTGCGCTACATCGTGCTCCCGGCTGCTCTCCCGGTGTTCTTCTCTGGGCTGAAGCAGGGCTGGGCCTTCTGCTGGAGGAGTCTCCTCGCCGGTGAGATCATCGTCGTGGCCCTCACCAATCGTGGGCTTGGGACCTTGCTGCAGGAGAACAAGGACTTCCTCAACTACGTCGGTCTCTACGGCGTGATGGTGACGATCTTCGTCCTCGGTGTGATCGTCGATGGCGTCCTCTTCGGCACCTTCGACCAACTCATCCGACGTCGGTGGGGCCTCGTCGAAGCATGACCTCGTGAGGTCCGGCCGGTAGTCTGGGAGCGAACCCGAAGGGGGCTGATCCCGGCACCGGCCGGATCTCATGGTTGAACCGCACAGCAACGACGTTCTCCAGCACCTAGCCGACGCCCAGCCGACGAACTGGTGGCTCGACGAAGATCCTCTGGAGCCAGGTCCCCACCCCGCCCTCGTCGGTGAGCACCGAGCAGATCTGTGCGTGGTGGGTGGTGGCTACACCGGTCTGTGGACCGCACTTCGAGCCAAGGAGCGGCGACCGGAGTGCTCGGTCATCGTGCTCGAGCAGCTCGAGACCGGGGCGGGAGCGTCGGGACGTAACGGTGGCTTCTGCAGCTCATCGCTCACCCATGGCTTCACCAATGGGCTCCGACGCTTCCCGAAGGAGATCGCCACCCTGGAACGCATGGGTCGAGAGAACCTCGATGCCATTGAGGCGACCATCGCCCGCTACGGCATCGAGTGCGACTTCGAACGCACCGGTGAGCTGAACGTCGCCCTCGAGCAGTGGCAGTTCGACGACCTCGTCCACGAGGCAGAACTCCGGAACCAGATGGGCGACCACGTCGAGATCTTGGACGCAGGTGCAGTCCGCCAGCGTGTGAACTCACCTCGCTACGTCGGCGGCACGTTCGACCCCGATGGCACCGCGCTCGTGGACCCGGCACGACTGGTGTGGGGCTTAGAGCGTGCCTGTCGGTCGCTCGGCGTGCAGATCTTCGAGCACACCAAAGTGGAATCGCTGACGGACGGCGATGACCACGTGGTGGTCGACGCCGCCTACGGGCGGGTGCTGGCCAGTCGGGTGGCCCTCGCCACCAACGCGTACCCCTCCCTCGTCCGCTCGGCACGCAAGTACGTGGTCCCGGTCTACGACTACCAAATCGCCACCGAGCCCTTGAGCGAGGCCCAGCGGGCTGCCATCTGCTGGGAGGGGCGTGAGGGTCTCTCTGATGCGGGCAACCAGTTCCACTACTCGCGGCTCACTGCCGACGGATCGATCCTGTGGGGTGGCTACGACGCCGTCTACAAGTTCCGAGGACGGCTCCGGAGTGAGTACGAGGTGAACCCCGAGGTCGTCGCACGCCTGGCCTCGCACTTCCTCGAGACCTTCCCCCAACTCCACGGCATTCGGTTCACCCACACCTGGGCCGGAGCGATCGACACCTGCTCACGCTTCTCACCCTTCTGGGGCAGGGCGCACCGTGGCCGCGTCGCCTACGTGCTCGGCTTCACGGGGCTCGGTGTCGGGGCATCACGCTTCGGCGCTGAGGTGATGCTCGACCTGCTCTGGGGCCTCCACACCGAGCGGACCGAGTTGGCCATGGTGCGGCGCAAGCCCTTCCCATTTCCTCCAGAACCGTTCCGGTATCCGATCATCAAGTACACGACGCACGCCATTGCCAAGGCTGATGCCAATGGGGGCAAGCGCAACCTCTGGCTCCGCCTCCTCGACGTGCTCGGGATGGGCTTCGACTCCTAGGAGACCGCTTCGCCCCATGGGGTAACGGGAGTGATGGAGCCGAGCACGGACTCGATCGCCGCTGCCACGTCGAGGCAGAGGTCATCGCACCAGGCGTTGCCCACGACTTGGACGCCAACTGGAACGCCACCGGCGAGGCCGGTGGGCACGCAGGCTGCGGGGAGACCGAGGCCATTCATCGGGGCCACGAATCGACTGAGCTCGCTGACCTGTGCTTCGCCGGCAGCTGAGGCCACGTCGAGGTCGTGGATGAAGGCCTGCTCGGTCCACACCGGAGCGACGAGGACGGGGAACTCCTGGAAGAACTCCGCCCACGCTCGCTGCACGACGTAGCGGCGCTGGTGGAGCTCGTAGGCCGAGTCGAGGGTTGCTGCCGGTAGGCGATCGATGGCCCGTTGGAGGACCCACATCGCCTCATCGGACATGACGCCGCGGAACTCCTTGATGGCGACGGTGAGGTCGGCCAAGAGGAGTCCGGCCCAGATGGCGTGGGCGTCCTCCACCATGGGTGGGCAGGCCTCGACGACGTCGTAGCCGAGCGAAGAGAGCGCCTCACCTGCTCGACGGACTCCGTCTGCAACTGCAGGGCTCGTCGATCCTCCTGGCGGCTCAGGGAGGAGCGCAACGCGAAGGGGTCCGAAGTTGCGACCGAGCGGCACGAGGGGTCCAACTCGAGGATCTCTCGGGTCTGGCCCCATGAGCACGTCGGCCATGGCTCGAACGTCAGCCACGGTTCGAGACATCGGTCCAGTCACCGACATGATCTGTGCCGAGAGGTTCGGAGCAATTGCCGAGGTGGAACCAGCGACGGCGATGCGCCCGGGGGTGGGCTTGAGCGAAGCGATGCCGCAGCAGAAGGCGGGGTTGCGCAGTGAGCCACCGATGTCGTTGCCGAGGCCCATGGGGCTCATCCCAGCGGCGATGGCCGAGCCCTCGCCACCGGAGGACCCGCCAGCGGTCACGTCGGGGTTGAAGGGGTTCTTGGTGAGGCCGTAGAGGGAGGATCGGGTGTGGAGCCGCATGCCGAAGTCCGGCATGTTGGTGCGAGCGAAGGGAATGGCGCCCGCTCGGCGCATCCTCGCGACGACGGGGGCATCGATGGGGGCGATGGCGCCCTCCAAGAGGGGAACGCCTTGCGTGGTCGGGTGGGCCTCGACGTCGATGTTCTCCTTGACCGTCAGGGGAACCCCGTGGAGTGGACCGAGGACGTGGCCGTTGGCGACCGCTCGGTCCGCAGCTTCGGCGGCGGCAACTGCTCCAGCGATGGGGCGAACGATGGCGTTGAGATCGCCGTTCACCGCTTCGGTGCGAGCGAGGTGGGCGTGGAGGACCTCGACGGCGCTGACCTCCTTGGCCGCGATCATCGCTGCGAGGTCAACCGCCCGCTTCGTCCACAACTCGTCCATGGTCCCCCCTCGGTCCAATCGTCAATCTAGGACGCACGGAAGATCGATGGAGGGGAGTGGGTAGCGTGGTCTCGTGGGAATTCGCCTCGGGCACAAGACGCCGCCGGAACCGCTCTACGAGCGCGTGGGTGGCATGGCGTTCTTCACTGATCTCGTCGAGGCCTTCTACGTGGGCGTCCAGGCTCGCCCCGTGCTCCGAGCGATGTACCCAGAGGACTTAGCCGAATCCAAGGATCACTTGGCGCTGTTCTTGGCTCAGTACTTCGGGGGACCCGCCACCTACAACGAGGTCCGTGGACACCCACGGCTCAAGATGCGCCACAGCCCCTACGTCATCGACGTGGAGGCTCGAGACCTGTGGCTCTCGGCCATGTTGGAGGCTCTCGACATGGTGGACCCAGCGCCAGAGATTCGCGGTGAGCTCGCTGCTTACCTCGACATGGCGGCCCACCAACTCCGAAACGCCTGAGCTTCTAGTCGGTGAAGTTCGGCGCTCGCTTGTCTCGACGAGCGCGAATGGCCTCTTCGAAGTTCTTCGTCGTGAGACGAATGAAGAGCTGGCCGAGGCCCTCGTGCTCCATGTGGTTCTCGAGGCTCGAGGCATCGAGGGATTGCCACAGTGACCGCTTGGTCATCTCGATGCCGGCCTGGCTGAAGCCGATGATCTTCTCGGCGAGGGCGTAGGCGGCGGTCAAGAGCTCGTCGTCGGCGACGACGCTCGTGACCATGCCGAGACGCTCGGCTTCCTCTGCGCTCACGTCGCGCCCAGTCAACATGATCTCGGTCGCTCGGGTTTGACCAATGGACCGGGGGAGCAGGTAGCTGAGGCCGAGCTCGGAGGCAGTGAGGCCGTTGTTGATTCCCGCTGCTCGAAAGTAGGCCGACGATGCAGCGATACGTAGGTCGGTGGCCATGGCCAAGCAGAACCCCCCGCCAATGGCGGCGCCGTTGATGGCGGCGATGATGGGTTGGTGGACGTGACGCAGGGTGCGGATCACGTCTTCTAAGAGGCCCATGGACCGCAGGGCAATGGTCGGGAGCCCCAGTCCGTCGATGTCAGGGATGACCCCGGGGTCTTCCAAGTCCGCTCCCGAGCAGAAGCCGTGACCAGCCCCGGTCAACACGATGACCCGACAATCGTTGTCTCGAGAGAGCGCCTCCAAGGCCTCACGGAGGGGAATCATGACGTCGAAGGCCATGGCGTTCATCCGCTCAGGCCGGTTGAGCGTCAACAGTCGGACGTGGGGCCTTGGCGTCGACAGCTCGATGAAGCCCATGGCTCAGGCGTCCTCGTCGGCCCAGGCGAGTTGCCCGCCGTCCAAGTTGGCCACCGAGTAGCCCTGCTCGTCGAGGAAGGCGGCAGCCTTCATCGACCGCCCACCGGACCTGCAGCAGCAGATGATGTCGACGTCCTTCGGGAGTTCACCGAATCGCTCCGTGAGCTCCCCGAGTGGGATGCAGGTGGCGTCCGGGTAGGACCAGGCGGCGACTTCGTCGGGCTCGCGCACGTCGAGGAGGAACACGGTCTCGCCGGCGGCGAGTGCGGCCTTCACCGCTGCTGGGGTCGTCACGGCAATGGTCATGGTCACTCCTCGGTCGGGCTCTGGCGAAGCATAGGCACGCCCGTCGTGCCACGGCGGCGACGGAGAGCGAGCAGTGCTACGCCGAGCAGAGTCATTGCGGCACCGAGTGCGACCGTGCCGTCGGTGTTGGCGCCGGTGTAGGGGAGCTCCGGGGCGTGTCGCTCGGGCACGGCAACGACCGTTGGGTGCTGCGCACTCGAGGAAGTGAGGACGCCAGCGGTGCAGTGGAGCGCAGGATCGAGGACGTAGTCCGCCGGTGCCGTCCGTTCTCGGACGCACCAGTGGTAGCCCGATGGGAGGGTGAAGTGGAGATCACCGGAATTACCGGTGATACCGCTCGCGAAGAAGGCCATGCCTGAGGGAATGGCCACACCACTCGGTGGTGTCGGAGGGGCGAAGCCGGTGGGGAAGGGGGTGGTGACGAAGAGGTCGTAGACGGCGTGGGGGATCCCGGTTCCGGGTTGGACAGCGTTGTACTTGTGCACCGCCAGGGTGACCTCGTGGGGAACTTCTGCCACGGCGATCGTCCGAGGCGCGTGCTCGACAACGCCGCTCGTGCAGCGAAGCGCGGGGTCGAGGGTGAAACCCGGAGGACTCGAGTGCTCGAGGACGCACCACGCCGAACCCACGGGCACGGTGAAGTGCAGGTGACCGGCGTCATCGGTGGTGCCCCGGTCGTACCACGACAACTGCGCGAGTACTGCTGCGTCTGTGGGCGGGTGCTCGGGCACGCCACCAGCGGGTCCCGGGTCGACGGCGTAGAGGTCGTAGACCGCACCGGGCACACCGGTGCCGGGCTGGGTGCTGTTGGCCTTGTGCACGGTGATGGTGGTGGTGATCGGAGCGTCACGGAAGGTGATGGTGCGCACCTCGCCGGGGATGAGGCGGACGATCTCCTGGTTGGGCGAGGGGAGGTGGTATCCAGGCGGGGCAGACACCTCGGTGATCTCGTAGTCGCCTGGGAGCAGCGTCGCCAGATCGTTCAACCCGCAGTCACCGTTGCTGAGGGTCACGCAGGTGCCGATGAGCGTGTCGAAGACGCCGGTGTTGCTGGCGTCGTAGGCAATGGAGAAGGTGGCACCGGCAACGCCTCGTCCGGTGTCGGCGTCGACTTTTCGGAGGCCGAGGTCGGCACGGATCACCTGTTCGATCGTCGCTCCGTCGTAGGTGACGGTCGACACCGCACCACTCGTCACGGTGACGGTCTGGTCAGGGGCGGGTTCGTAGCCCCAGGGTGGGGTGGTCTCGGTCACGGTGTAGGTCCCGACCGGGAGCTGATCGGTGGGTCCAGCGGTTCCGTCTGCTGCGGTGGTGAGGGCGCCGACCACGTTGCCGCCGCTATCGAGGATCGTGAACTCCGCTCCTCCCGGCCCGACCCACGCGGGATCGTCGACGTGTTTCGAGATCGCGATGGCCCCAGTTTGCGGACCAGCATCCACCGTGAGTGAACGTGCGATTCGGGTCGGTCCATTCGCCGCTGCCACCACTTGCGCGTCGGGGACGTACAGCGTGGGCACGAGGTAGGTGAGGCCTCGTTGGCCAACGGTTGCGGTGGCGCTGATGGTGATGGGGTGCGCAGGGCCTCCGGCGTTGACGACGACGGCGCTGAAGCGCCCCGTCGACGAGGTCGTGACCGTCGTGGCGCTCGGCCCACCTGTTGTGGAGAAGGTTCCCCCAGAAACTGACAACGTCACCGACGTGCCCGACAGTGCCGTGCCTGAACCAGGGAAGGAGAGGAGGCCGTTGACGGTTGCCGAGGTGGTGATGGTCGGATCCCCGGCGATCGAGAGGGTGAGCTGTGGCGTAGCCGTGGCGCCAATGGCGGCGGTCACGAGTGCGTCGAGGGCGGTGTAGGCACGGGTGAGGCCAGCGTCCATGGTGGGCAGCGGCTGATTCCAGAAGCGGTTCAGGGTCAAGATGCGCATCGCCGCCCCCAACTGATTGGCGGTGAACTGTCCGGTGACCCCGTTCGTGACCCAGCCCCGGGCTTGAGCCTCGGAGAACGCGAAGCCAACCGCCGGTGCCCGCGTGGCGTTCATCCCCGAAGGTGCTGACCCAGCCACGTAGCTGTAGTTCGGGTGCGGATAGGAGCCGGGGTGACTGGGGTCGTTCACGCACAGCACCCAGCCGAGCGTTCCCGGGAATCCGAGGCCGTAGGTGCCGTACCACCCGTTCCTTCCGTTGTAGGTGCCGCAGTACCCCTTGTAGGGCGATGGTGGAGTCCCCGTCGAGCACGTCGCTGGGCCATCGCCGACGGCTGCTCCCGCTGGAGCGATGGGGAATGTCGTCGGCGCCACCACGAGTGGAGCGGCCATCAGCAGCGCTCCCACGGTCACCCGCAAAAGTCGAATGTGCATTTGGGCACCGTAGGCCACGAATCTGATTCGTCGGGGGACCCACCACTAGCCTGAAACCGTGCCCATTGCTCGACGCCACCTCGCTGATGACGAAGAGGTCGTGGTCGAAGTTCGGCCCCACTGGTCCGTCGTCGCCCGACCGATCCTCGGAGGAATCCTCGCCGTTTCGGGAGCGATCGCCCTCGTCGTGGCGCTTGGTCCGCTTCCAACCTGGCTCACCATCGCCATCATCTGCCTCGTCGCCCTCCCGGCGCTCCGTGCCGGCGTTGCGCTTGGGCGCTGGTGGCAGACGGTCACGGTCCTCACGTCGCACCGACTGCTGTTCCGTTCCGGTGTGTTGCAACGGTCCTTCGTCCAGATCAACCTCGACCGCATCGTGGACGTGCACTGCAGCCAGAGCCTCCTCGACCGACTCCTCGGCCGTGGCGTCATCACCTTGGAGGTCGATAATGCGGCACCGGTGACCCTCGACGACGTCCGTCGGCCTCGAGCGTTCCAGCAGGTGGTCTCCGCTGAGCTCCGCCTGCAACGAAACACGCCGTCCACGTCCGAACTCGCGTCAGGGGAGGGCGAATGGGAGGGAGGCGAGGATGCAGGCCTCGAGCGGAAGAACGATCGACCGATTCGTCGTCGCAGTCGGAGGGGGAGTCGCCACGTTCGCCCCTTCGACGACGCTGACGACGAGGTTGACCTCCTGCCGGAAGACCTGCCGGCAATCGTCGAGGAGCGCCTCGCTGAACTCCTGGAGGAATTCCGAAACGACGAGATCTCCGCTGCTCAGTACGAGGCGTCACGCCATGAAGTCTTGAAGCGCTGGAACCTCGATGGAGGGGGAAACCGGTAGGTTGAGGGGGTGACGACTCCTCGATACCGATGCACGGCCTGTGGCAACCTCACCCGATTCGACGTGACCACCACCACGACGGAGAAGGCCTTCTACCACTACTCCGTTGGCGGAGATCTGACGATTGAGGACCCGACGGTCCTCAAAATGACGGTCGAAGAGGTTTCGTGTCGGTGGTGCGGCCACGGCCGTGCGGTCGAAGAACTCCGAGATGACACCACCGGCACCGATGCTGTTCCGGAGGAAGCGGGCCAGTGAAGTGGCGCCGGCGACAACCGCCGGTCCTCGACCTCTCGGCCCTCGTGGATGGGTCAGGTGGTCGCGAGCGACCCCCAGTTCCACTCTCGGACCTCGTGGGCGGGTTGAGCGAGCCACCCTCGACTTCCCTGCTCCTCTTCGTGTTCATCAAACCCGACTGCGATGGTTGCGAGGAGCTCCTACGCGCTGCAACCGGTGAGGATGCACTGCTCGAGGGTCCGTGGACCATTCTCTGGTGCCTCAGAGGGGCGACACCTGAGGTCGACGCATTGGCCGATCGGCTCGCCGGTCCGGTCCTCCTCGGTGAGGCCGCGTTCACGAGGTTCTCGGTGACCAGTGGGCCATTCTTCGTGGTGGCGACCCTCGATGGCGTCGTCCTCGGCGAGGGTGTGCCCTTCGGGGCGACGCATCTTCGCGAGCAGCTCGACGCCGTGCTCGCTGGACGCAGTGCTCCGGTCCATCGCTTGGAACCAGGGGCTGAGCAGCCATGACGTCGGCAGTGGCTACGACCTGCGTGTCACAGCCTCGATGCAGGATTTCGCCATGGACACCACCGAACACCACGAGGACAGCACCAGCCTCTCCATTAGCTGTGCTGACTGCTGCCACAAAGACAGCGCAACGTGCAGTGATTGCGTCGTCACCTTCCTGTGCAACCGTGAACCCGATGACGCCGTTGTCATCGACGTCACCGAAGCACGAGGACTCCGCCTGCTCCAACAAGTGGGTCTCGTCCCCGGCATTCGCTTCGCCGATCGCACCGCCTAGCAGCGGGCTGAGGGCGCGATGACGCGCCACCTGCTCGTCACCAACGACTTTCCACCGAAGGTCGGTGGGATCCAGTCGTACTTGGACGAGCTGTGGCGCCGCCTCGATCCCTCGACCTTCGCGGTGCTCACCGCGTCCTCCGACGAGCGAGCGCCGACGTTCGACGCTGCGTGGGCATCGTCCGGTCGTCAGGTGCTGCGCTCGCCCAAGGGCACGCTGTTCCTGCCGACGCGAGCCAATCGGCGCCGGATAGAAGACGCCATTGCCGCCACCGGGGCCGAGTTCGTCCTCCTCGACCCAGCCTGGCCACTCGGGCTCCTCGGTCCACAGCTCTCCGTTCCCTACGGTGTCGTCCTCCATGGGGCCGAAGTCACGATTCCGGCCCGAATTCCGTTCGTTGCTGCCACGCTGCGTCGAGTGCTCACGGGATCGTCGGTTGCCATCTGCGCTGGCACCTACCCCGAGGCAGAAGCGGTTCGCTGCCACCGCGGTCCACTCCGTCGGGCGGTGCAGGTTCCCCCGGGCGTCGACACCGCACGGTTCGCCCCGCTCGATGCCCACGAGCGTGCTGCGGTACGCGCCGATCTCAGCATCAGCGACGATGCGCCGTTCCTCTTCAGCTACAGCCGTCTCGTGCCGAGGAAGGGAATGGACGTCCTCATCGCCGCGGCGCACGCCATGGCTGCTGCCTACCCTGGCCTCGTCCTCGCCATTGGTGGTCGTGGGCGAGACCGAAAGCGCCTCGAGCGCTTAGGTGACGCCGGGCCAGCGGATGTGCGGTTCCTCGACTTCATCGCCGACGATGACCTCCCGCGCATCCTCGGGGCGGCCGACTGCTTCGCCATGATGTGTCGAAATCGGTGGTTCGGCCTTGAGCAAGAGGGGTTCGGCATCGTCTTCGTCGAAGCGGCGGCTGCGGGGATTCCTGCGGTGGCTGGTCGTAGTGGAGGTTCCGCCGATGCCGTGGTTCACGGAGGAACGGGCCTCATCGTCGAGGATCCACGAGATGTCGCGTCGGTCGTGGCGTCGCTCGAACGTATCCTCGGCGATCCCGCCTACGCCGCCCAGCTCGGCGCTGCGGCACGAGCGCGAGCGGTGAAATCCTTCGACTACGACATCCTCGGTTCTACATTGGGGCGTAGCCTGTCGTACGAGGATGCATCGGACGCCTAGTCCGATCGAGGAAGGAAGCGGTGTCAGACCACGCCACCGAGCAGATCGTCATCGCAGCATCGCCGCAGCGGTGCTACGAGGTTGCTGCCGATATTGAGGCCTACCCAACGTGGATTTCCGACGTGAAGGCCGTCATCGCTCAAGAACGCGACGCCGAAGGGCGACCCGTGCTCGCCGAGTTCCGAGCAGCGGCGTTCGGACGCTCGACGACCTACACCCTCCGCTACGACTTCACCGGCGGGCCAGCACGCTTGGCCTGGGAGCTCACCGAGAGTGACCTCGTGGCCAGCCTCGAGGGCACCTACACCTTCGAGCTCGCCCCTGGTGGCGCAACGACGGCGACCTACGACCTCTCGGTGGCCTTGAAGGTCCCGATTCCTGGGTTCGTGAAGAGTCGAGCCGAGCACCGGATTCGCCAAACGGCCCTGCAAGAGTTGAAGGCTCGGGTCGAGTCGACGTCGTGAGTTCGGAGCGGACGGCGTCGCTCGGCGTCGATATTGGTGGCACGAAGGTCTTGGGGCTTGCGCTCAGCGCAAGTGGCGCGGTTCTTGGCCGGGTCCGCCAACCCACGCCCCAGGTGAGCGACGCTGCGCAGGGACGACCCGTCGGCACGTCGGTCGCTGAAGTTGCCGCAGCGGTAATTGGCGAACTGGCTGAGAGCGTCGGTGTCGATCCGCGTACGTGCTCTATCGGTGTTGGGGTGCCAGGCATCGTGGACCGAACGGGGACCCTCGTGTTCGCCCCGAACCTCCAAGGAGCCATCGGCGCTGACCTCGCCGCGTTGATCGCCCGGCCCTTTGAGCGTGCCCCCGTCGCCATCGACAACGATGCCAACTGCGCAGCGCTCGCCGAAGTGCACCTCGGGGCAGCCCGAGGGGTTGACCACGCACTCCTCATCACCTTGGGCACCGGGATTGGTGGAGCGGCCATCGTGAACGGCGCGGTGCTGCGGGGCGCAAACGGATTCGCCGGTGAATTCGGTCACATGATGGTGAACCCCGACGGCCCGCCCTGTCCCTGCGGGTCCAGAGGATGTTTCGAGCGCTACGCCTCTGGTGCGGGACTCCGTCACCTCGCCGCCCAAGCAATCGCCGCCGGTACCCTCGATCCTCAATTCGCCTCGGCGCCGGAACTCCTGATTTCGAGCGCGACGAATGGTGACGCAGCAGCCCTCGCGGTGGTCGACCAGTTCTGTTGGTGGCTCGCTCGGGGGATCGCCAACCTCTGTGCCATCTTCGATCCCGAGTTGGTGCTCCTCGGTGGTGGGGTGATCGACGGCAAGGCCGTGGTCCTCGAACCGACGAGGGCCTACTTGGCGACCGAGATCGAAGGGGGAGCGCGCCGGCGTCCTCCCCGCATCGAAGCCACCGTGTTTGGATCCGATGCCGGGGCAATTGGTGCAGCGATCCTCGGTGAGCGGCAGCGGTGAAGCTCGGGATTCTGCTCCCGCTCTTTCGAACCGACATCGCTGATGCGAGAGCGGCTGCGGCCGAGGCTGAAGCGGTCGGCCTTGACGGAGTCTTCGCCTACGACCACCTCTGGCCGATCGGCCACCCCGAGCGTCCAGCCTTCCGGCCATTCCCGATTCTCGCTGAGACCCTCACCACCACGTCGACGCTCTCGGTGGGCCCTCTGGTCGCTCGCGTCGGCCTCGTCGACAACGCCGTGCTCGAAGCGGAGTTCATGGCCCTCCACGCGCTCGGGCCCGGACGGGTGATCGCCGCCCTCGGGATTGGGGACGGACTCTCTGCAGCGGAGAACGCTGCCTACGGGATCGGTCTCGACGCAGCGCCCCTCCGCAGGGAAGCGCTTCGCGAACTCGCCGGCAGGCTCGCTGGTGCCGGCCTCGAGGTGTGGGTCGGGGGAACAGGGCCGAAGACCGTGGAGCTCACGCGGTCCATTTCGGCCGCGGTCAACTGCTGGGCGGTCACGCCAGAATCGGTTGCCGCACTGGCTGCTGATGGTCCGGTGACCTGGGCGGGAGACCTCCCCGGGGACCTCGACGCTATGGCTCGACACCTCGACGACCTCGCCACTGCCGGGGCAACGTGGTGCGTGGCGACCTATGGAACAACGGCGGCGATGGTCGCCGAGGCAGCAGCGAAGGTTGGCCTCAGGCCGACGCGGTAAGTTGCGCTATGGAATTTCGACGGATTAACGGTCTTCCTCCCTACGTCTTCGCCGTCATCAACGGCTTGAAGGACGCGGCACGCCACGAGGGTGCCGACGTCATCGACCTCGGATTCGGCAATCCCGACCTCCCCTCGCCGGAGTTGGCGGTCGACAAGTTGGCCGAAGCGGCCCACCAGGCGAAGAACCACCGGTACTCGGCCTCCAAGGGCATCCCCAACCTCCGTGGGGCCATCGCCAAGCTCTACGAGCGCAAGTGGGGCGTCTCGCTCGATCCCGACACTGAGGTCGTCACCACCATTGGCGCCAAGGAGGGCTTCAGCCACCTCATGTGGGTGCTGCTCCAGCCCGGCGACTCGATCCTCGTGCCCTCGCCGTCGTATCCGGTGCACATCTACTCGCCGCTGTTCGCTGGCGGCGACGTGCGCCACGTCCGCCTCTACGGTCCGAACACCACCGACGAGGTCCCACCCACCCAGAGTCCTGGCGACGCCTTCTTCGACAACTTGATGGAGGCCTGGGAGACCGCGGTGACCAAGCCTCGGGTGATCGTGCTGTCGTTCCCGCACAACCCGACGACCGCCTGCGTGGACCTCGAGTTCATGCAGCGCATCGTGGACTTCGCCCGAGAGCACGAGGTGATCTTGGTCCACGACTTCGCCTACGCCGACCTCGGGTTCGACGGCTACGAGCCACCGTCCATCCTCCAGGCCGAAGGGGCCAAGGACGTGGCTGTCGAGCTGTACTCGCTGACCAAGTCCTTCTCCATGGCCGGGTGGCGCGTGGCCTTCATGGTCGGGAACAAAGAAGTCGTCGCTGCGCTCACCAAGTTGAAGAGCTACCTCGACTACGGCACCTTCCAGCCCATCCAGATCGCCGCCATCGTGGCGATGAACGAAGCGCCGGACTACCCCGTCGAGCTCAACCACATCTACCAGTCCCGCAGAGATGTCCTCTGTGAGGGCCTCAACCGCATTGGTTGGGAGATCACCCCGCCGCAGGGAACGATGTTCCTGTGGGCCCCCATCCCTGAGCCCTACCGCGAGATGGGCAGCCTCGAGTTCTCGAAGTACCTCGTCACCGAAGCCTCGGTGGCGACGTCTCCGGGTGTGGGGTTCGGTCCTGGTGGTGAGGGCTACGTGCGTTTCGCCCTCATCGAGAACGAGCAGCGAATCTCCCAAGGCATCCGCAACCTCCGAGGCGCGCTCGACCGCCTGCGCTGAGCCCTCCTCAGGTGGCGAGGTCATGAGACTTCGCCACTGCTGCCAGCCAAGCGTCGTAGCCGAGGCGAGAGAACTCGTTGGGAAGTTCAGGGCTGAACCGTCGCTCGCACTGCCACGACGCAGCAATGGACGCCACGTCGTCGATGACCCCTGCGCCGAGCCCGGCGAGCATTGCGGCACCGAGTGCAGTCGTCTCCACTGAGGCTGGACGTTCCACCGAGGTACCGAGTTGCTCCGCTTGGAGTTGGCAGAGGAGATCCATCGCTGAAGCCCCGCCGTCGACCCGCAGGGTGCCGAGCGGCGCTCCGCTGGCAGCCACCATGGCGTCGGTCATGGCGGTGACTTGGTAGGCGAGGGCCTCGATCGTGGCCCGAGCGATCTGGGCCCGACCACTGCCGAGCGACAGGCCGAAGATGGTGCCCCGGGCCTCAGGGTCGAACCATGGACTGCCGAGTCCGGTGAAGGCTGGCACGATCATCACCCCGTCGCTCGACGCGGCGGTCAGCGCCAAGGGTTCCAAGTCCTCGGAGCGTTCGATGATGCCGAGTTCATCTCGCAGCCACTGCACGGTTGCCCCAGCGACGAACGCGGAGCCCTCTAAGGCGTAGGTGAGGGGCTGGTCACTGCCGAGTTGCCAGGCAATCGAGGTGGTGAGGCCTTCTGGAGGTGCGGGGATAGTCGTGCCGATGTTCTGGAGCACGAAGCACCCGGTGCCGTAGGTGGCCTTTGCCATGCCGACCTCGGTGCAGGACTGACCGAAGAGGGCGCCTTGTTGGTCACCGACCATGGCGGTGATCGGGAGTCCTGCCAGCTGTTCGCCGAGGCCGCTGCGGAGCGTGCCAAAGGTCGAGACGGTTGGGCGGACCTCGGCGAGTGCGGTGGCGGGAATGCCGAAGGTCTCGAGCAGACCCTCGTCCCAGGTGCCGGTTGCGAGGTTGAGCACCATGGTGCGTGACGCATTGGAGACATCGGTGGCGAAGGTGCCGCCGTTCGGCCCGCCGGTCAGGTTCCACAGCACCCAGGTGTCGATGGTGGCGAGGGCCAGATTCCCTGCGCCGTCGCCCACCCCGTGATCGAGGAGCCAGGCCATCTTGGTCGCCGAGAAGTAGGGGTCGAGGACGAGGCCCGTCGTCGTGCGAACCGCGTGCTCAACCCCCCTCGAGCGCAGTTCGTCACAGGTGGCAGCAGTGCGGCGGTCCTGCCAGACGATCGCTCGAGCGAGTGGTGCCCCCGTCGCTCGATCGAAGGCAACGGTCGTCTCTCGTTGATTGGTGATCCCAATGGCGGCGACGCGGTTGCCGGCAGCCCGTTGGCGCTGGATGACTTCGACGAGGGTGGACTCAACCGCAGCCAGAATTTCGTTGGCATCGTGCTCCACCCAGCCCGGTTCTGGGAAGAACTGGGTGAGGGGGCGATAGGCCACGTCGAGCACGGCGCCTGCGGTGGTCATGGCGAGGGTTCGCACACCCGTGGTGCCGGCATCAATGGCGCAGAGGAGTTCCATGGGGCCTCACGCTACTGAGAATTGCGCACGGACTTGGGGTTCGGAGATTTCGTCATCTGCCGTTCACAAAACTGCCCGATCCCTGTTGACAGCGTCGTAACTACAATGCTGTAATGCAACTCCATCTTGTGGTGGGGGAAGGAATCAACCACAACATCTTGTGGTTGAGGCAAGATGCAGGTGTTGTTCTGCGTTCGTGGTGTTGGACCATGAACGTGGCGCTGCAGTTCATAGGGCAGGTAGAGGAGAGATCATGGCAATCGCACCACAGCGACAAGGAATTGGGATTCGCAGGCACTTCACGGTGGAGGGTGTGCACCCGTTTGACACCGTCACGTGGGAGCTGCGCGACTCTCGCATCACGAACTACCGGGACGGTTCTGTCGCCTTCGAGCAGCTCGGTGTCGAGGTTCCTTCCACCTGGAGCGTGAACGCCACCAACATCCTCGCCCAGAAGTACTTCCGCGGCACCCTCGGCACCCCTGAGCGTGAGACCTCGCTCAAGCAGGTCGCCAACCGCGTGGTCGACACCATCACCGCATGGGGCTTGAAGGACGGCTACTTCGTCTCGACCGAAGAGGCGGAGATCTTCCGTGATGAGCTCAAGTACCTCATCATCCACCAGAAGGCCGCGTTCAACTCGCCCGTGTGGTTCAACATCGGCGTCAAGGGCGTGCCGCAGCAGGCCTCTGCCTGCTTCATCTTGGCCGTCGAGGACTCGATGGACTCCATCCTCAACTGGTACACCGAAGAAGGCACCATCTTCAAGGGTGGCTCCGGAGCTGGCGTGAACCTCTCGAAGATCCGCTCCTCCAAGGAGCTCTTGAAGGGTGGCGGCACCGCATCAGGTCCGGTGTCGTTCATGCGTGGTGCTGACGCCTCAGCTGGAACCATCAAGTCCGGTGGTAAGACCCGTCGTGCCGCCAAGATGGTCATGCTCGACGTCGACCACCCCGACATCCGTGACTTCATCTGGTGCAAGGCCATCGAGGAGCGCAAGGCCCGCGTGCTGCGCGACGCCGGCTTCGACATGGACTTGGACGGCGCCGACAGCTTCTCGATTCAGTACCAGAACGCCAACAACTCGGTGCGCGTGACCGACGAGTTCATGCAGGCAGTCCTAGACGACGCCGAGTGGCCGCTCCGTGCCCGCAACGGCGAGGTCGTCGAGACCATCTCGGCCAAGGAACTCTTCCGAGAGATCTCCCTCGCCGCTTGGGAGTGCGCCGACCCCGGTCTGCAGTACGACACGACGATCAACGACTGGCACACCACGCCAAACGCCGGGAAGATCAACGGCTCAAACCCGTGCTCTGAGTACATGCACTTGGACAACTCGGCCTGCAACCTCGCCAGCCTCAACCTCATGACCTTCTTGAACGACGACGACTCCTTCGACGTCGAGAGCTTCAAGGCTGCCGTTGAGGTCGTCTTCACCGGCCAAGAGATCCTGGTCGGCAACGCCGACTACCCGACCAAGGCCATTGGCGAGAACACCATCAACTACCGCGAGCTCGGTATTGGCTACGCCAACCTCGGCGCCCTCCTCATGGCTGAAGGTCTTCCCTACGACTCCGACGCTGGTCGTGCCTGGGCCGGTGCCATCACCGCCCTCATGACCGGTCACGCGTACGCCACCTCGGCCAAGACGGCTGCTCGCATGGGGCCCTTCGCTGGCTACGCCGCTGACGAGGCCGGCATGCTCCGGGTGCTGCGCAAGCACCAGGCTGCGGCGTCCACCATCAACGAGGACCTCGTCCCCGAGGACTTGTTGTCTGCAGCCCAGGAGTCCTGGGACCGTGCCGTTGACCTCGCCGAGCAGTACGGCGTGCGCAACTCGCAGGCCTCGGTGCTCGCCCCGACCGGGACCATTGGTCTCCTCATGGACTGCGACACCACCGGCATCGAGCCCGACCTCGGTCTCGTCAAGACCAAGAAGCTCGTCGGTGGTGGCACCATGTCGATCGTCAACCAGACGATCCCGCGTGCCCTCGCCAAGCTCGGCTACAGCCAAGAGGCCATCGACTCCATCGTCGCCTACATTGACCTGAACAAGACCATCGTCGGTGCCCCTGGCCTCGCTGCGGACCACCTCCCGGTCTTCGCCTGCTCGATGGGCGACAACACCATCCACTACTCGGGCCACGTCCGCATGATGGGTGCAGCGCAGCCCTTCCTGTCCGGTGCGATCTCCAAGACCGTGAACCTCCCACAAGAGGCCACGATTGAAGAGGTGGAGCAGCTCCACATCGACGCCTGGCGCCTCGGCGTGAAGGCCGTCGCCATCTACCGCGACAACTGCAAGGTGGGTCAGCCCCTCTCGACGACGAAGAAGGACGGCGAGGAGAACGAGAGCGCTCCTGCTGCCCACGCGCACGACTTGGACGGCAAGATCGCTGAGCTCGAGGCTGCACTCGCCAACGAGCGTGCCCGGGCCAACACAGTGGTCGTCGGTGCAGTGCGTGAGCGTCTGCCTCGTCGCCGTCGTTCCTCCACCTTCGCCTTCCGGGTGGCGGACTGTGAGGGCTACGTCACCGTTGGTGAGTACGACGATGGTCGACCCGGTGAAGTGTTCATCAAGGTGTCCAAGCAAGGTTCCACCCTCGCCGGCATCATGGACGCCTTCTCCATCTCGATCAGCCTCGGCCTCCAGCACGGCGTG